>NZ_VIUM01000010.1:0-291104 GCF_007828315.1 Burkholderia sp. SJZ089 | reverse complement strand
GCGTCAACTACTTTTTTCAGCGCCGCGATCAACTCACTGCGTCGATCACTTCTCGGTCAAACGAATCAGCGGCCAACTGCTCAGGCGCTCGACGCGTCCAACCTTGCTTCCCCTTCCGCACCGCGTTTCCGTTAGCGCGAAAGAGGCGTGATTCTAAGCAGGCTCTAGCAGGCACGCAAGTCTTTTTTAAGAACTTTGTTAAAAAATTCGGGCGCCATGACGGCGCCCGTTTTTCATCACGACTCAACGCTGCTTCGCGGCCTCCAGCAGCTTGTCGATCGGCACTGCATCCGCCATGGCCGCATAACCTGCGTCGCTCGGATGGATGTTGTCCCCACTGTCGTAACGACGTTGCATGATCTGCGGTCGCGACGGGTCGCGTAGCGCGGCATCGAAATCGACCACGCCATCGAACGCCCCCGAGGTGCGGATCCAGTGATTCACCTCGACACGAATCGCCTCACGCTCCGCGGGCAAGGACGCCGGCGTCAGCGTCGCACCAAACAAGGCAATTCCTTTCGCGTGGGCACTCACGATCAGGCGGCGATATCCCTGGATCAACGCCCGCGCATCGACCTTCGTATGCGGCGCATCGCAGTCGAGGCCAGCGCGCGGCGGCATCGCCTGAAAATTGATGTCGTTGATCCCGACCAGCAGCACGGCCGCCTTCACCCCAGATCGGGCAAGGACGTCGCGCTCGAACCTGCGCTCGAGTGCGACGCCATAGCAGGCCGAGTCGCTCAGCAAGCGATTCCCGCTGATCCCGAGATTGACAACGCCCCATTGGCGCGCGCCGGCCGCGTCGAGCCGGCGATCGAGCCCGTCCGGCCAGCGCCGGTTACGATTCAGACTCGAACGCATGCCATCGGTGATCGAGTCGCCAACCGCCGCGATCGTACCCACCGCGTTAGGCCCGGCTTCGACCGCCAGTTCGCTGACCCAGGCTGACTGGGTAATCCGAACCTTATAGGCGTCCCCGCTCGTATCCGCGGCATGGTCGCCCGGCGTCGAGACATAGTTGATCTGGTTCGAGACGCGATGCCAGCCCGTCAGCTTCTGCTCGCCATGAACGAACAGGCTGATCGCGTACGGCGCGCCGGCCTCCACCGGCAGCGAGACCGGATCGCTGTCGCGCTCCTCTCCCGGCGCCAGCACGACATCGCGCCGCCCACCAAAGCTCAGCTGCGCGGCGATGTCGCCTCGCACCGCGGCCGTCCCTGCGGAACGCGCGATCCGCGCCGATCCGATCGACAACGGTGCTCGCCCATAGGCGTTGCTGATCCGCACCCTGACCTTGTCGCCGGCAACACTCGGATAGACGATCTCGCGCAGCGTCCGACCCGCAACCTCAGGCGTTCTATATAGAGGAGGCGGCGAAGCCATTTCAGGAATCGGCTGCAGCGCGGTGGCCCAGGCCGCCACCCAGCGCGATGCCTCCCCATCCGCGGCGCTTGCCGCGCCAACCCACCACAACGCAAGACCGCCGACCACGGCCGGCAACACACGACGACGGAAACTCATGATTCGATCCAGCTCACCGGAAAGTACGGGAAAGTGGACGATTGTGCCCGATATCGCCCCGGTTTTTGCATCACCGCCGATCCAGGCCCAGTGGAGCGCAAGCCATCCGGTATCTCTAAAAATTAATTAACCGACCGGACGGTTGGTTTATACTGCGCTCTACCTTCTCCCCGAACGGGACGATCGCCATGTACACGCAATCCCTCGACCTCCCCGGCCAGCCGGCCCCCGCCGACGCTGCCGGCACGAACGCCACCGCCTCCCCCGAGCAGGCGGGCTTCGACGCCGTGATCGGCGCCGACGGCAAGATCGAGCCGCAGGACTGGATGCCGGAGGCCTATCGGAAGACGCTGGTACGCCAGATTTCCCAGCACGCGCATTCCGAGATCGTCGGCATGCTGCCCGAGGGCAACTGGATCACGCGCGCGCCCAGCCTCAAGCGCAAGGCGATCCTGCTCGCCAAGGTGCAGGACGAAGCCGGGCACGGCCTATATCTTTATAGCGCGGCCGAAACGCTCGGCGTCTCGCGCGACACCTTGGTCGACGCGCTGCACGCCGGCAAGGCCAAGTATTCGAGCATCTTCAACTACCCCACGCCGAGCTGGGCGGACGTCGGCGTGATCGGCTGGCTGGTCGACGGCGCCGCGATCATGAACCAGATTCCGCTTTGCCGCTGCACCTACGGCCCCTATGCACGCGCCATGATCCGCATCTGCAAGGAAGAATCTTTCCACCAGCGCCAGGGTTTCGACGCGCTGCTGGCGATGATGGCCGGCACGCCGGCGCAGCGCGAGATGGTCCAGCAGGCGGTGAACCGCTGGTGGTGGCCGGTGCTGATGATGTTCGGCCCGAGCGATGCCGATTCGGTCCACAGCAACCAGTCGGCCAAATGGGGCATCAAGCGGATCTCGAACGACGACCTGCGCCAGAAATTCGTCGACGCGGCGGTCGAGCAGGCCCGCGTGCTCGGCGTGAGCTTCCCCGATCCCGACCTCGCGTGGAACGAATCGCGCGGCCATTACGACTATGGCGCGATCGACTGGGACGAGTTCTGGCGTGTCGTCAACGGCGACGGCCCCTGCAACCGCGAGCGCCTCGCCACCCGCGTGAAGGCCCACGACGACGGCGCCTGGGTCCGCGAAGCCGCGCTCGCCCATGCCGAGAAACGCGCGCGCCGTGCCGAACGGCAGGCCGCCTGAAACCGCCCCTCATCCAGCAGGAGACAGACATGAAACAGGAATGGCCGATCTGGGAAGTATTCGTGCGCAGCAAGCAGGGGCTCGATCACAAGCACTGCGGCAGCCTTCACGCCGCCGACGCCTCGATGGCGCTGCGCATGGCGCGCGACGTCTACACGCGCCGCCAGGAAGGCGTGAGCATCTGGGTGGTGCCGTCGGCGGCGATCACGGCATCCGCTCCGAACGAGAAGGCGGAGCTGTTCGAACCGGCCGGCGACAAGATCTACCGCCACCCGACGTTCTACACGCTGCCCGACGAAGTCAACCACATGTAAGCCCGCGATGACGACGAACCCGGCCTCCCACCTTGCCTACGTGCTGCGCCTCGCCGACAGCGCGCTGATCCTCGGTCAGCGCAATGCCGAGTGGTGCGGGCACGGCCCGATCCTCGAAGAGGACATCGCGCTGACCAACATGAGCCTCGACCTGATCGGCCAGGCGCGACTGCTCTATGCCCACGCGGCCGAACTCGAACGCGCGCTGACCGGCGCCGCGAAGACCGAGGACGACTACGCCTATTTCCGCGGCGAGCACGAATTCACCAACCTGACGCTGGTCGAGCTGCCACATCACGGCCCCTTGAGCGGCACGGCCCAGGCCGACCGCGACTACGCCGTGACGATCGTGCGCAACTTCCTCTACGCGACGCTGATGCTGCACCTCTGGACCGCGCTCGAGACCTCGAACGACACCCAGCTGGCCGCGATCGCCGCGAAATCGATCAAGGAGACGCGCTACCACGAGCATCACGCGCGCGAATGGCTGATCCGGCTCGGCGACGGCACCGAAACCTCGCATCGCCGCGCGCAGGCTGCGCTCGACTATTTGATGCCCTATACCCGCGAATGCTTTGCCGTCGACGCGGTCGAGCGCGAGGTCGCGACGGCCGGCATCGCGCCCGCTGCGGACACGCTCGAAGCCGCCTGGCGCGCCGACGTCGACGCGGCACTCGCCGAAGCCACGCTGGACGCACCGCCGCCGGTGGCGCACGTCAGCACCGGCAAGCTCGGCGAGCATTCCGAGCACATGGGCTTCCTGCTCGCGCAGATGCAGAGCCTGGCGCGCCAGCATCCGGGCGCGAGCTGGTGAGTTGAGCATGCACGCCGCCACGCCGACGAAAGCCGCCATGCCCGCGCCAGCCAACCCCGCCCCGCCCCCCGATCTCGACGCGATCCGCGCCGCGCTCGACACCGTGCCCGATCCCGAGATTCCGGTGGTCTCGATCCGCGAACTCGGCATCCTGCGTGAACTGCGCGAAGCCGACGACGGCCTGCTCGAGATCGTGATCACGCCGACCTACTCGGGCTGCCCGGCGATGTCGCAGATCGCCGAGGACATCGAGGCCGCGCTCGCGCGGATCGGCGCGCCCGCCCACCGGATCGTCACCGTGCTGTCGCCGGCCTGGACCACCGACTGGATCAGCGAGGCGGCCCGCGACAAGCTGCGCACCTATGGCATCGCGCCGCCGGTCGGCAACTGCGGCAGCCCCGCCCCGAACCCCGGCGGCACCTCGAAGGTGATCCGCTTCGCGCCGAAACCCTCGGCCGCGCCGGCCTGCCCGCGCTGCGGCTCGGTCCATACCGAGCGCCTCGCCCAGTTCGCGTCGACGGCCTGCAAGGCGCTCTATCGCTGCCTCGACTGCCGCGAACCCTTCGACTACTTCAAGCCCTACTGACATGGCGACTCCGCAATTCCATCCGCTGCGCATCCGCGAGGTTCAGCCCGAGACGGCCGACGCGGTGACGGTCTCGTTCGAGGTTCCGCCCGGGCTGCGCGAGCAATATCGCTTCACGCAAGGGCAGTTCGTCACGCTGAAGGCGCACATCGACGGCGAGGAAACGCGCCGCTCCTATTCGATCTGCGTCGGCACCACCGACTACGAACGCGACGGCGAGTTGCGCATCGGCATCAAGCGCGTGCGCGGCGGCCGCTTCTCGAACTTCGCCTTCGACACGCTGAAGGCCGGCCACAGCATCGAGGTGATGACGCCCGACGGCCGTTTCTTCACGCACCTGAACGCCGAAGCCGGCAAGCACTACCTGGCCTTCTCCGGCGGTTCGGGCATCACGCCGGTGCTGGCCATCATCCGCACCACGCTCGAACTGGAGCCGCGCAGCCGCTTCACGCTGATCTACGGCAATCGCAGCGTCGATTCGATCATGTTCGCCGAAGGCCTGGAAGACCTGAAGAACCGCTTCATGCAGCGTTTCGCGCTCTACCACGTGCTGTCCGACGAGCAGCAGGACGTCGAGCTGTTCAACGGCGTGCTCGACCAGGCGAAGTGTGCGGCCTTCCTCGACACGCTGGTGCCGCCCGATTCGATCGACGAGGCCTTCATCTGCGGCCCGGCGCCGATGATGGACGCGGCCGAGGCGGCGCTGGCCGCGGCCGGCGTGGCGCCGGAGCGGGTCCACGTCGAGCGCTTCGGCACGCCGCTGCCGCAGGCCGGCGCGCCGGCGGTGGAAATCACCGAAACCACGCCGGCCGCCGCGCTCGAGATCGTGATCGACGGCAAGACGCGCAAGCTGCGCCTGCCCTACGAGGGCCCGAGCCTGCTCGATATCGGCCTGCGCGCGGGCCTGGCGCTGCCCTATGCCTGCAAGGGCGGCGTGTGCTGCACCTGCCGCGCGAAGGTGCTCGAAGGCGAGGTGCGGATGGACAAGAACTACACGCTCGAAGCGCACGAGGTGAGCGACGGCTTCGTGCTGACCTGCCAGTGCCACCCGATCAGCGACAAGGTGGTGGTCAGCTACGACGAACGTTGAGCGTCGTCATCGCCGTGCGCGGCGCGGTATCTCGTGACACGGCATCTCGCTTACACTAAGGGCCGCCTGACGGGCCGGGGCACACCAGCCCGGCCGCCAGGCGGCCCTTCTTCGTTGATCTTCGGCAGATGAGCATTCTTCACGTCACCATCGGCGGCTCCGCCGCCGCCTCGCTACGCAACGCGCTGGCTTCGGCCGGCCGCACCGATTCCGTGGTCGAACTCCTCGACGATCTCGCCGTCGGCCCCTTGCGCGGCATCGACGACGCGTCCGCGACACGCGCCGCCTTCTGGGAAAAGCTGCTGCCCGGCGAGTTGTTCGATTGGCCCGCCCAGTTGGCCGGCGAGCTCGACAAGCTGGCCGAACTCGCGGCAGGCGCCGACCAGGTAGTGATCTGGCACGCGCAAAGCGCCGCCGACCAGTTGATGCTGCGACGCGTGGCCTACCACCTGCGCAACGCGCCGCAACGGCTCAACGAGGTACGACTCTCGGTGGCCGATCTCGATGCCGACACGCGAGAGCGGATCGGCGAGCGCCCGGTCTCGACGGGCCTGTTCTCCCCCGAGCATCTGGCCGCGAAACTGCCCGAAGCCGCGCCGATCTCGGTGCTTCGCATCAGCCGGCTCGCGCTCGAATGGCAGGAGGCCAAGCAGGCCAACGCCGAGCTGCGCTACTGGATCGACAACACCTTCAAGAGCGGCCATTACGCCGATATCGACGCGCTGGTGCTCGAACATGCCGGGGAAGACTGGCAGCCGGCCGCGCGCGTGGTGGGCGCGGTGATGGCCTACGCCGACCGCGGCCACCTGGTGGTCAGCGACAGCGTGGCGTTCTGGCGCTGCCGCGAACTGGTCGCGGCGGGGCGCCTCGAGCTGCAGGGCGAGAATCCGCATGTCGACCGCCTGCGCGAGATCTCGCTGCGCGCGGTGCCTGCCGACGCGCTGCACTGAGGCAGCGGCGGGCCGGCGCCCGCCCTTGCGTACAATTCCCCTGGCGCACTATCGCGCCAACGGGCGGCGCCCCGCCACCCGACCTTTTCGATCCACGCCATGGCCCGCACCCGAGCGCCCGACCACGAATCCCAACGCGAGCAGATTCTCGACCTCGCGGCCGCGAAGTTCGCGCAGACCAGCTACCCCAGCACCTCGATGACCGACCTCGCCGCCGCCAGCGGCACCTCGAAGGCGCGTCTCTATCATTACTACGAGGGCAAGGAAGCGATCCTGTTCGACCTGCTCGACCGCTACACCACGCGGCTGATGCTGATCATCGCCGAGGTCGAGGGGGCCAGCCAGCGCCGCGGGCTCAGCGAGCGCGAGGCCTTCGCCGAGCTGATCCGCGCCTTCCTGGTCGAATACGAAACCTCGCACAGCCGCCACGTGGCGCTGCTCAACGACGTCAAATACCTCGAGAACACGCAGCGGCAGGTGATCCTCGATCGCCAGCGCGATATCGTCGCCGCCTTCACGCGCCAGATCGAGCGCGCCTACCCGGGCCGCGTCTCGAAGCAGAACCAGACCTCGGTCACCATGATGGTGTTCGGCATGATCAACTGGACCTTCACCTGGCTGAAACCGGGCGGCCGCCTCGGTTACCGCGATTTCGCCGAGCAGGTGATCGAGCTGATCGAGCGAGGGCTCGGCGGCGAGGCCTGAGCGAATCCCGGGCCGCCGCAGGGGGCCGGAAGGCGAGAAAACGAGGGACAAATACTGCGGAGCAGCAGACGTGCCGCGAGCGTTGCGCCCGAGGCACATGTGGCACATCGCCACATATATCATCCGATGAAACGATTATCGCCAAGAAATCAAAAACTTCCGGCGATCGTTGCATATCTTTAGAAGACCTCCTCCACACGAATCCGGGTTTTCCCTGATCCGACGTGTACCGTTCGGTTAGAATGCTGCTGCATTGCACAACCCGGCTGTACGGTCTCTGAGGAACCCACGATGAACACGCTCCCTCTCCGCCCCGCCGACCCGATCGGCAAGGTCGGGCAGGCGCCGGTTCTCGTCAGGGAACTGGCTTCCACCGACCGTGAGCAGATGCTCACGCATTTCATGGCGCTCGACGATGAAGATCGCCTGCTGCGCTTCGGCCAGATCGTGCCGAACCACGTAATCGAGAATTACGTGCGCACCATCGATTTCGGCCGCGACACCGTGTTCGGCGTGTTCGACGCCGCGCTCGAGCTGGTCGGCGTCGGCCACCTGGCCTACCTGCCCGACGAGGGCGACAAGCGCACCGCCGAATTCGGCGTCTCGGTGCTCGAATCGGCGCGCGGCCAGGGGGTCGGCACGCGGCTGTTCGAGCGCGCGGCGATCCGCAGCCGCAACACCCACGTCTCGACGCTCTACATGCACTGCCTGTCGCGCAACGCGACCATGATGCATATCGCGAAGAAGTCGGGCATGCGGATCGAATACGCCTGTGGCGAGGCCGATGCCTACCTGTCGCTGCCGCCCGCCGACCACTCGACGATCATCGCCGAGATGCTGCAGGAGCAGGCTGCCGTGTTCGACTACGCGATGAAGCGCCAGGCGCGCCGCGCCACGCAGATGTTCGAATCGATGCTGCCGGCGGGGCTGGCCGCCTGAGGTCCGAATCGTCCGGGCCGCCCCGGCCCGGCGGTCTTGCCGCACCAAAATCCAGAATCCAGAACGGGCGGCCCGCAAGCGGGTCGCCCGTTTCGTTTACCGCCGCCATGCTCCGCCCGCGCCGAGGAAATCAGCGGATCGGCAGCGCCGTGGTTTCCTTGAAGCTCTCCAGCGCGAAACTGGTCTTCACGTCGATCACCGAGGGATGGTGCAGCAACTGCTCCTGCACGAATCGCGAGAAATGCGCCATGTCCTCGACCTGCACGCGCAGCAGGTAATCCATGTCGCCCGTCATCGCGTGGCAGGCCACCACCTCGGGCCAGGCCTGCACGGCCGCGCGAAAGCGCTCCGAATGGGTGGCGCCGCCCTCGCCGGCGGCCACGCCGCCGCGCTTCTCGAGCCGCACGCTGACATAGGCCAACAGGTCGAGCCCGAGTCGCTTCGGGTCGAGCAAGGCCACGTAGTTGGTGATCACGCCCATTTCCTCGAGACGCCGGATCCGGCGCAGGCAGGGGCTGGGCGACAGGTTCACGCGCTCGGCGATCTCCTGGTTCGACAGCCGGCCGTTCTCCTGCAGGATCGCCAGGATCCGCCGATCGATGGCGTCCAATTCGACACGCGCCATTTTCCTCCCCTAGTTCGATTTTTATTGGTTGAAAGTTGCGCAATCGTATCGGGGTGCGATTAATTTCGCAAGTAATTGCCCGCATCGCCCGCCTACACTGTTCTGCATGCGGCGGCTTGCCGCCCCCACGATCGATCCGACCATCAGGAGACAGCATGCAAGTTCCCACCTGGGACAATCCCGTCGGCACCGACGGCTTCGAATTCATCGAATACACCGCGCCGGACCCGAAGGCACTCGGCCAGCTGTTCGAGCGCATGGGCTTCCGCGCGGTCGCGCGCCACCGCCACAAGGACGTCACGCTGTACCGCCAGGGCGAGATCAACTTCATCATCAACGCCGAGCCCGATTCCTTCGCGCAGCGCTTCGCGCGCCTGCACGGCCCCTCGATCTGCGCAATCGCGTTCCGCGTGCAGGATGCCGCGCAGGCCTATCGCCGCGCGCTAGAACTCGGCGCCTGGGGTTTCGACAACAAGACCGGGCCGATGGAGCTGAACATTCCCGCCATCAAGGGCGTCGGCGACTCGCTGATCTATTTCGTCGACCGCTGGCGCGGCAAGAACGGCGCGCAGGCCGGCAGCATCGGCGACATCGGCATCTACGACGTCGATTTCGAGCCGATCCCGGGCGCCGATCCGGCCCCCGTCGGCCACGGCCTGACCTATATCGACCACCTCACCCACAACGTCCACCGCGGCCGGATGGCCGAATGGGCCGAGTTCTACGAGCGCCTGTTCAACTTCCGCGAGGTGCGCTACTTCGATATCGAGGGCAAGGTGACGGGCGTGAAGTCGAAGGCGATGACCTCGCCCTGCGGCAAGATCCGCATCCCGATCAACGAGGAAGGCTCGGACACGCCGGGCCAGATCCAGGAATATCTCGACGCCTATCACGGCGAGGGGATCCAGCACATCGCGCTGGGCAGCGACGACATCTATCGCACCGTCGACGGGCTGCGCGGCAGCGAGGTCAGCCTGCTCGACACCATCGACACCTACTACGAGTTGGTCGACCGGCGCGTGCCCAACCACGGCGAGCCGCTGGCCGAGCTGCGCAAGCGCAAGATCCTGATCGACGGCGCGCACGACGACCTGCTGCTGCAGATCTTCACCGAGAACCAGATCGGGCCGATCTTCTTCGAGATCATCCAGCGCAAGGGCAACCAGGGTTTCGGCGAGGGCAACTTCAAGGCCTTGTTCGAATCGATCGAGCTGGACCAGATCCGGCGCGGCGTGGTGCAGGACAAGGTCTGACGGCCTGATGCCAAGGCGCCGCCGGGCGCGCGACCGGCAATGAAAAAGGGCGGAAATCGCAAGATTTCCACCCTTCTCGTTATGAGGAAAAACGACGCCGCGCGGCGCCGGCTCGATCTCAGGCTTTCGGCGCTCCGCTCACCTGCGTGGTCGCCGTCACGCCGGCCGGCGCGATCGCGTCGCCCGCGGGGGTGATCTGCAGCATCGGTGCGCTCGCCGCGGCCAGGGCGCTCGCGCCTTGCGAGCGCAGCGGGCCGGTCATCGCGAAGAACGCGGTCGACACCATCAAGAAATTCTGGATATGACGCGTATTCATGGAACCTCCGTTGTATCAGCCGGCTGGCTCTCTCCATTCCAGGGCCATCGTTGGGGCCCGACCATTGCCGGCAGCGCAATAGACTAAACGGAAACCCCCGGCGCGGCCCGGGGCTTTACATGCTTTTACATGATGTAACGCAGAAAATTGCAGGCAGATCGCAAGGATTCACTACAAAAAACACAACAAACGGCGGGTTTCCACCAGTGATACCATTTTCCGAAACCCGCCAATATGGCGCCCCGGCCAATGTGTGTCCACAAGACGCCGATGCCGACAGTTTTGGTGATCCCAAACGGGTGGAGGAGACGTAGTAATGAATGCCCCGCTAGACGCCGGCCAGCGCGCGACGCTGGAAGCCGCGCTTCAATCGGTCACGCTCGACGACAAATACACGCTCGAGCGCGGCCGTGCCTACATGAGCGGCGTGCAGGCGCTGGTCCGGCTGCCGATGCTGCAGCAGGAACGCGACCGTGCCGCCGGCCTCAATACCGCTGGTTTCATTTCCGGCTATCGCGGCTCGCCGCTCGGCGGCCTCGACCAGTCGCTCTGGAAAGCCCAGAAGCATCTGGCCGCGCACCGCATCGTGTTCCAGCCCGGCCTCAACGAGGACCTCGCCGCGACCGCCGTATGGGGCACGCAGCAGGTCAACCTCTACCCCGGCGCGAAATACGACGGCGTGTTCGGCATGTGGTACGGCAAGGGCCCCGGCGTCGACCGCTCGGGCGACGTGCTCAAGCATGCCAACTCGGCCGGCAGCTCGCCGCACGGCGGGGTGCTGGTGCTGGCCGGCGACGACCACGCCGCCAAGTCCTCGACCCTCGCGCACCAGTCCGAGCACCTGCTGAAGGCCTGCGGCCTGCCGGTGCTGTATCCCTCGAACGTCCAGGAATACCTCGACTTCGGCCTGCACGGCTGGGCCATGAGCCGCTATTCGGGGCTGTGGGTCTCGCTCAAGTGCGTCACCGACGTGGTCGAATCCTCGGCCTCGGTCGACATCGACCCGCATCGCGCCAACATCGTCCTGCCCGAGGACTTCCTGATGCCCGAGGGCGGGCTCAACATCCGCTGGCCCGATCCGCCGCTGGTGCAGGAAGCGCGGATGATCGACCACAAGTGGTACGCGGCGCTCGCCTACGTGCGCGCCAACCGGCTCGACCGCATCGAGATCGATTCGCCGCAGGCGCGCTTCGGCATCATGACGGCCGGCAAGGCCTACCTGGACGTGCGCCAGGCCCTCACCGACCTCGGCCTCGATGACCAGACCTGCGCGCGGATCGGCATCCGGCTCTACAAGGTCGGCTGCGTCTGGCCGCTCGAGGCACAGGGCGCGCAGCAGTTCGCGCGCGGCCTCGACGAGATCCTGGTGGTGGAGGAAAAACGCCAGATCCTCGAATACGCGATCAAGGAAGAACTGTACAACTGGCCCGACGGCCAGCGCCCGCGCATCTTCGGCAAGTTCGACGAGAAGGACGGCGCGGGCGGCGAATGGTCGGTGCCGATGGGCAACTGGCTGCTGCCGGCGCACTACGAGCTCTCGCCCGCCATCATCGCCAAGGCGATCGCGACGCGGCTCGAGAAGTTCGAGCTGCCCGCCGAGGTGCGCGCGCGCATCGCCGCGCGCATCGCCGTGATCCAGGCCAAGGAGGCCGCGCTGGCCCGGCCGCACGTCACCGCCGAGCGCAAGCCCTGGTTCTGCTCGGGCTGCCCGCACAACACCTCGACGGTGGTACCCGAAGGCTCGCGCGCGATCGCCGGGATCGGCTGCCACTACATGACGGTGTGGATGGACCGCAATACCAGCACCTTCAGCCAGATGGGCGGCGAAGGCGTGCCCTGGATCGGCCAGGCGCCCTTCACCGAGGAAAAGCACGTGTTCGCCAACCTCGGCGACGGCACCTACTTCCACTCGGGCCTGCTGGCGGTGCGCGCGGCGATCGCCTCGAAGGCCAACATCACCTACAAGATCCTCTACAACGACGCAGTGGCGATGACGGGCGGCCAGCCCGTGGACGGCACCCTGACCGTGCCGCAGATCACCCACCAGGTGGCGGCCGAGGGCGCCGCGCGGATCGTGATCGTCAGCGACGAGCCGGAGAAGTACCAGGGCAAGACCGACCTGCTCGCGCCGGGCGTGACGATCCACCATCGCGACACGCTCGACGCCGTGCAGCGCGAGCTGCGCGAGATCGCCGGCACCAGCATCCTGATCTACGACCAGACCTGCGCCACCGAGAAGCGCCGCCGCCGCAAGCGCGGCGCCTACCCGGATCCGGCCAAACGCGTGGTGATCAACGAGGCGGTCTGCGAAGGCTGCGGCGACTGCTCGGTGCAGTCGAACTGCCTGTCGGTCGAGCCGCTCGAGACCGAGTTCGGCACCAAGCGGCAGATCAACCAGTCGACCTGCAACAAGGATTTCTCCTGCGCCAAGGGTTTCTGCCCGAGCTTCGTGAGCGTCGAGGGCGCCCAGTTGAAGAAGCCGAAGGCGGTCGCGGTGGACGCCGGCGCGCTGCCGCCGCTGCCCGAACCCGAGCTGCCCGCGATCGGCCGCGCCTGGGGCGTGCTGGTCACCGGCGTCGGCGGCACCGGCGTGGTGACCATCGGCGCGCTGATCGGCATGGCCGCGCACCTGGAGAACAAGGGCGTCACCGTGCTCGACGTGACCGGTCTCGCGCAGAAGGGCGGCGCCGTGATGAGCCATGTGCAGATCGCGCATGCGCCCGCCGACATCCACGCCACGCGCATCGCGATGGGCGAGGCGGATCTCGTGATCGGCGGCGACGCGCTGGTGACGGCCAGCGACGAATGCACCTCGCGCATGCGCCACGGCTCGACGCGAGTGGTGGTCAACAGCGCCAGGACGCCGACCGCCGAGTTCATCAAGAACCCGCAATGGGCCTTCCCCGGCGCGAGCGCCGAACAGGACATCCGGATCGCGGCGGGCGAGTTCGTCGACCTGGTCGACGCGGACCAGTTCGCGGCCGCCCTGCTCGGCGACACGATCTACACCAATCCCTTCGTGCTCGGCTATGCCTGGCAGCGCGGCGGCCTGCCGCTCACGCTGGCTTCGCTGACGCGCGCGATCGAGCTGAACGGCGTGCAGGTCGAGAAGAACCTGGCGGCCTTCGACTGGGGCCGCCGCGCCGCCCATGACCTGGCCAGCGTGCGCCAGGCCGCGGCCGGCAGGCAGGTGGTGCCCAGCGGCGCCACGGTGATCGCGCTGCACACGAAAAAGGCGGTCGATACGCTGATCGCCAAGCGTGTCGAGCAACTGGGCGCCTACCAGAACGCCGCCTACGCGGCACGTTTCTCGGCCGTGATCGAGCGCGTGCGCGCCGCCGAGGCCCGCCTCGACGGCGAGGCGGCGCAGGAGCCGCTGACCGAGGCGGTCGCGCGCAACCTCTACAAGCTGATGGCCTACAAGGACGAGTACGAGGTCGCGCGGCTGCAGTCGGACCCGGCCTTCCTGGCCAGGCTGGCCGAGCAGTTCGAGGGCGAGCTGAAGCTGCGCTACCACCTCGCGCCGCCGATCCTGGCCAAGCGCGACGCGCAGGGCCATCTGGTGAAGAAGGCCTATGGTCCGTGGATGCTGACGGCGTTCCGTCTGCTGGCCCGCCTCAAGGGGCTGCGCGGCACCGCCTTCGATCCCTTCGGCCGCACCGAGGAACGGCGTACCGAGCGCGCGCTGATCGGCGAATACGTGGCCCTGGTCGAGACGATCCTCGCCGGGCTCACGCCGGAGCGGCTGCCGCTCGCGCTCGAGCTCGCGAAGCTGCCGGACGGGATTCGCGGCTATGGCCACGTGAAGGAGAACAACCTGCGCGCGGTGCGCACCAAGTGGGAGGCGCTGCTCGCGCAGTGGAACGGGCCGCAGGCGCTCACGCGCCACGTCGCCTGAGGCTGCCGCCGCCACGCCGGCGCGGCACATGAAAAAGCCACGGCCCGATCGGGTCCGTGGCTTTTTTCATTCAGGCGAGGCAGGCACCGCGCCCGCCCTCGCCGTCGAGCCGTCTCAGCGCGCCGCGCTGTTGACGTTGGCCGCCGCCACCGCCGTCATGTTGACGATGCGGCGCACCGTCGCCGCCGGCGTCAGGATGTGCACCGGCTTGGCCGCGCCGAGCAGGAACGGGCCGACCGTCACGCCGTCGCCGCCGACCATCTTCAGCAGGTTGTAGGCGATATTGGCCGCCTCGACGTTCGGCATGATCAGCAGGTTCGCCTCGCCCGACAGCGTGGTGCCGGGGAAGGCGGCCTTGCGGACCACCTCCGAGAGCGCCGCGTCGCCGTGCATCTCGCCGTCCACCTCGAGCTGCGGCGCGCGCTGCGCGATCAGCTTGCGGGCCTCGGCCATGCGGCGCGAGGACGCCGAGGGCGCGCTGCCGAAGTTCGAGTTCGACAGCAGCGCAGCCTTCGGGGTGATGCCGAAGCGCTCGATCTCGGCCGCGGCCTGGATCGTCATGTCGGCGAGCTGCTCGGCGCTCGGCAGCTCGTTGACGTAGGTGTCGCAGACGAACAGGTTGCGGCCCGGCAGCATCAGCAGGTTCATCGCCGCGAGATGCTCGGCGCCCGGCGCGCGGCCCAGCACCTGCTCCACGTACTTGAGATGGCTGTGATAGGTGTCGATCATGCCGCAGATCATGCCGTCGGCATCGCCGAGGTGGACCAGGATCGCGCCGATCAGCGTATTGGCCTTGCGCAGCGCGGCCTTGGCCACCTCGGGCGTGACCCCGTCGCGCGCGCCGAGCTCGTGGTAGGCCTGCCAGCACTGCTGGTAGCGCGGATCGTCCTCGGGATCGACGATCTCGAAGTCGGTGCCGGCGCGCAGCTTCGAGCCGATCTTCTTCAGGCGCATCTCGACCACCGCAGGGCGGCCGATGATGATCGGCTTGGCGATCTTCTCCTGCAGCACGAACTGCGCGGCGCGCAGCACGCGCTCGTCCTCGCCCTCGGCGAACACGATGCGCGCCTCCTTGGCCTTGGCCGCGGTGAACACCGGGCGCATCACCATGCCGGTGCGATAGACGGTCGCGCCGAGCTGCTCGCGATAGGCGTCCATGTCGGCGATCGGGCGCGTGGCCACACCCGAATCCATCGCGGCCTGCGCCACCGCTGGCGCGATCTTGATGATCAGGCGCGGGTCGAAGGGCTTCGGGATCAGGTAGTCCGGGCCGAATTCGAGCGAATGGCCCTCGTAGGCCTTGGCGACCTCCTCGCTCTGGTCGGTTTCCTGCGCCAGCTCGGCGATCGCGCGCACGCAGGCGAGCTTCATCTCCTCGGTGATGGTGGTTGCGCCGACATCGAGCGCGCCGCGGAAGATGAAGGGGAAGCACAGCACGTTGTTGACCTGGTTCGGGTAGTCCGAACGGCCGGTCGCGACGATCGCGTCGGGGCGAACCGCCTTGGCCGCTTCCGGGCGGATTTCCGGCTCCGGGTTGGCCAGCGCGAGGATCAGCGGCTGGCTGCCCATGGTCTGCACCATCTCGGGCTTGAGCACGCCGGCGCTGGAGCAGCCGAGGAACACGTCGGCGCCGTTGATCGCGTCGGCCAGCGTGCGCGCCTCGGTATTGGCGGCGTAGCGCTGCTTGGACGGATCGAGCTGGCCGCGGCCCTCGTGGATCACGCCCTTCGAATCGGTCACCAGCACATTGGCCTTGTTCAGGCCCAGGTTGACCAGCAGGTCCAGGCAGGCGATCGCCGCGGCGCCCGCGCCCGAGCAGACCAGCTTGATCTCGCCGAGCGACTTGCCGACCACCTTCAGCCCGTTGAGGATCGCCGCCGAGGCGATGATCGCGGTGCCGTGCTGGTCGTCGTGGAAGACCGGGATCTTCATGCGCTCGCGCAGCTTCTGCTCGATGTAGAAGCACTCGGGCGCCTTGATGTCCTCGAGGTTGATGCCGCCCAGGGTGGGCTCGAGCATCGCGATCGCCTCGACCAGCTTGTCGGGATCGGTCTCGGCCAGCTCGATATCGAACACGTCGATGCCGGCGAACTTCTTGAACAGGCAGCCCTTGCCCTCCATCACCGGCTTGGCGGCCAGCGGGCCGATGTTGCCCAGGCCCAGCACGGCCGTGCCGTTGGTCACCACGCCCACCAGGTTGCCGCGCGAGGTGTACTTCTGCGCATCGAGCGGATCGGCGTGGATCGCCTCGCAGGCGGCCGCCACGCCCGGCGAATAGGCCAGCGAGAGGTCGTACTGGTTCGACAGCGGCTTGGTCGGCGTGACCGAGATCTTGCCGGGCTTCGGATTCTGGTGATACGCGAGCGCGCTTTGCTTCAGTTGTTCATCCATGGTGGGTCTGATCTGCGAGAAAGGCGGTGTTGGAAGCCTGGCATTCGGCGTCCGGCAGGTGCCGGAACATGGCGATCGAGGGGATGGTCGAGGACGGCATGCGTCGCGCGCCGGGTCGGCGCGACGTCGAACCTGTCTGCGGGATGGGCAAGGAGACCAAAGTGCCGGGCGGATTCTAGGGGCCGACAAGTGTACACCTCGACCGAAGCGCGCGTTGCTGCACCGCCAGATACCGGGAATTGCCGCGCAAGGCCGTCGCGGCAGGGGCCACGGGCGTCACGGCGCCCCCTCGGCGCGCCCATCATCGCCCCCTCGCGCGCGCTGGAAAGCCCGCCCGGCGCCGGCTTCGGGGCGGCCGGGAAAACCGCGCCGGAACACGCCCGGCGAGCCGCGACGAAAGCTGCCGCGAGCGGCCGCCCGCGACGTCCGGCCGCCCGCCGATTCGGGTAAAATGCGGGCCCACGCGCGCAGCGAAGTTCCGCCGCCGGCCATCCGCGCCGGTTCGCCGTTCTCCGGCCGGAATCCGTCGCCGCGCCACGGCGCCTCGCGCCCGGCCTCCCGCTCATCACCCAAGGAATGCCCATGACAGGCTTCGATCGTCAAACGATCTCCGACACCACCGCCAAAATCCTGCTCGAAGTGCAGGCGGTGCACTTCAACGCCGAAAAGCCGTTCATCTTCACCTCCGGCTGGGCGAGCCCGGTCTACATCGACTGCCGCAAGCTGATCTCGTATCCGCGCGTGCGCCGGGGCCTGATGGAGATGGCGGAAGCGACGATCCTGCGCGATGTCGGTTTCGAGCAGATCGACGCGGTGGCGGGCGGCGAAACCGCCGGCATTCCGTTCGCGGCCTGGATCGCCGATCGCATGATGTTGCCGATGCAGTACGTGCGCAAGAAGCCGAAGGGTTTCGGCCGCAACGCGCAGATCGAGGGTCACCTGGAAGAAGGCTCGCGCGTGCTGCTGGTGGAGGACCTGACCACCGACAGCCGCAGCAAGATCAACTTCATCAACGCGCTGCGCACCGCCGGCGCCGAGGTGAACCACTGCTTCGTGCTGTTCCACTACAACATCTTCAAGGAAAGCGTCTCGGTCCTGAAGGACATCGACGTCGACCTGCACGCGCTGGCTACCTGGTGGGACGTGCTGCGCGTGGCCAAGGCCTCGGGCTACTTCGAGACCAAGACGCTCGACGAGGTCGAGAAATTCCTGCACGCGCCGGCCGAATGGTCGGCCGCGCACGGCGGCGCCACCGCGCCGAAAGAGTAAGCGCCTGCGCGCGCCGGTTCCGGCGCGCCGCGTGATCAACGCCCGTCACGGTTGCCGTGCACGGGCGTTTTCTTTTCGGGCGGAGCGAACCCTCCCCGCGCCGCCCGGCATCGCGCGATGCTTGCGTCACCGCCGCTTGCCCGGTGCTAGACTGGCTGCCGTCGTCCACAGGGTCGCAACACGAATACGTGCCGAAACGCCGTCGTCGAACGCGCCGGCCGAGGTGACGGGAGGCTCGCGCCATGCATGAAGGTGAGGATCGGGAGGAGCGGCAAGGCGGCAGGCACCGCGGCAGGAATGCGCTGCGCCTGCTCGCGGTGGTGGCCGCCGCGCTGCTCAGCACCGCGCGGCCCGGCGCGCAGGCGCCGTTCACGCTGTCGAGCGCCGACCTGCGCGAGGGCGGCCGGCTCGACGTGGCCCAGCGCTATTCGCGCAACGGCTGCGGCGGCGCCAACCGCTCGCCCCAACTGAGCTGGCAGCATGCGCCGCGCGGCACCCGAGCCTACGCGATCACCATGTTCGATCCCGACGCGCCCGGCCGCGGCTGGTGGCACTGGGCGGTGACCGGCATCCCCGCCGAGGTCACCAGCCTGCCGGCCAATGCCAGCGCCTCCGGGGTGCTGCGCCGGCTCGGCGCCAGCGAGGCGCGCAACGACTTCGGCACCGACGGCTATGGCGGCGCCTGCCCGCCGCCCGGCAAGCCGCATCGCTACGTGATCACCGTCTACGCGCTCGACTCCGACCGCCTGCGCAGCGCGCAAGGCCGGCCCGCTCAGTTGTTCGACCACGAGATCAGCGTCTCCGCGCTCGCCTATGCGCGCCTCATCGTCACCGACGAACGCTAGGCGCCCGTCCTGCTTCAGCGCTGTCGCTTCGCGCCGCGCGGCGACGCATCGCCCCGACGAGGGCCGGAGCGCCAGCCGGCTGCCGGATCGCCGCGATGCGCCGCGCTTCAAGAATTCGTCATGCCGGCCGTGCAGGATGAAACCGCGCGCCGCCGCTTTTTTCGGCGCGATCGGTTACGGCCCTGTCCGTGAAGTCTTAAAATGTCGGCTTTCCGGCGTTCGCGCCGGCCGCCCCATTCCGTGAGAGCAAGATGAGCACGAAAGTTTTTGTCGACGGCCAGGAAGGCACGACCGGCCTGAAGATCTTCGAATACCTGTCCGCGCGCGGCGACATCGACATCCTTCGCATCGACGATGCCAGGCGCAAGGACGTGGAGGAACGCCGGCGCCTGATCAACGCCTCGGACATCACCTTCCTGTGCCTGCCCGACGTGGCCTCGCGCGAATCGGCCTCGCTGGTCGAGAACGATCGCACCACGCTGATCGACGCCAGCACCGCCTTTCGCACCAGCGCCGACTGGGCCTATGGCCTGCCCGAGCTGACCCGCGCGCAGCGCGAGCGGATCCGCGGCGCCAAGCGCATCGCCGTGCCGGGCTGCCACGCCTCGGCCTTCGTGCTGGCAATGCGCCCGCTGGTCGATGCCGGCGTGGTCGCCACCGACTTCGCGGCCCACAGCTATTCGATCACCGGCTACAGCGGCGGCGGCAAGAAGATGATTGCCGACTACGAGGCCGGCGGCAACGAACGCCTGGCCAGCCCGCGCGCCTACGCGCTCGGCCTCGCCCACAAGCACCTGCCGGAGATGGCCGCGCACACGGGCCTGGCCGGCGCGCCGATCTTCACGCCGATCGTCGGCCCGTTCTACAAGGGCCTGGCCGTCACCACCTACTTCACGCCGGGCCAGCTGGCGCGCCGCGCCAAGCCGCAGGACGTGCAGCAGATCCTCGCCGAGTACTATGCCGGCGAAGCCTTCGTGAAGGTCGCGCCGTACGACGCGGCCGAGAATCTCGACGAGGGCTTCTTCGACGTGCAGGCCAACAACGACACCAATCGCGTCGACCTGTTCGTATTCGGCAACGAGGAGCGCTTCGTCACGGTCGCGCGCCTGGACAACCTCGGCAAGGGCGCCTCGGGCGCGGCGATCCAGTGCATGAACCTGAACATCGGCGCCGACGAGGACAGCGGCCTGAAGCGCTGAAGCCGCGCGGCTCGCGCATCGCTGAAAACCGGCCTTCGCGGCCGGTTTTTTCTGGTCCGCGCGATTCGCGAATTCACCGGCGTATCCATCAATAAAAATATCGCCGCCTTGGTTCCCGGTATTTGAACGCCGACATTCACGAGAATCCACAGTCTTTCGAAACGCAGCCAATCCGGCTCATTTCCCGTGCCCGCCCAATCATGAATATCCCGAATAGGGATACACCCGAGATGTCGGCCGCAAGCCTTGCAGGGCGGGCCTGAGCACCGCAGCACGCGCACCGTCGGCGGCGCCGGAGCGCGCGTTTGCAGGGTAATTTCAAACGCGATTTTCGTTTTAATTCTTCCCGCCAGGCCCGATTTCACGGGCTTGTTTCCAAGCTGTCCCGTTTCAATCGTCTTTTTTAGACGGTTCCATCAATTGACAGCGGCAGGCCCCGCAGCGAAATTACATCGCACAATTACACCGGAGACGGAGGCATGTCATACGCCTTGTGGATGGGGTCGGCCGTGGCCAGCGCGCCCGCCCCTGCGGCGGTCGCTGCCGGCCCGACGCGCATGCGCTCGGCGGCCGCGGCCCACGTGCGGCGCCCGAGCCCGGGCGTCGGCACGCGATGCGTGCGCGACACCCGCGCGACGCGCCAAGGCGTCCACTCGTCCCCTTGCGGCAGGCCCGCGTCCCGGATCGCGACGCGCCACGGCCGGCGGCATCATGCAGGACTCCAGCGCTTCTCCAGCACGTCGACGAATCATATTCAGGTGTGCGCATCATCGCGCGACACCGGCGAGACGACCGCCGGCATCACGGCGGCCAGGCATCAGGCGATCGCGGCGGCCGTGCCCGACGCGATACACGGGATCAACGGGGGGTGCGGTGCGGGCGGCCAATGCCGTGACGAGGGTGTCGCCGGTTCCGGAGCAGGGAACCGGCGACGCAATCGGCAGCCAGCCGCCGGCGATACGCGCGGGTAACCAAATGAAGCGGCCGACAGGGAGCTGGCCGCCGCAAACAAGAGACAATCCTGGAGGAGCAAGATGAAGCGCAATCTCGTACTGGCTGCGGTCTGTGCCGTGCCGCTGGTGTCGGCCTGCGGGGGCGGGGACGACCAACCGCCCGCGGCCCTGGCCGCGACCGAACCGGGCCTCTGCCCGAGCTCGCTGGACTACAGCACGGTCTATACCGGCGGCGGCGGCGACGGCGAGCTCGTGAAGCTGCAGCTCGATACGACCAAGATGACCTGGCAGATCAGCTATATCGAATCGCCGATCCCGGCCACCACCGGCACCGTGGTGCCGACCCGCGCCGGCACCGTCGCGACCGGCACGCTGACCCAGGAAACCGGCCTGCCGACCCAGAAGCTCAACAACTGCGCATGGCGCCTGAACGGCGCGAGCCTCGACCCGTCGCGCCCGGCGCGCGTGTTCGTCGGCTTCGGCGTGGCGGGCGGCACGATTCCGGGCGCGCGCATCCAGTTCTCGGGCGTGATCGGCGTGGGTGCGGTGCCCGACACGACCTTCCCGTACTACCCGTTCATCGGCTTCTCGTCGATCGAGACCAACCTCGCCAACGTGGCCGGTACCTACAGCCAGCTCGGCTACGGCCAGGTGCCCTCGCAGAACTTCTCGCCGACCACCATCGACGGCAAGGTCACCATCAACGCCGACGGCACCTGGCAGCGCTGCGACACCACCGGCGTGCATGCCGGCACCTGCTCGCAGCCGGGCTCGAACCTGACGCAGTCACCCGACGGCAGCGGCGCCTTCGTGACCAACAACTACCAGAGCCAGGTCAAGCCGACGCTCGCCACCACGCCGCAGGCGAAGGGCTACATCATCGTCGGCAAGCTGCGCAACCAGCTGGTGCCGATCATGATCCGCACCGGCGTGGCCAACCCGAACCCGCTGCCCGACGCGAACGGCATCCCGGGCCTGACCGCAGACGACGAATCGGGCATCTCGATCATGTCGCCGCAGTCGAGCGTCGCGGCCGGCTCGCAGAACGGCGAGTACATCGGCGTGGACAGCCAGTTCGACTATCGCACCACGGCCCTGATCAACACCCAGGCCACCCTGCTCGATCCGTTCAACGCCTCGCAGGCGTCGCTGGCGACCGCGCTGAACCTCGACTACACGCAGGCGGTGCCCGGCACGGTGACCTCGACCCACGTGGGTGCCTCGAGCACCACCCCGACCGGCAAGTTCATCTTCACCGGCGGCGTGTTCGGCTACCTCGACAACAGCAACGCGACTTCGCCGTATTTCACGATCGGCGCCTTCGTCCAATAACAAACCGAGGGGACACCCCGTGAACAAGACCATTCTCTGCGCGGCGGCGCTGGCCGCCGCGCTCGGATCGGGCGCGGCCAACGCCCAAAGCGCCGGCAGCAACGTGATCGGCCTCGGCTGGTTCCACGTGCAGCCGGTGCAGAGCAGCACCCCGCTGACCACCAACGTGGCGCCCACGCCGATCAACACGCCGCTGCGCCTGCCGCCCACCTTCGATTCGCCGGGCACCGGGCTGCGCACCAGCACGGCCGACACGGTCGGCCTGACCATCAGCCACTTCCTCACCGACCACATCGCGGTGACCTCGGTGGCCGGCGTGCCGCCGGTGTTCAAGGTGAGCGGGCAGGGCACCATCGTGCCGCCAGGGCCGGCCGGCGCGCTCGGCACGCAGAACATCGGGCTCGGCGCGGTGAATCCGATCGTCAAGAGCGTGCGGCAGTGGAGCCCGGCAGTGATCCTGCAGTACTACTTCGCCAAGGCCGACTCGAAGCTGCGCCCCTTCCTCGGCATCGGCGTGTCGTACAACTGGTTCAGCGACCTGCAGCTGAGCAACAACTTCATCAAGCAGACCCAGGACAATCTCGGCTCGATCCTCGCGGCCGGCGCCGGCAAGCCGGGCACCACCTCGGTCTCGGCCAAGGCGTCCTCGTCGTGGCAGCCGGTGTTCAACGCGGGCCTGACCTACGCGCTGACCGATCATTGGGGCTTGATCGCCTCGGTCACCTACATCCCGCTGCGCACCACCTCGACCGTGACGATCAAGGCGGCCGACGGCTCGACGCTGGCGGAATCGAAGAGCGAGCTGAAGGCGAACCCGATCATCAGTTACCTGGCGGTGTCGTACAAGTTCTGAGGGAAGGAAACGGCGGAGGACGCGATACCGGATCGGGTATGTGGAATCGTCAGGACGAAAAAAAGCCCGCCTGAAGAGGCGGGCTGAATCCATATCAGAGGAGACATGGAGGAGACAGTTCCAACTATACCCGAGCCGATGTCGCGCCGCAACATTTCCGCACGGAAAATAAGGATTTTCCCTTGCGGGTTGTTGCCAGGTCGCGACGCCCCCCTCCTCGCTCCCGCTGCGCGCTGAATACCCGTCCAGCGCGGCTTTCCAGGAAAAAACCCGATCCTTCGAAATCGGGTTTGGTTTTTCCGGCGTCGATATCGCGCCAGCCTGCGTCAGACGGTCGCGGCCCGACCATCCCGGGCCGCCCGGCGTGCCGGCTCAGTGACGCACCAGCGCCATCGCCGTGCCGAAGCCGACGAACACGCCGCCGGTCAGCCGGTTGAAGATCCGCATCACGCGCGCGCTGCGCAGCGAGGCACCGATACGCGTGCCGAACGCGCAGTAGACGATGTACCAGCCGACTTCGCAGATCGCCAGCGTCACCACCAGCGAGGCGAACTGCGGCAGCTTCGGCGTGGCCGGGTCGATGAACTGCGGGGTCAGCGCGACCGCGAACAGCAAGGCCTTCGGGTTGCTGCCCGAAACCAGGAAGCCGTTGCGGAACAGCGCGCCGGGCGAGCTCAGCATGCCCAGGGTGACGGGCGCCGCCTCGGCGCCGGCATCCTCCACGCGCGCGCGCCAGGCCTTGATGCCGAGCCAGATCAGGTAGGCCGCGCCGGCCAGGCGCAGCGCGTCGAACATGCGCGGCCAGGCCGCCAGGAACACGCCGAGCCCCGCCGCCGACACCAGGAACATCAGCACCAGCGCCAGCAGCGCGCCGGCCATGGTCGCCGTGCTGCGGCGCATGCCGTAGCGCGCGCCGTGCGACATCACCAGCAGCATGTTCGGGCCGGGAATCGCCGACACCACGAACATCGTCGCGAGGAACAGCTCCCAGGTATGCAAACTCATCAAGGTCTCGATTCGGAAGATTGTCGGAACAGCCATCATGCCGGCAGTCGCCCGCGCTGCGCCGCCCCCCGCGCGAACCGGCCGATACCGGCGCGAATCGTTCACGCGAGGCGACTCACGGCGAACCGCCCGATGCACGCGGCCGGCGCGCGGCTCACTGCCGATCGCCACCGCCCGCCCAACGCCGCTCAGCGCGCCGCGCGCCGCGCCGCCACCTCGCCCAGCACCGCGAAATCGCGTTCGCCGTCGCCGTGCGCGATCGCGTCGAGCAGGTTGTCGCGCAGCACGCTGCCGACCGGCATCGGCACCGACACCGCGTCGGCCGCCTCCAGCGCCAGCCGCACGTCCTTCAGGCCGAGCCGAGCCTTGAACAGCGCCGGCTCGTAGCTGCGCTCGGCGATCATCGCGCCGTAACCCTGGTAGACCGGGCCCGGCAGGATGCTGCTGGTGATCACGTCGACATAGTCGCTGACCGCCACGCCGTGCGCCGACAGCATCGCCGCCGCCTCGCCCATGGTCTCGATGGCCGAGGCGATCGAGAAGTTCGCGGCCAGCTTCACGGCATTGGCATGCTGCGGCAGCGAGCCGAGCCGCCAGGTCTTGCGGCCGATCACGTCCAGCGCCGGCTGCACCAGGTCGATGGCCTCGGCCGGGCCGGCCGCGACGATCGTCAACTGGCCCTGCGCGGCCACGTTCGGGCGGCCCAGCACGGGCGCGGCCACGTAATGCAGGCCGCGCTCGGCGTGCGCGTGCGCCAGCGTCTCGGCCAGCGCCACCGAGATGGTCGCCATGTTGACGTGCACCAGCCCGCGCGGCGCCTGCTCGAGCAGGCCCGCGTCGAACACGCCGCGCACCGCGGCATCGTCGGCCAGCATCGAGAACACCGCGTCGCCGGCGAAGGCGGCATCGATCGAGGCAGCCTGCTCCGCGCCCTGCTCGACCAGCGGCGCGAGCTTCTCCGGCGAACGATTCCAGACCCGCACGCGATGCCCCGCCTTCAGCAGGTTCGCGGCGATCGCGCCGCCCATTTCCCCCAGCCCGACAAAACCGATATCCATGCTTTGCTCCTCGTTTGCTCAAGCGCCGAAGTAAAGCACAGCTGCGTGATCTTTGCCGGTTCGCGATGCACGGCCGCGCCATGAAAAAAGTCCTGCCCGAAAACCGGACAGGACTCGATGGCGGCAGCGCTCCGTTCGGAGGCGCTCCCGCGAGGCGGCGGATCGCGCCGCCGCGGTAGGCGCTTACTGCTGCGCGCCCTTGTCGTTGGTGCCGGCGGCCGAAGCGGCGGCAGCCTTGGCATTGCCCTTGGTCGAGCCGTGCTTCTTGAGCTTGTGCTTCGGTGCGCTCTTGTCGTGCTTGGCGGCCGGCGCCGAGGCGTCCTGCGCGAACACCGATGCCGATGCGAAGGCGAGCGTCACGGCGGCCAGCGAAACGAGAAGCTTGTTCATTGTTCTACCCCTGCGTTGGAAAGTGGAAACGGTCGATCGGGAAACCCGCGATGCGCTTCATCGCACCGGCGCGCCCGGGAAAATCCGGCGTCGCTGTCGATTCAACGCGCCCGGCTTACATCGCGTTGACTGCCGAAAACCCTGATATGGGCACCGTTTCCGGCATGCCGGCGTGGCCGCCGGCATGCCTGCGCGAACACTCAATGGAACAGCTTGAGCGCCTGCGCGAGCGTGTTGAACACGCCCCAGACCAGCGGAATCAGCACATAGAGCCAGAACACCAGCAGCAGGCCCTTGTTGGTCGGGTGCGCGTCGGCCGCGTCGCGGGTCGAGAGATCGGTCATCACGGGTCTCCGTTATTTGGCGGACGCGAGCTGCGCGTCGCTCATGTAGTGGTGGTCGGCGACGCGTCGCACCAGCAGGTTGCAGAAGAAACCGACCACCAGCAGCACCGCCATCAGGTGCACCGTCATGGTGTAGGCATCGGCCTTGGCCACGCCGTGGCCGACCTGGTAGGCGCGGATGTAGTTGACCAGCACCGGGCCGGCCACGCCCGCCGCGGCCCAGGCCGTCAGCAGCCGGCCGTGGATGCCGCCGACGAAGGCGGTGCCGAACATGTCGGCCAGATAGGCCGGCACGGTCGAGAAGCCGCCGCCGTACATCGACAGGATCACGCCGTAGGCCAGCACGAACAGGGCGATGTTGCCGCTCGCCGCGAAACGCGGCACGCAGTAGTAGAGCACCGCGCCGAGCACGAAGAAGATGAAGTAGGTGTTCTTGCGGCCGACCCAGTCCGAGGCCGAGGCCCACACGAAGCGCCCGCCCATGTTGAACAGCGACAGCAGGCCCACGAAGCCGGCGGCGGCCGCGGCCGTCACGGTGTCCTTGAAGCTCTCCTGGATCATCACCGAGGCCTGGCCGAGAATGCCGATGCCGGCCGTCACGTTGAGGAACAGCACCAGCCAGATCAGGTAGAACTGCGGCGTCTTCAGGGCCTGGTCGATGTGCACGTGGCGCGAGGTGATCATCTTGTTGGTCGACCGCGCGGGCGGCTCCCAGCCGGCCGGCTTCCAGCCCGGCGCCGGCACGCGGATCGCGAAGGCGCCGATCGTCATCGAGATGAAGTAGGCGATGCCGAGCACCACGAAGGTCTCGGCCACGCCGATGCTGGTGGCGCTCTTGAAGTGGTTCATCAGCGCCACCGACAACGGCGCGGCGATCATTGCGCCGCCGCCGAAGCCCATGATCGCCATGCCGGTGGCCATGCCGCGGCGGTCCGGGAACCAGCGGATCAGGGTCGAGACCGGCGACACGTAGCCCAGGCCCAGGCCGATCCCGCCGATCACGCCGTAACCGAGGTAGAGCAGCCAGATCTGGTGGGTCCACACGCCGATCGCCGAAACGATGAAACCGCCGCCGAAGCAGCAGGCCGCCGTCAGCATGGTGCGGCGCGGGCCGACGCGTTCCAGCCACTTGCCGGCGAACGCCGCCGACAGGCCCAGGAACACGATCGCCAGCGAGAAGATCCAGCCGAGCGTGGTCAGCGACCAGTCGCCGGGCGCCGAGGCGCTGATGCCGATCACTTTGGTCAGCGGGCCGTTGAACACGGAAAACGCGTAGGCCTGGCCGATACAGAGGTGCACGGCGAGTGCCGCCGGCGGCACCATCCAGCGCGAGAAACCCGGACGGGCGATCGTCGCTTCCTTGGACAGGAAGGACGGATTGCCCGCGCGGCTTGCGGGCTCGATGACACTGCTCATGATGGTTCGTCTCCGTTGCAAATCTTGTTGTGGCCCGCGCGGGTACCCGCGCCGAATCTGTCACGCCACAGGAAAAGCCGGTTCATATAGTCGGTTGTCCCGAATGATTTCCCCCGACTCCGGCCTTGCCATCCTCGAACGATAGGCATGCCGAAATGCATTCGCAATATGAGATACGCGCGCATAAGGGAATGCCAAGCCGTAAACGATGTGAATGATTCGTCAACGCAGGTGAAACGCACCGGGACGGATTTCCCCGCCGTCCCGCGCCGCACCGGACCGAGCCGGTGCACCGGCCGTCTTACGGCCGGCCAACAAAGCCGCGCATCCTACGCGAGAGCGGCCCGAAAAACAATTTTTAACATCCTCGACCCGGCACGCTTGTTAGCCTGCCCCGACATGTTTCGCCTCGCCGCCGGATCGATCGCCAGCTTCGACCCTCGCCGGCGCCGCCGGGCGATGCCGTGATCGAACCCGTATCCGAGAACCCCGAATCGATGAATGCACCGAATTCCCTGATCGCCCGCCTGCTGCTCGCGGGCGCCGCCGTGGCCACCATCGCCGGCTGCGGCAGCAGCAACGGCCCGCGCCCGCTGGCCCAGTCGCAGGCCGCCGCGATCGGTGCGCCGCCCGGCGCGATGATCTACGTCTCGTCCGGCCTGACGGCCCCGCAGATCGAGCGCTGCCTGTCGGGGCGCATGTCCGGCACGCGCGTTCAGCAGCAGGGCAGCGCCGCGACGCTACTGGTGGGCCCGCGCTCGACCGACGAGGACTGGCGCATCACACTCGAGCAGAACGCGGCGGCCGGCACCACCATCGCCGTCTATCCGCCCAGCAGCGGCGAGGGCGAACCCGATGAAACCACCCTGCGCTATCACCTCGCGCGCTGCGCCGTCTGAGCACGCGGCGGACGCCGCGAAAACGGTGCGCGCTTTTTCCCGCCGGCCTACAATTCATTCCCGGTTGTGAGGAAAACCCTTACAGGTAAATAGGGTTGGTTGACAATGACCCGACCCGGCAGTGGACAAGCCCGATTTCCGCAGCCGGATCAACGCGCCAGGGATCGAACAAGCGCGTGGCGTGTCTGGGGATGATCGGCCGTGAACGAGGACAAGTCTCGTGGTCGGCGCGGCACCCGGCACCTTATCCAGAATCGATCCACGGCTTATCGGCCGCTTGTCTCGCCTCGCCCGTCCCGCCCGCCTCCGTGCCAGGAGCGGCCGGCACGCGGCAGGCGAGGCCGCCCCGCCGACACGCCCGCCGCTGGAGCCGGCGGACTTCCCGCTTTCAGAAGGAACCACGCATGGAATTCGACCCGGCCGGCGCGCCGAACCCGCGGCCCGCCCCACCGGAAACCGCCCAGCAAGGCGCCGATGCCGCGCTCGAGGCAGCTCGGCTGGCGCTGCCCACGGCTGCCGGCGCCTCCGGCACGGCCGTGGTGCTGCTGGTGGACGACCAGCCGATCGTGCGCGAGGCGGTGCGCCAGGCCCTGGCCGGCGAGGACGGCATCGAGCTGCGCTACTGCCAGCACGCCACGCAGGCGCTGGAGATCGCCCGCGACACGCATCCGACGCTGATCCTGCAGGACCTGGTGATGCCCGACATCGACGGGCTGACCCTGGTCCAGCACTACCGGCGCACGCCCGAGCTGCGCGACGTGCCGATCATCGTGCTGTCGACCAAGGAGGAGCCGCGCATCAAGCAGGCCGCCTTCGAGGCCGGCGCCAACGACTACCTGATCAAGCTGCCCGACCACGTCGAGCTGGTGGCGCGGATCCGCTATCACTCGCGCGCCTACGTGAACCTGCTGCAGCTGAACACCGCCTACCGCGCGCTGCGGCAGTCGCAGCACGAGCTGCTGGCCGCCAATCGCGAACTCGAGCGGCTCTCGCAGTCGGACGGGCTCACCGCGCTGCCGAACCGGCGCTATCTCGACGCCTACCTCGACGGCGAATGGCGCAAGAGCCAGCGCGAGCAATCCGAGCTGTCGATGCTGATGATCGACGTCGATCGCTTCAAGCAATACAACGACACCTACGGCCATGTCGCCGGCGACGACGTGCTGCGCCAGGTGGGCGCCGCGCTGCAGCGCTGCATGAGCCGCCCGGGCGACCTGGCCGCGCGTTTCGGCGGCGAGGAGTTCGGCGTGGTGCTGCCGGGCACGCCGGCGGGCGGCGCCCGGCTGGTCGCCGAGAAGATCCGCCTCGAGGTGGCCGCCCTGCAGGTGCCGCACGCGGGCGGCATCGAGGGCGGCGTGGTCACCGTCAGCATCGGCGGGGCCTGCGTGATCGCCTCGCCCGAAGGCTCGACCACCTCGCTGATCGAGACCGCCGACGCGGCGCTCTACCAGGCCAAGCGCGGCGGTCGCAATCGCGCCGTGATCGCGGCCGACGCCTGAATCCGGTCGCGGCCGGGCCGCCGAGGCGCCCGGCTGCGATCGCCTCTCCTTCGATCACATCCGGTTTCGCCGCGCCGCATCGGCCCTTCCCGTCGAGCCCCCTGACACGGCCGGCTCGCCAAGCCCGCCGGTCGAATCGCTCAGGCCGCGACCAATTTCCGGCGCAAGGCCGTCACCGCCTGCGGCAGGCGCGGCCCGAAGCCGAGCAGGAACAGCGCATCGAGCGCGACCACGCGCGAGGCGCGGCCCGCCGGCGTCAGCGAAAAACCCGCCGATGACAGCAGTGCCTGCGCGCCGCCCGCCGCGCGCAGCGTGTCGTCGGTGGTCAGCACCACCTCGGGCTGCGCCGCCACCAGCGCCTCCGAGCTCAGCATCTTGTAGCCCTCCACGCCCTCGATCGCATTCGTGAAGCCGGCATAACGCAGCATCGCGGCGGCGGCGGTGCGCTGCCCGGCCACCATCGGCTGGCGCCCGGCCGGGTCCATCACGAACAGCACGCGGCGCGGCGCCGGCTTGGCGCCCGAGATCGCCTGCGCCCAGTCGCGATCGAAGCGCGCCAGTTGCTCGCGGCCCGCCGCCTCGGCGCCGAGCGCGCGCGCGATGCCGTCGATCTTGTCGCGCACCGAGCCCACGTCGTGATGCTCGGCGAACAGGTCGACGTCGATGCCGGTGCGACGCACCTGGTCCAGCGCCGAGGTCGGCCCCGCCTCGGCCGAGGCCAGCACCAGGTCGGGACGCAGCGCGAGCAGGCTCTCGGCCGACAGCGAGCGCTGGTAGCCGATCTTGGGCAGCGCGCGCGCCGGCGCCGGGAAGGTGCAGGTGGTGTCGGTGCCGACCAGCCGGTCGGCACGGCCGAGCGCGTAGACGATCTCGGCCAGCGCCCCGCCGATCACGACCACGCGATGCGGCTCGCTCGGCGCGGCCACGCCGGCGGCCGCGGCGCCAGCCGTGGCTCCGGTCGCGGCTCCGGTCGCGCCGCTTGTGGCCGCGGCAACCGCAGCCCCGGCGCTGGCGGCGGCCAGGCCGCTCGCGCCCAGCGCGAACGCGCTCGCGCCCGCGCCGAGCAGCCAGCGGCGACGCCCCGCGTCGTGCCGCGCGCTCATGCCTGCACCTCGTCGCGATCGGCCGCCGGCGCGAGCCGCGCCAGCGCCTCGCGCCAGCCCGCCAGCTCCGGCGCGCCCGGCTTGCGCGCGCCGAACAGCATGGCGATGGTCTCGCCGCGCTCGTCGAACAACTCGACCGAGCTGACCACGCCGTCGCTGGTCGACTTGCGCACCAGCCAGGCGCTGTCGACCAGGTCGGTGCGCAGGTGCAGGTTGAAGTCGGGATCCATCACGTTGAGCCAGGGCCCCATCGGCACCAGGTTCGCCACCGGCCCGGTATGGATCTGGATCATCCCGGTATTGCCGACGAACACCATGATCGGCAGGCCGCTCGCGGCCACGTCGTCGAACAGAGCACGCAGCGCGCCATCCTCCAGCCGCCGCGCGCGCGACTCACCGGCCAGCCGCAGCGCCTGCAGGCGGCCCGCGCCGAACTTGCGCAGCATGCCGAAGAACTCGTGGGTGTCCTGCATCGCGTCCCAGGCGGCCCGGAAATCGGCCACGTCGATTTCGTCGTCCTCGCGGCCGACTGCCGGCGCAGGCATCGGCACGACCGTCAGGCCCGCGGCCTGCGGCACCGCCGCGTGGCGCGTCACCAGCGCATCGAAGGCCGCGTGATCGCTGTCGGCACGCAGGTAGAGCTTGGTGATGGCGGTGCCCTGCGCGTCGAAGAACTGCAGGCTCTTGCGCTCGCCGCCCTGCTCGCTCGCCTCGCGCACCGCGAAGGCGGAGGCCCATTTGCCGTAGAAGATGCGCAGGTCGATCGCGCTGCCGAGCGCGAGCCCGACTTGCCCGTCATGGCTCATCTTCTCGAACTGGCCGATCTTCTCGTGCACGGCCGCCTCGTTGCGGGTCAGCGTCATCACCGTGCCGAGCAGCGGGATCGCCTCGTAGAGCTCGACGAAGCGCGCATCGAGGCGCACCACGTGCTCGCCGACGAAGGCGGCCAGCGCCTCGCCCTCGCTCACGCCGAGCGTGGCGGCGGCATCGCGGTGGCGCAGCTTGCGCTCGGTGCGCAGCGTGGTGAAATCGCGCCGCAGCGCGGCCAGCGAGGCCGCGTCCTGGGTATACGAATGAGTGGCGGCCTGGGCGCCGGTGGCGGAGGCAGTGGTCATGATGCGGTGTCCTCGGTCATGAAAAAGCGGGAAGTCCTGGCCGGCCGATCAGAAATCGATCTTCATGCCGACGTTGAAATTGCGGCCCGGGGCGGTAAGGGCCGCGATGGTGGCGGCGCCGTCGCTGTCCTTCAGGCCGCGCACGTCGTTCCAGACCCAGTACTTGCGGTCGAACAGGTTGTTGATGCCGGCCGTCAGGCTGACGTGGCGCGAGAAGCGATAGCCCGCGTGCAGGTCGACGATGGTGAACGAGGGCGTGGAATAGAAGCTCGGATCCGACATGTCGGACTTGCTCTTGCGCGAGTTGTAGGTCAGGTCGACGCCCGCGAACCAGCGCTCGCCGCCGGTGTAGCGCAGCCCCAGGACCACCGCGAGCGGCGGCACCGTATCCAGCCCGGTGGTCACGCCGTCCTTGGTTTCGGTGCCGCGGATCCAGGCCAGGCCGCCCTTCACTTCCAGGCTGTCGTCGACCAGCCAGTCGGCCTTGGCTTCAAGGCCGTGAATCGAGGCCTTCGAGAAATTCACGTACTGCACCGTGTACGGATCGTTCGGCGAGCGCACGTTGCCGCCCACCACCTTGGTGTCGATGAAGTCGTTGTAGCGTCCCGCGAAGCCGGCCAGGCTGTAGTTCACGTGGCCCGCGCCGACGCCGAACTTGCCGCGCGTGCCGAGCTCGAAGGTGTTGCTGGTTTCCGGCCGCAGGTTCGGGTTGCCGACCTGCTGGTAGAACAGGCCATAGGAGCCGGCCGGGTTGTAGTAGCTGTTGACCTGGTAGGCCGAGGGCGCGCGGAAGCCGCGTGCGTATTGCACATAGGGCACCAGGGCCGGCGTCACCTCGTAGAGCAGCGCCAGGCGCGGCGACACCGCGTTGTCGGTGAGGCCGGTGGTCGGCTTGGTCGAGGTGGCCGCGGCGGTGTTGTAGGTCGCGTCCGCGTGCGGCGTCATGCGGAACCAGTCGAAGCGCACGCCCGGCACGATGCTCAGGCGATCCCAGCGCGCCTCGTCCTGCAGGTAGGCGCCGAAGTTGGTCTGGGTGGTCTTCGGGAATACTTCCGGATAACCGTCGCCGCCCGGCACCCACTCGCCCGCCGCCGAGCTCGAGGTGCTGTAGTGCGAGACGCTGACGTCGAAGCCATAGGTGAGCTGGTGCCGCCAGGCGCCGGTGGCGAAGCGGCTGTCGGCCACCAGGTTGCCGCCCAGGATGTTGTCGCGATAGTCGTTCACGCGCGAGCGGCTGGCCGCGACGCCCGTCGCGCTCAGGCCGCCGATGTCGAGCGTCTGGTGCGTCTGGGCATTCCGGTAGTAGACCGAAGCGTGCAGCTGCTGGAAATACGGGTTGCTGTCGTCGCGGTGATCGTAGTCGAGCTTGGCGCGATTGCTCTGCACCTCGTTGCCGGTCACGTAGCGGTTCGCCGTGTAGTCGCGCGAACTGCGCCCACCCCATTGATAAGCGCCGCCGAGCTGGGACAGGCCATCGCTGGAATTGGTGTTGTCGAGCGTCTCGGCGGTCAGCTTCAGCGTGTCCTGGCTGCTGAGCCGGAACACGATCTTGCCCAGCGCGTTGCGATTGTTGTAGGTCAGCGGGTCCGGCTTCGAGCGGTTCGCGCCGAGCCCGCCCACCTCGCCCTGGTTGTCGGTCTCGTGGCCGTGGCGGCCGCTCAGCACCAGCATGCCCTGCACGCGCTCGCCGCCGAACGCGGCGCTCGCCGTCGAGCCCCAGCTGCGGTCGGTCGAATCGTAGCCGCCCTTGAGCGAGAAATAGGTCGGCTTGCGGTAGATCGCCAGCAGCGCCTTCGGGTCCTTGGTGACGAAGTTGACGGCGCCGGTCAGGCCGTCGCTGCCGTACAGCACCGAGGTCGGCCCGCGCAGCACCTCGATACGCTCGTAGAGATCGGTGTTGAGATAGTCGCCGCGGCCCGCCGCGCCCGAGCCGAAGGCGAACGACTGCGGCAGCGGCATGCCGTCCTCGAGCATCAGCACGCGATTGCCCTCCAGACCGCGGATATTGATGCCCTCGTTGCCGGCGCGTCCCGACGAGCCCGTGACGCCGCTCGGCCGATAGGCCTGGCGGCGCACCTCGACGCCCGGCTCGTACTTCAGCGCGTCCTTGATGTCGCGTGCGTTGTCGTCGTCGATGTCGTCGCTGGTGATCACCGATACCGAAGCGGCGGTGCGGCTCAGCTGGGTGGTCCCCACCCGATTCGCGGTCACCGAGATCGCCTTGAGCGTCTCCTCGCGGCGCAGCGGCGACGAGGATGCGCCACCCTCTGCCTGACGCGACGGCCGAGCCGTCTCCACCGGATTGGGCTCGGCCATCGCCACGGCGCAAGTCTTCGCGAGCACGGCCGGCACGACGATCCTGACGAAACGACGTTTGAACTGCATCTGCTACTCCCCGTTTTGAGTGGTTCTCGATCGGCGGCCCCAACCCATATTCCAGGAGACTGCCGCGGGCGATTGTATCGTAAACGCGAATCATTACTATTTGCATTAGTAAGTTAGGACATCGCAGCCGGAATCCTTGCCGGGCAAGGCAGGCGCGACGCGCGATGCCACGCCGGAGATTGATCCGGACCCGCTTGTTCATACAGAATGCTTGCACCGTGCCGGTCCGAGGGGACATGCCGAACGGCGCGGGCTACCCATCACAACATCGGAGGTATGCATGAAGCACTGGATTCTCAAGCTGGCACTGACGGCCGGCATCGCGGGACTGGGCGCTGCCCTGGCCGGCTGCGGCGGCGCCGACACGCTGCAGCCCCAAGGCGCGGCGCCCAAGGTCATCATCGACAGCGACTACAACACCATGAGCGACGACGGCCAGCTCGGCGTGATGGCTGCCCAACTCCAGGCGCAAGGCCGCATCGAGGTACTCGGCATCTCGGTGGTGTCCGGCAATCAATGGCTCAGGCAAGGCGTGGCGGATGCGCTGAAGTCGGTCGAGCGGCTCGGCGTGGGCGACCGGATCGGCGTGTATGCTGGCGCCAACTACGCGCTGTCGCACGACTACGCCACCATCCAGCGCGAACTCGCGCAGTCCCCGGGCGGCGACGGCTACCTGGGCGCCTGGAACACGCCCGAGCCGAAATCGGATGCCGACCTGGTCGCGCCGCCCGACGGCTTCGCCACGCATACCAGGGTGCAGGCCAAAAGCGCCGTCGACTTCATCGTCGACAGCGTCAAACAGAACCCGCGCCAGGTGACGATCCTCGCGATCGGGCCGCTCACCAATATCGCGCTCGCCACGCGCCAGCATCCCGAGATCGTGCCGATGATCAAGCAGATCATCTACATGGGCGGGGCCATCGACGTGCCCGGCAACACCACGCCGAAGGCCGAGTTCAACTGGTGGTTCGATCCCGAGGCCGCGCGCGAGGTGCTGCGCCTGCCGATCAAGCAGGTGGTCGTGCCGCTCGACGTGACCGACACGGTGCGCATGGACAAGAGCGTCTATGACCGCATCACGCGCGATCCCGCCAGGCAGACCGTCGTCACGCAAATCTTCAAGCAGTTGAACGGTTATGGCTTCGACGGCAAGAACGGCTTCGAGACCAATCCCAACTACACCACCAACATCTGGGACACCCTGACCATCGCCTACCTGATGGACCCGAGCTTCGCGACCCAGACCGTCGACGAATGGGTGGACGTGGACACCAGCTTCGGCGCGAACGACGGCAAGTCGACCGGGTATGCCAGCAATCCGCCGCCGGGCCTGCAGAAGATGCGCATCGTGAAGCGCTTCGACAACGCGCGCTTCTTCGACTACTACGTCGACCTGCTGACGCGGTCGGTGCCGGTCAAGCTGCCGAACTAGGTGATCCCGGGCCGCGCGGCGGGTCGCGCTCCGCGCGGTTGACCCTGAAGTGGCTTCAGGGTGTTAACTACGTTCCTGCGATCCGCGGCACGGCAACGGCTACCCTGCCGCGGGCCCGCCCGAAGGGCGCGCCTCTCGCGCCATCGCGCTCTTTATCAAGGAGTACGGAATGAGCTTCTGGGGAAACAAGCGGCACGGCGGCCATCACGGCGGCGGACAGGGTCATGCGTCATCGACGGGGTCGGGGCATCATCGCGGCGAGCGGCAGCCACCTTCGCCCGCCGCTTCGCCGGCGCCGTCCTCGCTACCTTCGGCGGCCGATTCCGTGGCCTGCCCGCGATGCCGCGCGCCCAGCCCGCGTGGCGCGCGGTTCTGCAGCCAATGCGCGGCGGCCCTGCCGGCGGCGGCCTGCTCGCAATGCCGGAATACGCTGCCGGCCGGCGCGCGGTTCTGCCCGCAATGCGCGGCGCCCGCCGCCTGAGCGCGCCATGACCCCCGCCGCCAAACTCGCCCTGCTGACGCTGCCGCCCATCGTGGCGGCCTGCCTCGGCGCGCTGGTCGCCGCGCTGCGGCCGCCCCGCCCGGCCACCTCGAGCCTGATCCAGCACTTCACCGCCGGCATCGTGTTCTCGGCCGCCGCGCTCGAACTGCTGCCCAAGGACCGCACCTACGCCAGCCTGCCCGTGGTGGTCGGCTTCGCGCTGGGGCTCGGCCTGATGCTGGCGATCCGTGCGCTGTCGCGGGTGGTCGAGACCCGGCTCGAGACGGCGCGCCTGCCGGTCAGCCTGATCATCGTCACCGCCATCGACCTGCTGATCGACGGCCTGGTGCTCGGCATCGCCTTCTCGGCCGGCGACCAGACCGGGCTGATCCTGACCGTAGCGCTGACGCTGGAAGTGCTGTTCCTCGCGCTCTCGGTCAGCGCGGCGCTCGCCGCGGCCGGCATCGGGCGCATGCTGGCGATCGCGATCCCGATGGCGATGTCGGCGCTGCTGAGCCTGGCGGCCGTGGTCGGCAATGCCGTGTTCTCGGGGCTGCCGCCCACGCCTTACGCGGCCCTGCTCGGGCTCGGCACGGTCGCGCTGCTGTACCTGGTCACCGAGGAACTGCTCACCGAGGCGCATGAGGTGCCCGACACGCCGCTGGCGACAGCGGCGTTCTTCGTCGGCTTCGTGGTGTTCTTTTTGCTGGAGGGGGCGGTGGGCGGATGAAACCGCGCCGGAAATGAAGAAAGCCGGCACAATGAGACAGGGAGCAAATCCTTGCACGCAAGAGGACGCATTTCCTCATGCGATCCGTGGGATGCGTCGGTATCCTCAAAACGTGGTTGCAACGCGCGCTTGAACGGGCCTTGACCCACGGTATCCCGGTAGATAGCACCCTACTCGAGGCAACGGCCTTCTCGAACTATAAGCTGATGGCGATGCTGAAGGAGGCGATAGCAGGAGAGGCCCTTCTGAAAGACATCAAGGAAGACGATCTCGCACACGAACTCGGATTCGACTACATCCCGACTATTCCATCTCGGAAGCAAGCCACCTCCGCAGAGTCACGTCGCCCTGTTAAGAAGCGCCGACCGGGAACAAGAAAGCCGGGGCGAGATCCCGTCGGAGGAGCCTCCAATGACTTCTGATGACGATCTGTGGCAAACGTCGAATTGGCAGATGCCGGAACGAAGCCGCCTGTATCGGATCGCTCCGCTTGGCAACGATTCGATCATGCGGGAAGCTTTGCATAGCGTGTTGATTCGCCTCGCTCTGGCTCATACCGTCAGCCCCCTTGTACTGATGAGGCGCGAGATCGTTCCGGAGACAAGGGTTCGACATACCAAACACAGTTCGAGCTTCACGGAGTCTCACCTGAAGACCATGAACGGCGTGGGCAAGTACGCTGCCGAGTTCACCCGAAAGCTGGAAGACTTGACCAGCCAACAGAAGCTTAGCGAATGCTCTTTCATGCTCTGGTCTGGTATCCTCGACCCACGAGCACTCGGGCTCCTATACACACATCCAAGGTGGTGCCCGATGTGCTTCCTTGAATGGCGTGATGCCGGACACGAACCCTATCTTGCATTGATCTCGCAAGCAGCCCCGATTTTGGTGTGCCCAGTTCACAGCATGGCGCTGCAACATGAATGCCCTTCGTGCCGACGGGTTCAGCCATTTGTGCCACGCCACGCGCATGTAGACTTTTGTTCTCGGTGCGGCAGTTGGCTCGCGGCGAACCACAAGGAGCTCAGAGGAATCGTCAAAGCAAGCCGAATCAGCCCGCGTCAGCGGTACAACATCGATGCCATCGGAGAGATGATTCTCCATGGGCCGGAAATTAGCAAATTGCTAACAGCTCAGCATCTGCAGACTCGGATTGCCGAGACCGCTGATCGCCACTTCGGTGGCACCGTCGCGAACGTCGAGAGAGCGCTTGGATTCACAAAGAGGGTCATCAGCCAATGGCGTTACCGAGACGTGCAGCCATCGCTACCGTCCTTTCTTCTGATGACACAAGGGCTAGCTCCTTCGGACACAAAGCCTAGACGCTGCACTGTCAGGTCGCCATCAAGTTAGACACCCTCGGCGGCCCCTTCACACCGTCTCGGCGGTGTGAAGGGGGTTTCCAAGCAACGAGGAACGGAAGCGCGAGTAGCTACGAACGCACCGCAGATGTATACGAACGAGGGCGTTCCAAATTTACTGCGAATTTCACCGAAATCCGGCCAAGCCGACGTACAGATTGAGCCGGTCGATAGTCATGTAGCGTTGGAACTCGGGTTCTGCGAACTCCGATGGCCAATCACTCCGGGACGCTGAATGCCTCGGCGAGCCGTCCTCTCAATTGGTCAGGCTTGCGGAGCTCGCACTCCCAAACAATCAGCACGCGCCACCCCTGCTCTAGCAAGCGCCTCTCGTTATCAAGATCACGCTCGCGGTTGCGCTGTAGCTTTGGGATCCAAAACTCACGACGCGTCTCCGGTAACTTCCCTCGCGGACAATCATGTCCATGCCAGAAGCAGCCATGTACAAGTACGACCGTGGCGTGACGCCTAAGCACGATGTCAGGCGTTCCGGGGAGCGTCTTTTGGTGCAACCGGAATCGTAGTCCCAACCTGTGCAGGATGGAACGCACTACTTTCTCTGGTTTTGTATTCGACGAACGAACCGCTGCCATGTTACGGCTGCGCTGCGCTCTGGATACGCTGTCAGTCATTGATCGCGGTGAAGGGTCCGTGAATTCAATTGCACCGTCCGACCGCTTAGCCTTCGCGAGCCTCTTCCAGCCCCTTTCTTAGAGCGTTAGCGTGTGCCGTGATGAAGGGAGGCGGCAAGGCGTTACCGATCATCAGTGCAATCGACTCCTTGCCGTGAGCTACATTGAACTTGTACTTCCGTGGAAACCCCTGGAGGATCGCCGCTTCCCTCAGGGTGATCGTCCTATTTTGGCTCGGATGCAAAAAGCGACCCTTCGACGGATTGTGACAGCCGCTCGTTATTGTTGGCGCAACCTGATCCCAAGCCATACGTCCGTAGACGTCCCGGAATCCGTTGCTGCGCTTGTGGCACTCGAGCTGATATTTTTCAGGCAGGTCAACGCGACTACCGCCATTTTTAGGTATTAGCGCGATGAGTTCACGCACTTCTTTCGATCGGTTTTCTCCCAACGCATGCAGATCATCCTTTGCGTTCTTCGGGTTATCGAGACCACCAAGAGCTTCACGGACGGTTACTCGCTTGCTCGCCTTATCCGCCAGCACAGGTGTGTGGATATTTGAGGCCAGCATTATGAGACGCTTACGTCTCTGCGGCACCGCGTAGTCCGCCGCGTCCAGCACATGCACCACTGTCTCGTAACCCAATGTCTCGAGTTCACAGCGCATTTTGAGAAATCGAGCGTCCTTGGCCAAGGCCGGCACGTTTTCAAGCATTATTGTCTTTGGCTGCATGATCTCAACGAAGCGCAAGAAATCAGCAACAAGATCATTACGCTCGTCCTTGACCGACGTTCGTTGGTTCTTGGTCCGCAGCCGCGAAAACCCCTGACACGGCGGGCACCCGGCAAGAAGGTCGAGCTCGCCAGGCTTCAGCCCCGCTCCACGCAGCACCTCTGCCGGGTCTAATCCGCGAATATCTTGTGCGTAAAGACGAACCTTCGGGTGGTTTAGCCGATAGGTTTCCTGGGCCTTGCGGTCGATTTCAACGGCCGCGGCCACGACGAACCCTGCCTTCTTGAGGCCTAAACTCAGGCCTCCGCACCCACTAAACAGATCTATGGCGTGCAGCGGCTTTGCGTTGGTGTTCTCTTTGCGAATCATCAGCTTAAACTTGAGAGTCCGTGTAGTCTTCCGTATCGGAGCTCCGGATTGACGTTAGGTACTACGGGTGCACAGATGCTAAGTAGCTGGTCAGTTGATCGACCAACTGCGCCAACTCTGCCGAGCCACCTCTAGCGCCCGCAATGAGTGTCTCGCCGTGCGAGTCAGTGCGCTCGTTTGAAACGTTCGGCCCATACAGGCCAGCAGCCAGTTCCCTCAACCGGTCCTTGTGATCCTGTGACTTTTGTGCTGCAGGATCGGCCTGTCCCACGGCTCGGAGTATCAATTCCTCAGGGCATAAGGTTGGGATGAAGGCAACGTTCCTTCGCAGCCACGCCAAGTATTTTCGCTGAATTTGTACACGTTGCGCCAAATTCCCGCCACCGGCCCCGCCATCCACTGTCAGCTCTGGATCCACGCCCGTCTGCTCCTTGATCTTCGCAGCGAGCGTGTCATTTTGCGCCACACCAATTGTGTCCGGATCAACGAACTCAGGGACGAGCCGCTTGTCGCCGTCCAGGAGCACTAAAGTATGCCCGGGCGCCGCCATGAGTACAGGCACGTGATACTTCAAAATAGCATCGGCCCCACCACTTGGGAACTCGACCGCAAAGACCTCTCGCGTCGCGGCATCCGCTATAGTCAGGAGTGCCTGCTCCACTACCATCTTCGCCAATCGATCCTCGACTAAAACTCGGATCCGCCCACCGCTCATTGCGCCAAGGCGACGAAAAGCGGCATACGGGTGCGTCGACGCAATCGCCGCAAAACGCCCGTCTTCCAGCTGATGAAACGTCTTGATCGCATCGTCCGGTAGCCCCGCGGTCATATGAGGCGAGTGAGTTGAAAACACGACCTGCAGCTGCCGGACACGCGCCATCTTTACGAGGAACGCAAGCAACCGCTCTTGCGCCCCTGGATGTAGGGACACCTCCGGCTCGTCAAGCAAGACCAAGGTTCCCCTTGCAGCTTTCAGAATCTGTACCACACAGCTCGTTACGGCAACCTCACCGCTGCCTGCGAACGCTTCCGAATACCGCCCGTGCTTTGTCTTAAAAACGATGCTGAGTCCGCCGTCACCCTTGAAGAGGCGATGTCGAATCCAGCGTGCCTCCTCATATTCTCTACCCAGAACAAAACTCACCATTTCCAACTCAGCCTGAGCGAGTAGCCGATTCTCCGTCGCGACCTTCCGGTTACGATACTCTACAGATGTATCGTTCGCTTCAATCACGCGTGCTAGCCATTCAGCATCGTATCGAACCTGATCCATCTTGCTCGTGATGCGACGTGAAAAGGGCTTCTTTGCAACTCCAGCCGCCCCCTTAACTGCCGCCAGTGTCGCGGGTCGCCTTGCTACCGACATCCGATTAGCCGGGTCCTTGCCAAAGTAGAAATACTTGTCGAACGCGCTCAATTCCTTGCGAAAATTTATATAAAGCACGTCGCGAGTTACGGGGCTCCACCGATCCTTGCTTCGCCCCGTGTACGTTTTACCCGGCTTAAGAGTTGGCTCCGCCATGTCGTCGCCCGGACTTTCCTTTGTCGGCTCCCAGTAGTTCGGATCGAGCTTGTCGCCGCGGACCTTTCGCACACGCGCCTTACGCGTCTCGACGATACCCTTCAGTGCAGAATTGTAGTGCCCGTAAATGAACCGGCTTGGGCTACCATCCCCCTCCTCAATTGGGTCAACTTTCGTGCTGAACCAATACTGCCCGGTCGACTTACGTGCAGGAGCGCCGTACAGCGCATTCAAAACTGACGTTTTGCCAGAACCGTTTGATCCGACCAACGCCGTAACGGGGAATGTGAAGTCAATGCGTGTACCGTCTGCAATGTTCTTGTAGCGCGGGAAGCGAATGTGCGAGATGTAGCCGGGGAAAACCATCTCATATTTGTTGCGATTTTCTTCAACGCGCAAGATTTCGTCGTTAAGTTTCAGCATTGTCAAAGCACTGTTAGATGGCGAAGGCCAATGCGTATCGACCTGATGGGAATCGGATTTGGGGCCACCAGACAGACTGATGCTTGCCGTAAGCTTTCGTTCGGATCATAAACACAGTTATGCGATCGTTCGGCACGGACAGAGCTTCACCTCCGGTCAATACACCCTGCGTCTCTCGCCGGCTCTCACGCAGATCACGCCCCCGATCAACATAAACGTAAGCCATGCCGTGCTTCAAAATTTCCGCACATTGCTCCAGCGACTCCGCAACGGCGAGGGGATTCCATACCCGCTCCGAGCTTTCCGGATCTGGAACGGTCAGCTTGATGAGTTCCTTGACATCTGCGATTGAGAACGATTCATGACACTTATCTGCAATGCCGGAAAGCAGCTTATCCAGCTTCGGCGTGTGCTTAGAGCCTACATCGTCCCTTAACACTTGAGCCGGGTTGTAAGTGCCTCCGCCGGTATAGACACCGATAGCGCCAGGAACCAAGACGTTACGTCGCGTCGCCTGGAGACCATTCTCCAGGTAGATACCGCGAAACTCTTCGCCAGAATTTTCGGCAATAAGTTTCCGTAGACTCCGCTCCATCTCGTTGATAGCGCGAAAAACCACGTGCAGCTCGGGCGGGAGCCAAAGTCGTAGCAATCCTATATCTTGACGTCGATATCCGTACATGCGCGCATGCTGAAGCACCGTATCGGCCTGCGGCGTACGTGGATGGCGCCCGTAGTAACTCACAAGCAAGTTCTTGATGGTTACGCCGCGTCCGAGTTTGTTCCCACCGACGAAGAGGTTGTAGGGCGCATGCAAAGCCACGTCTTCGTCGGTCTCCCCGTTCACGAGTTTGACCGTGATGCCCGGGGAAAGAAACTCGATTTTCTCGAGCAAACGATCGAAGTTTGCCTTTGCCAACTGTTTGTGTGTACCTGCGAGATCGTCGAAGGCCTTCCGGAGCCGAGCAATGAGTTTGGCGTTCTTCGCCTTCAGGCCAGATGCCAAGTCAGCCTTATACATGCGCAGCAGGTCGACGATGTGCTTATGGTCGCTTGTCCGTGTACTCACGTGGCACAGAAACGCACATTTTTGATCGGGACTCGCTTCTCGCTTGAATGTCGCACCGATCATGAAAGTATCCAGCGCAGACAACAACGAGGCGGGCATCTGACTGCCCGGTGTGGGTTGGGATCCAGCGGACAAAGTCACGAGGTCCGCTAAGGGAAACTCACGAACGAGGTCGGCGCTGCGTTTGTCGAAAAAGTCGTCCCCCCCGACGTAGTCACCGCCAGGGTGACTTAGCACCGTAAACTTCGGCCGAAAGGCATGCTTGCCTTCTTGGAGGAATAGTGCTCCAGGAGTGGCGGTTACCTGCAAATAAGTATTTTTATCGAAGAACCCACGCAGTTCTTCAATCTGACCATTTATCTTGCTGCGCGAACCGTCGTTCTTGCGAGCCTTGGTATTCAAGCTCGCCTGATCAGCCTCGTCATCAATAATCAGGCATGGAAGTCCCCGAACACCTGCCCCCTTGAAGTTCTCAATCAAAGTGTTGAGGATGCTGCCGTTCTTCGTTACCACAATGGCACAGGTACCGCGCTTGATGCGCTGTAAAAAGGCGTCTTTATCACGAAGATCCGCTTTCCCTAGGATGTCCATGCCCGGAAACGCTTCTTGAATTCGCCCCCGCGTTTGCTCATACAGGGGGTCAATGTCGGACGTGAGAACAATGAGTGTCCGATATCCCTCATCCGCACCCATCGCACCAGTCACGGTCAGGACGCCAGTTTTGCCACTTTGCACAAGACCATAGATGAGCCCGTTCGTCTGCTCCTTGCCTCCGCTCAACGGGTTGACCCACTTACCGACAACTTCGCTCGCCGTGCGTGCGATGTCGTCGACTTCGTTATCGTTACTCACCTGCTGACGAAGCAGATTGAGGATCTCGTCGATATGTCTCATCGTGCCTTGTTTCCCCGTGTACTTAAAAGGTTGGCCCAGTCAGCTGGTGCGATCTTTCCCGGCAAAGTGCCATTGGGGCCGCTGATCTCGAAATGCTCTCGGTGCTTACGTCGGCAAGATACATGCAGTGCTGCATTCCGTGTCGACGCAACGCAAATAAAGTCACTATACGGTAGCGCAGCAACGCCGTCCGCCCCGCAAATCAAACCTATCACGAGCGGCATTACCTCTGCTCGTGCTTGGAGAAGAGACTGCTCGTCGGGCACAAACGTAAAGCTCCACGGACTGCGTTTCGCCGTCGAGTATTTTAAGTGGATCTGCAATCGCTCGTTCAATACGAACAACGGTGGGGTATAGGTAACGCTCGCACCGTTCGATCCGCGAATAAGTCGATGAATAGCCGCACCTTCATAGAACTCCTGCTTCTGGATTGGCATTAGACACCTTTGTCAAACATGTGAAGAATTCTGCACCGGTGCCACGCCAATCAGTCCTGCCAGGGGGCAGGCGATCGCATCGCCTGACTTACTTGCGAACGACGCTCGCATACATTTAGGTCTCTATAGTTGCCACCGCTTCTTGCGTCAACGTTGCTGTTGCTCGCCGTCCGTCAGTTCTTTTCGTCACGCTATCATATAGTCGCAGAGCGGTTTTCGAAACAGCGATGATATTGGTTCAGATCGTAGCCCCAGCGCCTAGCCAAGCGCAACAGAGGCGCAGCATATGGGCATAGCAAGCCGCTCATGATTTGTTGGTAGCCATCGAGATGGTCATCACAAGACACGTCAGCGACGCCATAAACTCGCAAACTTGGACACGTTGTCGGGACAGCATGACTTCGCCATAGAGAAACCACAACTTTAGGCGACAACCTTGACCCAACTAATTTCTGAATCGCTGCTCTCGCAAGCTATCGCGAACCAGCAAGAGCGTATGCGCGGCTATGAAGTTCCGTCGGAAGCTCTCACATTCGAGACTGTGCGTGCGCTCGACTATGCATTCTGTCGCGAACTGATACCGCACCTTCCTGAGCTGAACGTCTCAGAACGACGGCACCAGTTCATACTGCAACGCGGAGTTAACGGAGCACTATCGAGAGTGCTGCCGAAGGAGCTCGCTTACACGCGCCCTCGCATATTTGCTTCGTCGAGCTTTACCCAAGAACAGGCTGACGAGTTCCTATTCGATTCTGGTCTACTGTGGTTGGCCAGTCATCTCTTCACGCAATTGCGAGCGGGTTTCTTGCAGGGACATCTTGACTCTCGGCGTCAAGTGCAAGGCATGAAAATCCTCGTACTCACTGCCTCAGACGAAACGCTGTATTACGAGCAAGTTGGCTACGCTGGCGTCGATTGGCTGAGTGATCGAGCGCTTCAGCTGGGGCGGCCCAAGGAAGAGGAGCTTCGCTGCGTCCGCGAGGCGATGCTCCCACAAATGACGCAACGCATACTATCCGGCGCCCACGATGGCGAGGGGCTATTCCCCGAGGCGGACCGACATTTCCACGAATGTGCGCAAGTCTACTTGTCCCGCATGCCCTATCGAGATCTCTTGTCGGATGACGATCGCATCGGTGGGCGCCCCTACTCTGATTATGTTCAAGTGCTGACTGCGCTATCAACCTTGAACGAAACCCGGCTGTGCACGGCGACCATCCTCCACTCCGAACGACCTCACCTGGATATGCGGAACCTTCTTACCGGAGGGACGTTCGCGGATGAACTTATTGAGGTAGTGGCCAGTTTCCTAGATGCCGAGATGGGGGAGGTCAAACACCTACTTACCCACCTCACCCTGTCTCCATTCAACAGCTCATCGCACCTAGATCGAGGCACGCCAGCTTGGGCACCCATCGTCCAAACAAGCGCCAACTTCTGCGCGCTACCCTGCTATGGACTTGACATGAACCCGTTCATCTTCCTGGCAACAGAACTGCGCGAACATTACAAGTCGGACTGGTTTGAAGCTGCCAACGCTCGAGAATCCCGTTGGATTACCGAACTCCGTCTGTTGTTTCCAGCTCCGCGCTGGCGCTGCGTAGACGGTGTCAAGATAAGGCGAAGAGGTAAGGTCGTCACCGACATCGACTTCGTCGCCTACGATTCAGCATCGCGCACGGCTGCCCTTTTTCAGTTGAAGTGGCAACAGCCTTCTGCAGGCGACGAGAAGACCCGTCGAAACAATGCCAGCAACCTGGTGAGCGAATGCAACAAGTGGATTGCAGCAGTCTCCGAGTGGTTAGCCGAGGAAGGGTTGCCAGTACTCGCACAACGCCTAGGCATTCCTCGCGATGAGTTGACTGACTCGTCGCTATTCGTCCTCGGACGCTACGGCGCGCATTTCTCCGGACACGCGAACGCCGACTTATGCGCAGCTTGGAGCAACTGGGGGCACTTTGAGCGCGAGCGAACGTTGCATCCGTCAGCAACGGTTCGCGAGATGTTCGACAATCTTGTAGAGGACGTAACCGAAATCAAGCGTACCGTACAGCCCGAGTCCTTGACGTTGCCGCTGCCTGGCTTGGTCCTTGTCGTAAACCCAAACCGACGCCCCGCAGACATGGAGCTACCGTGAAATTTTCCGAGTGATAGCAGCAACAACGCCGTCACTGAAAGAGGCAGGTAAACGCACCAACCCGTTCTGCTACGGCCCACCCGAAAGCCACGCTGTAGTCAAACTACGCTGCCTTGACTCGCTCTGCTTCCCCTATCTCTTGGAGAAGAATCGCACTAATTTGGGACGGGCCATGAGCAAACAAAAAGCCGGCTCTAGGCCGGCTTTGTCTGCGAAGCATAAGGCTGCACTTTGTCAACGGAAGCATAACTTTGCACCCAGTGCAAAATTATCCTTCCTGTCTCAACAAGGCCGGCTTTCTGGTGATTCGTTGGTGGAGAGGAGGAGGATCGAACTCCCGACCTTCGCATTGCGAACGCGACGCTCTCCCAGCTGAGCTACCCCCCCAACATCCGTCGATCATACACAAGCCGCGACGAGGATGGCAAGCCGCCCCCCAAAAAGTTTTTCGCGGGCGACTCGGGCGGTCTGTCGAGGGGATTTGTTCACCCCTCGCCGCCCGCCGTTCAGGACGGCGAGCCGGCCAGCACCCATTTGACGACGGCCTTCACGTCGGCGTCGCTCATGCCGGGATGGGCCGGCATCGGAATCACGCCCCACACGCCCGAACCGCCGTCGCGGACCTTCTTCTCGAGCTTGGCGGCCGCGCCCGGATCGTTCTTGTAGCGCGCGGCCACGTCCTTGAACGAGGGGCCCACCAACTTGCGGTCGACCGCATGGCAGCCCATGCAGGCGTTGGCGCGCGCCACGCGCAGGCCGTCGTCGGCCGCGCGCGCGGCAGGCGCCGCCGCCAGGCCCGCGCCCAGCAGCATCGCCGTCGCGGCGAAGGCCGCGGCGCGGCGGATCGTAACACCACCGCTCATTGCGACCCCGCCTTCGGATTGCCCGGATGCACGTTCGGCGAGGCCGAAACCGGCGCCGGCGACTGCAGCGGCGTGGCGGTCACGCTCGAATCGGGCACCGCGCCCACCGTCGGGCCGACGTCGACGGCCGGCGCCGGCTGCGACACGCCGGCGTCGCTCGCAGGCACGCTGGCGTTGGACAGACCCGGCGCGTCGGCCGGCTTGATGTACTGGAACACCTTCACCACCTGCACCACGCCCGGCACGCGGCTCGCGACATCGGCGCCGCGGCTGCCCTCGTCGACCGTCACCAGGCCCAGCAGATAGACGTTGCCGCGCTCGCAGACCACCTTGAAGTCGTTCGCCGAAATACCCTTCTCGGCGATCAGCGCGGTCTTCACGCGGCCTTCGAGATAGGAATCGTTGGTGCGGTCGGACAGCGTGGCGGCCGGCTGGATCGCCAGTTCGTTGACGATCGCGTTGACGTTGTTGATGGCGCGCACGATCTCCTCGGCACGCTGCTTCGAGGCGTCGTTCGGCACCTCGCCGGTCAGCAGCACGCGCCGGTTGAACACCGTCACGTTGACGTGCGCCTCGTCCGGCAGGCCGCTCTTGATCTGCGAGGCCGCCTTGATCTGGATCTCGCGATCCTCGGTCTGCGCGCCCAGCGTGCGGCGATCGGTGGCGATCAGCGCGCCGCCGCCGGCGGCCGCACCGGCGAAGGCCAGCACGCAGCCCTGCAGGCTGGCGGCCAGGCCGGCCGACAAGGCGATCATCAGGGTGGTTCTCACAAGCGTCTGTCCGACGCGGCTCGGTGTCATCGACAAGCTCTCCTTGGAATCAGTCCTCGCCCAGCAGCATCGCGTCGATGCCGTCGCAGAGGCAATGGATGGTCAGCAGATGGACTTCCTGGATGCGCAACGCCCGGTCGGACGGCACGCCGATATGGATATCGGTATCGGACAGCGCGGCGGCCAGCTCGCCGCCCTTGCCTGTCAGCGCGATCACGGTGATCTCGCGCTCGCGTGCCTCGGCGGCCGCGGCCAGCGCGCGCGGCGTGTCGCCGGCGGGATCGATCACCACCAGCACGTCGCCGGTCTGGCCGAGCGCGCGCAGTTGCTGCGCGAAGATCTGGTCGGCCGCCTCGCCGCCCGCCAGCGGGCCGGCACGGCTCGCGTCGGTGGCCAGCGCGAGGCCCGGCAGGCTCGGCCGCTCGCGCTCGAAACCGCCGACCAGCGCATTGGCGAGCCGTTCGGCCGTGGCGGCCGAGGGGCCGTCGCCGCAGGCGAGAATCTTGTTGCCGTTCGCGAGCGCCATGAACATCGCGTCGACGGCGGCCGCGATCGGCAACGACAGCGCGTCGAGCACCTCGAGCGCAAGCGTGGCGTTGTCGCGGATATGTTGCTGAATACGTTCGACTGACATCGATTCCTATCGAGTTGAAACCCGGAGCGGAGCCTGGCGTGAAACGCGCATCGAGCGCCGCGCGGTAGCGTGGGTGCGGCGAGTTTACCGTACTCCGCGGCCATCACCGCCGGGTCCCTTACATCTCGACACAACAAGCGCGCCCGCGGCACGCGCTAGATGTCGTCGGCGCGGAACGCGTCGCGCAGCCAGACCAGCCGCCCGGCCTCGAAGGCGATCACGTCGAAGCGGCACGCGCAATGGCCGCCGAAGCGCGCCCACACCAGGCGCGCGGCCTGCACCAGGCGGCGCCGCTTGTGCAGGCCGATGCTCGCCAGCGCGCCGCCGTGACGCGCCTGCCGGCGCGCGCGCACCTCGACGAACACCAGGCTGCCGTCGCGCTCGCGCATCAGCAGGTCGAGTTCGCCGCCGCGCACCACCAGGTTGGCCGCCACGAAGGCCAGCCCCTGCCGCTCCAGGAAGCGCCGCGCCTGCTGCTCGAAGCGCTCGCCGACGCGTTTCGACCCGCCCCGCGCCGAAAAGTTGTCGGCCTCGCCATCGGCGGCCCCTTCGCGCACCGCTTCACCAGCGTCATCGCCCGCCGCGCCGCGCGAGGCCGTGTCACCCGCATGGCACAATGCGGGCCTTGTTCCGCCCGCCGCGCGCCGTCGCGCCCTCTCCGTCATGACTGTCCTCCCCGATCTCGCGCAATCGCAGCACTATCCCGCCGGCACGCTCTACGTGGTCGCGACGCCGATCGGCAACGCGGCCGACATCACGCTGCGCGCGCTGCACGTGCTCGCGCTGGCCGACCGCATCGCCGCCGAGGACACGCGCAACACCGGCCAGCTGCTGTCGCGCTACGGCATCTCCAAGCCGCTGTTGGCCGTGCACGAGCACAACGAGCGCGAGGCGGCGGGGCGCATCGTCGAGCTGCTGCTGGCCGGCGAGCGGATCGCCTATGTTTCCGACGCGGGCACGCCCGGCATCTCGGACCCCGGCGCCAAGCTGGTGGACGCGGTGCGCGCCGCCGCGCTGCCGGTGGTGCCGCTGCCCGGCGCGAACGCGGCCGCCACCGCCGTGAGCATCGCCGGCGACTGGGCCGGCCCCTTCACCTTCGCGGGCTTCCTGCCGCCCAAGCCCAAGCAGCGCGCCGCCGCGCTCGAGCCGCTCAAGGCCCATCCCTACGCGCTGGTGTTCTACGAGGCGCCGCATCGCATCGTCGAGACCGTCGAGGCGCTCGCCCAGGCCTTCGGCGGCGAGCGGCGCCTGCTGATCGGCCGCGAACTGACGAAATTACACGAGGACGTGTTCGTCGGCACCCTGGCCGAAGGGCCGGCCTGGCTGGCCGGCGACAGCAACCGCCAGCGCGGCGAGTTCGCGATCGTGGTGGAAGGCGCGAGCGCGCCGCAAGGCGAGGACGATCCGGCCGCGCACGATGCGCTGCTCAGGCTGCTGCTGTCGGAGGTGCCGGTGAAGGGGGCGGCGAAGCTGGCCGCGGCGCTGACGGGCGCGTCGCGCAACACGCTGTATGCGCGCGCGCTCGAACTGAAGGAAGAGGCGGAAGGAGACTGATGCGGCGGGGCCGGCGGCCGGCCGCTGGCGACGCCGCCCGGAAAGCCGCAAGCGGCGTGAACCCGTCACGCCGCTCGTGTCGCCGCACGGCGGTTGGTCCGGCTGGCCAGCCGGATGCCGCGCCAATGAAGCTCAGTGCGTCTGCGAAGCCGAGGCGACCATCTCGTCGCGCGCGACCTTCGCCTGCTCGGGCGACAGCCCGACGATCTTGACGCTGCCGGTGCCCGCATGGACCAGGCCGATGATCTTGGCCGCCGCATACGAGAGATCGAGCACGCGGCCGCGCTTGAACGGGCCGCGGTCGTTGATCTTCACCACCACCGACTTGCCGTTGCTCTGGTTGATCACCTTCACGTAGGACGACAGCGGCAGGGTGCGATGCGCGGCGGTCAGCTCGTTCATGTCGAAGCGTTCGCCGTTGGCGGTACGCCGGCCATGGAAGGCGCGGCCGTACCACGAGGCCTTGCCGCTCTGGCGGAAATCGGACACGTCGGCCGCGTCGATCGGCTTCGCATCGGCCAGCGAGGCGCGCTTGGCGTCCTGCGAGTCGGTGGTCGGCATGGTCGCCAGCGCCGAGTCGAACTGCTTGCCATCGCCATCGTCGGCGGCGTTCGCGGCGGACGTGCGCAGCGCGTCCCTGGCCGGATCGGACTGGTTGGCCGCCTGGTCGTTGGCGGCATTGGGCGGCATCGCGCATCCGGTGAGCGCGGCCATCATCACTACTGGGCCGAGTTGCCTCGGCAATCGAAATTTCATCGACGTGTCGCCTATGGGTGCGGGCCGCGGTTGCTGAAAATGCGGCCCGGACGGATATGCGCGCACGCATCCGCTCTTTGCGAGCAGATGGCTTGCACTGGTGCGGCTGTCGTACTTGCCGCGACCGTCCTGATTAGCTTTCACGTCTGGCGCAACCTGTCCCCGGCAGCCTGACCAGACCCCAAATGTCGCCATCGAACCGGCTGACCGGTTCGCGCGCCCTGCCGATCGGCGGGACGCAGGAACGGCGACATAGGCCTCATCCGGCATGCGACAGCATGGCCGCGGCGGGTGCGCGTGGCGCCCGGCCGGACAAGACGTGAGTACCGATGAATCGGCACTGGATGCGCCGCCGGTAGGCCGGCGGCTAGTGCATTGACGGCGTGTCGGCCCGCTTTTGCGGTGCCTTTGCGCCTGCTAGAACGCGTGGTGGAACCACGCACAATGGGCCGCATTATACAGAAATGAAAATGGTGTCTCGCAAAACGGCCTGTCCCCTTGATTGATTCTCCCTATGATGCAATCTCGGGTACGGTCGCTGCGGGGCGCCCGGCGGGCGTGGCGGCGGCCCCGCGCGGCGGCCGTCCGGCCGGCTCGCCCCGAGGCACGCGCGGGCGGACGAGCCAGTACAATCGAGCCTTTACTCCCAGCCGAGCCGCCTCCCCGCCGCCATGAAAGTCACGCTGATACCCGTCACCCCGTTCCAGCAGAATTGTTCGCTGATCGTCTGCGAACAGACGGGGCGCGCCGCCGTCGTCGATCCGGGCGGCGATCTCGAGCTGATCCGCGGCGAGGTCGAGCGGCAGCAGGCCAAGGTCGAGAAGGTGCTGATCACGCACGGCCACCTCGACCACTGCGCCGGCGCCAAGGCCTTGGCCGAGCACTACGGCGTGCCGATCGAGGGGCCGCACGAGGAGGAACGCTTCTGGATCGACCAGTTGCCGGCGCAGAGCCAGCGCTTCGGCTTCGGCGGCACGGCCGAGGCCTTCGAGCCGGCGCGCTGGCTCGGCGACGGCGACACCGTCACGGTCGGCGAGGAAACGTTGGAGGTCTATCACTGCCCGGGCCACACGCCGGGCCACGTGGTGTTCTTCAGCCGCGAGCACCGGCTGGCGATCGTCGGCGATGTGCTGTTCGCGGGCTCGATCGGCCGCACCGACTTCCCGCGCGGCAACCACGAGGACCTGCTGCGCTCGATCCGCGAGAAACTCTGGCCGCTCGGCGACGACGTCACCTTCGTGCCGGGCCACGGCCCGGTGTCGACCTTCGGCGACGAGCGCGAGAGCAATCCCTTCGTGGCGGACCGGAGGTTCGGATGAGCGGCGAGATCTACGTCAGCACCGACGTCGAGGCCGACGGCCCGATCCCCGGCCCGCACTCGATGCTCAGCTTCGCCTCGGCCGCCTATACCGAGGACAAGCAACTGATCGCGACCTTCTCGGCCAACCTGGAGACGCTGCCCGGCGCGGCCGCGCACCCGGTGCAGGAAGCCTGGTGGAAGACCCAGCCCGAGGCCTGGGCGGCCTGCCGCCAGGACCTGCAGGCGCCCGAGGCGGCGCTGGTGGCCTACGTGGACTGGGTCGAGGCGCTGCCCGGCAAGCCGGTGTTCGTGGCGATGCCGGCCGGCTTCGATTTCACCTTCATGTTCTGGTACATGATGCGTTTCGCGGGACGCTGCCCGTTCTCGTGGTCCGCGCTCGACATCAAGACGCTGGCCTTCGCGCTGACCGGCCTGCCCTACCGCAAGGCGATCAAGCCGCGCTTCCCGAAGCACTGGTTCGACGATCATCCGCACACGCATGTCGCGCTCGACGACGCGATCGAGCAGGGCGCGCTGTTCTGCAACATGCTGGCCGAGCTGCGCCAGCGGCAAGCCGCCTTCGAGGCGGCAGGCGGCCGCGCAGCGGCGTCCGGCGACGCCGCTGCGGCAGGAGCAAGCTGACGCGCCGGTCAGGTCGCGCGGCACGAGACAGCAGAAAATTCCCGCGCCGCCTGCCACGCCTAGCGAATCCGCCTCATTTAGCCGGCATCATTGCAGGACTTTTTCCGCACCTCTAACATGTGGGCGTTCCAGCCGCCCTCCCGGAGATGCCGGTGATACTCGATTCCTTCTCGCAAAAGATCCTGCGCCTGCTGCAGCTCGACGCGCGCCGCTCGGTGCAGGAGATCTCCGACCAGGTCGGCCTGTCGAGCACGCCCTGCTGGCGGCGCATCAAGGACATGGAGCAATCGGGCGTGATCCAGCGCTACACCGCGCTGCTCGATCGCGAGAAGCTCGGCCTGCACGTCTGCGCGCTGGCCCACGTGCACCTGACGCGCCACAACGAGGGCGGCGTCGAGCAGTTCGAGCGCGAGATCGCGACCTGCCCCGAGGTGACCGAGTGCTACAGCACCACCGGCGAGGCCGACTACATCCTCAAGATCGTGGCGCCCGACATCAAGGCCTATGACGTGTTCCTGCACGAGCGGATCTTCAAGATCCCGGCTGTCTCGCAAGTGAGGACCAGCGTGGTGCTGCGCGAAATCAAGTTCGACACGCAACTGCCGCTGTGAGGCGACCGGCGGCGGCCATCGGCGCCGGCGCCGCTTTCACGGCGCTCACGCCGCCGGCGGCCGCTCCATCCCGGTCGCCCCGCCCGACTCTGCCGCTTCGCCGGGCGCCGCCCACTCGATACCGACGCGCTTCACCCCCAGCCGCTCCCGCAACGCGGCCGCATCGACCGCCTGCCCCGGCGCCGATCCCGGCGCGGCCAGCGTGATATCGACCTCGAGCCCGCCGCTCAGGTAGTGCAGCCGCACGGCCGCCGCGCGCAGGCCGAGTTCGGCCAGCGCCGCGTCGAGCCTGGCCACGATCTCGTCGCGCGGCGGCAGCGCCAGCGCGCAACGGCGCCAGAGCGCGTCGTGCTCGGGATCGACATGGATCAGCGCATCCACCACGCGCGGGTCCTCGAGCACGCGGGCGCGCGCCGTTTCCGCGATGAAGTGCCCTTCCGAGACCGAGATCATCGGATCGACCAGGATGTGCGCGTCGACCACCGCGGCATCGCCCATCTTGCGGGTGCGCAGCTCGTGCACCTCGCGCACGCCGGGCGTGGCGGCCAGCCGCGCGCGGATTTCGTCGGCCGCGCGCGCGTCGAGCGCGCGATCGGACAGGTCCTGCAGGGCGTTCCAGCCGAAACTCCAGCCCATGCGCGCGACCATGAAGCCGACGATCGCGGCCGCGATCGGATCCAGCAGCTTGATCCCCACCAGGCTGCCGACGATGCCGATCGCCACCACCAGCGAGGAAGCCGCGTCGGAGCGCGCATGCCAGGCGTTCGCCACCAGCAGGGCCGAGCGCACGCGGCGCGCCTCGCGCAGCATGTAGCGGAACAGCGCCTCCTTCGAGATCACCACCAGCACCGCCACCGGCAGCGCGATCGCGTGCACCGCCGGGATCGCGTCGAGGTCGACCAGCCGGTCGCCGGCGCGCCACAACATGCCGATCCCGACCGTGATCAGGATCGCGCCGAGCAGCAGCGAAGCGACCGTTTCGTATCGGCTATGGCCGTAATTGTGATCGGTATCCGGCTGCGCGCCACTATGCCGATTGGCAATCAATACGATGAAATCGGAAACCAGATCGGATAAGGAATGGACGCCATCGGCAATCAATGCCTGCGAATGCGCAATAGAGCCGATAGCCATCTGTAATGTGGCCAGCACCACATTCAGTGCAATGCTCACACCCGTGGTCTTGCGCGCCACGGCATGTTTTTCGTGATCGGGAACGTCGACGGTAAATGTGGACATGGATTACCGCTGGAAGCCGCAATTCTGAGATTCTATCAAGGCAGCCGGCCGGCCCCTTGGCGATGCCTGAAAAAACACGGCAAATCAGGTGCTTATGGATGAGGCCGGGCGACCATGGCGGCAACGAGACCGATTAGGCTCGGCGCGATACGGCCCCGGTTGTCTAGATAACTAAACAAAAGGCCACCCATCTCGCCGACGAGATGAATGGCCTTCATTTTTCCGGGAGACGGCTCGGGTTTAAGCCGCCTTCGGGATTCAGATCGCGAATTGCTCGCGATTCTTGCCGGCAATCCAGCGCGGCGGCTTGCCGCGACCCGACCACGTCGCGCCCGATTCCGGATCGCGGTACTTCGCGGCGACACCGGCGCGGGCACGGCCGGCCTTGGCCGCCTTGGCACCCTTCAGACCGAGTTCGGCCAGCGAGAAGCCGTAATCGGAGATCTTCTGTTTCACGTCGTTGAGGACCGCGGCATATTCACTCGCCTTGGCTTCCTCGATTTGCTTCTCCAGCTTTTCCCGCTGTGCGAGAAGGTCCTTGTAAGAAGACATATATTCCCTTTTCTCTGACTAAACGGAACCGGTCTGTGCCGGCTGAACCATTTTCACGTAACGATGCCTCGGATTATGGAGGCAGAGATTAGCACAAAAAACAATCTGGGGAATCGTCCGCAACGCAAATAAATGTTCCGGATTGTGATTAATCATCAAGGAATCTGAAGCTTGAACGGCAATTCAATTACCGCTTAAATGATTGACGCAATCGATTAGGCACAATTTGTTCATATATTCATGCTCTCAGGATGCGCAACGGCCGGCATCCCGGACATTTGAAAGTTTTCATCCTGCGACAACTTCGACCCGATTTCGGACAAATCCTAATGCACCGAAAAAGTGCAAGTATTCGATCGACGATATCGGAAAGCCGATCGCATTGTCTATCGACGCAGCCCGAAATTCGTCGAAATCTCGCGCAAGGCCGACTCCAGCGCCGTGAAGTCATGCGCCGCTTCGCCGAAATTCGTCCGTCGCAACTGTCCCGCGATTCGCCAATCCGCGCCGAAACGATCGACGCCGAGCAGGCCAATCGCCTCGTGATTGCCACCGGGATATGACGCCCACAGCGCCTGTTCCTCCTCGAAGGACAGTGGCGGCAGCGCATCGAGCTCCGCCGACTCGACCCAGCCCATGCGGCCGAAACCGCCGATGAAGCGCAGGCGTTCGATCTCGAGCACGCGCAGGCTGAAATCGCCGAGCGCGAGATACCGGGCCGCATCGGGGTGGTAACGCTGGTAGCGGGCGGCGAGATGGGCATCATCCCCGGCCGCCGTGAAGCGGCCGAGCAGGGTCATGCGCTGCGCCTCGAGCACCGCCGCGGCCGGTGCCGCCACGTCGTTCGTCGCCTCGTGCGCCGAAGTATCGGCCGGCGCGAGCGGCGCGGTCGCCACCGGCGGCGCCTCGTCGGCGACCAGGAAACCCGCGCGCGGATCGGCATCGAGATTGCGCGTGTGCTCGGCCAGCGCGCTGACCAGGATCACCGGCCGGTGCCGCGCATCGGTCGCGTACGGCACCGCGCTCGGATAGGGAAAACCGGCCGGCTCGCGCGCATGCGTCGCCAGCGTGGCGACCTGCCGGCGGTGCAGCAGGTGAATCGGCAATTCGGCAGGGATGTGCAAGGCAGGCTCCTTCCTGGCTCCGGGGGACGCCCGGCCGAGAGCGCCGGGCACGACGCTCCGTTAGAATCGGGCGCTTGCGCGCATTGTCGCCCAGGCCCGCCGGCCGCGGGCGCCGCGCGCCTCCGATTCCAAACCGATCCGCGCGAGCGGCGGGTTCGTCCCGCCGCGCCGCGCGTTGCCGAGCTCACCGTGTCCGACCATTCCCCCCAGTTGCCGCCGCTGCCCGCCGCCCACCGCGACCTGTCTTCGGGCGATCGCCGGCGCGCGCGCCTGGCGACCATGGCCCTGTTCTTCATCGCCGGCATGATGTATGCGTCCTGGGGCGTGCACGTGCCCACCGTGCGCGACCGCTTCGCGCTGAGCCCGGCCCTGCTCTCGCTGGCCCTGCTGGCGGTGGCGATCGGCTCGATCGTGGCGATGACCACCAATGCGAAATGGATCGCCCGGGTCGGCACGCGCACCGCCTGCCTGGCCGGCGGCATCGGCATGTCGGTGTTCGGCGCGCTGATCCTGGTGGCACCGAGCTACGCGCTGCTGATCGTGGTGCTGATGCTGTTCGGCTTCAGCATGGCCACCCTCGACGTGGCGATGAACGCCGAGGCCAGCGCGGTCGAGATCGCCTTCGGCCGGCCGATCATCTCGATGCTGCACGGCATGTTCAGCATCGGCGGCCTGGCCGGCGCCGCGCTCGGCGGCATCGCGCTGTCGGCCGGCATGGCGCCGAGCCTGCACCTCGCGCTGGCCTCGCTGCTGTGCGCGGTGATCCTGGCGATCGCCTGCCCGGCCGTGCTGCCGCATGTGCCGCACGCCGAGTCCGGGCACGGCCGCTCGGGCAACCGCTGGCGCTCGCCGACGCTGTGGATGCTCGGCGCGATCGCGCTGGTCTCGCTGATCGCCGAAGGCGCGATGTACGACTGGGCCACCGTCTACATGCGCGACGTGGTGGCCGCCTCGCCGGCCTTCGCGAGCGCCGCCTACGCGGCCTTCTCGGGCGGCATGGCCGCCGGCCGCTTCGCCGGCGACTTCGTGCGCGCCCGCTTCGGCGCGCCGCAACTGGTGTTCGCCAGCGCCAGCTTCGCCTGCGTGGGGATGCTCGGCGCGCTGCTGCTGCCCGAGCCGGTGCCGGCCCTGGTCGGCTTCACGATGATGGGCCTGGGCCTGGCCAACATGATGCCGCTGCTGTTCGCGGCGGCCGCGCGGGTGGCCGGCATCTCGCCGGCCGAGGGCCTCGCGCACGTGGCGGGCCTCGCCTACTTCGGGCTGATGTTCGGGCCGGTGGTGATCGGCGCGGTCGCGCAGGCCGCGGGGCTGCCGGTCGGGCTCGGCATCGTCGCGCTGTGCGCGGCGATCGTCGCCGTCGCGGCGCCCAAGGTGATGCTGCGGCTGAAGGTCTGAACCGTTCCGGGCCGCCCTGGCGGCGGCGCCAAAAGAAAAGGCGCCCGTCTCTCGACGGGCGCCCTTTACCCCCTCTGCGGCCGCAGCTTACATCTGAACCTGGTCAAGGAAGGTCTTCTTGCCGCCCTTGTAGTCGTACAGCGAGATCACGCCGTGCTTCAGGTCACCCTTCGAATCGAACACGGTCTCGCCGATCACGCCCTTGTAGTCGGTGCTCGGCATTTGCGCCAGGATCTTGGCCGGATCGACCGAGTTCGCGCGCTTCATCGCATCGACGATGATGTACACGGCGTCATAGGTGAACGGCGAGTAGATCTGGATCGGCTGGCCGAAACGCTTCTGGTACTTGGCCTGGAATTCCGAGCCGCCCGGCATCTTCTCGAGGGCCGCGCCGGCCTGCGAGCAGATCACGTTCGACGAGGCATCGCCCGCCAGGTCCGACAGCTGCTCGGTACACACGCCGTCGCCGGCCAGCACCTTGGCGCGCAGGCCGAGCTGCTTGGCCTGCTTGGCGAACGGGCCGCCGGTGGCGTCCATGCCGCCGTACATGATCGCGTCCGGGTTTTCGCCCTTGATCTTGGTCAGGATCGCGCGGAAGTCGACCGCCTTGTCGTTGGTCGCGTCGTGCGAGAGCACCTTCAGGCCGAGCGCCTTGGCCTTCTTCTCGAACTCGTTGGCCAGGCCCTGGCCATAAGCGGTCGAATCGTCGACCACCGCCACCGACTTGAAGCCCTTCGACTGCGCGTAGTTGGCCAGTGCCGGGCCTTGCTGCGCATCGGTCGCGACCACGCGGTAGGCGGTCTTGAAGCCTTGCTGCGTGTAGGCCGGGTTGGTGGCCGACGGCGAGATCTGGACGATGCCGGCATCGCTGTAGATCTTCGAGGCCGGGATCGTGGTACCCGAGTTCAGGTGGCCCACCACGGCGACGACCTTGTCGTCGACCAGCTTCTGGGCAACCTGGGTGGCGGTACGCGGGTCGGCCGCGTCGTCCTGGGCATCGAGCTGGAGCGTGATCTTCTGGCCGCCGATCGTCAGGCCCTTCGCGTTGATTTCCTCGACCGCGAGACGGGCACCGTTTTCATTGTCCTTGCCGAGGTGGGCGATACCGCCCGTCAACGGCGCGACGTGGCCGATCTTCACGACCTGGTCGGCCGATGCGTTCGTCGCGAACGCCGCAAACACCATCACCGCCGCGCTGATCGGCAACAGCTTTTGCATCTTGATATTCATGGAAGTCTCCAGTTTCGATCCAAAAAATGCCATCGCCGGTTCCCCGCTCCATCCCCGGTGTCTTCCACCACTGGAGTTTCGCCGGCCGCATCTGTCATGCACGTGGCTGCAAGCACCCGAGGCATCCGCTTGTAGCGGGCGTCTCGTCGTACTTGCGCGCAAGTGTAGGTGATCAAATTAATTTGTGGGATCTTTTTGGAATAGTGGGAGCACTACCGATGTCGCGGCCATGCGACAGCCTGTATGGGATTACGGAAACCCTTGGTGGGTAAGGGTTTCCGCTAATTCATTCTGGATGACGAAGGGTTGTTTTATTCACGGGATTAATGGCCGGATGATGTTGTGGATCAATGACTTCGGCCGAAAACAATTCACTGCCGCGCAGCACCGGGCCAGCCCGCGCAATGATGCTGGCGGGGCTCAAGGCAGCTTCGCTAAGCGCGCGAGCGCTTCGCGCCATTCGTCGTCGAGCACCTCGACCAGCGCCGCCGCGGGCAGGCCCTGGCCGCGCCGCCGACCCAGCGGGCCGCCCTGGCCCGACCACAGCGACAGGTAATCCGCATCGCCCGCGCGGCCGGCCGCCTGCCGCAATTCCTGGGTCAGCGCGTTCTGCACCGGATACGGCGCAATCGTTTCCGCCTGCGCGGACAGCGTCGAAATCATCGCATTGCGGATGCCGCGCGCATGACGGCCCGAGATCGCGTCGGTGACGACCGTCGCGGTGTCGCCGGCACTGGCCAGCTGCTCGCGCCACGGCTGCGAGATCCCGCTTTCCGCGCAGGCCAGGAAGGCCGTGCCCAGTTGAGCGGCCTGCGCGCCCAGGGCGATCGCCGCGGCGATGCCGCGTCCGTCCATGATGCCGCCCGCGGCCAGCACCGGCAGCCCGGTCGCGTCGATCAACTGCGGCACCAGCGCCATGGTGCCGATCAGCGCGTCCTCGGCGCGACCGATGAAGGTACCGCGATGGCCGCCCGCCTCCGCACCCTGCGCGCAGATCGCGTCGGCGCCGGCATCGCGCCAGGCGATGCCCTCGGCCACGTGGGTGGCCGTGCCGATCACGTAGCAGCCGGCCGCGTGCAGGCGCTGCACCTGGGCCGCGCCCAACACGCCGAAGGTGAAGCTCGCGATCGGCACGCGCGCGGCGACCAGCACCTCGAGTTGGGCCTCGGCATCGGGCGCGTAGCGCGCCAGCGGCGCGCCGGGAGCCAGGCCGAAGCGCGCGCGCAACGGATCGATCGCCGCCAGCGCGCGACGCACCGTGGCCTCGTCGGGACGCGCCTCGTCGAGCACGAACAGGTTCACCGCGAAGGCGCGCGCAGTGGCCGCGCGGATCGTCTCGATCTCGGCGGCGAGCCGCTCGGGCGCGAGGCCGGCGCCGCCGAGGCTGCCGAGCGCGCCGGCGTTCGAGACCGCGGCCACCATCGCGGCGGGGCTCGCGCCCAGCATCGGCGCCTGCACCAGCGGCAGGCGCAGGCCGAAACGTTCGGCGAAGGAAACGGCGGACGGCGAGGCAGGGGACATGGCGGGGCTCCGGGGAAGGCGCGGCCGGGGCACGCGAGGCGCGCGGGATCGATGGGTTCGACTTCGACTCTAGCGAAGCCGGAACGCGCCGGATAATGAAACCTCGTGATCGCTGCTATCCGGAAAAGTGAGAGCAGGATGCCCGCGCGGCGCGGCCGCATCGCGCCCAAACCTACAAGCGCCTGACGCACTGCAGCGAAGCGCGAACGATGGCACACTGACGCCGCCCTTTTCACCGTGGCCGCGCCATTGTCGCGCGCGCCCGCCATCTGGAGAACAGCATGAGTTCGCAATGGATCGACATCCCCGCCGGCCAGGAATCATTTGGCGGCTACCTCGCACTGCCCAAGGGCGGCAAGGGCCCGGCCGTGGTCATCATTCAGGAGATCTTCGGCGTGAACGGCCATATCCGCTCGGTCGCCGACCAGTACGCGGCCGACGGCTACGTGGCGCTCGCGCCGGACGTGTTCTGGCGCACCCAGCCGCGTGTCGAGCTCGGTTATGAAGGCGCCGACCGTGACAAGGGCATCGAACTGCTGCAGAAGACCGACGTGCACCAGGCCGCGGCCGACATCGCCGCGGCGGCCGCCGCGCTGCGCGCGCGTCCCGAGGTCGAGGGCAAGGTGGCCGGGATCGGCTACTGCTTCGGCGGCCGGCTCGCCTACCTGGCGGCCGCCTCCGGCGCATTCGACGTGGCGGTGGCCTATTACGGCGGCGGCATCCAGAACCACCTGGACGTGGCCAACCACATCACCCAGCCGATCCTGTTCCACTATGCCGGGCTCGATCACGGCATCACGCCCGAGCACGTCGAGCAGGTGAAGGCCGCCTTCGCGGGCCGCCCGAACGCCGCCGTGCATCTCTACCCCGAGGCCGACCACGGCTTCAACTGCAACGTGCGCGCCTCCTACGACCAGCGCGCCGCCGCGCTCGCGCACGGCCGCACCCTGCAGTTCCTCGCCGAGAACCTGTAAGCGGGCAGCCCTGCCTCCCGTCATGCTTCGACGGGGCGCGGACGAAAAAAAACGGACCGGAAACGGTCCGTTTTTCGTTTGCCGGCAGCCCGGGCAACGAGCCGCCCGCCGCCCGCCGCCCGCGTTCAGCCCGACAGCCCGAGCCGTTCGCAGACCACGCGCGTGGGCGTGGCCAGGTTGAGCGTGTAGAAATGCAGCCCCGGCACGCCCTGCTTGATCAGCCGGTCGCACATCGCGGTGATCACGTCGGCGCCGAAGGCGCGGATCGATTCGCGATCGTCGCCGAAGCTCTCCAGCCGGCGCGCGATCCAGCGCGGCACTTCGGCCCCGCACATCTCGGAGAAGCGCATCAGCTGCGAGTAGTTCGTGATCGGCATGATGCCGGGCACGATCGGCACCTCGACGCCGAGCCGCGCGGCATCGTCGACGAAACGGAAATACGCGTCCGCGTTGAAGAAGTACTGCGTGATCGCCGAGTTCGCGCCGGCCTTCACCTTGTCGGCGAAGTGCTGGAGGTCCTGCTTCGGCGAACGCGACTGCGGATGGTATTCCGGGTAGGCGGCCACTTCCAGGTGGAACCAGTCGCCGTGCTCGGCGCGGATGAAACGCACCAGGTCGCAGGCGTAGCGCAGCTCGCCGACCTCGCCCATGCCCGAGGGCAGGTCGCCGCGCAGCGCCACGATCTGGCGGATGCCGTGCGAGCGGTACTGGTCCAGGATCGCGCGCAGGTTGTCCTTCGACGAGCCGATGCACGACAGGTGCGGGGCGGCCGACAGGCCGTCCTTCTGCATGTCGAGCACGGTGTCGAGCGTGCCTTGCTGCGTCGAGCCGCCGGCGCCGAAGGTCACGGAGACGAACTTCGGCTTGAGCGGCAACAGTTGCGCGCGCGTGGCACGCAGCTTGTCGGCGCCCTCCGCCGTCTTCGGCGGGAAGAATTCCAGGGAGAGTTCGATCGGTTTCATGATTCGGGAGGGATCCCCGTCAGCCCAGGTTGCGCTGGCCGAAGATCAGGGCGGACAGGAGCCACGACACGATGCTGTACAGGATCGACCCGAAGAACGCCGACCAGAATCCCGATACCTCGAAACCCTTGAGCAGCGAGGACGCGAACCAGAAGCAGAGCGCGTTGACCACCAGGATGAACAGGCCGAGCGTGACGATCGTCACCGGCAGGGTCAGCAGGATCAGCACCGGCCGGATGATGGTGTTGATCAGGCCGAGCACCACCGCGATGATGAGCGCCGTCCCGAAGCTCTTGATGTGGATCGAGGGCACCAGGTAGGTGATGATCAGCAGCGCGAGGGCATTGATGATCCAGGTCAGGATGACGGTCATGTGAAGGGCTCCTAATGCAAAAAAACCGGGCCGCTCGACGCGACCCGGTCGGGCCGCGCATGCGGCCGGCGCGATGCGCGGCGCGCCGGCCCCGAAACCGCGAGGGTGCGCGGCGCGCTACGCCCGTGCCCGGCGCGAGGCCGGGGCGCGGGATCAGTAACGGTAGTGGTTCGGCTTGAACGGACCGTCCTGCGACACGCCGATGTACGAGGCCTGCTCGGCCGTCAGCACCGTCAGGTTGGCACCGATGCGGGCCAGGTGCAGGCGCGCGACCTTCTCGTCGAGATGCTTGGGCAGCACGTAGACCTTGTTCTCGTACTGCTCGCCGCGCACGAACAGTTCGATCTGCGCGAGCGTCTGGTTGGCGAACGAGTTCGACATCACGAAGGACGGGTGGCCCGTGGCGCAGCCGAGGTTGACCAGGCGGCCTTCGGCCAGCAGGATCACGCGCTTGCCGTCCGGGAAGATGATGTGGTCGACTTGCGGCTTGATGTTTTCCCACTGGTACTGGCGCGTCGACGCGATGTCGATTTCCGAGTCGAAGTGGCCGATGTTGCAGACGATCGCGTTGTGGCGCATCGCCTTCATGTGGTCGTGGCCGATCACGTGGAAGTTGCCGGTGGCCGTGACGAAGATGTCGGCCTTGTCGGCCGCGTATTCCATCGTCACCACGCGGTAGCCTTCCATCGCCGCCTGCAGCGCGCAGATCGGATCGATTTCGGTGACCCACACGGTCGCGCCCAGGCCGCGCAGCGACTGCGCGCAGCCCTTGCCCACGTCGCCGTAGCCGGCCACCACCGCGATCTTGCCGGCGATCATCACGTCGGTGGCGCGCTTGATGCCGTCCACCAGCGATTCACGGCAGCCGTACAGGTTGTCGAACTTCGACTTGGTGACCGAGTCGTTGACGTTGAAGGCCGGGAACGGCAGGCGGCCGTCCTTTTCCATCTGGTACAGGCGATGCACGCCGGTGGTGGTTTCCTCCGTCACGCCCTTGATGTGCGACAGGCGCTTCGAGTACCACTGCGGATCGATGTCCAGGTGAGCGGCGATCGACTTGTAGAGCGCCACTTCTTCCTCGTTGGTCGGCTTGCCGATCACCGAGCGGTCCTTCTCGGCCTTCGAGCCGAGGATCAGCAGCAGGGTCGCGTCGCCGCCGTCGTCGAGGATCATGTTGGCGAACTCGCCGTTCGGCCATTCGAAGATGCGGTGCGAGTATTCCCAGTATTCGTCGAGCGTCTCGCCCTTGTAGGCGAACACCGGCGTGCCGGCTTCGACGATCGCGGCGGCCGCGTGGTCCTGGGTCGAGAAGATGTTGCACGAGGCCCAGCGCACGTCGGCGCCGAGCGCCTTGAGCGTCTCGATCAGCACGCCCGTCTGGATCGTCATGTGCAGCGAGCCGGCGATGCGCGCGCCCTTGAGCGGCTGCGCTGCCTTGTATTCGTCGCGGATCTGCATCAGGCCGGGCATTTCGGTCTCGGCGATGGTCAGTTCCTTGCGGCCCCAGGCAGCCAGTGCCAGGTCGGCGACGAGGTAGTCCTGCGAGGCTTTCGAGTCGATAACGGCGTTCATCACGCCCTCCTTTCTTGGTCAAAGATTGGTGACGTGAGCGCCGTTCAGAGTGCGGCGGCCCGGGCGGCGCGGCGAGTCGGCAGACCCGGCGCCGGCGGGGCGAATGCCGCGCGGTGAAGATTTCCAAGCCTGGCAGGCCGATGCCTGTCGCAACGCTCCTTGGAAACGAACGGCGATTGTAGCAAAGTGCCGCGAAGAATTCCCGCACGCGCGCCACGGAAATGCGTATCTATTTGAAATCGCCTCGATCGGTCCCGAAATGCCGGGACGGGGACAGGACGCGCCGCGCGCGCTCGCGCGGCGACCGTCCTCAGTGCTCGGCGCCGACCCAGGCCTGTTCGCGCAGGCGCGCGCGCAGCCGCGCCACCGCCTGGCTGTGCAGCTGGCACACGCGCGATTCGCTGACCTCCAGCACCGCGCCGATCTCGCGCAGGTTCAGGCCCCGCTCGTAATAGAGCGACATCAGCAGCTTCTCGCGCTCGGGCAGCCGCTCGATGGCCTCCACCAGCGCGGCGCGCAGGTGGTCGTCGAGCAGCGCGGAAAGCGGGTCGGAATGATCGACGCGATAACGGTCGAGGAAGGGCTCGTCGTCGGCGGAACGATCGAAATCCTCGTAGTAGATCAGCTGGCTGCCGTGCAGGTCCTGCAGCATCGCCTGGTAATCGGGCAGCGGCATGTCCAGGTGCGAGGCGATCTCGCTCTCGTTGGCGGAACGGCCGAGCTGCTGCTCGACGCGATGCACGGCCTGCTCCACCTCGCGCGAGGTCTTGCGCAGGCTGCGCGGCAGCCAGTCGTTGCTGCGCAGCTCGTCGAGCATCGCACCGCGGATGCGCTGCGTGGCATAGGTCTCGAACTGCGCGCCCTGGTCTTCCTTGTAGCGGCTCGCGGCATCGAGCAGGCCGATCATGCCGGCCTGGATCAGGTCGTCGAGGTCGACGCTGGCCGGCATCTTCGCCACCAGCTGCAGCCCCAGGCGACGCACCAGCGGCGCGTACTTGGCGAGCACCTCGGCTTGCCCCATCCCCGCTTCGGCCATCGTCGCGGACGTGGACAGTTTTCCTTGAGCGTTGTACATCGGCTCCCTCCAGAGTGCCCGTGGGTCAGGCGGCGTGCGCCGCGCCCCGTTCGATCGCCGGATGTCCGGCATAGGCCCGAGCGGCCGCGCGCGCCGGGCGCATCGGCCAGTACAGCAGGTCCTGCGCGATCTGCCGGTAGTCGCGCGCGGCGGCCGCCGACGGGAAGGCGTCGACCACCGTGTGCACCAGCTCGCGGGCGCGCGCCACCAGCGGATCGGCGCTCACGTAGCCGCCCTCGTCGAGCGCCACCGCGAGATAGCGGCTCGCCACCCCGGCCAGGTTCTCGTAGGCCGCGCGCGCGTCGGCCGCGCTCTGCACGTGGTTGACCAGCACCCGGAACTGCGCGAGCGCATGCGCGTAGTGCAGCCGCTTCATGCAGGCATAGGCCTCGGTGATCGCCGGGCCCGCCACGCGGGTCACCACCAGCACGTCGTTGGCGGCGCGCGCGAGCGCGGAGAACGCGCCCTCGGCGTCGCGCTGCGCATCGACCAGCACGATGTCGGCCGCGCCCTCCAGGTAGGCGGCAAGGCGGGCATCGTCATAGCCGTCGCGCGCCAGCTCGGCGGCCACGCAGATCGAGAAGCCGGCCGCGTGGCGCACCGTGCTGCCGGTGCGCACCCAGGAGCCGGCCAGCGTGGCGGCGGCCGAATCCACGTCGGAGCGCTCGTCGACCACCAGCACGTCCTTGCCCAGCGCGGCCAGCGCCGCCGCCAGGTTGACCACGGTGGTGGTGCAGCCGACCCCGGCCGGGCCGCCCGTCACCGCGACGATGCGGGTCGCGCGGCCGGCCAGCAGGCGCCGCAGCCCTTCGGCTTGATCGGTGGTGTGCTTATCCAAAGTAGACCTCGTGATGTCCGGCGCCCGGGCGGCCGGCAAGGGCCGACAGCATGCCGGGCAGTTCGTCGTCGTGCGGCACGAAGGGCGAGCCGTCGCGCGGCACGCAGAAGGCGCTCTTGAGCAGGAACTTGCGGGTCGCCACGTAGAGGTTCTCCGGCACCTTCTGCCCGGTCGACACGTAGTGCACCGGCAGTTGGTAGCGGATCACCGTGTCGAGCACGCCGCCGAGGTTGGTGGCCTCGTCGAGCTTGGTCAGGATGCAGCCGGCCAGGTCGGGCTGGCCCGCGCCGCGATAGGCCTGCACCACCTCGTTGAGGGTGTCGCCGTGGCTGGTGGCGTTGAGCAGCAGCAGGCGCTGCACCGGCGTGTCGGCGCCCTGCAGCATGGCGATCTGGTCGGACACGGTGCGGTCGCGCTGGCTCATGCCGATCGTGTCGATCAGCACGATGTGCTTGTTGCGCAGCTCGGAGAGCGCGAGCTGCAGGTCGCCGCCGTCCTTCACCGCGTGCACCGGCACGCCGAGGATGCGGCCGAAGATGCGCAGTTGCTCGTGGCCGCCGATCCGGTAGCTGTCGGTGGTCAGCAGCGCCACCTTGCTGGCGCCGAAGCGCATCACGCAGCGCGCCGCGAGCTTGGCGGTGGTGGTGGTCTTGCCGACCCCGGTGGGGCCCATCAGCGCGAACACGCCGCCGCGCTCCATCAGCGCATCCTCGCTGTCGAGCACCGGCAGGTTGCCGGCCAGCACCGATTCGGCCCAGTCACAGGCGCCGTCGAAGCTGCCCTCGGCCAGCTCGGCCGGCAGGTTGTCGACCACGGTGCGCACCAGCTGGGCCGAGAAGCCGGCCGAGAACAGGCGCTTGGTCAGCGCGCCGTGCAGCGGGCTGCGGCGCTGGCGATCGCCCCATACCAGGCCGGCGAACTGCTCTTCCATCATGCCGCGCATCGCGCTGAGCTCGTTCATCACGGTCTCGTTGACGATGCGCTCGATGCGCGCGTTGATCTCGTCGGCGATCGCGGCGCTGGCGGGATTCGAGAGATTCGCGGCGCGCGCGGCCGGCTTGGCGGCGGCCGGAGCAACCGGCTCCGCCGCGCGGGCCTGCGCGGCGCGGGCGCCGTGAACCGGGCGCGCGGCGCTCGCCTCGGCGCTGCCGCCGGCTTCCGCCGGCAGGCGCGCGGCGACGCTGCGCACGATGTCGCGCGCCCACTCGGGCGTCACACCTTGGTCGCGCGCGGCGGCCGCTTCACGGCTGTCGCGGGCCTCGCGCGGATCGACGGCGGCTTCGGCGCGCGCGGCCGGCGCGACGATCTCGTCGTGGCGGCGCGTCAGGCGCCGGGCATGCTCGACCAGCCAGGGCGCGGGCGTCGAGGCCGGCGGCACGGCCTCGGCGGCCGGCGCGGCGCCCGCCTCGAGCGCTTCGTCATGCGCGTCCCTCGCATTCTCGTCGGCCTCGGCGCTGGCGCCGAACACCGAGGAAAACACGTCGCCGGAAGCATAGGGATTGGGCGGCACCGCCAGGCGCGGCGCGGCTTCGGCCGGCGCGGGGCGGGTCGCGGGCGGCAGCGCGCGTGCCTGCGCGGCCAGCGAGGCGGCGGCCGGCACCTTCGGCGCGAGCGCGGCCAGCTCGGCGTCGGCCAGCGCGACGATCTCGACCGAGCCGTCCTCGAGCGTGCGGTTCGACAGCACCACGGCATCGCCGCCAAGCGCCTCGCGCACCAGACGCAGCGCGTCGCGGCTGGTCGGGCCGGTGAATTTGCGGATGTTCAAGCGTTACCCCCGATGACGTTCGTGACTTTGATCGTGCGTGTTTCCGGCACTTCGGCGTAGGACAGCACTTTCAGTTGCGGCAGGCTGCGGCGCAGGAAGCGCGCGAGCATCGCCCGCAGCGCGTGCTGCACCAGCAGCACCGGCGGCAGGCCCATGTTCTGCTGCCGGAGCATCGCGTCCTGCGTGCCCATCAGCAGCGTCTGCGCGAGCCCCGGCTCGAGGCCGGGATTCGCGCCGGTGGCGAGCGCCTGCGACAGCACCCGCTCGAGATTCGCGTCGAGCCCCATCACCTGCATCTCGCCCGAGCCCGGGTACCACTGCTGGGTGATCGCGCGGCCCAGCGCCAGGCGCACCGCGGCGGTCAGGTCGTAGGGATCGGTGATGCGGCCGGCCTGCTCGGACACCGCCTCGATGATGGTGCGCATGTCGCGGATCGGCACGCCTTCCTCGAGCAGGTTCTGCAGCACGCGCTGCAGGGTGGTCAGCGAGACCGTCTTGGGCACCAGGTCCTCGACCAGCGAGGGTGCGTCGCGCCCGGTGCGCTCCAGCAGCGCCTGCACTTCCTGGCGGCCGAGCAGCTCGGCGGCGTGCTGCACCACCAGGTGGTTGAGGTGGGTGGCCACCACGGTGCTGGCGTCCACCACCGTGTAGCCGTAAACCTGCGCCGTCTCGCGCTGCGACACGTCGATCCACACCGCCGGCAGGCCGAAGGCCGGGTCGCGCGTCTGCGCGCCGGGCAGCGCGGCCGTCACCTGGCCCGGGTTGATCGCCAGCCACTGGCCCGGGAAGGCCTCGCCGGTGCCGACCTCGACGCCCTTCAGGGCGATCCGGTAGCCGTTGGGGCGCAGCTCGAGGTTGTCGCGGATATGGATCACCGGCGGCAGGAAGCCGATTTCCTGCGCGAACTTCTTGCGGATGCCCTTGATGCGCTTGAGCAGTTCGCCGTCGCCGCTGTTGTCGACCAGCGGAATCAGCCGGTAGCCGACCTCCAGGCCCAGCGTGTCGATCAGCGTGACGTCCTCCCAGGTCGCCTCGTGGCTGTCGGCCGGCAGCGCCGCGGGCGGGGCGATCTCGGTGAGGTCGCCGGCCGCGTGCCGGGCCGCCTCGCGGCGGCGCATCACGCGCGCCATCCAGATCGAGCCGCCGCCGAGCAGCAGGAACGCGAAGTGGGGCATGTTGGGGATCAGGCCCATCATCACGATGATGGCGCCGGTGATGGTCAGCACGCGCGGGTTGGTGAACAACTGCCCGGTGATCTGGGTGCCGATGTCCTCGTCGGTGGCCACCCGCGAGACGATCACGCCGGCCGCGGTCGAGATCACCAGCGAGGGGATCTGCGCGACCAGGCCGTCGCCGATGGTCAGCAGCGTGTAGTTCTTGCCGGCCGCGGCGAAGCTCATGTCGTGCTGGACGATGCCGACGATCAGCCCGCCGATCACGTTGATCGCCATGATGATCAGGCCGGCGATCGCGTCGCCGCGCACGAACTTCGAGGCGCCGTCCATCGAGCCGTAGAACTCGGCTTCCTGGGCCACCGCCACGCGCCGCTTGCGGGCCTGCTCCTCGTTGATCAGGCCGGCGTTGAGGTCGGCGTCGATCGCCATCTGCTTGCCCGGCATCGCGTCGAGCGTAAAGCGCGCCGACACTTCGGCGATCCGCCCCGCGCCCTTGGTGATCACCGTGAAGTTGATGATCATCAGGATCACGAACACCACGATGCCGACCGCGAAGTTGCCGCCCACCAGGAAGTGGCCGAAGGCCTCGATCACCTGGCCGGCCGCGTCGGGGCCGGTATGGCCCTCGAGCAGCACCACCCGCGTGGAGGCCACGTTCAGCGACAGCCGCAGCAGGGTGGAGAACAGCAGCACGCTGGGGAAGGCCGCGAAATCGAGCGGCTTCATGGTGTACATGCTGACCAGCAGCACCATCACCGACAGCGCGATATTGAAGGTGAACAGCAGATCCAGCAGCAGCGGAGGCAGCGGCAGGATCATCATGCCGAGGATCATGCAGATCAGGATCGGGCCGGCCAGCGCGCGCAGGTTGGCCACGTCCAGCCGGCCGACGCGCTTGCCGAGCGCTCCGGTGGGCGTGCTCATGCGGCACCTCCGTCACGGCGCGCGGCGCCCTCGCCCAGCACCTCGGCCGCTTCCTCGTCCTCGTCCTGTTCCGAGACGCTCGCGCCCTTGTCCAGCTCGGCCGGCACGTCCAGGTCGGTCGGCTCGGCCGGGAACGCGCCGCCCTCGCTGCGGAAGCGCTTCAACTGATAGACCCAGGCCAGCACCTCGGCCACCGCCGAATACAGCGGGCCCGGGATCTCGCGTTCGAGTTCGACGTTGTGATAGAGCGCGCGCGCCAGCGGCGGCGCCTCCAGGATCGGCACGCGATGCTCCTCGGCCAGCTCGCGGATGCGCGCGGCCACCAGGTTGATGCCCTTGGCCACCACCTTGGGCGCGCGCATCTCGCCGTCGGTGTAGCGCAGCGCCACGGCGAAGTGGGTCGGGTTGGTGACCACCACGTCGGCCTTGGGCACGTTGGCCATCATGCGGCGGCGCGCCATGGCGCGCTGCTGCTGGCGGATCCGGCCCTTCACGTGCGGATCGCCCTCGTTCTCGCGATGCTCGCGCTTGACCTCTTCCTTGGTCATGCGCAGCTTCTTGTTGTATTGCCAGAGCTGGTAGGGCACGTCCATGCCGGCCACCACCAGCATGCCGGCCACCGTCACGCCGCAGCACACCGCCACCAGGTGCAGCGTATCGGCCAGCGCCTGGTGCAGCGGCAGCATCATCAGGCCGAGCAGTTCATCGCGGCTCTTCCAGATCGCGATGCCGCCGATGCCGCCCACCACCACCGTCTTGGCCAGCGCCATGCCGAGCTGGATCAGCCCCTGCAGCGAGAAGATCCGGCCCAGCCCGCTGATCGGGTTGAGGCGGTCGAACTTGAAGCCGATCGCCTTGCCCGACAGCAGCCAGCCGCCCAGCGCGATCGGCGCGGCGAGCGCGGCCAGGCCGGTCAGCGCCAGCACCGGCGCGAGCGCCGAGAGCCCTTCCATGCCGGCGCGGCCGGCGCCGGTGAGCATCGCGTGGGTGTCGAAGGCGGCGGCGCGGTCGAAGCCGAGCGAGCCGCGCAGCATGGTGCGCAGGTGCTCGCCGATCGGGCCCGACAGCATCCACGCCCCGTAGAAGCCGGCCGCCAGCAGCGCGAACGAGGACAGCTCGCGCGAACGCGCGACCTGCCCGTCCTCCCGCGCCTTTTCACGGCGCCGGGGGGTGGCTTCTTCGGTTTTCTCGAGATCGCTGTCCTCTGCCACTGCAGCCTCCACGCGGAAACGGCGGGATGCCATTTCCAGTGCATCGATTATTGATGGACGTGTCGAACGGCGATCGGTCGAGGAAAGCGGGGAAACCGGGGTATTTCCGACGATGGAAGGCGGGGGCGGTAAAAACGACAGGGCGCGCGGGGGAGGGAGCAGGCGGGCGCGGGGTGGGAAATGAGACGGAAGACAGGGCCGAGGACAGGGAGACAGCCGGGGCACGAAGGCGGCAGCGGCGGCCCGCCCTGCCCGCGGCTGGCCGCCTGCCCTCATGCATCCGCCGCGAGCGCCCTCAGCCGGCGGCGGCGCGCTCCAGCTCGGCGAGATCGAGCTTCTTCATGTTCATCAGCGCGGCCATCACGCGGCCCGCGCGCGCCGCGTCGGCCTCGCCGAGCAGGGCCGGCAGCTGCACCGGCACGATCTGCCAGGACACGCCGAAGCGGTCCTTGAGCCAGCCGCACTGCTGCGCCCCGGCCTCGCCGCCCTCGGCCAGGCTGGCCCAGTAGCGGTCGATCTCGTCCTGGGTCCGGCAATTGACCACGAAGGACACCGCCGGGCTGATGCGGAACACCGGGCCGCCGTTGATCGCCGAGAAACCCTGGCCGGCCAGCTCGAAGGCCACCGTCATCACCGTGCCCTCGGGCTGGCCGGCGGCCCGCGCGCCCTCCTTGCCGTAGCGGGCCACGCGCGTGATGCGCGAATCGTCGAACACCGAGACGTAGAAATTCGCCGCCGCCTCGGCCTCCTGGTCGAACCACAGGAACGGCGTGATGCGCTGGATCGACGGCTGCGCCGTCGCCGGGATGGATGTCATCGCCTGCCTCCTTGCGGGGCTGGACCGCGCCGCGGGCCGACCCTCGATGCGCCTGGGAACGCCGCGCCGGGATCGCGCGGCCGAACCTCGATGATAGGCGAGCGCGCCGGCCTCACGCCGAATGAAAAAGGGCGCGACCGCCTCGCCCTCGCGGGCGGGACGATCGCGCCCTTCGGGCGCGCGGGCCGCGGCGGCCCGTCAGAGCGCGATGTACGGCGTTTGCGTGCCGCCGAGGCCGCGCAGGTCGAAGCCGAAGTAGATGCTGCGGCCGAAGAAATGCGGCAGCCCGAAGTCGAGCGTCTGGTTCTGGCCGAACGGCCCGCCCAGGTTGGCCAGCGCGAAGCCGTTGCTGTTGAACAGCGTCTGCGCGTTGGCGACCGAGAAGCTCACGTTGAGGGTGCTCAGGTCGGTGCCGGTCAGCGAGGCCGTCAGGTTCTGCGTGGTGCTCGGGCAGTAGAACGAGGCGTTGTTGCTGCAGGTCGGCAGCGGCGTGCTGCTATCGGTGGAGTCGAAGAAATAGGCGTTCGAGCCGGTGTCGAAGAACGCCGAGGCGATCGCGCGGGCCTGGAAGGTCCCCGTCACGTTGCCCGCGGTGGTGGTGCCGAGCCGCGTGACGCCGCCCGGCAGCGAACCGACGCCCAGCGTCAGCGTGCCGCTCGCGTTGCCACCGCTGGGCGTGCCGAGCTGGACGACTACGCCGTCGTTGTTGCTCGGGAAGCGCGCCACCGGATTGGCCACCTGGCGGTTCAGCGCCGCCGTGGTGCGGGTGCAGCTGCCGCTCGACGGACACGAGTAGTAGTTGCTGTTGGCAGTCGAGTTGACGCAGGTGCTGCCGCAATCGAACGGCGACTGGCCGACCCCGAGGATGCCGTTGGCGCCGAGCGCGGCGACCGAGTTGGCCGAACTGCCGCCGTTCGAGCAGGAGCTGGGCACGTTCGAGGTGCCGAGGTCGCCGATGATCTGGATCGGCACCGCGCTGGCGGTCAGGCCGGCCAGCTTGACATCGGCCGAGCGCACCGAGCCCCAGGTGAAGCTCGACACGAACTGGCCGCACTCGGTGAGGGTGCCGCCGTTGCTCGCGGTCTGCGTCGGCAGGCTGCCGAGCACGCTGGAGGCCGCCGAGCCGACCAGCCGCAGCCCGAACGAGGCGGTATCGAGCAGCACGTTGTTGATGACCTGGCAGTTCGAGGTGCCGGGCGCGCAGACCGTGACGCTGACGGTCGGCATGTTCACCACATTGCCGAGGCCCGCATTGACGACGATCGGTACCTGGTTGCCGGTGCCGGTATTGCCGCTGCCGACGGTGCCGCCGCCGGAGCTCGGCGTGCTGGCGTTGTTGCTGGCGCCGCTGCCGCCGTCGCCGCCGCCGCAGGCGACCAGCGCGGCCGTGATCGCGACCAGGCCCAGCGCGGCGAGCCAGCGGAAGGGATTCGAGGAAGTACGCAAGATGGGGCTCCCGGTGGTCACTGGATATCGGCGCCGGTCATGCCGGCGGGCAGCAGCGCGGGCAGCCAGGCCGAGCCGACGAAGGCGCCCATGTGGCCGCCCGAGCGGACCACCAGCGCGCTCGAGTCGATCGCGATCGGCGCGCGCAGGCCGCGGCTCGCGTGCGAGGCCTGGACGCCGGCGCTGTACTGGGAGAAATAGCTGCCGAACAGCGAGGCGAGGTCGGGCTGGGTGGGGCCCTGCCAGGCCACGCCGAACACGCTGCCGTTGCTGCCGAGGTATTCGTGGATCACCGTGCCGGAGCCGAGGGTGGTTTCGCGCACCGTGTAGCCGGCCGTGGACTGCGCCGTGTTGGCGAGTTTCGTGCTCGCGGCCCGCGAGGGCGAGAGCGTGCGGACCACCGCAGCCGTGTCGTCGGCGGGCGGCGCCGAGGGCGGCCCGCCCAGTTCGGCGAACGCGCCGCTGGCGCATCCCGCCGCCAGCGCGCCGGCGGCCCATTTCGCGGCGAGGCCGCGCATGCTTGTCGATTTCACCCTGTCACCCCTCGTAAGCCGGCACCGCGGCGCGAGACGCGCGCCGCTGGCGCCCGCAGTGCAAACCGTCAATCGTCCGCCGATCCTCAGCCAGTTCGCGGCCGGATTCGCGGCCGAATCCGTGGTCGGATCCGGCGGACCGCGTTGCGGATCACCCGTCCCGGCTGGAGATTCCAGCCGGGATGGGCGCCAATGTCGATCGGTAGTATGCCTTCGGCCGACAGCAAAAACCAAACGCGATTCGCCGGCTGGTAAGCAACTGTAACGAAGCGCCGGCCGGCGGGGCGAACCCGGCGGCCGGCCGGGCCGGATCACAAAATGAAACGGCCCGCGGGCGGCTGGCTCAGAACCCCAGGCTGGCCAGCAGGTCGTCGACCTGCGCCTGGTCCTGGACCACGTCGGCGCGGCCTTCGGGCGCGATCTGCGGACCGTTGAGCAGCGTGTCGGGGTGTCCCTCGGCGACCAGCGCGGCCGCGTTGGCGGCGAACTGCTCGCGGCGCTCGGGGGCGATGTTCTCGACCAGCACCGCCAGCAACTGCTGCTCGATCAGGTAGACCATCTCCATGATCTTCTTGATCACCTGCCCGGTCAGGTCCTGGAAGTCCTGCGCCAGCATGATCTCCAGCAGCTGGGTGCGGGTCGCCGAGGTGGCCTCGGGCAGCGCGCCGAGGAAGCCGCGCGTGTCGTCCATCAGCTCGCGCACCTCGGCGCGCTCGATCGGCGCGCGGTACCAGGTGGCCCAGCGCGCGTCGAGCGCCTCGGCCTCGGCCTGCAGCCGCTCCTGCACCGGCTTGGCGATCTCGATGGCGGTCAGCACGCGCTCGGCGGCCTGCTCGGTCATGTCGGCCACGTAGCGCAGCCGGTCGCGCGCGTCGGGCACCACCATCGCGGCCTGCTCGACGTGCTTGTCGAGCCCGAGCTCGCGCATCGAATCACGCAGCGTGCGGGTCAGCTGGCCGATCCGCGCGAGAATCCGGTCGCTGGTGAGATCCGCGCCATCCGCCCCCTGCTCGGCCGGAAAGCCGGCGCCGGCCAGCGCCGCATGAATCGGCTCGTCCATTTGTCAGCTCCCGGCCTTGGCCATCTTTTCGAGGATCTTGTTGAGCTTCTCGTCGAGCGTGGCCGCGGTGAACGGCTTCACCACGTAGCCGCTCGCGCCCGCCTGGGCGGCCGCGATGATGTTCTCCTTCTTCGACTCGGCGGTCACCATCAGCACCGGCAGGTGCGTGAGCGCGGCGTCGGCGCGGATCGCCTTGAGCATCGCCAGCCCGTCGAGGTTCGGCATGTTCCAGTCGGAGATCACGAAATCGAAACCGCCGCCCTTCAGGCGCGCGAGCCCCGCCGCGCCGTCCTCGGCCTCGTCGACGTTCGAGTAGCCGAGCTCCTTCAGCAGGTTGCGAACGATTCGACGCATCGTCGGGAAATCGTCCACCACCAGAATCTTCATGTTCTTGTCCATCACGGTTCCTCTGCAAAATTCGGTATTCTCGCCGCGTCCTCAGACGCGCTGCACACGCTCGCCCATCGCGGCCAGCACGCGCCGACTCATCTCGTTCAGGGGCACCACCTCGTCGGCCCCGCCCAGCGCGATCGCCTCGCGCGGCATGCCGAACACCACGCAGCTGGCCTCGTCCTGCGCGAAGGTGCGCGCGCCGGCGCGCTTCATCTCCAGCAGGCCGGCCGCGCCGTCGCGGCCCATGCCGGTCAGGATCACGCCGATCGCATTCTTGCCCGCGTGCAGCGCCGCCGAGCGGAACAGCACGTCGACCGAGGGACGGTGCCGGTTCACCGGCGGCTCGTCCGACAGGTGGGCCAGGTAGTTCGCGCCGCTGCGCGCCAGCAGCAGGTGGGCATGGCCGGGCGCGATATAGGCATGGCCCGGCAGCACCCGCTCGCCATGCTCGGCTTCCTTCACCGCGATCCGGCACAGCGTGTTCAGGCGCTGCGCGAAGGACTTGGTGAAGCCGGGCGGCATGTGCTGCGCGATCAGCACCGCCGGCGCGTCGGGCGGCAGCGGCACCAGCAGCTCGCGGATCGCCTCGGTGCCGCCCGTGGAGGCACCCACGATCAGCAGCTTCTCGGTACTGACCAGCGGATTGTTCATCAGCGGCGCGCTGGCCTGGCCGGCGGCGGCCGCCGGCTTGGCGGGCGCGGCCTGCCGCACGCGCGCGCGGGCCGCCGCGCGGATCTTGTCGGCCAGCTTCTCGGCGTAGTCGAGCATGCCGTCGCGGATCCCCACGCGCGGCTTGGTGACGAAGTCGACCGCGCCGAGCTCGAGCGCGCGCAAGGTGATTTCCGAGCCGCGCTCGGTCAGCGACGATACCATCACCACCGGCATCGGACGCAGCCGCATCAGGCGCTCCAGGAAGTCGAGGCCGTCCATGCGCGGCATTTCCACGTCCAGGGTCAGCACGTCCGGGTTGTGCTGCTTGATCAGCTCGCGCGCGACGAGCGGATCCGGCGCCGTCGCGCAGACCGCCATGTCGGGCTGGCTGTTGATGATCTCGGTCATCAGGCTGCGGATCAGCGCCGAATCGTCGACGCACAATACCTTGATTTTCTGCACGGTGCTCATGCCTCCTGCTTTTTCGTTGTAGCCGTCGAGCCGAACAACTCGACGCGCGGCTTCGGCACGGCCGGCGCGGCGAACAGCTCGACGTGGGCGCGCGCGCGTTGCGCGCGGGCGGCGCGTGCCTCGGCCGCCGAGCGGGCCAGCGCGGCCTCGCGTTCGGCCACCCCGGGCACCGACAGCCGCAGCTTCTTGACCATCGCCTGCCCGGTGCGCGGCATGAACGCGACCTTGCGCGGATGCGTGCCCTGCAGGTCCTCGGCGGCGATACGGATCTTCTCGAGCGCCAGGTAGCGGCGCACGAAATCGGCGTTGCGGTCGCCGATGTTGATGGTGGTCATGCCGGCCAGCACGGCCGCGCCGCCGAACACCTTGGCCTCGAAACGCTCGCGCTTGCCGCCGGCCTTGATCAGCTCGTTGATCAGCACTTCCATCGCGTAGGCGCCGTAGCGCATCGAGTCGGAAGCCGGCGCGCGCGCGTCGGCGCCGTCGTCGGGCAGCATGAAGTGGTTCATCCCGCCCAGGCCCGCGAACGGGTCGTGCAGGCAGGCCGCCACGCAGGAGCCCAGCACAGTGACCAGCACCATGTCCTCGCGGGTGGTGAAGAACTCGTTGGGCAGCAGCTTCACGCCGGGACGACCGAAGTGGTTGTCGAAGTAGTGATTGCTCGCGATCGGCAGTGCGCTCATGCATCCTCCCCGGCCAGGCTGGGCGCGGCGCTGGCCGCCGCCGGCACGCCGGCGGGCAGGCGCGCGCGCGCCGGACCCGCGGCCGACGCGGCGTCGCGGGTGCGTTCGTAGACGGTCTGGCCACGCAGCCGGAACGCCTGCGTCACATAGGAGAAGTTCTCCGAGTGGCCGGCGAACAGCAGGCCGCCGGGCTTGAGCAGCGGCTCGAAGCGCGCCAGCACCTGCCCTTGCGTGGGCTTGTCGAAATAGATCATCACGTTGCGGCAGAAGATCGCGTCGAAGCCCTGGCCGATGCCGTAGTCGGCGTCGGTCAGGTTCAGCGGCTCGAAGCGGATCATCTGCCGCAGCTCGGGGCGCACCTTGACGCGCCCCGCCTGCGGGCCGGTGCCCTTCAGGAAGAAGCGGCGCAGCCGCTCCTGCGAGAGATGCTTGACCTGGTCGAAGGTGTAGATGCCCAGCCGCGCCTTCTCCAGCACCTGGGTGTCGAGATCGGTGGCGAGGATGCTGGCCTGGCGCGCCGCCGAGGGACCGAGCGCCTCCAGCAGGGTGATCGCCAGCGAATACGGCTCCTCGCCGGTGGAGGCCGCCGAGCACCAGACCGAGACCGGCGCCGGCCGCGTCTTGACGAACTCGGCGAGGATCGGGAAGTGATGCGCCTCGCGGAAGAACGCGGTCAGGTTGGTGGTCAGCGAATTGGTGAAGGCTTCCCACTCGACCGGGTCGTTGTCGCGCTCGAGCCGGTCGAGATAGTCGCGGAAGCTGTCCAGGCCCAGCGCGCGCAGGCGCCGCGCCAGGCGGCTGTAGGCCATGTCGCGCTTGTGCTCGGACAGCGAGATGCCCGCGCGCCGGTGGATCAGCGCGCGGATGCGCGCGAAATCCTCACCGGTGAACGCGAAGTCGCGGCCGGCCTCCGACGCGCGCGGCGAAAGCGCGGTCGCAGGCTCGGTACGGGGCGCGGGGCGGGCATTCATCTCGGGCTCGGCTCAGAAGGTTTCCCAGTCGTCGTCGGAGCCGGCCGCGGCGGCCAGTGCCGGCTTCGACTCGCTGGACAGGGCGGGGCGCTTGAGCGCGGCACCGGCCTCGGCGCCCTTGGCCACGCGCGGCGCGTAACCGGCCTTGGCGGCGGGCGGCGCGGCAGCGGCGCTGGCGGCGCTGGCGGCGCCGGCTCGCGCGGCACCTGCCGCGGCGGCGGCACGGCTCGCGCCGGCGCGGGCGCCGCCGGCAGCGGCCGCGGGACGACGCGGCGGCGTGGTCGGCGTAACCGCGCTGCCGGCCGGCTCGGCCGGGCTCGCTTCCTTATGGACGTCCTTGTGCGCTTCCTTGTGCGGGTCGGCATGCGCCACGGCCGGGGCCGAAGCCGCGGCGGCCTGCGGCGCCGGCAGCGAGGCCGGCTTGCGCAGCACCGGTTCGGCGACGGCCTGCGCGAGCGCGGCCGCGCCGCCCTCGACACGCCAGCCGCCCACCACCGCCTTCAGTTGCCGGGTCTGGTCTTCCAGCGAAGCCGCCGCTGCCGCTGCCTGCTCGACCAGGGCGGCGTTCTGCTGGGTGACCGCGTCCATCTGGCCGACCGCGCGATTGATCTGCTCGATGCCGGTCGACTGCTCGTGCGAGGCGGCGCTGATCTCGCCGATGATGTCGGTCACGCGGCGCACCGCCTGCACGATCTCGGCCATCGTCGCGCCGGCCCGCTCGACCAGCTCCGAGCCGCTGCGCACGTTGTCGGCCGAATCGCCGATCAACTGCTTGATCTCCTTGGCCGCCGTGGCGCTGCGCTGCGCCAGCGAGCGCACCTCGCCCGCCACCACCGCGAAGCCGCGGCCCTGCTCGCCGGCGCGGGCGGCTTCCACCGCCGCGTTGAGCGCCAGGATGTTGGTCTGGAACGCGATGCCCTCGATGGTGCCGATGATGTCGACCACCTTGTTCGAGCTGACCGAGATCGCCTGCATGGTGGTGACCACCTCGCTGACCACGTCGCCGCCGCGCGTGGCGATGTCGGAGGCGTTGACGGCCAGCTGGCTGGCCTGGCGCGCGTTCTCGGCGTTCTGGCGCACCGTGCCGGTGAGCTGCTCCATGCTGGAAGCGGTTTCCTGCAGCGAGGCGGCCTGCTGCTCGGTGCGCTGCGAGAGGTCGACGTTGCCGCTGGCGATCTCGTGCGCGCCGACGTCGATCGACTCGGCGCCGCGATGCACGGACTTCACCATCTCGGTCATGGCCTTCTGCATGCGGCCGATGCCGGTAAACAGGCGGCCGATCTCGTTGCTGTTGCCGAACTCGCGCACCGGCTCGGACAGGTCGCCCGCCGCGATCCGCTCGAACTGGCTGATGGCGCGCTCCAGCGGGCCGACGATCAGGCCGCGCAGCGCCAGGCGCACCACCACGATCATCACCACCGACAGGCCGATGCCGATCGCGATGCAGGTGATCATCAGCGAGATCTGCGACTGGGTGTTCTCGCGATGGCTGGCCACGCGCTTCTCGAGCGCGGCCGTCAGGTTCGCCACCGTGCCGTCGTAGGCCACGAACATCGGGCTGATCTGCGCATCGGCGATCGCGTGGTAGCCGGCGATGTCGCCGCCCTTGATCGCCGCGAACTCGGCGTCGACCGCGGTCTTCAGCGCGTCGTGGCGCGTGTTGGCCTCGTCGAGCAGGGCGCTGTCGATGCCGAGCTTCCTGGCCGCCTGGAACGCCTGCCAGTTCTGCGCCGACTGCTCGTAGAGCGCCTGCGCGCGGTTCAGCGCGCTCTGCGTCTCCTCGACGTTGCCGGACTCGGTCAGCGCGCGCACCCGATCGAGCGCCACGCGCGTGCGCAGCAGGTAGGACGAGGTGTCGCTCAGCGAGCGGATCGCCGGCAGGTCGCCGCCGACGATCTCGTTGAACGCCGCGCCGGTCTGGTTCAGCGCCACCAGGCCGAGTCCGCCGACCACGGCGGTGAGAACCACGAACGACAATCCCACGGCGGTCAGCGTCGTGCGAATCGACCAGTTGTGCAGCATCATCAGTCTCCCCCGAGAGATTGCGCGGCGGCGCTTACACGCCGAATTCGTCGATGAGGGCCATCTCGCGGCTCGTCATCAGCTTTTCGATGTCCATCAGGATCAGCATCCGGCCGTCCACGCTGCCGAGCCCGGTCAGGTACTCGGTGGTCAGCGTCGCGCCGAACTCCGGCGCCGGCATGATCTGCTCGGAGGTCAGCGTCAGCACGTCGGAGACGCCGTCCACCACCATCCCGACCACGCGATGCGCGACGTTGAGGATGATCACCACGGTCTGGTGGTCGTACTCGATGCGGCCCAGGTGGAACTTGATGCGCATGTCGACGATCGGCACGATGATGCCGCGCAGGTTGATCACGCCCTTGATGAACTCTGGCGCGTTGGCGATGCGCGTGACGCTGTCGTAGCCGCGGATCTCCTGCACCTTCAGGATGTCGATGCCGTATTCCTCGTCGCCGAGCGTGAAGACCAGGAATTCCTGGCCGGTCGCGTCGCCCTGCGCGACGCCGCGACGGTTGGCGCCCGCGCCCGCGGCCGCCTGATGGATCGAATGGACTTCGGACACGTTGTCCTCCCAATGCGGCATGGCCGCGTAGCGGTTAGAAAGTCGCGAGCGCGCCCGCGCCGTGGGCGGAGCGGGCATCGCGATTCAGGGCGGCGACATCGACGATCAGCGCGACGCTGCCGTCGCCGAGTATCGTTGCGGCCGAAATGCCGTGTACCTTGCGGTAGTTCGTTTCGAGGTTCTTCACCACCACCTGCTGCTGGCCGACCAGCTCGTCGATCAGCATCGCGAAGCGGCGCCCCTCGGTCTCCATGATGGTGACGATGCCCTGGGTCGGGTCGGTGCGCGCGTCCTCCACCGAGAACACCTCGTGCAGCGCCACCAGCGGCAGGTACTCGCCGCGCACCCGCACCACGCGCTCGCCGTTGCCGACCGTGTAGATGTCGGCGGCGGCCGGCTGCAGCGACTCCATCACGAAGTTCAGCGGCAGGATGAAGATCTCGCTGCCGACCTTGACCGACATGCCGTCGAGGATCGCCAGCGTGAGCGGCAGCACGATGCGGGTGGTGGTACCGCGCCCGGCCAGCGAGCTGATCTCGACATGGCCGCCCATCGCCTGGATGTTGCGCTTGACCACGTCCATGCCGACGCCGCGGCCGGACACGTCGGTGATGGTCTCGGCGGTCGAGAAGCCCGGCGCGAAGATCAGGTTCCAGACCTCGTCGTCGCTGATCGTGTCCGACACCGGGATGCCCTGCTGGGCCGCCTTGGCGAGGATCCGCTCGCGGTTCAGGCCGGCGCCGTCGTCACTGACCTCGATCACGATGTTGCCGCCGTGGTGGGCGGCCGACAGCACCAGCTGGCCGACCGCGTCCTTGCCGGCGGCGCGGCGCTTCTCGACGGTCTCGATGCCGTGGTCGAGGCTGTTGCGCACCAGGTGGGTGAGCGGATCAATGATGCGCTCGATCAGGCTCTTGTCGAGCTCGGTGGCCTGGCCGAAGGTGACCAGCTCCACTTCCTTGCCGAGCTTGGCGGCCAGGTCGCGCACCAGGCGCGGGAAGCGGCTGAACACGTAGTCCATCGGCATCATGCGGATCGACATCACCGCTTCCTGCAGGTCGCGCGCATTGCGCTCGAGCTGGGCCATGCCGTTGTAGAGGCGGTCGTGCAGTGCCGGGTCGAAGGCGCTGGTGGTCTCGGCCAGCATCGCCTGGGTGATCACCAGCTCGCCGACCAGGTTGATCAGCTGGTCGACCTTCTCCACGCCGACCCGGATCGAGCTGCCCTCGGCGCCTGCCGCGGCCTGGTGGTTGCGCGCGCGGCGATCCTCGCCGGCGCCGCGGCCGTCGGCAGGCTCGGGCTGGGCCGCCGGGGCGGCGGCCGGCGCGGCCGGGGCCGGGGCCGGGGCCGGCACGCTGGCGGCTTGAGCGGCGGGCGCGGCTTGCGCCGGCGCGGGCGCTGCCGCGGCCACCGGAGCCGGCTGGGCGGCGGCCGGCGCGAACGCCTCGGCCACCACTGCCGGCGCCACGGGCGCGGCCGGCGCGGCGGCGCCCGGCGCCGTGTCGCGGCCGATCGAGATCTGGCTTTCGTCGATCACGAAGCACAGCACCGCGACGATGTCGTCGGAAGGCACGTCGCTGTCGAGCCACAGCGTGAGGTCGTCGCCGGCTTCCTGGCGGCCGACCACGCGGCCCAGGTTGCCGAGTTCCTCGACCAGCAGCTCGCGATCCTTGGCGCCGACCCCGCGCAGCACGATGCGCAGGTGCGGCCCCTCGTCGGCGCCGGCAGCACCGCCGTCGCCGTCACCACCGGCCGCCGCGCTGCCCGGATGGGCCGCCTCCAGCGCCTGGGTGACCACGTGCTCGGGCGCGCCGCTGCCGGCGACCGCGTCGAATTCGGCCGCCGCGGCCGCGAAGGCGCGCTCCAGGTCCGCCTCGGATTCCTCTTCCTCCTCGTGCGCCGCCGGCTGCACCGCCGCCGGGGCGGGCGCGGGCGCTGCGGCCTGGCCCAGCGCGCCCTGCAGCAGCGCCTCGAGCTTGGCGCAGATCGCCGCGGCGGCGGCGGCGTCGGGCTCGGCGCTGGCACGGTAGTCGGCCAGTTGCTCCGAGAGCACGTCCTTGGTTTCCAGGAACGCGTCGATCATCGGCACCGTCAGCGCGATCTCGTGATTGCGCGCGCGATCGAGCAGCGATTCGAGGATGTGGGTGGTGTCGGTCAGCGCCGCGAAGCCGAAGGTGGCCGCGCCGCCCTTGATCGAATGCGCGGCGCGGAAGATCGCGGCGAGGTCCTCCGGATCCGGCGAGCCGGCGTCGAGACCGAGCAGCAACTGCTCCATCTGCGCGAGCAGCTCGTCGGCCTCGTCGAAGAACGTCTGGTAGAACTGGGTGATGTCGAGAGTCATGCCGGATCCACGTCGTATCGTCGGTTGGCGTCGTATTGGGGTCGTCGGCCCTGGTCCGGGGCCGGTCGCGTGCGCGCGACTACGGGTGGCTCGGCGCCGCCAGCGCCGCCACCAGGTCCAGCAACGTTTCCGGGTCGAGCGGCTTCTCGATCCAGCCGGTGGCGCCCGCCTCGCGCGCCGCCGACTTGAAGTCCTCGCCGCTCTCGGTGGTCAGCACCAGGATCGGCGTCGCCGCGTAGGCGCCGCGCGCGCGCAGCGTGCGGATCACGTCCAGGCCGTTCTTGCCCGGCATGTGGTGATCGGTCACGACCAGGTCGAAGGCGATCGCGGCGGCCAGCTCGAGCGCGAGCTCGCCGTCGGCGGCCACGTGCACGTCGTAGCCGGCGTCGGCCAGCGTCGCCTGCAGCAGGGCGCGCATGGTCGCGGAATCGTCGATGGCGAGGATGGAGCGGATCATGTCGTTCGGTCCCGAAATCACGTCATTCACATCATTCACATCACAAGGCGCCGCGCGCGGGCGCCACGGCCGGTGCCGCCGGCGCGGCGGGCTTCACCGCGGGCGGTGCGAGCGCCGGCTTCGGCACCGCGGCAGGCCCGGCACCCGGTGCCGCCGGCTTCGCGCCGCCGCCGATCTGCTGCGCGAGCGCCTGCGAGCCGGCCGCGTCGTTCGACAGCGTGGTGGCGGTGGCGTCCTCGCGCATCAGCGCGGTCTCCGACTTGCGGTTCAGCACCAGGATGCTGATCCGGCGGTTCTCCGGGTCGAGCGGGTCGGCCTTGTTCAGGTTCTGGGTCGAGGCCAGGCCCGTCACGCGCAGTACCTTGGCCTCGTCCATGCCGCCGGCGATCAGCTCGCGCCGCGAGGCATTGGCCCGGTCCGCCGACAGTTCCCAGTTGCTGTAGCCCTTCTCGCCGCCCGAATACGGCACCGCGTCGGTGTGGCCCTGCATCACGATACGGTTCGGCACGTCGTTGAGGGTCTTGCCGATCTCGCGCAGGATGTCGCGCATGTAGGGCTCGACGGCGTCGCTCGAGAGCGCGAACATCGGCCGCTTCTGGGTGTCGACGATCTCGATGCGCAGCCCGGTCAGGGTCGAGTCGATGCGTATCTGCTGCTTGAACTGGCGCAGCACCGGGTTGGCCTCGATCGCGGCCATCAGCTTGATCTGCAGGTCGTGCAGGCGCACCTGCTCCTGGCGGTCCTGCGAACCCGGGTCGACGTCGTGCTCGTCGTCGCGGCCGGCCTGGGTCAGGCGGTTGGCCAGCATGGTGCTGCCGTCGGTGCGCCGCGTGGTGCCCGCGTCGCTGCGCGTGATGTCCGAGCCGCCGCCGTTGATGATGCTCGAGTCATGCGAGCTGCGATCGCCGTTGCCGAACAGCGCGGCCTTCAGCGGTGTGTTGAAGTAGTCGGCGATACCCTTCAACTGCACCGGCGTGACCGCCGAGAGCAGCCACATCAGCAGGAAGAAGGCCATCATCGCGGTCATGAAGTCCGCATAGGCGAGCTTCCAGGCCCCGCCGTGGTGGCCTTTCTTCGCCGGTGCGACCCGCTTGACGACGATCGCGCGATCCTTGCCCTTGCTCATCGCCGGCCGCCCCCGTTTATTTCGCCTTCACCCGGCGCACGTGCTCCTCGAGCTCGGCGAACGACGGGCGTTCGGTCGAGAAGAGCACCTTGCGGCCGAATTCGACCGCGATCGCCGGCGCGTAGCCGTTCAGGCTCGCCAGGATGGTCACCTTGATGCACTGGAGCAGCTTGGTCGACTCGGCCGCGCGCTGTTCGGCAAGGCTGGCCAGCGGCCCGATCAGGCCGTAGGAGAGCAGGATGCCGAGGAAGGTGCCGACCAGCGCCTGCGCGATCATCGCGCCCAGCACCGCAGGCGGCTTGTCGGCCGAGGCCATGGTGTGCACCACGCCCATCACCGCCGCCACGATGCCGAAGGCGGGCATCGCGTCGCCCACGCGCGTGAGCGCATGGGCCGGGCCCTCCACCTCGACGTGGTGGGTCTCGATCTCCTCGTCCATCAGGCTTTCGATCTCGAAGGCGTTCATGTTGCCGCCCACCATCAGGCGCAGGTAGTCGGTCAGGAACTCGACCATGTGCTTGTCGGCCAGGATCTTCGGGTACTGGGTGAAGATCGGGCTCTTCTCGGGGTCGTCGATGTCGGCCTCGAGGGTGAGCGTGCCTTCCTTGCGCGCCTTGGCCAGCAGCACGTAGAGCAGGGCCATCAGCTCCATGTACAGCGCCTTGGTGTATTTCGAGCTCTTGAACAGGGTCGGCAGCAGGCGCAGCGTGGCCTTGATCATCTTGATGCCGTTGCCGAGGATGAAGGCGCCGACGCCCGCGCCGACGATCATCAGGACTTCGAGCGGTTGGATCAGCGCGCCCAGGTGGCCGCCCGCGAGCGCGTAGCCGCCGAACACGGACAACAACGTCACGAGAGTTCCCACGAAAATCAGCACAGCCTGTCCCTCACGAATGGCCGGCGGGAAGGCCGCCGTTAAGTGGTTTACGGCAGACGGGCCGAAAACTTTCACCGCCCCGGACCGGGGCTAACCCGATATCGGCCGGGGCCCGGCGGCGGCGGCGCGCCGGGCCGCGGGCGGCCTTGTCGCGGGCCGGGGCCGGGTTGCGAGCCGGCTTCGCGGCCATGCGGGGCGCCGGGCGGGCCGGGCAGCTTGGGCTCGGGCCGGCGCAGCAGTTCAGGAAACGGATAGCGGCATGAAGTGGGCACCGCAGCGCAAGACAGGCAACCGGGCCGGCGACGATGCGGCGACTTGCCGCTCCGCTCGCGCATCCGGCAGCCGGCCGAACGGTGAGCCGGCACCCTGCCGGCGCCGGGCGCGGCAGGCAGCGCGGGCTGCCCGCCGGGTTCGCGCCGCATCCGGAACCACGATACGGACCGCCACGGCAACCGCGGCCGGCGTCGAAGCCGCCGCAGCCGCGCCCGAAACGCCTCAGACCGCGGCGAACGCCACCGGCGGCACGGCCGGCGCGAGCGGCATCGCCTCGGCCTTGGCGGCGGCCTTGCGGGTCTTGCCGGCGCGCGAGGGCGGCTGGCACAGCCCGCAGACGAAACCCTGCTGCGGATCGTGCGCATGCGCGACGAAGTGGCCGCCGCAGCGCGTGCAGGGTGTCATCTGCAGCATCCCGGAATCGAAGAAGCGAACCAGGGTCCAGGCGCGCGTCAGGCTCAGCACCGCCTCGTCGTCGGACAGCCCGACGTGCTCGAGGTAGAGCCGGTAGCTCTTGACGATCGACTGGATCGAGTCGCAGCCGCCGTGGGCCTGCATGAAACGGTAGATGTTGTAGAACAGCGACGAATGGATGTTCGGCTGCCAGGTCATGAACCAATCGGTCGAGAACGGCAGCATGCCCTTGGGCGGCGAGACGCCCTTGAGTTCCTTGTAGAGCTTGATCAGCCGGTCGCGGGACAGGTTTGTCTCCGCCTCCAGCAGTTGCAGACGCGCCCCGAGTTCGATCAGTTCGATCGCCAGGGTGATTTCCTTGACCTCGAGCACCACGCTCTTCGTCGCCATAGCCAGCCTCCGGGATTTCCGGGAATGAGAAGCCATCCGCGCGCGCGCCGGACGCGCGAAGGCGCGCCGGGCTGACGGACGGCGGATGAATATAGGGAAATTAGCGGAGGCTTTCGACGGGCTGGCCGGCCATCAGGATGGCCGAATGTGCCTGCGCGACGGCCGTGCTTCGGCCTTTGTCGGCAAGCGAGGACAGCAACGCATGATCGTCGAAACGGAAGCGGCAGAGCATCTGGTTCGATGCCGCCAGCTTGACCGTCTGGGCGAGTGTCAGGTTCGCGAGCACTTCCGCGAGTTCTTCCGAGATTCCCATCCGGAACATGCCCATGGCCTTGTCCTCACGCAGCAGACGCTGGGCGAGCAATAGGTACGACAGGTTCACTTCCTTGATCTCGGCGAGCATTTCACTGGTCGCGCTCATGATTCCCCCGTAAGAAATCTTGGCCATCTGCTTTTGAAAACGTTTGCCGTGTTCGCTCGCCCGACAGGGTCGGCAACCGGCGTTTATATTCTTACGTTCATTGTGGCCAAACGGTATTGTGGCGGGTATCAGCAAAGGGGAATGCGACAGGCAGGATTTGTCTGTAAACCGTGTAGGAATTTTTCCGACAGCCGCGGCGAATTACGGAAGCCGTCGATTTCTCGTAAACCCTTGATCTCAAAAAAAGAAATGATGGGCTTCGGAAAAATTTCCCAGGCGATTATCGCGTTTTTTCTACGGCTGTCACAATTGTCAGGCATGCATGTAGGAAGCCCTTTCCTACTGCCTTCCAGCCACCCGCGCAGGCCATCCGGCCCCTCTATTTCAGCCTGTAACAAGGCTTAAGTGTTTGAAAAATCACTCGAACCTCGTCGGACGATCCCGATAATAGAGTCGAACGGTCGGCCGGCGGTCACAACATTTTCGTCAGCGCCGCCCCATCGTCTGCTGCCGGCCGCACCCGATCCGGGCGAGCACGGCAGGCAGGCCCGGCCACCATACGCACAGGAGAACCGCCCCATGCGCATCGCACAAATCGCCCCGCTCTACGAAGCCGTCCCGCCCAAACTCTACGGCGGCACCGAGCGCGTCGTGTCCTACCTGACCGAGGCCCTGGTGGAACTCGGCCACGACGTCACGCTGTTCGCGAGCGGCGATTCCGTCACCTCGGCCAAGCTCGAGGCCTCCTGGCCGCGCGCGCTGCGCCTGGATCCCTCGATCCGCGACTCGATGGCGCCGCACATGCGCCTGCTCGAGCAGGTGGCGCGCCGCGCCCATGAATTCGACGTGCTGCACCTGCACCTCGACTACCTGCCCTTCCCGCTGCTCTCGCGCCTGGACGTGCCCTACGTGACCACCCTGCACGGCCGGCTCGACCTGCCCGAGCTGCAGCCGGTGTTCAACGCCTTCCCGAGCGCGCCGGTGGTGTCGATCTCGAACTCGCAGCGCGTGCCGCTGCCGCAGGCCGGCTGGGCGGGCACCGTCTACCACGGCCTGCCCGACACGCTGCTCACGCCGCAAACGGACCGCGAACCCGAGTACCTCGCCTTCCTGGGCCGCATCTGCCCGGAAAAGCGCGTGGATACAGCGATCCGCATCGCCGCGAAGAGCGGCCTGCCGCTGAAGATCGCGGCCAAGGTCGACAAGGTCGACCAGGACTACTTCAAGAACGAGATCGAGCCGCTGCTGTCGCAGGCGAACGTCGAGTTCATCGGCGAGATCAACGAGCAGCAGAAGCCGGCCTTCCTGTCGGGCGCCAAGGCGCTGCTGTTCCCGATCGACTGGCCGGAGCCGTTCGGCCTGGTGATGATCGAGTCGATGGCCTGCGGCACGCCGGTGATCGCCTTCAATCGCGGTTCGGTGCCCGAGGTGATCGAGGACGGCCTGACCGGCTTTATCGTCGAGGACGAACACAGCGCGGTGGGCGCGTTGCAGAAAATCGACAGCCTGTCGCGCACGGCGATTCGCGAACGTTTCGAAACGCGATTCAGTGCTCGCACCATGGCGCGTCACTATGTCGAAATCTACGAAACCCTGGGCGCCGCCGCTAAACAGCCGCATTTGACGCGACTCGCCGCCAGCTGATCGAAATCCGGGCGCCTTGCCCGGATTTCAAATATCTCGAAAAAAAGAAAGCCGCATCCCCGATGCGGCTTTCTTTATTGCGGCGGCCGAAACAGGCCGACCGACAGTGCCGGCGCGACCGGCGACTTACTCGACCAGAAAACGCTCGCGGTTTTTACCGACGATCCAATTCGGCGGCTTGCCGCGGCCACTCCAGGTGGCGCCCGACTTCGGGTCCCGGTATTTGGGCGGCAGCGGCGCCTTCTTCGGCGGACGCCCGCGCTTGGCGCGCTCGGCAAAGCCGAGATCCTGCGCGGTCAACCCGTATTCGGCGATCTTGCGCTGCACGTCGGCGATGACGGCCTCCACTTCCTGCCGGCGGACGTCGTCCGCTTGAGCCTGCAAGTCGGCAATCTGCGCTTTCAGTTTTGCGTATTGAGACATTTTCACTCCCTATTCACGATTCGCCTGGCAATTGGAGCCTAGACACTATCGTTCCGTTCCGCAATCAGCACTGTACCGGGATCGGGCCGAGCCCAATTCGTATGAAAAAATTTATCGCGGATGCATTATATTTCAGTGCAGGTTAATTCTAATGAAATTCGCGCGACATCTCGCGGCAATTTAACAATCGTTGACCCTTCGACACGGATTGGATTTCCTATAATCCATAGCAATGCGCGTCGCGTCAATTACGAGATGGCCGGCTGACAAAATTCCCGCCCTTTTTGGTCGGAATGGTAACGAAAAATCGGCACGCCGGAATTGATGGAAAGCGTCGGCGAAACCACGCCGAGGCCCGGCTGGCGCCTTACGGGAAGATTGCCACGGGGAGCGAGGAAGCAGCGACCCCGACGCTGCCAAATCCGAAACAACAAAGGGGGCGAGTATTTCAACGGGCGCTTCGGCGCCCGTTTTTCATGGATCAATTCGAATTGCGTCGCGGCAGTGAATGACCGGCTGCGCCTTATCGAAATTCGGCACGAAATAGCCGACAGCGGGACAAGGCCGATTGGCGGCGGCAAGGGCCGCCATCGCGGCGCGGCCGCGTGTCTCGAAGCGGCGCTTCTCAGCGAACCGGGTCGATATCGAGCGCGAACAGTTCGCGCAAATGGCGTGCCACGCCCGAATCGGCATTACTGCCGATGCGCGGCACGTCCGGCAGGCGCAGCACCAGGTCGGGATTGGCGTTATCCATCATGAATGGATGGCCGGCCGTTTCCAGCAGGTCGATATCGTTCATGTTGTCGCCGAACGCGACGCAATGCGCGCGATCGAGACCGAGCCGCTCCAGCACCACCCGCAGCGCGCGTCCCTTCGAGACACCCGCGGTCATCACCTCCAGGCAATCCGGCAGCGAGTAGGTCACGTAGAGCGCATCGCCGAAACGGCTCGCGAGCCGCTCGGCCAGCACCGCCAGGTCCGCCGGCTCGCCGATGTAGAGCACCTTGGCGACATCCTCGGCCGCATAGGCCGGCAGGTCGGCCACGCGGTAGACGAAGCCCGAGTCCTGGTGGAATTCGAGCAGGTGCGGCGCCTCGCGGTCGATCAGCCAGCCGGTATCGGTGAACAGGTTGACGATCACCCTGCCGTGCTCGCCCACCAGCTCGGGCCGCACCAGCTCGCGCACCACCGCCGGCGCGATGTCGCTGGCGTACAGCGGCATGTCGTCGGGCGCATGCACGCGCGCACCGTTCGAGGTGATCAGGTAGGGGCGGATGCCGAGCACGTCGCGGATCCCGGCCACGTCGGCGTGATGCCGGCCGGTCGCGATGATGATGGGAATGCCGTCGGCCGCCAGCCGACGCACGGTGTCGATCGTGTAGGGGTCGAGCTGGTGGTCGCGATTGAGCAGGGTGCCGTCGAGATCGGTGCAGATGGCATGGTACATGGCGGGCAGGCGGGGCGCGGAAAGCCCGCATTTTATCGCCGCGATGGCCGGCGCGCCGCGCGGCCGCAATGAAAACGCAAGCCGGCGGCGCCGATCCCTCGCGCCTCGCACGACGGCTGCCGGCCGCGGCCGGCACCGTTCAGGCTTGCGTCGCCCGCCGCGCGGCCTCGCGCTGGGCGAGCCGCAGCGCGCCCTGGGCCGAATCGGCCAGCGGCGTGCGCAGCCGCCCACGATGCGCGGCCGGCACGGCCGCCTCGAGGGGCGCGGCCAGCCCGCCACAAAGGGCGACCGGCAGGGCCCCGGCCGGATCGAGCGCCTCGATCATGCGCCCGATCGCCTCGCCCGCCTCGGCCAGCAGGCGCTGCGCCACCGGGTGGGCGCGATGCGCGAACACCATCGGCGCGAGCCTGGCATAAGCGGTCTGGTTCGCCGCGCAGGACCACACCACCAGGCTGTCGCGATCGGCCGCGCCGGTCAGCGCCAGCAAGGCTTCGGCGAAGGCGTCGCGCGGCGCCCGGCCGTCCAGCGCCTGCTGCGCATGCGCGAGCGCGCGCAGCCCGAACCAGGCGCCGCTCGCCTCGTCGCCGGACGGAAAGCCGTAGCCACCCGCGATCCGGCAGGTGCCGCCGGCGTCGAGCGCGGCCGCGATACTGCCGGTGCCAAGCGCGACGATCACGCCGGCCTCGCCGCCGTGCGCGCCCAGCACCGTGGTGTAGGCATCGCTCTCGATCGCCAGCGCCGCCACCGGCGCGGCCTCGACGAAGGCGCGCAGCCAGCCGGCGTGGTTGCTGCCGGCCAGCCCGCAACCCAGCACGCAGCCGCGCCAGTCGAGGCCCAGCCCGGCCTGCGCGAAGGCCTCGGCGCAGGCCTCGCCGATCGAGCGCCAGGCGCCGTCGATGCCGAGCGCCAGGCCCGAGGGGCCGCCGGTGCCGCGCCCGAGCTCGCGCCCCCGCGCATCGGCCAGCACCGCGCGCGTGCCGGTGCCGCCGCCGTCGATGCCGATCAGGTAGGTGGGCTCAGTCATCGGGAAATTCTCTCCGGAAGGTGCGACGGGAATGATCATGAACCGGGAGCTTAACCGCATCGTCGCGCCGCGTATCGCTTCGGCTATGCTGACGGCGGCCGGCGAACAGGCCGACCGGCAGGCTGAACGAGGAGAATCGATCGATGGGCGAACGCTGCAACTGGGTCCGCACGGACGCCGATGCGCATTATCACGACACCGAATGGGGCCGGCCCTCGCACGACGAGCGCTACCTGTTCGAGATGCTGATCCTGGAAGGTGCGCAGGCCGGGCTGTCCTGGTCGACGATCCTCAACAAGCGCGAGGGTTATCGCGCCGCCTTCGCCAACTTCGAGGTCGACGAAGTGGCGCGCTTCACGCCCGCGCGGCTCGAGAAGCTGCTGCTGGACCCGGGCATCGTGCGCCATCGCGGCAAGATCGAGTCGGTCGTCACCAATGCCCTCGCGGTGCAGCGGATTCGCGCCGAGCATGGCTCGCTGGCGGCCTTCCTGTGGTCCTTCGTCGACGGCAAGCCGCGGCTGAACGGCTGGGATTCGTATCGCGACGCGCCGGCCTCGACCGAGACATCCGACGCGCTGAGCAAGGCGCTCAAGCGCCATGGCTGCAAGTTCGTCGGCTCGACCATCTGCTACGCGCTGATGCAGGCGATCGGCATGGTCAACGACCACGAATTCGGCTGCCCTTGCCGGGATGAGTGCGCGAAGCTCGGCGCCGCGCTCGGCAAGCCGGCGGGCGCCGCGAAGCGGGCGGCCGCCAGGCCGGCCGCGGCAAAACATGCCGACAAGGCGAAACCCGCTGCAACCCGGCACGCCGCGTCGAAAAAATCAGCGGCCTGAGCTTGGGGCGCCGCAGCCCGGCGCCACCGCCATCTTGTATTCGGCGCCCCAAAGCAAAACGGCGGCGCCCCTCGCGAAAGGGGCACCGCCGTCCGGATACGGACCTGGGAAGCTTAGTGGAGCTTCTTCGGCAGCATCTGGCTGCGCAGGCGCTTGTGCAGGCGCTTCACGGCCGCGGCCTTCTTGCGCTTGCGCACGGCAGTCGGCTTCTCGTACGACTGGCGCTCACGCAGCTCAGCGATCAGGCCGTTCTTTTCGATCGCGCGGCGGAAGCGGCGGATCGCTACTTCGAACGGCTCGTTTTCCTTCAGAAGAATCGTCGTCATGTCGTTCCTAAATTGCTTGATACGGTCAAAAACGTAGCGGCCAAGCGCCACGCACCGGCCTTCCGGGCGTTCCCACGAACTGGCGAAACGAGCGGGTTTTGTGGCCTCGGAGGCCGGAAAAGAGAGGCGGAATGCACCGCGAAACGCTCGGCAACCTGCAACCGGCGCCGCGTTTGACTGCCAGCTTGGACATGCCGAAAACGGCAGAGGCTTGACAGAAATCTCAATTCAGCCCGCCATGCTAGCAGGTAAACATCCGTTCGGCTAGGTGTTTACGACTTTGCCGGGGTGGCGCCGTATCAGGATAACCACGCCAGGGCGCCGCGATGCCCGCCAGGGCGCCCCCACCTTACATCCGCCCCTCGCTGCCCGCGCCCGCAATCCCGCGCCCGAGACGGCTTTCATCGCTACCACTGGAAACCGTCGAGATGGGGTCGAAAATCAATGAAAAATCGATCCACATCGAAAACTCCCCCTCAAGTTTTTTTTCGGCCCGCCGAAATCCTGCTCTGAGGCGGCCAGCAATGAACGAGTGCACCGCCGATGCCCACGTTGGCTTGTTTAAAGGCTCTCGGCTCACTTAGGAGAATTTCCATGCTCGGAATCAATACCAACATCAACTCGCTGGTCGCTCAGCAGAACCTGAACGGCTCGCAAAGCGCTCTGTCGCAAGCCATCACCCGCCTGTCCTCGGGCTCCAAGATCAACAGCGCGGCCGACGACGCGGCAGGCCTGGCGATCGCCACCCGCATGCAGACGCAGATCAACGGCCTGAACCAGGGCGTGCAGAACACCAACAGCGCGGTCTCGCTGATCCAGACGGCATCGAGCCAGCTGTCGGCCCTGACCACCAGCCTGCAGCGTATCAGCACGCTGGCGACGGAAGCCGCCAACGGCACGCTGTCGCAAAGCGACCAGGTCGCAGCGCAGCAGGAAGTGGCGGACCAGATCGCTGAAGTGAACCGTATCGCTTCGCAAACGAACTTCAACGGCAAGAACCTGCTCGACGGTTCGGCCGGCATCGTCACCTTCCAGGTTGGCGCGAACGTCGGCCAGACGGTCACGCTCGACCTGAGCCAGAGCCTGTCGGCGGCCAAGATCGGCGGCGGCCTGGTGCAGTCGGGCCAGACGGTCGGCACGATCCAGGGCCTGTCGCTCGACGCCAACGGCGCCGCCACGACGGCCGCGCAACCGGCCATCACCTCGGTCAACGTGCTGTCGGACGGCAAGGGCGGCTTCACCTTCACCGACCAGAACGGCCAGGCACTGAGCACGACGGCAGTCGGCGCGATCTTCACGACCGGCACGGCAGCGGGCACGGGCACGGCCGTCACGAACCTGACGCTGGCCACCGGCGCGACGAGCGGCATGACGGCGGCACAGGCCAGCGCGGCAACCCAGATGGTCACGCAGATCAACGCCGTGAACGCACCGCCGACCGTCTCGAACCTGTCGATCAGCAGCGCCACGGGCGCCAACCAGACGATCTTCTCGGTCGCCAACGCGCTGTCCACCATCAACAACCTGCAAGCCACGCTGGGCGCGACGCAGAACCGTCTGCAGGCCGTCGCGCAAACGCAGCAGGCCAACTCGACCAACCTGTCGTCGGCCCAGTCGCAGATCCAGAGCGCGGACTTCGCGCAGGAAACCGCGAACCTGAGCCGTGCGCAAGTGCTGCAGCAAGCCGGCATCTCGGTGCTCGCGCAAGCGAACTCGCTGCCGCAGCAGGTTCTGAAGCTCCTGCAGTAAGGCTGTCGCGGTACTGCTTTGAAAACCCGGGCCGCGCCTTCATGGGCGGTCCGTTCGTGCGACGGCGCAACCTTCCTCGTGGCCGTCGCGCGCTTTTTGCTTTTACGGGGCTATGTTTTTCGCCGTACCGTTTTGCCGCGGTTTGCCGTAGCATCCGCCACGATCCGCAACGCATCAGATTCGCCTGCGCCATCGACGGCGCCCACGGAGCCACGCGATGTCCACGATTCCCTCGACCAACAGCAGCTCGAACGCGACGACCACCACGTCGCAGAGCAGCAACAACGCGCTGAGCAGCAATCCGGCGCTGCAGCAAGCCGCCCAGTCGATCATCAGCGGCTCGACCGGCAACACCGGGCTCGACGTCAATACGCTGGTATCGGCGCTGGTCAGCTCCAAGACCGCCGCGCAGGCCGTCCTGCTGTCCACCTCGATCGCCAACGACACCCTGAAGAACCAGGCCTATGCCAGCCTGCAGAGCGCCCTGTCGACGCTGCAGACCTCGCTGGCCTCGCTGGCCGACGGCTCGCTCGCGCAAACCTACACCGCGACCGCCACCGGCAACGGCCTGACCGCGAGCGCCGGCGTCGGCGCGCAGGCCGGCACCTACCAGGTCACGGTCTCGCAGATCGCCCAGTCGCAATCGCTGTCCTCGCCCGCCTTCGGCGCCACCACCCAGCTCGGCACCGGCAGCCTGACGCTGCAGGTCGGCAGCAAGAGCTCGACGATCAGCATCAGTTCGTCGAACAACACGCTGGCCGGCATCCGCGACGCGATCAATAACGATCCGAACAATCCCGGCGTGTCCGCCACCATCGTGAACGGCAGCGACGGCGCGCACCTGGTGCTCAGTTCGAAGGCCAGCGGCGCGGCCAACACCATCAACGTGACGGCCAATGCCAGCACCGACAACGGCCTGTCGCAACTCAGCGTCACCTCGACGCCGAGCACCAGCGGCGGCGGCTCGACGATCCCGTCCAACTCCAGCTGGAGCCAGTCCACCGCCGCGCAGGACGCGCAATTCAAGATCGGCACGGTGAGCGGCTCGAGCTCGACCAATACCGTCACCAGCGCGATCGCCGGCGTCACGCTGAACCTCACGCAGGCCGCGGTCAGCAACCCGCCGGCCGCCCAGACGCTGACGATCGCCCCCGACACGACCACCCAGGCCTCCACCATCACCGCCTTCGTGAAGGCCTATAACACGCTGGTCACGACCTACTCGGCGGTCGGCACCTTCAACAGCAGCAACCCGTCGCAAAGCGGCCCGTTGTTCGGCGACTCGACGCTCAATTCGATCCAGAACCAGCTCTCGGCGATCCTCGGCGGCGGAGTCACCAGCAACGGCGCAAGCGCCACGCTGAAGTCGCTGGGCATCACCATCGCCGACGGCAGCAACTCGACGCAGCCGGCCGGCACCCTGGTGATCGACCAGGGCGCGCTGACCACCGCGCTGCAGAGCACCAATGCCGCGGCCACGCTGTTCAACGGCACCAACGGCATCGGCGAGCAGCTCAGCAAGGCGATCACCAACATCACGGCGCCCAAGGGAATCCTGACCACCAGCGTGAGCTCGGTGCAGAACGACCTGACCAGCCTCAACACCCAGCAGACCGCGCTGAACGCCTATGCCGCGCAGCTGACCACGCAGTACAACACCCAGTTCACCCAGCTGAACACGCTGCTGGCGCAGATGACGACCAACCAGAACTACCTGACCCAGCTGTTCGGCGGCACCAACAGCGCGGGCGCGCTGGCCACCAACAAGTAAGCGGCCTGGGATACGGAGAAGCGACATGGATCAAACCACCCTCGTCAGGCAGGTTCTCGCGATGACGCACGAGATCGACCGGGCGGTGCAACTGGCCGACTGGGAGGGCGCCGGGCGGCTGGTGGCCGCGCGCGAGCCCTATCTCACCTCGATCCAGGCGCAGCAGTCGCCCGAGGCGATGCTGATGATCCGCGAGATCCAGGCCATCGACGCCGCCACCATGGCCGCCTCGTCGCTCGCGCGCGACGAGTTGCAGCACGAATACCGCGCCGCCATGGGCCGGCTCGATTCGGCCAGGCAGTACAACAGCCAGGCCGCGCTGCGCTACTGAGCGGCGGCCGCCGGCGAACCGGCGGCGATGCGGTCAGACCCGAATAATCACAATTCACGCGCACGAGCGCGTGCTCGTTCACCTCAAGGCCCGCCTCGCGCGGGCTGTTTTTTTGGGGCGGACGCCGGCAAATCGATGAAATTGACGCCGGTTTACCGGTCAGTTCCACGCTTCGAGCCACGCCCGGCGGCCGGATAATTTCGATCATCGCTTGTTCCCTCCCGGGTTTGCCATGTCCGAATCGACGCCGTCCGCCAGCCAGATGCCTGATCAACAGTTCGATGCGGATATCGCGCTGGTGCTCGACAGCGCGCTCGCCAGCCATCACCGCGGCGAATTCGCCGAGGCCCGGACGCTCTACGAGCTGATCCTGTCGGCCCACCCGCAGCACGCGGATGCGCGCTACAACCTGGCGGTGCTCAAGGTGCAAACGGGCGAACCGGCCGCGGCCCTGCCCGATTTCGAGGTGGTGCTCGGCCTCTCGCCGCACAACGGGCAGTACTGGGTCAGCTACATCGACGCGCAGATCGAGGCGGGCCGCATCGCGGCGGCCTGGACCATGCTCGGCATGTGCCAGAAATTCGGCGTCCATGGCCCGGCCGTGGACGGGCTGGTCAATCGCCTGTCGCTGTCGGCCGAGGGCAAGGCGGCCATAGTCAGCACCGCGGCGGCCGGGCAGCCGGTGGCGGCCGCCGCCTCGGCCAGCCCCGCCGAGACGCGCACCGTGACCTTCTCGATCTCCACCGCCACGCCGCAGGCGGGCCAGGGCACGATCCAGGCCGCCGCGCAGGCCGCCCGCGCCGTGCAGGCGCCGGTCGCGCGCAAACCCACCCCGCAGGATGTGAACCGCTTCACCGCGCTCTACAACAAGGGCCGCTTCGAGGATGCGATCAAGCTGGGACGACAGCTCGCGCAGCGCTACCCCGACCACGCCTGGTGCTGGAAATCGCTGGGCAACGCACTGCATCAGCACGGCGAATACCTGGCCTCGGCCGAGCCGCTCGCCAAGGCCACCGAACTCGATCCCGCCGACGTGGTGATCGGCACGCTCCACGCCGACGTGCTGCGGCTGGCCAACCGCCTCGCCGATTCCGAGCGCGAATCGCGCCGCCTGCTCCAGATCGATCCGGACTTCGCCGAAACGCACCGCGTACTCGGTATGAGCCTGCTCGCCCAGGGCCGCATCCAGGAAGCGATCGAGGCAGGCCGACGCTCGGTCGAGCTGGCGCCGAACTCGCTGCACGTGCACGGCTCGCTGGCGGTGGCGCTCAGCGAACTGGGCGCGACCGCCGAGGCCGAGGCCTCGTTCCGCCGCGCCCACGAGATCGCCCCGCGCGACGCCGCGATGCACAGCAACCTGCTGTTCTGCATGACCCACAACCCGGGGCTCGACGCCGAGCGGCTGTACGCCGAGCACCGGCGCTTCGCCGAGATCCACGAGGCTCCGGTGCGCGCGCGCTGGCCGCGCCACGCGAACCAGCGCGACCCGGAACGCCAGTTGCGGATCGGCCTGATCTCGGGCGACCTGTTCAATCACGCGGTGTCGTCCTACCTGATGCCGATTCTCGAGGCGCTGAAGGACGATCCGACGCTGTCGCTGCACGTCTATCACAACCACACCGTCGAGGATGCCGTCAGCGAGCGCATGCGCGCCTGCGTGCGCAGCTGGACCACGGTGGCCGGCCTGAGCGACGACCGGCTGGTGCAGCGGATCCGCGACGACCGGATCGACATCATGATGGACCTGTCGAACCACACCGGCCGCAACCGGCTGCCCGCGCTCGCGCGCAAGCCGGCGCCGGTGCAGGTCACCTGGCTCGGCTACCCGGGCACCACCGGGCTGGACGCGATCGACTATCACTTCGCGGACCGCTTCGGCGTGCCGTTCGGCAAGATGGAGCGCCAGTACAGCGAGAAGACCGTCCACCTGCCGGCCGGCGGCACCTTCAAGCCCGCCGAGAACGCGCCGCCGGTCAACCTGCTGCCGGCGCTGCACAACGGCTACGTGACCTTCGGCAGCTTCAACCGCCTGAACAAGCTGCGCCACGACGTGATCGCGGTCTGGGCGCGCATCCTGCACGCCGTGCCGGGCTCGCGGATGCGGATCGGCTCGATCCCGCGCGACGGCGGCGTCGACATGCTGCTCGGCTGGTTCAGCGCCGAAGGCATCAGCCACGACCGCCTCGACCTGCAGCCGCGCGCGCCGGCCGCGGTCTACCTGCAGCAGCACCACCACGTCGACTTCTGCCTCGACACCTTCCCCTACACGGGCTCGACCACCGCGCTCAACGCGCTGTGGATGGGCGTGCCGACCCTGACGATCCGCGGCGACACGCTGGCCAGCCGCGCCGGCGCGGTCTGGATGTCCTCGGTCGGGCTCGAGCAGTTCGTCGCCGACGACGTCGACGATTTCGTGGCCCGCGCCATCGCGCTGGCCGGCGACCTGAAGGGCCTGGCCGCGCTGCGCGGCGGCATGCGCGAGCGCTGCCGCCAGTCGGCGGGCTTCCAGCCCGAGCGCGTCGCGCAGGCCGTCTCGGACAGCTTCCGGATCGCCTGGCGGCGCTGGTGCGCCGGCGAGGCACCGATTCCGTTCACCGCGCCCGACCGCGGCTCGCTCGCCACCGCTGCCACCGAGTCCGTGCCGCGCGATGCCGAGGCCGCCGCCCTCACCGGAGAAGCACGATGAATGCCCTGCCGCTGCGCGCCGTTGACCCCGTCGCCGACGAGCGTATCTATGTGACGCAGCCGCATCTCGCGCCGCTCGCCGAATTCCTGCCTTATCTCGAGCAGATCTGGGACAGCAAGGTGCTGACCAACGGCGGCCCGTTCCACCAGCAGCTCGAGAAGGCGCTCTGCGAGTACCTGGGCGTCGAGCATCTGGCGCTGTTCACCAACGGCACGCTGGCGCTGGTCACGGCCCTGCAGGCGCTGCGGATCTCGGGCGAGGTGATCACCACCCCCTATTCCTTCGTCGCCACCGCGCACTCGCTGCTCTGGAACGGCATCAAGCCGGTGTTCGTCGACATCGACCCGCATACGCTGAACATCGACCCGGCCAGGATCGAGGCCGCCATCACGCCGCAGACCACCGCCATCATGCCGGTGCACTGCTACGGCCGGCCCTGCGACGTGGAAGCGATCCGCCGCATCGCCGACAACTACAACCTGAAGGTGATCTACGACGCCGCGCACGCGTTCGGGGTACACACCGACGCCGGCAGCGTGCTCGGTCACGGCGACCTGTCGGTGCTGAGCTTCCACGCCACCAAGGTGTTCAACACCTTCGAGGGCGGCGCGATCGTCTGCCCCGACGTGAAGACCAAGCAGCACATCGACCACCTGAAGAACTTCGGTTTCGTCGACGAGGTGACGGTGGTCGCGGCCGGCATCAACGGCAAGATGAGCGAGATCAACGCGGCCTTCGGCCTGCTGCAGCTCAAGCACCTCAACGCGGCGCTCGCCCGTCGCGCGCAGATCGACGCGCGCTACCGGGCGCAACTGGCCGGGGTGCGCGGCATCCGCTGCCTGCCGCCGATCGACGCGACGCTCGTCAATCACTCGTACTTCCCGATCCTGGTCGACGACGACTACGCGCTCTCGCGCGACGGCCTCTACCAGTTGCTGCGCGATCACGAGATCCACGGGCGCCGCTACTTCTACCCGCTGATCTCGGACTTCCCCAACTACCGCGGGCTGCCCTCGGCGCATCCGGACCAGCTGCCGGTGGCGCGCGACATCTCCCGGCGCGTGCTGTGCCTGCCGATCTACCCGGCGCTGTCCGACCACAACGTCGATCGCGTGGTGGACCTGATCGCCGGAGCCGGTCGATGACCACGCGCGCCGCGCTGCTCGACATCGCCAGCCATCTGCCCGACACGGTGCTGGCCAACGACGAGCTGGCCGCGCTCTATCCGGAATGGCCGGCCGAGAAGATCCTCGCCAAGACGGGGATCCGCGAGCGCCGCATCGCGGCCGACGGCGAGACCGCCTCGGACCTCGCCTTCCATGCGGCCCGGCGGCTGTTCGCGCAAGGCCGCGTGAGCGCGGCGCAGGTCGACTTCGTGATCCTCTGCACCCAGGCGCCCGACTACATCCTGCCGGCCTCGGCCTGCCTGCTGCAGCACCGGCTCGGCATCGGCACCCATGCCGGCGCCTTCGACGTCAACCTCGGCTGCTCGGGCTACGTGTACGGCCTGTCGCTCGCCAAGGGCCTGGTCGAGACGGGCGCCGCGCGCTGCGTGCTGCTGCTGACCGCCGACACCTATTCGAAATACCTGCATCCGCTCGACAAGAGCGTGCGCACGCTGTTCGGCGACGGCGCCACCGCCACCGCGATCGGCATCGACTCACGGGCCGCCGGCGACGGCATCGAGCCGATCGGCCCGTTCGTGTTCGGCACCGACGGGCGCGGCGCGCCGAACCTGATGGTGCGCGCGGGCCTGTTCCGCGAGCCGCGCAGCGCCGGCAGCGCGCGCGAGCACGAGGACGCCTCCGGCAACGTGCGCACCGACGAGCATCTCTACATGAACGGCGCCGAGGTGATGGCCTTCTCGCTGGCCGAGGTGCCGCGCGCGGCCGAGCGGCTGCTGGAGCGCGCCGGCCTCGCGCGCGAGGACATCGACTGCTTCGTGCTGCACCAGGCGAACCGCTTCATGCTCGAGGCGCTGCGCAAGAAAATGAAGATCCCCGAGGATCGCTTCCCGATCCTCGTCGAGCACACCGGCAACACGGTGTCGTCGACGCTGCCGCTCGCGCTCGAGCAGTTGCGCGGCGAAGGTCGTCTCGCGCCGGGCACGCGCGCGATGCTGCTCGGATTCGGCGTCGGCTACTCGTGGGCCGGCTGTCTGTTGAACTGTTAGCAGGAAACACAATGAACGCATTCTACGAAGGACTCGCGGAAGTCTTCGAAATCGACGCCGCCGAAGTCTCGCCGGCCCTGGTGCTGGCCGACCACAACTGGGACTCGCTGGCGATCGTCTCGACCATCGCGCTGGCCGACGACTGCTTCGGCGTGCTGCTGAACGGCCAGGCGCTCGGCAACTGCCTGACCGTCGCCGACATCGAGGCGCTGGTCCAGGCGCAGAAGGGCTGAGCTTGGACGCGCCGCTCGCCCCGGCCGGCCGCGAACTGCGCGTCGGCGGCGCCCGCCTCGCCGGCGTGGTGTCCTGCCTGCCCGCGCAGGAGCAGTCGAACCAGCCGTTCGTCGAGCGCTTCGGCGAGGCGGCCGTGCGCGACGTGGTCAAGATGATCGGCGTCGAGCGCCGCCGCCGCGCGGCCGAGCACCAGACCACCGCCGACCTGTGCCGCGCCGCCGGCGAGCACCTGCTGCGCGGCCTGGGCTGGCGGGCGGACCAGGTCGACGCGGTGCTGTTCGTGTCGCAGACGCCCGACTACCGGCTGCCGGGCACGGCCTTCGTGCTGCAGGCCGCCTGGGGGCTGCCGGCCGCCACGATCGCGCTCGACATCAACCTCGGCTGCTCGGCCTACCCGCAGGCGCTCTGGCTCGGCATGAACCTGATCCGCAGCGGCGCGGCGCGGCGCGTGCTGCTGGCGGTGGGCGACACCATCAGCAAGCTGGTCGATCCCGAGGACCGCGCCACCGCGCTGCTGTTCGGCGACGCGGGCACCGTCACCGCGCTGGAGGCCGATCCCGAGGCGGAGGACGCGCATTTCGTGATCGGCGCCGACGGCGGCGGCGTGCCCAACCTGATCGTGCCGGCCGGCGGCTGCCGCGGCACGCCGACCGACGACGCGCGCCTGATCGGCCGCTCGCCCGACCATCTGTTCATGGACGGCGGCGAGATCTTCAACTTCACGCTCAGGCGCATCCCGCCGCTGGTGGCGCGCACGCTCGAACTGGCCGGCCACGGCGCGCAAGGCCACGATGCCTTCCTGTTCCACCAGGCCAACCTGTTCATGCTCAAGCACCTGGTGAAGAAGGCCGGCTTGCCCGCCGAGCGCGTGCCCATCAACCTGAACGCCTACGGCAATACCAGCTGCGCCTCGATCCCGCTGCTGATGACGACCGAGCTTCGCGAGGCGCTCGCCACGCGCGCCATGCGCCTGGCGATGTTCGGCTTCGGCGTCGGCTATTCCTGGGCCTCGGCCTCCCTGCTGACGGGGCCGCTCGCCGTCGTCGACACCATCGAATCATGACCGTCTTCTCCGATCGCTGCCTCGCGGGCGGCACCTATCTCGTCACCGGCGCCTCGTCGGGACTCGGCCGCGCCGCCGCGCTGGCGATCGCCGGGGCGGGCGCCCGCGTGATCGCGGGCGGGCGCGACGCCGAACGGCTGGCCGCCACGCTCGACGCGCTGCCCGGCAACGCTCACGTGGCCGCCGCGCACGCGCTCGACGACGCCGACGTCTGCGCCGACTGGGTCGCCCAGCTCGCCGAGCTGCATGGCCCGCTGCGCGGCGTGTTCCATGCCGCCGGCACCGAGCTGATCCGGCCCGCGCGCATGACCCGGCAGGCCCAGCTCGACGAGACCTTCGGCGCCAGCCTGTTCGCCGCCTTCGGCATCGCGCGCGCGGCGGCCCGCAAGGGCGTGATGGAGGACGGCGCCTCGCTGGTGCTGATGTCCTCGGTGGCGGCCAGCACCGGCCAGGTCGGCATGACCGCCTACTCGGCCGCCAAGGCCGGCATCGAGGGCCTGGTGCGCTCGCTCGCCTGCGAACTCGCGCCGCGCCGGATCCGCGTCAACGCGATCGCCGCGGGGGCGGTGCGCACCGCCATGCACGAACGCCTGACGCGCGGCAGCCCCGACGAGGCCGTGGCCGCCTACGAATCGAGCCATCTGCTCGGCTTCGGCGAGCCCGAGGACGTGGCCGGCGCCGCGCTATTCCTGCTGTCCGGAGCGAGCCGCTGGATCACCGGCACCGCGCTGGCGGTCGACGGCGGCTACCGGGTGCGCTGATGGGCGAGATCCTCGAGCGCGCCGCCCCGCAACCGGCCATCCACGCCGAGCGCTACATCCTCGCCGGCGGCGGCGCCTTCGCCCGCGAGCTGATCAACTGGGCCGAGGACGCCGCCGACGCCGGGCTCGGCCCGCGCGTGACGGGCTTCCTCGATGTCGATCCCGAAGCCTTGTCCGGCTTCGGCTACGCGCTCGACTGGCACGGCGACATCGACGCCTACCAGCCCGCCGAGGGCGACGCGGTGCTGCTCGCGATCGGCGAGCCGCGCGCCAAGGCCGAGGTGGTGGCCCGCCTGGCCGCGCGCGGCGCGCGCTTCGGCTCGCTGCGCCACCCCAGCGCCGTGGTGGCGCGACGCGCCCGGCTCGGCATCGGCGTGGTGATCTGCCCGAACGCGGTGCTGTCGGCCGATTGCCGGATCGGCGATTTCGCCGCCGTCAACATCCTGTCGAGCGTCGGCCACGACGTGACGCTCGGCGCCTATGCCACGCTCAGCTCGCACGTCGACCTCACCGGCCACGTGGTGGTGGGCGAGCGCGTGTTCTTCGGCTCGGGCGCCCGCGTGCTGCCGCGCGTGACGATCGGCGCCGACGCGCGGATCGGCGCCGGCGCGGTGGTGATGCGCAGGGTGCCCGAGGGCGCGACCCTGTACGCGGCCCCCGCGAAACGGCTTTGACAGGTTCGATCATGGATTTCGACCGTGAACTCGTCGCCCGCCACTGGCAATTGCTCGGCCATCGGCGGGAGTTGCCCGCCGATGGCGATTTCGTGCGCTTCGACAGCGCCGCCGGCGAGATCGTGGTGTTCAACGACGGCGGCGAGCTGGTCGCGTTCGACAATCGCTGCCCGCATCGCGGCGCGCGCCTCTACCTGGAGGACAGCGGCAACCAGGCGGCCAGCTGCGCCTACCATGGCTGGACCTATCGCCAGGGGCAGTTGATCATCCCGGGACGCGAGCGCTTCCGCCACTGCCGCATCGAGCAGGCCGCGCTGAACCGCTACGCGCTCGACTGGTGCGGCGACTTCCTGTTCGTCGGCATGCGCCCCGCCACCGACCTGTCGACCCAGCTCGGCGAGTTCGAGCAGCTGGTCGCCGACATCTCGTTCAACATCGACCGGCGCGTCGACCTGAACCGCTACGACTACGGCTGCTACTGGCCGCTCGCGGTCGAGAACGCGCTGGAGCCCTACCATATCGGCGCGGTCCATCCCGGCACGCTCGGCACGCTGGCGCTGGACGACGGCGAGAACCGCTTGCACGGCGCCAACTCCGCCTGGTTCGCGCCGCTGGGCGCGGCGCGCCAGCGCAACCAGCTGGCAAAGCTGCGCCGGCTGTTCGCGATCGACTTCCAGTACGAGGGCTACCTGAGCCTGTACCTGTTCCCGTTCACGATGATCTCGTCGACCTACGGCTACTCGTACTCGCTGCAGCACTTCCTGCCGGCGGGCGGCGGCGCCGATCTCGCGCGCTTCACGAGCCGCCTCTACGCGGCGCCCACCGTGGGCGCGCAGGCCGATGCGATCGTCGAGCCCTTCCTGGCCTCGACGACGCGCCTCAACCGCCAGGTCTTCGAGGAGGACCACGCGATCTGCCGGCGCCTGCCGCGCGACGCCTGGTCGATGGCGCCGCTCGAATTCGCGGCGGACACCGAGGTCAAGATCGATCACTTCCGCACCGCCTGCCGCGCCTTCGACGCCACGCTGCGGCGCGCCGCGCCGATCGCCTCGGTATCGGCCGTCCCGGCCGTCCCGGCCGCGCCGGCCGAGCCGGTCGTTCCGGTGGTCTCGGCGGGCTGAATCGGCGCTTGACAAGCCCGCTCGCGGCATGGATCACTGACGGCTCCCCTTCCCCGCGGAGCCCAAGATGACCCTGGAAACCTGGCTCGCCTTCGCCGGCGCGAGTCTGCTGCTGGTGATGATTCCCGGCCCGACCATCCTGCTGGTGATCGGCGATTCGCTCGCCAATCGCGAGCGCTCGTCGTGGAGCACGGTGGCCGGCGTGAGCGCCGGCGACACCACCGCGATGGCGGTCTCGCTGGCCGGCGCCGGCGCGCTGCTGGCGGTCTCGTCCACCGCCTTCACCGCGCTCAAGCTGGCCGGCGGTGCCTACCTGATCTGGCTGGGCCTGCGCTCGATCCTGCAGGCGCGCGCCAGCGGCCGGCAGAGCGTGCCGCTCGAGCCGAAATCGGCGCGCCGCCGCTTCCTGTCGGCTTACGCCGTCACCGCGCTGAACCCCAAGAGCATCGTGTTCTTCGTCGCCTTCGTGCCGCAGTTCGTCTCGCCGCACCAGAGCTTCGCCTCGCAATGCCTGGTGCTGCTGCCGACCTTCGTCTGCATCGCCACCCTCAACGCCACCTGCTACGCGCGCCTGGCGCGCTACGCGGCCTCGCGGCTGACCGGCGCGGCCGCCCAGCGGCGCTTCGGCTATGGTGGCGGCGCGGTGCTGATCGGCGCCGGCGCGCTGACGCTGCGCATGTCGCATCACTGAGCGCGCGGCGCGCCAAGCGAAAGGGCAGCCCTCGCGGGCTGCCCTTTTTTCATGTCGCGTCGCCAGCGCCGGCGACGCGTGCCTCGCGCCGGAACTCAGGCCTGGCCGAGATCGAGCGCGTTGCTCAGGTCGCCCGGCGGCGTCGCGCCGCGCGCGGCGAAGGCACGGTCGCGCGCGGCCACGCCGTCCAGCGGCGCGAGCCCGTGCACGCGGCTGATGAAGCGCAGGATCGAGTTGGTGTCGTAGAAGGTGTGGTCGACATGGCCGCGCCGTGCCAGCGGCGAGATCACCAGCGCCGGGATCCGCGAGCCCGGGCCCCAGCGGTCGCCCTGCGGCGGCGCGACCGGGTCCCACCAGCCGCCGTTCTCGTCGTGGGTCATGATGATCACCGTGTTGGCCCATTGCGGGCCGCGACGGATGTGCTCGATCACCGTGGCGATGTGGCGGTCGCCCGATTCCACGTCGGCGTAGCCGGCATGCATGTTCAGGTTGCCCTGCGGCTTGTAGAAGGTGACCGCCGGCAGCCGGCCGGCGTCGATGTCGGCCAGCAGCCGGTTGGTGGAGGGATCGTCGCCGAGCCCCGCGTCGCGCAGGTGGCGGCGCCGCGCCTCGGTGCCGGGCGCGTAGTTGACGAAGTAGTTGAAGGGCTGATGGTGGTACTGGAAGTCCGGCACCATGCCGGTGTCGCGGTGCTCGATCGCGTATTGCCAGGCGCCCGAGTACCAGGCCCAGTCGATGCCCTTCTCCGAGAGCCGGTCGCCGATCGTCGCGTAGCGCTGCGGCGGCAGCACGCGCGGGTTCGACGGATCGGCATAGGCCGGGTTGCCGTCCTCGGGCGGGCGCACGTTGCTGGGCTGGTAGGGCGGCGCCATGGTGTTGACGGCATAGCCGTCGGGCGTGAACAGGCCGTCGTTGACGAACTTCGGCGGGCCGTCGAGCGCCGAGGCCGGCGAGTCGCCCGCCTGCTTCAGGCGCGTGCCGGCCGGGTCGTCGCCCTCGACCACCGAGGCCAGGTGCTTGGCCGGGCTGCTCGCGATGTCCGGATAGAACGGCGCCTGCGCCGAGATCAGGAACATGTGGTTCAGCCAGGAGCCGCCGAAGGCGGCCATGAAGAAGTTGTCGCAGAGCGTGTATTCGCGCGCCAGTTGCCAGAGCCGCAGCGTCTCGGCCGAGTTCCGGTAGTGGCCCATCACCAGGCCGCCCGAATCGGCCCAGGCCGCGAACTGGTCGTTGCGGCCGGCGTTGATCTGCATCTGGTTCTGGTAGAAGCGATGCCAGAGGTCGCGCGTGATCACGCCGTTCGGCAGCGGCTTGCCCTGCGCGTCGGGAATCCGGAACGGCGCGTTCCTCAAGCCCTGGATGTCGCGCTCGGCGATCATGTAGCGCTTGCCGTCCACCTCCTGCGCCTGCGGCACCAGCCCGCCCCAGATCGCCGGCAGGCGCGGCAGCAGCGTGCGTCCGTCGCGGTCGAGCTGGGCGGCGCGCTCGGGCGGCACCGAGGACAGCGGCGTCTGCACGCCGGGGAAGTCGCCGTAGAGATTGGCGAAGCTGCGGTTCTCGGCGTAGATCACCACGATCTGCCGGACCTGCTCGCGCAGCGCGCGATCGGCACGCAACTCGGCCTCGCTGCGCGGCGGCGTGGCGGCCGCGCCCGGCTGGGTGGCGCAGCCGGCCAGCGCGAAGCTCGCGCCCAGCGCGGCGATCCCGCCCAGCGCGCGGCGCCGCTCGGGATCGTCGGGGCCCGCGGCATCGCGAGCGGCATCGGCGAGGCCGGGCCGCGCCTCGGGATCGGCCGGTTGCTGGCCCGGGCGGGTGGTCGGGTCGATCGGGTCGGTCACGTCGTCATCCTCCAGTTGGGGTGCCCTGCCGGGCTGGTTCGGTTCGGGCTGTCCTCGTCCTTGTCTTGCCGAAACCATGTGACAGTTTCGTGACAGCGAGGAACCCGCCGATGGTAACCGCTGCAACATGGCAATGGCTGTTTTCGCGGCACGGGGCGCCTGCGAGCGCGCGGCGGACCGCTTGCCGCGCGCCCGAGGAGGCGCCCGGGCATACCGCGGCGAATGCGGCGAGCGCGGCGCCGATCGCCACCGTCGAGATCCCGGCGATTGCGCCGCCGCCGGGCCCGCAGGCGACGGCGCTGGCTCAGTTCCGCCCGAATCCCTCGAAACACTCGACGATCGCGTTGCGCACCTTGGCCACCGCGGCATCCTTCAGGGCGCTGACGCGCCAGCCGAGCGCAACGGGATAAGCCGGCAGCGCCAGCGGGCAGGCCGCCAGGCGCAGCCCGCCGAGGCGCGCGATGGCCTGCGCCGCGTGATACGGAATGGTGGCGACCGCCGGCGTGCCGCGCAGCAGGAAGGGCAGCGCCGCGAAATGCGTGGTCGAGGCGCGCACCGTGCGGCGCCGGCCCAGCTCGGCCAGCGCCTCGTCGACGATCCCGACCACCCCGCCCGAGGACACCAGCACATGCTCGCGCGCGAGGAAATCGTCGAGGCTCAGCACCGCGCGGGCGGCCGCGTCATCGGCCGGCGGGCCGCCGCTTGCGTCGTTCGCGCCGATGCGGGCGGGATCCCGGCCGGAATGGAGATGCGGCGCGCCGCTTCCACCTGGATTCGCATCGCCGCCCGCGGCGTGGCAGGGATCGACCAGGCAAGCGTAGCCGCCATTGCCCAGCGCCACGTGTCCGAGCCCGCGCGTGGCGAAGCCGCCCGCCGCGATGGCCAGGTCCATCTCGCGATTGGCCAGCGCATCGCCGACGATCTGGCTGTGGGTCTGCCGGAAGATCAGGCGCAGCCCCGGCGCGAGCTGCGCGACGCGCGCGATCAGGCGGCCGCCGAAGGCGATCTCGAAATCGTCCGACATCGCCACCGATACCGCGCGCCCCGCGAACGAGGCCGGCGCCGGCGCGCCGAAGGCCAGGCTCTGGCGGCAGCGTTCGAGCGCCTCGCCGATCAGCGGCTCCAGCTCGCGGGCCCGCGCGGTGGGCGCCAGGCCCCGCCCGGTGCGCACGAACAACGGATCGCCGTACAGCTCGCGCAGCCGCCGCAGCGCCGCGCTGACCGCCGACTGCGTGAGGTCGAGCCGGATCGCCGCGCGGCTCGCGCCGCCCTCGTCGAACAGGGCCTCGAAGACTTTCAGCAGGTTCAGGTCGACGTCGACGATATTCATCGGGTTCATATCGGAAAGTGGCCCGGCAGGTGTTGCCGGGCAGGGCATCGCGCCATGATACGAGCATCGGGGCGGGGAGTCGGTGGCGATGTGAAGGCCGGCCGACACGCTCCGCATCGATATCGCGACGGCCGTGCCGCCGCGCCACCTTCGCCCGCCCTGGAGGCTTCCATGACGCAATCCCGCATCGCCGCGCTGCAGATCGGCGCATCCCCGCTCGGCAAGGCCGACACGCTCCAGCGCATCCTCGCCTGGGAGGACGCGATCCGCGCCCGGGAACTCGCCCTGGTGGTGATGCCCGAGGCGCTGCTGGGCGGTTACCCGAAGGGCGAGATCTTCGGCACGCGCCTGGGCTACCGGCTGCCCGAGGGCCGCGAAGCCTACGCGCGTTATCACGACAACGCGATCGACGTGCCGGGCCCCGAGACCGAGGCGCTGGCCGAGCTGTCGGCGCGCACCGGCGCCTCGCTGGTGATCGGCGTGATCGAGCGTGCCGGCGCGACGCTCTACTGCACGGCGCTGTTCCTCGATCCCGTCGGCGGGCTGGTCGCCAGGCATCGCAAGCTGATGCCGACCGGCACCGAGCGGCTGATCTGGGGACAGGGCGACGGCTCCACGCTGCCGGCCGTGCCCACCGCGGCGGGGCTGGCCGGCGCGGCGATCTGCTGGGAGAACCACATGCCGCTGCTGCGCATGGCGATGTACGCCAAGGGCGTCGAGATCTGGTGCGCGCCAACCGTCGACGAGCGCGACATCTGGCAGAGCTCGATGCGCCATATCGCGCACGAGGGACGCTGCTTCGTGGTGTCGGCCTGCCAGGTGCAGCCCTCGCCCGCCGAGCTCGGCATCGAGGTGCCCGACTGGGACCCGCAACGGCCGCTGATCAACGGCGGCAGCGTGATCGTCGGGCCGCTCGGCGAGGTGCTGGCCGGCCCGCTCAAGGGCGAGACCGGCCTGGTGGTGGCCGAGGTCGACACGGCCGAGCTGGTGCGCGCCCGCTACGACCTCGACGTGACCGGCCACTACGCGCGGCCCGACGTGTTCTCGCTGACGGTGGACGAACGCGCCAGGCGCAGCGTGAAGTTCGAGGACTGAACGCCCCGCGAGGCGAGGCTGGGCCGCGCGCGGCCAGCCGGAGCAACCCGCGCCGCGCCCGGCCCCCGCTCAGGCCACCGGTTCGGCCGGCAGGTCGAGCAGCGCGTACTTGCCGCCCGAGATGCGCTGGCGCGTCGCCTTCACCACCATCGCCGCGCAGATCGGCGCGGTGGCCGCGGCCCGCGCGATCGCCAAGGTGGACGCGGCGCTGTCCGACGAGTTGCTGGCTTCGGTGCGCGCGGTGCTGGCCGGCATCGAGCACGGCGCCTCGGACGCCTGAGGCGGCGGCGGGCCGGCAACCGTGCCTGCCGGCCGCCTCGCCTTTCGCCGCTCCTGCCGCGCACTCTCGTCGGCCGCCCCCTGCCAGCCCTGGCCGGCGGTCGCTTCCGTGGGCCGCCCCGCCGCTGCTCCTGCCGACCATCGCTCTTGATCACCGATATCGAGCAGCGGCGCTCCCAGCCGCCTCTATCGACCGGTTCTGTAAGCTGCCTCTGTCAGCCGCCTCTATCAACCGCTTCTGTCAGCCGCCCCGGCGACGGCGCGCGCCGTCGCCCGGCATGGCCTTCCGCCTCCCCCCCGTTCCCTTGCCCCACCCCGCCGCGACTGAATTTGAAGCCCGCTGTAACCGAATCGCCAAAAAAACGGAATAAACAGACGTATCGAGTCGTTTGCATGATGGCCGGCACGGCAGTCCCGAGCCGAGCGGCCGCATGCGTGCCTCGCCCAGCGCCTGGGGACGGGGCCGCGCGGCATCACACAAGACCAGACCAGTCCAGACCAACGGGGAAACACATGAAGATTCGGATTCGCAGTGTGCGCGGCAAGCTCGTACTCAGCTTCGGCATGATGCTGCTGGGGATGGTGGCGCTGGCCATCATCGCGATCGTGCAGGTGCAGAACATCCGCGAGCGGCTCGACGACATCATCGACCTGAACGGCGTGAAGGAACGCTACGCGATCAACTTCCGCGGCAGCGTGCACGACCGCTCGATCGCGCTGCGCGACGTGATCCTGGTGGGCCCCGACGAGCTGCCGGCGGTGGTCGAGCACATCCGCAAGCTGCAGCGCGACTACGAGGAATCGGCCCGGCCCTTCGAGACCGTGTTCCTGCCCAGCGACAACGTCTCTCCCGAGGAGAAGTCGATCTACCAGGGCATCCGCCGCGCGCAGGCGCAGGCCATGCCGCTGATCGACCAGGTGATCGAGCTGCAGACGCAGGGCCAGTCCGACGCGGCGCGCAAGGTGCTGCTCGACGGCGCGCGGCCCGCGCTGGTGGCCTGGCTGGCGGCCATCAACACCATGATCGACTTCGAGGAATCGCTGAGCGCCAACGAGGGGCTGGAGGCGCGCGAGATCAGCCGCGAGTTCAAGATCGTGATGGCCGCGATCACCGCGCTGGCCTGCGCGCTGGGGCTGGGCATCGCCTGGCTGGTGACGCGCAACATCGCCGCCACGCTCGGCGCCGATCCGCGCGAGATGATCGAGTTCGCCGAGGCGATCCGCGGCGGCAATCTGTCGGTGCCCTCGCCCGCGCGCGGCGAGGACCAGGCCAGCGTGATGGCGGCCGTCACCAAGATGCGCGACAGCCTGGCCGAGATCGTCGCGCGCGTGCGCGAGGCGGCCGATGGCGTGGTGCAGGCCAGCCGCGAGATCGCGCACGGCACCAACGACCTGAGCGCGCGCACCAGCAAGCAGGCGGTGGCACTGGAGCAGGCCACCCACGCGCTCGGCGAGTTCGACGCGAGCGTCTCCGAGAACGCCTCCAACGCCAGCCATGCCGACGAACTCGCCAACCAGGCCTCGTCCAAGGCCGGCAGCGGCGGCGACGCGGTGGGCCGGGTGGTCGACACGATGCGCGACATCGACAGTTCCTCGCACCGGATCGGCGAGATCATCGGCGTGATCGACGCGATCGCCTTCCAGACCAACATCCTCGCGCTCAACGCCGCGGTGGAGGCAGCCAAGGCGGGCGGCCACGGACGCGGCTTCGCGGTGGTGGCGGGCGAGGTGCGGATCCTGGCGCAGAAGAGCGCGGCGGCGGCCAAGGAGATCAAGTCGCTGGTGCGCGACAGCAATGCACGCGTGAGCGACGGCGGGCGGCTGGTGGAAGTGGCCGGCTCGACCATCGCCGAGGTGATCCAGTCCTCGCGCAACGTCACGTCGATCATGAGCGAGATCAACGACACCTGCCGGCTGCAGACGCACCGGATCGGCGAGGTGCGCGGCATGATCGAGCAGCTCGAGGACAGCACCCAGCAGAACGCCGCGCTGGTCGAGCAGTCGAGCACCGCCACCGAGATGCTGGTCTCGCAGGCCGAGCGGCTGCTGGAGACGGTCAGCGTGTTCCGCACCGCGATGGATGCGGCGCTCGCGCCGATGGGGGAGCTGGCGGGGATGCCGGGCTAGGGAGTTCGGGGCGCGTTCGCGCGAGCCGTCATCGCAGGTACGCCGAGGCGGCAGGCCTGCTCGATTCGCCAGGCGACGGCGCGCTGCATGGCGATCGCGGTTGCCGTTTCGAGCATCGCGTCTTTCGCGAGAAATGCGTCGAAATCGCTGCCGACATGCCGGTTTGTCTTGCTTGCCTGGTGGTCGATCATGACTGATGGCCCAATGCGCCTCGCCGCCCGCATGCCGGCCCGAGGATCGCCTGATGAATGAAAGACGGAGGATCGGGTACCGCGAGGCGCGGGTCGCTCGATGCGGTGATCGGCTCGACGAGCCGGACCGGTATTGCATCAAATCCGGCGCGCTCGCGAACCTGACGCGCCGTCGCAGGCTACATTACGGATCGTCCGATTTCCGCTCCCGCCTGGATTGCCCGCCTTGAACCCACCCATCCCCCTCTCGCCCTTCGACGTCCTGCTGCCCGGCCTGCCCGTGGTGTTCTGCGGGATCAACCCGAGCCCGCTGGCGGCGCAATCGGGGCACAACTTCGGTTCGGCCTCGAACCGCTTCTGGCCGGCGCTGCACCGCGCCGGCTTCACGGCCGAGCGGCTGCGCGCCGAGGACGATCGCGCGCTGCTGCGCGAGGGCTGCGGGATCACGGCGATGGCCACGCGCGCGACGCGGCGCGCCACCGATCTCGCGGCGGGCGAGATGAGCGATGCCGTCGCGCCGTTTCGCGCCAAGATCGCGTACTTCCGGCCGGGCGCCGTGGCCTTTCTCGGCAAGCCGGCCTATGCGGCGATCGCGGGCCGGCGCGAGATCGAATGGGGCGAGCAGCCGGAGCGCTTCGAGGCCGCCCGAGCCTGGGTGCTGCCGAACCCGAGCGGGCTCAACCGCGCCTTCACGCTCGACCGGCTGGTCGAGGCCTATGCGGCGCTGCGGCTCGCGATGGCCGCCGAACTCGCGGCCTGGCGCCTCGGCCAGGAGGATCGCGACTGCGCCTGAGCGCGCGACTCAGCGATTGGCGCCGTAGCCCGACGAGAAGCCGCCGTTCGAGAAACCGCCGCCGGACGAGAAGCCGTTGCCGGACGAATAAGCGCCGTTGCTCGAAAAACCGCCTCCCGAAAAACCACCGCTGGTCGAAAATCCTCCGCCAGTGGAAAAGCCGCCATCGTTCGAGAAGCCGCCGCCGTTCGCCGAAGCGCCACCATTCGAGAAGCCGCTGCCGCCAACGAAACCATTGCCGCTGCCGAAGCCGTTGCCGCCGCCCAACCCGCCGCCCGTCGAAAAGCCATCGCCGCTCGGCCAGCCGTTGTCCGGAAAACCGTCATCGTCGGCCTTGCCGGCCACCGGATCGCCGGCCGTCATGCCGCCGGGCATCGTCACGCCGCCGGGCGGCAGCGCATCGGGCAGCGGCGTGCCGTCGGGCGAGGCCGGCACGCCCGCGTTGGGCGCGCGCCCGCCCACCGCGAGCAGCGGCCGGCGCGCGACGAACACCCATTGCGTATAGCTGCGCCGATTCTCGAAACCGCGGAATTCCTCGGGAAACAGCTTGAGCTGGATCGGCCGCGCGCGCGAGGCGCTATGGATGCCGACGATGGTCTGCCCGTCGGGCGAGCGCACCAGCACCCAATCGGCCTTGCCGGTCAGCGGATCGGCATAGACGCGGCGCAGGTGGCGCACCGGATTGGGATAACGCGGATCGCGTACCAGATCCTCGAGCGTGCGAGGCTGGCGCGGCAGGCCGGCCGGCGTGGCGTCGGCGTAGCTGAGCAGGGCGCGCTGGAACGCGCCGCCGACTTCGAGCAACGCCTTTTCGGCCATGCGCCGCTGGTAGAGCGCGCCGAGCTGGATGGTGGCGGCCGCCGCCACGCCGACGATGGCGATGCCGATCAGCAGCGCGATATAGGCGTAGCCGCGCTGCCCGCGCGGCGCTGGAAGTGACGGTCGAGGCCGACGTCGACGCGCCACCGGCGCGCCCCGCGAAGCAGCCCGCGCGGAACGCGCGAAATCCGGGCGCGCGCCATCGCGGCCGCCCGCGCGCGCCGTCGCGCCAGCCCCCGAACGCGCCGTCGCCGTCATAAGGAATCGAACGGCCGCCCGTCGAGCGTGCTGCCCTGCGCGCCGCTCTTGAGGTCGTAGACCTTGCCGGGAAACTGCTCCTCGGGCGCGATGATCTGCCAGCTGGTGGCGTTGTCGGCGACCGGGTCGAACGGCAGCGTGCGCAGGTAGTGCCGGTCGACCAGCTCCTGCAGCGAATCGGGATACCGCCCCAGGTCGCCGTAGAACTGGTCGATCGCGTCGCGCGTGGCGTGCAGGTTCTCGGCCAGGATCTTTTCCTTCGATGCGTCGATCGAGTGGAAATACTGCGGCAGCGCGATGGTCAGCATCAGCGCGATGATCGACAGCACCAGCAGCAGCTCGATCAGCGTGAAGCCGCGGCGCTTGCCGGCGCGGCGCGCCGCCAGGATCGGAAGTCTCGTCGCCATCACCATTTCCGGTAGGGAATGCCGTTCAGGCCGACGCCCGGCGAGAGCGAATACACGTCGTAGACGTCATCGCCCTCCTCCGGCTCGTCGGGTTCGCTCGCGTAGGCGCGCTTGCCCCAGGTATCGGCGGCGTCGAGCTGCGCGTCATGGTTCATCGGGTCGCGCGGCATGCGCCGCAGGAAATAGATCTTGCGGCCCTTCGGGTCGGTCTGGTCCTTCACGCCGTCGACCAGCACGGAAAGCTTCGGCGGATAACCGCTGCCGCCGTTCTCCACCGGCACCCGGCCGTCCTTGCCGGCCAGCTTGTAGGCGTCGAGCGCGGCGCGGATCTCGTGCAGCGCCTCGCGCAGCTCCTGCTCGCGCTCGCGCTGGCGCATCACCTGCGCCACCGGCACGGTCATGCTGGCCAGCACGCCGAGGATCGCCAGCGTGACCAGCAGCTCGATCAGCGTGAAGCCGGCCGCGGCGCGCCGGCCGGCTCCCGACGCGGCCGGCGCGGCGCGGGCGCGGCGCGAGGCCGGCAGCGGGGCCGCTTGCGAGGCCGACTGCGAGGCCTCGCCAGGCACGGGCTTCGGCGCGCGCATCATGGCGTGGCGTTGATGCCGAGCGTGTAGGCGCTCGGCGGCGGCACCGTGATCTGCGTGCCGGTCAGGCTGACCACCGCGCCGGGCTGGATCTTCACCGTGGTCGGCGCGGCCGGCGCGAGCGCCTTGAAGGTCAGCACCGCGTAGGTCCCGGTCGAGGCGCCCCCCATTCCGCCCTGCACCCCATCCGAAAGCTGCACCTGGCCGGGGCTCACGCGGCTCGAGAAGCTGGTCGGCGCGCCGCCCTGCTTGAGGAAGTCGCCCTCGGTCACGCCGACGAACTGCAGCTTGGTCGCGTCGAAGCTGACCGTCGAGGCGGCGCTGGCCACCGGCTGGTCGGCGCTCAGGGTCAGCGAGACCGTCACCGAATCGCCGGTCTTCACCTGCGGCGGGCCGTCCACCGTCATCTGCCCGGTTCCGGGCGTGGGCCCGATGCCGCCCGGCGCGAGCCCGTCGCCGCCGCCGATCAGGCCCACGCCGCCCGAGCCATAGGCGCTGCCGTAGCCGCCGGCGCCGGCCCCGGCGCCCGAGCCGTAACCGCCCGCGCCCGGCTGGCCGCCCGCGCCGAAACGCGAGGTGTCGCCGCCGGCCGACGCGCCGCCGCTGCTCGAGCTGCTGCTGGCCGCCGGCGCGATCCCGTTCGACTGGATCATGCTGCGCATGCTGGTTTCGGTGCCGGAGGTGAAGTAGGCGAGATCCGCGTCGGGCCGGCGAATATTGCGCACCAGGTGCGGCGTGATCGCCAGCACGATCTCGGTGTTCTTGGCCTGGTCGTCGGTGGCGCCGAACAGGCGGCCGAGCACCGGCAACTGGCCGAGGCCGGGCAGCTTGTTGCCCGAGGTGCGCTCCTCGTTGTCGATCAGGCCGGCCAGCACGTCGGTCTCGCCGTTCTTCAACTGCAGCACCGTGCTCGCGGTGCGCGTGCCGATCTGGTAGGCGGCGGTGCCGGTGGTGGTGGTGATGGTGTTGCCCAGGCTGCTGACCTCCAGCGCGAGCTTGATGCCGACCGTGTCGTCGAGATAGACGGTCGGCTCGACGTTCAGCGTCAGGCCGATGTCGAGGTAGTTGACCGACTGCGAGAGGAAGCCCGTCGAGGTGGCGGTCGAGGTGAAGTTCGGCACGCGCTCGCCGATCAGGATCTTGGCCTTCTCGTGGTTGCGCACGCGGATGCGCGGATTGGTCAGCAGCTTGACGGTGGAATCCTGCACGTTGGCGTTGACGGTAGCCTGCAGCGAGGACAAACCGATGGTCCGTACGGTCTGGTGCAGCAGGTCGTTCATGGTCAGCGCCGGGCTCGTGCCGTTCGAGCCGCCGCCGAAACCGCCGCCGAAGCCGCCGCCATAGCCATAGGGGTAATACGGCGTGTTGGTATTGGTGTTCTGCCCCGTGACCGGCGCGATCACGCTGCCCAGCGGCAGCGGCGTGACGTTGACCGAGCCGGGCCAGGCCACCCCGAGGTTCAGCTCGTTGTTGCGCTGCACCTCCAGCACCTCCACCTCCAGCATCACCTCGGGTTCGGGCACGTCCTCCAGCGACACCAGCCGCTCGGCCATGCGGATCGCGTCGGGCGTGTCGCGCACGATCACCATGTTGAGCTTCTCGTCGGCCACCACGTCGCGGACCTTCAGGATCGTCTTGAGCGTGTTGGCGATGGTCTTCGCCTCGGTGTTCGAGAGGAAGAAGGTGCGCACCGCCAGCTCCTGGTAGTCCTTGAGCTTGGCGGGCGTGTTCGGGTAGATCAGCACGGTGTTCTCGTCGAGCACCTGCTGCGCCAGCCCGTTGGTGGCGAGCACGTAGCGCACGGTGGCGTCGATGGTGCTGTTCTTCAGGAAGATGGTGGTGCGCTGGTCGGTCTTCACGTCGCGGTCGAACAGGAAGTTCATGCCCGAGGAGCGCGAGATCACGTCGAAGATCTGCTTGAGCGGCGCGTCGCGGAAGTCGATGCGGATCGGCTTGCGGTAGGCCGCAGCCAGCGCCGCCTCGACGCGCGCCGCGCCCGTCTCGGCCGACAGCCGGCGCTGCAGCTCCAGCGCGCGCCGGTTGGTGGGCGCCTCGGTCAGCACCGCGTCGAGCAGGCGCCGCGCGTCCTCGGGCTGGTGCCGCATGAACAGCGCCTCGGCGCGGCTCAGCGCGATGTTCAGGCGCGCGTCGGCGTCGAGGTTCGAGATGCCCGCCTGGGCCCGCTCGCTGCCGGGGCTCAGCGACAGCGCGTGCTCGTAGGACTTGCGCGCCGCGTCGCGCTGGCCGCCCGCGGCGAGCCGGTCGCCGGCCTCGACCAGGTCGTTGACGGCCTTCTCGCGCTCGGCCAGCCAGGTCTTGCGGTATTCCGCGTCCTCCGGCTCGGCCTTCGCGGCCTCCTTGTACTTGGCGATGCCCTCGTCGACCTTGCCGGCCGCGGTCAGTTTCTGGCCGTCGCGATAGGCCTGCTGCCCGGCGCAGGCGCCCAGCAGCACCGGCAGCGCGACCAGCAGCGTGCCGCGCCGCAGGCGCGGCAGGACGCGCGGCGCGCTCGGGCGGGATCGGGTTCGGTTCGGGGATGGCATACGCAACGTTTCGTTCCTGGTGGCGCGCGGATCAGTCGGCACTGCCGATATCCAGCGTCTGGACTAGTTTCTGGGGCAGATAGACGAGCGTCAGGTTGGGCGGCGCGATCGCATCGACCTTGTAGGTGCCGTCGATCACCATCTGCTCGTGGACGATCAGCGTGTCGTCGCCGCGCGCGAGATAGACCTCCCAATGGCCGTTCGCGAGCTGCTTGCCGAGATAGGTGAAGGGCATCGCCGGCGTGTTCGGCAGCGGCGGCACGTCGACCTGCGCAGGGGCCGCCGAGGGCAGCGGCGGCGCCAGCATCAGCGTGTTGAACAGCGCGTGGGCGCCGGCGTCGCCACGCTCGGCGCGCGCGCGGATCGCCGCGATCGCGACGGTGCCGGGCGCAGCCGCGGCGCCGCGTTCGGCATCGGCGCCGCGCGGCGCGGCTTGCGCGACGCTCGGCTGCGCCGGACGCGGGGTGGCCTCGACCAGTTCGTCGTCGGCGTCGTGGTGCGTGAACACCAGCACCAGCGCGCAGGCCGCGAACAGCGCGGCCATCACGATGTGCTTGGGCTGCGGCTTCTTCATGGCGCGCCTCCCTCGAGCGGCACGGCGCCGGCCGAGGCGGGCGCGGCGCCGGCCGGCGAGACGATCGCGATCTCGGTGAAGCGGCGCGTCGAGCCGCCGGGCTGGGCGCTCAGGTCGATCACATGCACCGGCGCGGCGGCCGAGGCAGGGATGGCGCCCGCCTCGGGCGTCGAATCGGTGGGCCGGGATGGCGCTTCGATGGCACGCGTGGGCGATGAACCGGAAGCGGCGGCCGGGCGAGCCGCGACGGCGGAAGCGGGTTTTGCTTCCTGGGAATGGGTCGATGGAGCCGATGCGGTAGCGGCGGCCAGGGCTGCCATGCGTGCCGAGCCGCCGAGTGTCGCCTTGGCCTGATCCGCGTGCGGCGTCGCCGATTCGGCGGCCAGGGCCGCCATGCGTGCCGAGCCGCCTAGCGTCGCCTTCGCCTGATCCGCGCGCGGCGCCGTCGACTCGGCGGCCAAGGCCGCCATGCGCGCCGAGCCACCGAGTGTCGCCTTAGCCTGATCCGCATGCGGCGTCGCCGACTCGGCGGCCAAGGCCGCCATCCGTGCCGAGCCGCCTGGCGTCGCCTTCGCCTGATCCGCATGCGGCGTCGCCGACTCGGCGGCCAAGGCCGCCATCCGTGCCGAGCCGCCTGGCGTCGCCTTCGCCTCGGCCGTCTGCGGAATCGCCGAGCCAGCCGCCTTCGCGTTTTCCGGCTTCGCAATCACACCAGGAGCCGAAGCGGCCAATGGCCTCGTCGCCGCGCGCTTCGCCACAGCGCCGCGAGCCGGTGCCGCCACCGGAACCGGCATCGCGATGCCGGCCGCGCCGGGTGCCGGCGCCGCGCGAACTGCCGTCGACGGCGCCACGGGTTTCGTGTCGCGCGCGACGGCGGCGTGAACCGCCGGCACCGCCGGAGATGCCGTCTCACCACGCTCGCCCGGCTGCCGCGCCACGCGCGTTGCCGTCGCGGCGGGCGCCGCCGCAGCCGGCTTCGCCGTCGCCAGCGCCGGCAGCGTCACCGGCGACTTCGGCACCGACGTCACCGCGCTCACCGGCTTGGCTGCCGTCGCCTCGCCATGCGCCTGCGCATTCACCGGCACCACCGCCAGCGGATGCGGGCTCACCGCGCCCGAGCTCGGCAGCGGCACGAAACCGTCACCGGATGCCAGCGCACGCCGAGTCGTGTCGATCGTTGACGCGGCTTGCGGCATCGCTGCCGCCGACTTCGCCGCGACCGCCGAAACCGCAACCGCCGCCCCGCTCGCAGAAACAGCGCTTGCCGCCGCCACCCCACTCGCAGGCACACCGGCCACCGCCGTCGCCGAGGCGCCCGAAGCCGCCCCCGCCGCCTCGATCGCCGCCACCTCCGACGCGCTCAGCGGCGCGATCGTCACCGGTCGCAGGAAAGCCGTGAAGCGCAGGCTCGCCTCGACGCCCGCGTCGTTGGCCGAGCCGCGCTTGAAGCGCATGTCGTCGAGCGCCGCGTAGGGCACGGCCAGCAGCACCTTCTCGCTGAACAGCCGCAGCTTCGCGTAATCGCCCTTCACCGGCAGCACGATGGTGTAGGTATCGAAGCGCCCGGGCGTGTCGTGCCCCGGCTTGTACTCGGCCTTGTCGAGCGTGACGCCGGCCGCGGCCGCGGCCTCGAACAGGCGCGTCACGATCTCGCCGGTGTGCGCCGAATCGCCGAGCCCGCGATAGAAGCCGGCCAGCCGATCGGCGGCCAGCTCGGGCGCCGAGATCACCGGTCTGGGCGGCGGCAGCGTGGCCAGGCGCGCCGCCGAGCGCGTCTCGTCCTCGACGCGCGCGGCCATGCCGGGCAGCACGCCGAGCCACAGCAGCGCGGCGCAGACCAGTGCCGCGCCGGCCGCCAAAGGGCCGGTGCCGAAGCGCGCCAGCGCGAGGCGCAGCCGCAGCAGGCCGCGCGCGAGGGATTGCAGGTTCACGAACCGCTCCCCCGCCATTGCACCTCGACCTGGAACCGCAGCACCGGGTCCATGCCGTCCTTCACGAGCTCGTGCCGGGTCAGCGTCACGCGGCCCAGCAGGGGCTGCCTGCCGAGCGCGGCCAGGTAGTCGAGCAGGTCCTGGCTGCCCGCGCATTCGGCCTCGATGCGGATCAGCGCGCGCGCCGGCTCGGGGGTGATGGTCATCAGCGCGATCTGCGCCGGGGTGGCCGCCTCGATCGAGTCGAGCAGCGCGTCCCAGGGCAGGTTCAGGCGCGCCACCGCCAGGTTGACGGCCGCCGCCTGCCTGGCGTCGACCGGTTCGCGGTGCACGCGCTGCGCCGCGCGCAGGATCCGCTCGTTGCGCTCGACGATGCGCGCGGTCTGCGCGTCGAGCGCCTGCAGCCTGACGATCAGCGTCTGCGCGCGCCACGCGGCCACGCCGCACAGCAGCAGGCCGACCAGCGCGAGCATGCGCGCGGACGGACGAATCCGGTGCCACTCGCGCCGCAGGCTGAAGGGCGCGAGATCGATGGGCAGGCTTCTCATTGCGCGGTGCCGCTCCATGCCAGCGGCGCGGCGGGCTCGGCCAGCGGGCCGCCGCCGACGCTCGCGCGCTCGGCCGATTCGGCCCAGCGCACCGTGAGCCCGGGCTCGGTGAAGTCGGTGGCGCCCGGCAGCCAGGGCTCGCAGCGCGGGCCGTGCAGCAGCAGCGCGGCGGGCGCGGGCAGGTTGTCGAGCAGGGCCATGCGCGCGACCTGCTGGCGCAGCCAGCCCAGCGAGGGCGCGGGCTCCGGCAGCGCCAGCGTGCGCACCGCCGCCAGCCGCGCGCGCGGCGCGGCGCCGATCAGGCCCAGGGTCAGCGCGCGCTCGCCGCGCGTGGCCAGCCAGGTGCCGGCGTCGAGCTCGCGGCGCGAGCGGTTCCAGGCCGCGACGAACTCCGGCATCGCCGACACCAGGCAACCGCGCGCGGCCGCCACGCCCGCGTGCAGCGCGCCCGCCCAGGCGCGCGACACGGCGCAGGCGAGGAACGGCTCGGCGGCCTGCCAGTCGGCCAGGATCTGCCAGCGGGCCGGATCGTCGCCGTACAGCATCTGCAGGCGCACCTCGGCCGCCGCGCGCAGGTCCTGCAGGCGGCGGCTGTTGTCGGCCGGGGTGACGATGAAATAGCGCGCCAGCTCGTCGGCGAAGCTCGCGTGCACGGGCAGGCCGTGGCCGCCCGATTCCTCCAGCGCGGCGCCGATGGCGGCCGCCAGCACCTCGGGCGCACCCGCCTCCGGCAGCGGCCGTTCGACGAACAGCGCCGGCACCTTGCGCGAGGCGCCCACGCGCCGCACCGTCACCGTGGTGCGCGACAGCGCGAGCCGGCAGTGTCCACGCGGCGCGAGCCGCTTCATCCAGCGTTCAAGCATTGAGGGTCACCCGCTTCACTTCGGCCAGCGTGGTCTCGCCGCGCCTCACCAGGCCCAGCGCGACCTCGCGCAACTGCCGCGTGCCGTTGCGGCGCGCGGCTTCCTTGATCACGCGGATCGGCTGCTTCTCCACCACCAGGTCGCGAATCTCGTCGTCGAGGATCAGGATCTCGGCGATCGCGCGCCGGCCGCGATAGCCGGTGCCGCGGCAGTCGCCGCAGCCGGTGCCCTGGCGGAAGTCGTAGCCGGCGGTGGCCTCGCGCGACAGGCCGAGCCGCGCCAGCTCGGCGTCGCTCGGCTGGTAGGGCGCCGCGCACCGCGGGCAGTTCACGCGCAGCAGCCGCTGCGCCCAGATCCCGTTGAGCGCCGAGACGAAGGCATAGGGATCGATGCCCATGTGGCCGAAGCGGCCGAACACGTCGAACACGTTGTTGGCGTGCACCGTGGTCAGCACCAGGTGGCCCGTGAGCGCCGACTGCACGGCGATCTCGGCGGTCTCGCGATCGCGGATCTCGCCCACCATGATCTTGTCCGGGTCGTGGCGCAGGATCGAGCGCAGCCCACGCGCGAAGGTCAGCCCCTTCTTCTCGTTGACGGGAATCTGCAGGATGCCGGGCAACTGGTACTCGACCGGGTCCTCGATGGTGATGATCTTGTCGCGGCCGTTGTGGATCTCGGTGAGCGCGGCGTACAGCGTGGTGGTCTTGCCCGAGCCGGTCGGCCCGGTCACCAGCAGCATGCCGTAGGGCTCCTCGGCCAGCGCGCGCAGCGCCACCAGCGAATCGGCGTCGTAGCCGAGCGCCTCCAGCGTGAGCGAGCCATAGGCCTCGATCATGGCGCGCTTGTCGAGGATCCGGATCACCGCGTCCTCGCCGTGGATGCTCGGCATGATCGACACCCGCAGGTCGATGTCGCGCCCGCCCGCGGCGACGCGGAAGCTGCCGTCCTGCGGCACGCGGCGCTCTGCGATGTCGAGCTCGGCCAGCACCTTCAGGCGCGAGATCACCTGCTCGGCGGTTTCCACGCCGTGCAGGGTGGCGGCCGCGTCGAGCACGCCGTCCACGCGGTACTTCAGCGCCAGGCCGGTGGCGGTGCTCTCCAGGTGGATGTCGGAGGCGCCGGCCTTGAGCGCGTCGTAGAGCGTGGAGTTGACCAGCTTCACCGCCGGGCTGGCCGCCTCGTTGACGCTCTGGAACGACAGCACCTGGGTGGCGCGGCCGTCGGCCTGCAGGCCGTCGCCGGTGCTCACCAGGCTGTCGACCGCGCGCGCCGATTCCTCCAGGCGCGTGTGATAGGCGGCGAGGTCGCCCGGCAGCGCGAGCCGCATCTCGACGGCGGCGCCGGCCTGGGCGCCGAGCCAGGTCTGCAGGTCCAGGTCGAAGGGGCTGGTGACCACCCCCACCAGCGCGCCGCCGGGTTCGCGCAGCAGCGCGCAGCGGCGCTGCATGGCGCGCGACAGCGGCACGCGCTCGAACACCGGCTCGAGCGCCAGCATGCCGGCCGTCTCCAGCACCGGCATCGCCGTCTGGCGCGCCAGCGCGCGCAGCAGCTCGATGGGCTCGGCGCCGGTCAGCGCCTGCAGTTCCTCGACCAGGTGCCGCTGGGTGGCGGCCGCGCTCGCGCGGGCGCGTGCCAGCAGTTCGGCGTCGAAGGGCATGGCGTCGAGCGGCAGCGCCTCGCCCGGCGCGGTTTCGAGATGCATCACGACAGGCTCCCCGCGAGATCGAAGATAGGCATGTAGAGCAACACGACGATGGTGCCCACCACCACGCCGATCGCCGACATCAGCAGCGGCTCGAACATGCGCGTGAAGCGGTCGATCCAGCGGCTGATCTCGCCGTCGTAGAAGGCGGCCGACTGCGTGAGCATGGCGCCGAGTTCGCCCGAGCGCTCGCCCACCCGCAGCATGCGCAGCGAGATCGGGGTGGTCAGCTGGCGGGCCTGGAACGCGCCCGACAGGGGCTCGCCCGACTGCACGGCCGAGCGCGCCAGCAGCAGCGCGTCGCGCATCGACGGCGAGACCGTGCCGCAGGCGGTCTCCATCGCCGCCACGATCGGGATGCCGCCCTCGAGCAGCATGCCCAGCGTCAGGTACAGGCGCGAGAGCTGGTAGATGCGCAGGTGCGGCCCGAGCAGCGGCACGCGCGAGAGCAGGCTGACCAGGCCGACGCGCTCGATGGTGGCGCGCACCCCGAGGAAGATCGCGGCCACGCCGGCGAGCGCGGCCAGCGCCAGCGGCAGGCCGTGCGCGCTGGCGAACTTGCCCCAGTCGAGCAGCATCTGCGACATCCACGGCAGGGCGCGGCCGGTGCCTTCGTAGATGGTCGCGAAGCGCGGCACCACGTAGGTGATCAGGAAGGTCGACACGCCGCCGCCCACCACCAGCAGGATCGACGGATAGATCGCCGAGCTGACCAGCTTGTTGCGCACCGTGTCGATGCGCTCCTGGTAGTCGACGTAGCGCTGCAGCGCGCGCGGCAGGTCGCTGGTGCCCTCGGCCGCGCGCACGATGCCGACGTAGAGCGGCGGGAACACATCGGGCTGCTCGCCGAGCAGGCTGGAGAAGCGCTTGCCCTCGCGCAGCCCGGCCAGGATCCGCTCCAGCACGCCGCGCAGCCGCGCGCCGCCCTCGCGTTCGAGCAGGGCCTCGAGGCCCTCGACGATCGACAGGCCGGCCTTGAGCAGGGCCAGCAGTTCCTGGCTGAACAGCACCAGCGAGATCCGGCCGCGCCCGCCCGCCGGGCGGCCCAGCGCGCGCGCCGGCGCCACGCGCGTGACATGCAGCCCGCGCGCCTCGACGTGGGCGCGCGCGCCGGCCTCGTCCTGGGCGTCGACGACGAGGGCGATGATCCGGTTCTCCGGCGAAAGCGCTCTGACTTCAAATTGCATGGTGCTGGGTTCCCGCTGCTGCTTGTTGCTGCCTGTTGCTGCTTGCTGTTGCCGCTCGCTGCATGGCCTTGCGTCCGCCGCCCGCCCGGGGCGGGCACAGGCGCAAGGCGATGCCGGGTCCGCTCGCGCGGACCCGGGCATGGCGTCATTCGCTGCTGATGTCGGCGTCCTCGCCGGCGCCGCCCGGTTGCCCGTCGCGGCCGTAGGAGATCACCGCGTAGTCGCCCTTGGTGCCGGGCACCTGGTAGACGTAGGGGTGGCCCCAGGGATCGAGCGGCACTTCCTTCTTCAGGTAGGGGCCGTTCCACTTGTCGGCGCTGGCGGGCTTGACCACCAGCGACTGCAGCCCTTCCTCGGCGGTCGGGAAGCGGCCGACGTCGATCCGGTAGTTGTCGATCGCCTTGGTCAGCACGTCGATCTGGGCGCGGGCCACCGTCACCTGCGACTTGCCGAGCTGCGCGAAGTAGCGCGGCCCGACGATGGCCGCCAGCATGCCGATGATGACCAGCACCACCAGCAGTTCGAGCAGCGTGAAGCCGCGCGCGCGGCGGCGGATTGCGAGCCGTGGCCGGCCTGCGCCGCTCGCCTGGACCGGGGTCCGGTTCATCATCGATCACCCTTCGAAAAAGTTGAGCGGGCGCCCCTACCGCGGGCGCCCGGATTTGCCTGGCCAGTGCCTTGCGGCATCAGCCGCCGGCCGTCAGTAGCCGATCCCGAGCACGATGTGCTCCGGCACCGGCACCTGGATCGTCGAGCTCTGGTTGTTCACGTCGTCGAAGGCATAGCCATAGGCCAGGCCGCTCACGCCGTGGTCATGCCAGAACCGCGCGTACTCGTTGTAAGGCGAGGCCGCGTAGTACGCCGAGGGCACGTTCCACTTGCTCGCGTCGCCCATCACGTGACGGTTGATCGCCGCGCACAGCTGCGCCTCGATCTGCTGCTGCGTCGCATCGCCGTCGAGGAACACGTCGTTGCAAAGCAGCACCGCCTGCGTGCTCGGCTTGTTCACGGCATAGGTGCTGCCGGCGAACTGGCCGTTGTGCTGATCGATCTCCTTGAACACCAGTTGCGTGCCCGAGGTGCGGCCGACGAAGGCACGCGCCCCCGCCACTACCGGCAGGTCGTTCGAGGCGTAGAACGTCCACATGTCGTTGACGTAGCCGTCGAAGTAGTTGCCGTTCACCTTGCCGACCGCGAACGAGTCGTGGGCCGGCGCCATGATCCGGAAGTTCGACGGGACCGACGGCTGGAAGGCCGTCGAGACTTCACGCGTGTAGGCCTGGAACAGATCGGCGCGACGCTGCGTGATGCCGGTGCGCTGGTGCACCGTGCCGTTCGCCGAGTAGACGTCCTGCGTGAGCGGGAAGCCGAACTCGTCGACCTGCGTGGTGTTGATCCACAGACCGTTGCCGCCGTAGGCGAACTCGTACCAGTCGAACGGGATGCCGAGGCTCGGGTCCGTGCCGTTGTTCGGATCGGGCGGCGCGAAACCGATGCTGCCGTCCGCGGCCTGGTTGATCTTGATGTACAGCGGACTGCCCAGCGACACGAAGATCCGGCCGGAGAACATCGGCGGCAACTGCAGCGTCTTGCTCTGCGCGAGCGTGAAGAAGTAGTTGCTGTAGTTCTGGCCGTTCGGTGCCGTCAGGTGGTTCGGCGCATCGTTGTCGGCCACCGACGAGGCGACGATCGTGCCGTCCGGCTTGAGCCAGGCGAACTGGCCGGTCGCCGGGTCGCGCGCGATCACCGCCACGTACACCTGGTCGTCGGTGTAGGCGCCCTGCGTGTTGTTCTGCAGGTCCACGCCGATCAGGCCGGGGGTGACGGTGTACTTCGGTACCGTCGTGTCGACCGTCAGCGTGGCGCTGTTCGACGTCAGGACCGTCCCGTCCGGGCCGGTCACCGCCACGCTGTACTGCTTGCCGCTGTCGCCGGCCGCCGCGGCGGCCGTGTCGTAGATGCGGCTGGTCGCGCCGGCGATCGGCTTGCCGCCGAGCTGCCACTGGTACGTGTACGGCCCCGTACCCGACATCATCACCGCGAAGTGGCCGGGCTGGCCCACCGGTACCGCCTGGTTGGCCGGCTGCTCGACGAACGGGCTGGCCGGTTGCTGCGTGCCGGTGTCGCCACCGCTGCCGGTGCTGCCCGAACCGGAACCCGTGCTGCCGGAGCCTGTGCCGGTGCTGCCCGAGCCCGTGCCTGCCGCCTTCGACGGGTCGTTGTACACCGCGAACTCGAACAGCGAGTAGCCGTAGCCGGTCGCGCGCTGCTGCCCTTGCAGGCGGATGTAGCGCGCGGTCGTGGTGTTGAACGACAGGTCGTCGATGCCGCCCTTGCCGTTGGCCTGGGTATAGACGGTATTCGACCAGTCGACGTTGTCGTGCGAGGCCTGGATCAGGAACTGCTTGCCGTAGGCGTTCTCCCAGTTGATCACCACCCGGTTGAAGGCGGTTTCCTTGCCGAGGTCGACGGTGAGCCACGCGTCGTCGGCGAAATTCGACGAGAAACGCGTGTTCAGGTTGCCGTCCACCGCATTGGAAGCCGGATAGCCGTCACCTTCCAGGCCGCTGGCCGTGGCCTTGGTGCCGAGCGCCAGGTTCACCGCCGCTGCCGCCTGGCCGAAGGTCACGTTGATGCTGTGCGGGGCCAGCACGTCGTCGAAGGTGTAGTGATCGACGATGCCGATGTCCTTGCCGTCGACCTGCACGCCCGTCACGGCGCCGCCGGCGGCCGGAACGAACTGGTAGGTCTGCACGCCGCCCTGCAGCACCGAGGTGCTGCCCGTCGGCGTGAGCGTGCCCGCGCCGCTGGAGGTGGCCGTGATCGGGAAGGCCGGGGTGTTCGCGGTGTTGTAGACCTCGAACTCGAACAGCGAGTAGCCGTACTGCGTGGCCCGCTTGGTACCGAGCATGCGCACGTAGCGCGCCTGCACCGGCGCCGGGAAGCGCAGGTCCTCGGTGCCGCCCGTGTCGCCCGTCTTGGTCACCGCGTCGTTCCACTGGTCGTTGTCGGTCGAGGTCTGGATCTTGTAGTCCACCCCGTACGAGTCCTGCCAGCGCAGCACCACGCGGTCGACGGTCTGCACCGTGCCGAGGTCGATGGTGATCGACTGCGGATCGGAGAAGGCCGAGGACCAGCGCGAATTCAGGCTGCCGTCCGTTGCATTGGACGGGCCGTAGCCGTCGTTCTCGTTGCCGGTCGAGACGGCCGGCTTGCCGAGCGCCAGGTTCGCGCTCGGGGTTTGCGGCTGCGTGTTGCCGCCGCCGCCGTTGTCTCCACCATTGCCACCGTTGTTGCCGTTACCGCCGTTGCCACCATTGCCGCCGTTGCCGGCAGTGGCGGGCACCACCGTCAGCAGGGCTTGCGCGCTGCTCACCGTGCCGCCGGCGTTGCTGACGTCGACCGTGTAGATCGCGCCGTTGTCGTTCGCCACCGTGAGGGCCGGCGTGGTGTACGACGGGATGGTGGTGATCGCGACCAGCTGGCCGTTGCGCTTCCACTGGTAGTCGAGCGGGCCGGTGCCCGTGACGGCCACCGTGAAGCGCGCGCCCTGGCCTTCGCTGGCGGTGGTCGCCACCGGCGGCGTGACGATCACCGGTGCCGGCGAGGTGGTGCCGGACACGCACATCACCCAGCCCGGCGTGTTGTTGATGATGCCCGCCCAGGACTTGCCCGAGGATTCGACGAACCAGGCGTTGTTGTCGATGTTCGGCACCGGCGTCGTGGTCCAGGTGCGCCACGGCGACGGGAACGCGCAGGACGCGTAGTTGGCGCGCGCGATCGTCATCGCCTCGTTGAGCGTCGGGATGCGCATGCCGATCGACTTGCAGTACTGGTCGGCGATCTGCTGCGTGAACTGCGCCCCGTCGGCCGCGAAGGTGGTGTACGTCTGCTGCCAGGTCAGGCCGCTGACGTTGTCCTTCACGGTCGGCACGAACGGGCCGGACGGCAGGCCCGGGATGGTCGACTGCCAGGTGCCCGGTTGCGCGGGGATCGGCGTGTAGCGCTCGGTGGCGCTGTTGGCCGAGCACTGCGGCGCGTCCAGCACCTGGAACTCGAACAGCGAGTAGCCATACTGCGTGGCGCGCTTGGTGCCCAGCATGCGCACGTAGCGCGCCGACTGGCTGGCGAAGAACTGCGTCTCGGTGCCGCCCGCGCCGGTGACCGGCGCGGTGGTGCCGCCGGCGCCATCGGGCTGGCCGTTCGGGAACACCGTGTTCCAGGTCTTCTCGTCGTTCGACACCTGGATGTCGTACTGCGAGGCGTAGGCGTTTTCCCAGATCAGCACGACCTTGTTGAAGGTCTTCACCGAGCCGAGGTCGACCTCGAGCCAGGACGGATCGACTTCCGGCGCCGAGGACCAGCGCGTGGTGGTCGAGCCGTCGATCGCGTTGGCGGCCATCAGCCCGCCGTTCTGGTCGCTGCTCGACTTGGCCAGCGCGCCGAGCGCGAGGTTGGAGGCGTCGGTGCCGCTCACGGTCAGCGTCGCGGTGCGGCTGCTGACGTTGCCGGCCGTGTTGGTGACGGTCACCACGTAGCTGCCGGCGTCGCTCGACTGGGCCTGCGAGATCAGCAGGCTCGGTTCGTTGTCGCCGACCGGCTGGCCGTTGTGGGTCCACTGGTAGCTGAGCGGGTTCGAACCCGTGGCGCTCACGCTGAAGGTCGCGCTCTGGCCGAACGGCACGCTCTGGTCGGCGAGGTCCGAGACGATCACCGGCGGCGTCGCCACGTTGACCGTCAGGGCCACCTGGTCCGAGGTGATCACGCCGGCGCTGTTCTTCACCATCACGCTATAGAGCGAACCGCTGTCGGTGGTCTGCATCACCGGCGTGTCGTACACCGGCGAGGTCGCGCCATCGATCGGCTGGTTGTTCCTCAGCCATTGGTAGGTCAGCACCGGCGAGCCCGATGCCTGCACCGTGAACTCGGCGCTCTGGCCCGCGGTGATGTTCTTCGCGAGCGGTTGCAGCTGGATCGTCGGCGCCTGCGGCTGCACCAGCGAGACCACGGCATTGCGCGAATCGAGCTTGCCGATGCTGTTGCTGACCTCGACGCTGAAGCTGGCGTGGTCGTCGCCCTGTTGCAGTGCCGGCGTGGTGTAGCTGTACGCGTTGGCGCCCGCGATCGGCTGGCCGTTCTTGAACCACTGATAGCCGATCGGCGTCGCGCCGGCGGTCAGCACCGTGAAGGTGCCGCTCTGGCCCAGCGTGACGATCTGGTCGCTCGGCTGGGTCAGGATCTGCGGCGCGGTCTGCTGCTGCGGGCCGACGTTCATGTCGGTGCCGTCGAACGGCTGCGTGTCGGCCAGCGGCACCGGCTGCACCACGAACGAGGCGTTCGCGCTGGCCAGGCCCGGCGACGAGACCGTGACGTTGACGGTGCCCGGCTGGAACTGCGTGCGCACCGCGATCTTCGCCATGCCGCCTTCGGCCAGCAGGTTCGGGTCGCCCGGCGCGTGCCAGCCTTGCGGCTGCGAGTGGTCGACGTAGTGGTCCGTGCCGCCGCGATAGGTGCCCGGGCCGCTGACGGCGAAGGTCAGCGTCTGGCCGGCGTCCGGCACCAGGTTGCCCTGGGCGTCCACCACCTTGGCCGTCAGCGTGGCCGCGTCGGTACCGTTGGCGGTCAGCACGAAGGTGTCGCCGTCCGGCTTGGTGATCTGCGGATCGACCGTCAGCAGCAGGTGGTCGGCGGGGCCGGCCGTGACCAGCGTGTCGGTGGCGGCGACCTGCAGGTCGTCGTTCAGGCACTCGGCCACCAGCGTGCCCGGCTGGAACGGGATGTTGTCCCAATGGACCTGGCCCGGCAGCAGCGTGGTGTTCTGCGTGATGTCGGCCGAGGGATCCTGGTTGACCGGGTTCGGCGCCTGGGCCGGACCGACGATCTGGCCGTTCAGGCGCAGTTGCACCGAGTGGCAGTTGCTGAACGCGTTGACGCGCACGTTGCCGGTGGTGTTGCGGTTCCAGGTGTTCGCCAGCTTGACCACCGGCTTGATCTGGTTCGGCGTCCAGAGCGCCTGGTAGATGTAGTACAGCAGGCGCGGGAAGCGGTTCGCGTCCATCATCGACGCGCCGTTCGAACGCACGTTGGTGTTCAGCGTGCCGTCGGTCTGCGTGTTGATTTCACCCGGCGTATCGGCGAGGTACCAGTGCGCCATGCCGAACGACTTGCCGGCCACGCTGTGCACCCAGTCGCGGATGTAGGACGCGGCGAACTGGATCTCGAAGTCGTACTTCCAGCGGCCCAGGCCGTCGCCCCAGTATTCCGAGCCATAGGCCGGCACGCCCGGGTTGCTCTGCTTGACGCCGACGTCGCAGCCCTGGCCCGAGCAGCCGAGGATGTCGCCGTTGGCGGGATCCGGCGTGCGGTCCGCCTGGGCGCGCGTGTTGATGAAGTCCCAGGTGCGCGAGATCTGCTTGAGCTGCTTGGCGATGCTGGTGTCCATCTTGCCGTTGTTCGCCTCCCAGGCGAGCACCGAGGGATGGTTGCGATCATGGATGATCATGTCGCGGTGCAGCTCTTCCTTGAGCGTGATGTTGTCGGCCGACACGCAATTGCCCGTGACCGTGCCGCTGCAGATCGCGCTGAAGCCGTTCTCGCCGTCGCCGCTGGGCTGCAGCATCATGATGCCGTAGGCGTCGGCGGCGTCGAGCCACTCGCGGCCCTGGCTCGAGTGGCCGGGGCGATAGGAGCTGCCGCCCGCCTGCGCGAGCAGCGAGAGATCCTGCCATTGCAGGTTCGGCGGCACGGCCGAGCCGAGCGCCGGATAGTCGTAACGGCCCGAGGCACCCCACAGGAAGTGCGGGTGGCCGTTGATGACCGGGAAGTTCTGGTTCCAGGTGATGGTGCGGATGCCCAGCGGGCTCTCCTTGGTGTCCACCACCACGCCGTTCACGCTGACCGAATGGATCACGTGATACATGTACGGATGACCGTAGATGCTGTTGTTCGGGTACCAGAGATGCGGGTTGCTCACCGTCAGGATCTGGTCGAACAGGGCGGGCGCGAGCGGCCCGGTACTGTTCGCCGGCAGCGTGCGCGTGTCCTGCGCGGTGGCCACCACCGCGCCCGAGGCGTCGACGATCTGGGTGGTCAGCGTGACCGGCTGGTCGGACGAATACTCGTTCAGGACGTTGGTCTGCACCCGGATGGTTGCGGACGCATCGTTCGCCGTGACGGTCGCCACGTAGGTGCCCCAGGTATTGAGCACCGCGTACACGTTCTCGGGAATGTGGATCCGGTCGGTGATGTCCATCCAGACCGGGCGGAAGATGCCCGTGTCGTCCTGGCCGAAGCGGAACGCGCCCGAGAAGCTCGGCGACTCGAAGAACTTGTCGCCGCGCGAGACCTTCACCGCCAGCACGTTGTCGAAGGGCTGGCCGTTGGCGTCCTTGAACTGCACGTAGGGCGTGATGTCGACCACGAACGGGATGAAGCCGATCACGTGCGTGGCCTGCGCGTTCGCCGCGACCTGGCTGTTGCCCGGGATGAAGTGGCCGTTGATGTAGACCTGCACGCCGGTGTGCGCGCCTTCGAACTCGACCAGGATCTTGCGGTTGAGCTTGTCGGGACCGAACGAGGGATCGAGCGTGAAGTGCTTGCGATACCAGTTGGTATTGCCGGTCAGCTGGCCCTGGCCGCCGCCCGACTCGATGTTGATGAAGGTGTCGTTGTCGGCGGGCGTCTGCGGCACGCCGATCGACTGCCACTTCGAATCGTCGAAGCTCCGATTCATCGAATTCGGGTCATCGGCGTCCTTGATGTATTTCCACGGCGTCGCACCCAGGTTGATCCGGATGTGATTGCTCGGCGGCAGCGGCACCGCTGCGCGCGCATGCATCGCGGATAGCAGGAATAGCCCCCATAACAGGAGCAACAAGCCCGCACCCTGCCAGGCTGGATGCCTAACACTCTTGCGCATGTTGAGTTTCCCAGTTTTGCGTTTTAGGTATGTCTTGCACTCAAGGCTGCGCATCCCGCGCACGCCCCCCAATGCCGTGCAGCGTGGCCCCGGGCCGCCTTCCGGCCGGTCTCGCCCACGCTCCTGATTCATCGCCCGCCCCGTTGGCCTTGCCCCGTTCTTGACGGGGCGCAAACGTTTTACCCGCCAAATAGGGGATGACCCTTACGTGGCATCAGCAGGGGATAACGGCCTGCAAATTCGAAATTGATTAGGTGTAAACCCTTGCAACTAGTAAATTTCAGGAATGAATGCGTAAGCCGCAAAGATCGTGTATCGCGTTGATGGAAATTGCTTTCCAAAGCATTACGAAACACATGCGCGCGCGGTTTTCCGGCCTCACGCGGGCACTCGCGCGAAGGGGAAAACACACGCGATCGCACCCGGCGCCGATCGGTGCGCGCGATCGCGCAAGCACGATGGGCAGCCGCGATCGGCTGGGCGAAACGGCGACAACATCCTGAATACGAAGCTCGCAAGCGTCCCGCCAGGGATGCGTGATGGCATCCGCGGCAGTGTCGTCTGCGGTGTGAATCGAGCCTGCGGCAGTGTCTGGCGTTCTCGTTTGTTTTGCGGCGAGGCCGTGGTGTGCATCGGACCCGATGTGTCGTCCCGATGCTGGCCGTTCGCGTGCACCCCGTGAACGTGATCCCCTGTAGGCGAGGCTTTACATTGCCCGCAGCGTCTCATGAACGAAGGCTTTCAGTCTTTTTACGACGCGAACCCTTCTCTCGCGACGCGAAGCGAGATGGTTGCATAGGGAACGATTGTTTGCGGGGGTGATTCGTTGCCGTCGATCGCTGCACGGCCTGCGCTGTTTTGCCGGCTTGTACCGACCTCGGCGCTCGATGGAGGATTGGCGCGCATCAAACACGCTCATCGCCGTCTCAGCGGGCACCCGTGATTCGCACCTCCGAAAAACGACCCAGTCAGATGAAAATCTTCGCTCGCCTTGTGCTGACACTTCTTCTCACGCTTCCGATCTACGTAGGTGTCACCGCCCTTCCGTGGTTGTCGCATTGGTTCGACAACGGAAACGGATGGGACATCGCCGCGCCGATCTTTCGTGCGCTCGGCTCGTATGGTGGCGAAGCGGATGAGGATTATCTGTATGGCTCGCTGCTCCTGATCAGCTTTTTTCTCGCGTTGATCATTTCAGTCTTGATCGTTGGATGGGCGGACCGCCTCCTTCGTCGCTCATCCAGGAAAAACGTCTGAGCCGATCATCACGAGGCCACGCCTCGGCAACCCCTGCCTTCGGAGTTTCATCGACGCGCCACGAAGCCTTTCCGGTCAAGCCCTTGCGCGCAAGCTGCAGCGCAAAACCAAGGCTGCGCCACCTCAATCAAGCTCGCGCCAGTCCGCCCAAGCTGCAATCCGGCTGCACGGCGTCCCCGCCCCACCCGCGCATTACGCCTCGCCCGCCATCGCCCTCGCGACGAAGCACGCTCCGCCCTTCACTGTCCCCATCCTCCCGACAAACCCCGCCCATTGAGCCGCCCGGCGCGAATGCCGAACATGGAAACCAGCTCAATCACCCCTGGCCCGGCCTCATCGATGGCGAAGCAAGACACCCCGAATCCGTATCGCGACAGCGCGCCGACGCGTCATGTCGAGCGCTTCGTGCGGATCTCCGCGCACTACCTGGGCGCGCCAGGCCTCACGCCGGCCGTGCACGCCCCGCGCTCGACGAGCCCCGGTTCGCGCCATGCGCGCGGCCAGGCCCAACCCAAGCAGGAGGCAAGACGATGAAGGTCACCGCTCTGCAGGACGAATCGCTCGACGCGTTGTGCTGGCGCTACTACGGCAGCACCTCCGGCACGGTCGAGGCGGTGATGGCCGCCAATCCCGGCATCGCCGCGCTCGGCGTGGCGCTGCCGGCCGGCACCGTGGTCGAGATGCCCGCGCCGGTGGCGATCGACCAGGTGCGCCCGCTCCTGCAACTCTTCAACTGAACATGGCGACCACGCATGGCTGAACCGAATATCTCCACCGCCGCCGCGCTGTTCGCCGCGCTCGGCATCGTCGGCATCTCGCCCGGCATCGACGGCGACACGCTGATCGGCGCCTTCGCCGGCGCCGCCCTGGTGGTGGTCACCGCCAAGGATCTCGGCATCGCGCGCCGCGCGGCCTACATGCTGATCTCGCTGGTGATGGGCTACCTGGCCGCGCCCGAGCTGATGAACGTGGTGCCGATCCGCTCGGCCGGCGTCGCCGCGTTCTTCGCCGCGGCGCTGGTGATCACCGTCACGCTCACGCTGATCGAGCGCGTCAAGAGCGCCGACCTGCTGGCCTTCCTGCGCAAGGGGCAATGACATGCACCTGTCCTATGCGCTGGTCGCGTTCGCCGCCCATCTCGCCGTGATCGTGCGCGTGCTGGCCTATCGCCGCAACGGCGCCCGGCACCGCTTCCACGTCGCCTGGGCCGCCTGGGCGATCGTCGCCGTCTCGGGCGGCGCCGGCATCGAACTGCTGCTGCACGCGCGCGCCACCGGCTTCTTCCAGGCCGCGCTCGCCGTGCTGCTGGCCATCCTCGTCCATCTCGCGCGTGGCGACATCGCGCATCTCCTGCGGAGCAAGCAAGCGTGAACGTCCTTCATTTCAACGACTGCGGCGCCGAGGTCGGCCTGCTGCAACAGCGCCTGGTGCGCGCCGGCTACTCGCTCGCCGTCACCCACATCTACGACGAAGCCACCGAGCGCGCCGTGAAGGCGGTGCAGGCCGCCGCCGGCCTGGTGGTCGACGGCATCGCCGGCCCCAAGACCTACAACGCGCTCGCCACCGGCCAGCGCGACCCGCGCGACCTGACCAACGCCGACCTGCTGGCCGCCGCCAACCGGCTCGGCGTGTCGACCGCCTGCGTGCGCGCGGTCAACGAGGTGGAGTCGAATGGCGCGGGCTTCCTCGGCGACGGCCGGCCCAAGATCCTGTTCGAGCGCCACGTGATGTACCGGCAGCTCGTCGCCAACCTCGGCCAGGACGCGGCCAGCGCCGCGGCCGCCGCCAGCCCCGACATCGTCAACCCGAGCGCCGGCGGCTACCAGGGCGGCGCCGCCGAATACGTGCGGCTCGACGCGGCCGCCCGGATCGACGCGCGCTCGGCCTACGAGGCCGCCAGCTGGGGCGCGTTCCAGATCATGGGCTATCACTGGCAGCGGCTCGGCTACGCCAGCGTCGACGATTTCGTGTCGCGCATGGAAACCGGCGAAAGCGCGCAGCTCGACGCCTTCGTGCGCTTCATCCTCGCCGACAAGACCCTGCTCGCGGCGCTGAAGGGCCGCAAATGGGCCGACTTCGCCGCCGCCTACAACGGCCGCGACTACGCGCGCAATCTCTACGACGTGCGGCTCGAGCGCGCCTACCAGAAGTACGCCGGCGCGGACCAGGCGGCTGCATGAGCCTGCCGAGCCTGCCCGGCCTGCGGCTCGGCATCGCGCTGGCCGTGCTGGCCGCGGGCGGCGCCGGCTACGAGTACACGCGCCTGCTGCAGGCGCGCCTGGCCGGCGCGACGGCCGCCGCCAGCCAGGCGCGCCAGGACGCCAACGCGCGCGACGCGCTGATTGCGCGGCTCACCAGCCAGGTACGCGAGCAGGACGCGCAGCGCGTGCAGCTCGAGCGCACGCGCGGCCAGGTCGACGCGCGGCTCGCGTCCTATCAACAGCAACTGCGGAAACTGATCGATGAGAACCAAGCGATTCGCGCCTGGGCCGATACTGCCCTGCCTGACGATGTTGTGCGCCTGCACGCCAGTCCCGCCCTCGCCGGCGCCGACGATTACGCTCAACGCCTGCGCGACGGTGACGCGCTGCACGCTGCCGGCGATGCACCCGCGCAGCAACGGTGAGCTCAGCGACGCGCTGAACCAGGCGCGCGCGGCCTGGGCCAATTGCGCCGCCGAGGTGGACATGGTGGCCACCTGCCAGGCCGGCGTCGGCATCGGCATCGGCGCCAGCGCCGCCGCGCCCGCCATCGCCCCGGGAGTGAGCGCCCATGAATAAGCCCGCCAGCCTGCGCGCCGCGATCCTCGCCGCGGTGCCCGCGCTCGTCGCCACGCCGGACGCCATGCTGATGTCGATCAGCGCCGGCGCGGTGGTCTCGACCGGCGCGCGCAGCGCCTCGTTCGACTACGAATACGACTGCGAGGTCAACCTGTGGGCCACCGCCGCCGATATCGACAACGTGACGATCGCCCTGCTCGAGTGGATCCGCCTGAACGAGCCCGCAATCGTGGCCAATCCCGATCTCTGGCGCACCGGCTTCACCTTCTACGCGAACCTGCTGGCCGACGATCGCGTCAACCTCGACATCAAGCTGAAGCTGTCGGAGAGCGTGATGGTCAGCGTCGGCGCCGACGGCAAGCGTGTCATCCAATACGTGATCGACGCGGATTCGCCATGGCTGCCCTGATCGCCTGAGCGGTCGAACCCCGCCTGTTCCCCGCCTCACCTTCGACGAGCCGCTTCAAGCGGCTCGTTGCGCTTTCTCACCCCAATCTTCCATTCCCCATGTCGTTGCACTCGCAATGACTTATCCGGCATTCGTCCTCGCCTCGTCGAATCCATCCGGACTCCAAACGTACTCGATGCGAACACACATGCCATCGCTCGCCCGGCAAGCGTCACGACGGCAACATGATCGACATGGACGCGAACGAAATTCACCGTAAGGCACGCAACGCGGTACGCAAGGGATCGATCCTCGATGTCGATCATGCGAACGGCCTGTGCCGGGTCGCGATCGGCGAGACCGACGACGACGGCCTGCAGACGAACTGGATCCCCTGGATCGCGGGCACCGCCGGCGCGACGCGCGAATGGCTGCCGCCGACGCGCGGCGAACAGGTGGTGCTGCTCGCACCGATGGGCGATCCGGCACAGGCGGTCGCACTGCGCGGCTTCTACTCCGATGCCGCGCCGCAGCCCGACAACTCGCCCGACACGCATACGCGCGTCTATGCCGACGGCGCGCGCATCAGCTACGACCACGCCGCGCATGCGCTGCTGGCCGAGCTGCCGGCCGGCGCGACGGTGCGCGTCGTCGCGCCGGTGTCGGTGACGATCGAGACCAGGGAGGCCACCGTGAAGGCCGACACGGTCACGCTCGACGCGCAGACCACCACCTGCACCGGCGCGATGACCGTCAAGGGCCCGTTCGTCTTCGAGTCGGGCATGACGGGCAAGGGCGGCACCGACGGCGGCGGCGGCAACGTGATGCGCATCGACGGCTCGGCCGCCTTCACCGGCGACGTGGTCGCCGGCCAGGTCAGCCTGGTCTCGCACACGCACCAGGCACGCGGCGAGAACGCGATCACCAGTCAACCGCTTCCGGGAGGCGCATGAAAGGCATGAACGCGGTCACCGGCCGCTCGATCTCCGGCGCCGACCATCTGGCGCAATCGGTCACGCGAATCCTGATGACGCCGCTGGGCACCTGCCTGCAGCGCCGCAGCTTCGGCTCCGAGCTGCCCGAGCTGGTCGACGCGCCGAACAACGGCGCCACGCGCGTGCGCCTGTACGCCGCGACTGCCACCGCGCTGATGCGCTGGGAACCGCGCCTCACGGTGAGCAGCGTGCAACTGAGCGCCTCGAGCGACGACCCGCTCGACGGCAGCCAGACCCTCGACATCGAGGGCTGGACCGACCAACTCGACGAGGCCGTCACGCTGCGCGTGCCGGTCACGAACGGAGCCCCCGCATGAGAACGACGCCGATCGACCTTTCGCAGTTGCCGGCGCCCGACATCGTCGACACCATCGACTTCGAGACGCTCTACGCCGAGCGCCGCGCGAGCCTGCTCGCGCTCTACCCGGCCGACCAGCAGGCCGAGCTCGCCGCCACGCTGGCGCTCGAATCGGAGCCGCTGGCGCGGCTGCTGCAGGAGAGCGCCTACCGCGAGATGCTGCTGCGCCAACTGGTCAACGACAAGGCGCGCGGCATCCTGCTGGCCTATGCGAGCGGCTCCACGCTCGACCATATCGCCGCGCTGTTCGACGTCGACCGCCTGCAGATCTCGGCGGGCGACCCCGACAACGGCATCGCGCCGACCTACGAGGACGACGACAGCCTGCGCGAGCGCGTGCAGCTCGCGCCGCGCGGCTTCTCGGTGGCCGGCCCCGAGGAGGCCTACGAATTCCATGCGCGCTCGGCCGACGGCCGCGTGCTGTCCGCCTCGGCGAAAAGCCCCAAGCCCTGCGTGATGGTGGTCACCGTGCTGTCGCGAGACGGCGACGGCAGCGCCGATGCGGCCCTGCTCGACGCCGTGCGCGCCGAGCTGGAGGGCAAGCGTCCGCAGGCCGACCAGGTGATCGTGCAGAGCGCCGAGATCGTGCCCTACGCGATCCACGCCACGCTGCGCTTCTTCGCCGGCCCCGATCGCTCGGTGGCGCTGGCCGAGGCGCAGAAACGCGTCACCCAGTTCGCGAGCGACATGCACCGGATCGGCATGGAAGTGACGCTCGACGGCCTCTACGCGGCGATGCGCGTGCCGGGCGTGCAGAAGGTGCTGCTCGACTCGCCCGCCGCGGGCGTGCCGATCACCGCCGGCCAGGCGCCGTATTGCACCGGCATCGAGCTGGTCGATGGCGGAGTGGCCGATGAATAAGCTGCTGCCGCCGAACGCGACCGTGCTCGAGCAGCGCCTGGCCGAGGCCAATGCGCCGCTCGGCGCGATCCCGGTCACGCTCGACACGCTGATGGACCCGGACCGCATCCCGCTCGCCTTCCTGCCGTGGCTGGCCTGGCACATGGGCGTCGAGACCTGGAAGGACTATTGGCCCGAGCAGGTCAAGCGCGCGCGCGTCAAGGCCGCGATCCGCATCGCGCGGATCAAGGGCACGGCGGAAGCGGTGCGCCAGGTATGCGCCTCGTTCGGCGCCAACGTGGTGATGCGCGAGTGGTTCGAGACCGCGCCGCCGGGCCAGCCGGGCACCTTCGAAATCGTGCTGACGGTGGGCGAGCGGGACAACCTGCCCGTCACGGCCGACTACGTGGCCGACATCATCGCCGAGGTCGATCGCGCCAAGCGCGGCAGCGCGCACTACACGCTCACGCAGGGCTTCAGCGCGAGCGGCAGGCAACGCATCGGCGCCGGTGCCCAGGCGGCTCTCTATCGCAGGCTGAACCTCACGGATAACTGAACATGGCAGGAAACCTGATCCAAATCACCGATGCCGGACGGGCCGCGCTGGTCGCGCAGGGCAATACCGGCACCACGGCGCGCAAGGTCGTCTCGATCGGCCTCGCGACGGCCAGCTTCGCCTTCGATCGCGGCCTGCAGGCGCTGCCCAACGAGCGCAAGCGCGTGACCACCTTCGGCGGCGACAACGTCGCGCCCGACACCATCCACGTCGTGATCCAGGACGATACGAGCGATCAGTATTCGTTGTTCGGCTTCGGGCTCTATCTCGACAACGGCGTGCTGTTCGGCGTGTACGTGCAGGACACGGCGATCATGGAGAAGTCGCCCTCGGCGATCCTGCTGCTGGCGGCCGATGCGGTGTTCGCGAGCATCGATGCCTCGCAGCTGCAGTTCGGGCCCACCAGTTTTCTCAACCCGCCGGCAACGACCATCCGCCAGGGCGTGGTCGAGCTGGCCACGCAGGACGAGGTCAAGGCGGGCACGGACGATGTTCGCGCGGTCACGCCGCTGGGCGCGGCCAAGCGCTATATGTCGTATGACGGCGGGGTCTTCAACGGACCGGTCGGCGTGCGCGGTGTGGCGGGGAACGACAATGCGCAGCTCAACATCTCGCCGGCCGGCGGCGCGCTGAGCCTGGAAGGCAAGCTGCGCTTCTCGGCCACGTTTGGCGACGCGAAGGTCGGGGACACCATGCCGCGAGTCGCCGCGTCGATCAACGCCGGCTTCAATGGCGGTGTGTGGGGAAGCGAATACCTCGACTTCCATCTCAACTACGTGCCGAACGATGCGCATGACGATGCCAACATGACACGCGTGATGCGCCTGACCCAAGGTCAGCGCACGCTGTTCGGCACGATCAACGACGATGGGGTCTCGACCATCCAGTCGGCCGGCGACATTGTCGGGCTCGGCGCCCTGACGATCGGTCGCGGCAAGGCTCGCGCGATCGCCAATACCGATGACCGCACCGCCTACTTCGCCGCCATGGGTGACGGCAACACCATGCTCGGTGCAACCGGCAGCGGCGTCACTTCGCTGGTCACTGCAAACCAGGAGCGCGTGCGCGTGCTGCCGTCAGGGCGCGTGCTGGTCGGCACAACGGCTGACGACGGCCGTAATCAACTGCAGGTTGCCGGCAGTATCAAGGCGTCAACCGGAATCACCTCGGAGCAACTCGACACGGGCGGCGCGAACTTCCGCGCCACCAGCGGTGACTATGGCGCGATGATCCGCAACGACGGCCGCTCCGTCTACCTGCTGTCGACCAGACAAGGCGACCCGACAGGGCAGTTCAGCGACTTCAGGCCGTTCTCGTGGGAGCACGCCAACGGCCGCGTCATGATCGACGGCAGCGCGAACGGCACCACGCTGGGCGGCACGGTTGCCGTGCTGGGTGAGTTGCATGTCGGCCTGAATCAGAATCAGGGCTCGGTACGAGTCGGCCCCATCGACGGCTTCCTGTATTCGAACCAGGACGGCTACGGCTGGTGGACGCCGAGCCATGGCGCATTCCAGTACTACATCGCCGACCGCACCTTCCGCGTCGACGGCCAGCGAGTCTGGACCGAGGCGATGGTGGATCCGCTGGACAAGCGCGTGGGCGGCATAGTGTCCGGCGACGTCACGATCGCGGATGGCAAGCGACTGCTGCTCGGCGACGGCACGCCAAGCACGCCGTCGCTCGCATTCGCGATCGACAGCGCCCTGGACACGGGCCTTTTCCACAATGGCGACGGCCGCTTCGGCATCACTTGCAATTCGCAGCCGATCGTCCAGTTCGAAACTGGCGGCACGACCTTCAACGGTGTCGTGTCTGGCCCGACCCCGCCCGTCAACGATCGCTCGCGGCGACTCGCCACCACCGAATGGGTGCTCGCCGCGATCTCATCGTCCTCGGTTGGTCAGATCGTCTTCGAACCGCGTACCACGGTGCGCGCTGGCTACCTGAAAGCCAATGGCTCTCTCGTGAATCGGGCCGATTATCCCGATCTCTGGGCTTATGCCCAGGCGAGCGGCGCGCTGGTCTCCGACGCGGACTGGGCCAACGCACGCTGGGGCTGCTTCTCTACTGGTGACGGCTCGACCACCTTCCGACTGCCTGAACTGCGCGGTGAAACCATCCGTGCCTTGGACGATTCACGCGGCGTCGACGCGAATCGCGCGATCGGCTCCTGGCAGGACAGCCTGAATCGCTCGCACGCGCACAGCGCGAGCGCCGACGCGGTGGGCGATCACGTCCACAGCGCCTGGACTGACAGCCAAGGCTGGCATGGTCACCACGGACAAACCACCAGCGTCGGCGATCACCAGCACATCGCGCCCTACTCCGAGGCTGGCGTGTCGCCGTGGGGAGCGTATGCGCAGAACCAGGCAGGATCGAACGGCGGTCTCGACCATGACAACCCCTTGGCTTACACATCTCCGGCCGGCAGCCACGCTCACACCTTCGACACGGACGGCGCCGGTACGCATGCGCACAACGTCGGTATAGGCGGCGCCGGCGGTCACACCCACGCCATCACCGTCGCTGCCGACGGCGGCAACGAATCCCGTCCCCGAAACATCGCGCTGCTCGCCATGATCCGCGCCTACTAACCCTACGGACACCCAACCATGCTGATCCATCACTACAGCTCGTCCACCGGCGAGTACCTGAGCAGCGGCCAGCCCGACGCGGACCCGCGCAACGACGGCCGCTGGCTGATCCCCGCCAACGCGACGCTCGACGCCCCGCCGGAGCGCACGCCCACCAGTTGGCCGTTCTATCGCGACGGCGCCTGGTTCCTGCTGCCCGACTATCGCGGCCGGATCTGCTACCGCACCGACACCGGCGAGCCGGTCGAGATCTCGGTGGCCGGCAAGACCCCCGACGAGCTGGGCCTGACCACCGAGCCGCGTCCGTCGCCGCGCCACGCGTGGGTGGACGGTGCCTGGGTGGTGCCCGCCTCGGTGATCGCCGCCGAGCAGCAGGCCGCCGCGCAGCAGACCTTCGACATGCTGATGGCCAAGGCCAGGAAGGCCAACGAAGGCAAGGCCGATGCCTATGCGGCCGGCCAGCTCGACGACGAGGGCATCTATTACTTCAAGGCCTGGGCCGCCTATCAGATGGCCCTGGTTTCCGCCTTCGAGGGTGCGAGCTCGCCCGACGCGATCGTGTGGCCGTCGCAGCCGGCGCCCTATGTGCCGCCGAAGGCCGAGCCGCTGCCGCCGAACACGTCGACCTCGCCCAGCCCGACCAACTCGGCCGACACGAACGCGACGGCCGGCACGACGACGGACTCGAACGCCAGCACCACGCAGCCCGCCGCATCGGACCAGGCCCCGAGCCCGACCCAGGATCCGGCCGGCCAGTCGACGGCCGACCCGGCGCCTGCCGCGCAAGCCGCGCCCACCCAGGAATCGACGTCGGAGACGGCCAGCGCGCCGGCGCCGACCTCGACCGCGCAGCCGTAAGCCGCGCGCCGCATCACCCCGAACCCCTCTCACCACTGGAGATTTAGCTATGCCGCAGGATTACCACCACGGTGTACGCGTCATCGAAGTCACGGACGGCGGCCCGCCGATCCGCTCCGTCTCGACGGCCGTGCTCGGCATCGTCTGCACGGGCTCCGACGCCGACGACGCCACCTTCCCCCTCAACACCCCGGTGCTGCTGACCAACGTGGTCTCGGCGCTCGGCAAGGCCGGCACCAAGGGCACGCTGTACCGCACGCTCAACGCGATCGGCCAGCAGACCAAGCCGATCACGGTCGTGGTGCGCGTGCCGGACGGCAAGGACGACGCCGAAACCGCCTCGAACGTGATCGGCACGGTCACCGCCGACGGCAAGTACACGGGCGCCAAGGCGCTGCTGACGGCACAGGCGAGCCTGGGCGTGAAGCCGCGCATCCTGGTCGCGCCGGGCCTGGACACGCCGGCGGTGGCCAATGCGCTGGCGCCGATCGCGCAGTCGCTGCGCGCCTTCGTCTACGTCTCGGCCTACGGCTGCAAGACCAAGGAAGACGCGGTCACCTACCGCAAGCAGTTCGGCCAGCGCGAGCTGATGGTCGTGTGGCCGGATTTCCTCGGCTGGGACAGCACCACCAGCACCACCGTGACGATCCCCGCGCCGGCCATCGCCGCCGGCCTGCGCGCCAAGATCGACAACGACATCGGCTGGCACAAGACGCTCTCGAACGTCGTGGTCAACGGCGTGACGGGCATCTCGGCCGACGTGTCCTGGGACCTGCAGGACCCGGCCACCGACGCGGGCTACCTGAACGAGAACGAAGTGACGACGCTGGTGAACTACAACGGCTTCCGCTTCTGGGGCTCGCGCACCTGCGCGGCCGACACCAAGTTCGTGTTCGAGAACTACACGCGCACCGCGCAGGTGATCGCCGATTCGCTGGCCGAGGCCCAGATGGGCAATGTCGACGGCGCGCTGAACCCGTCGCTGGCCCGCGACATCATCGAGAACATCAACGGCTGGTTCCGCCGCCAGATCTCGAACGGCTACCTGATCGGCGGCAGCTCCTGGTACGACCCGGAGCCGAACACCTCCGACGAGCTCGCCTCGGGCGCGATGTACATCGACTACGACTACACGCCGGTGCCGCCGCTCGAGAACCTGATGCTGCGCCAGCGCTTCACCGACCGCTATCTCGCGACCTTCGCCGATCGCGTGACGGCCTAACCACGGCCCAACCTGGAGTCAGACACGATGGGAATGCCACGCAAACTCAAGAATTTCAACCTGTTCTACAACGGCAACCGTTTCGCCGGTGAGGTGCAGGAACTCGAGCTGCCCAAGCTCAAACGCAAGACCGAATCCTGGCAGGGCGCCGGCATGAGCGGCCCGGTCAAGCTGGACCTCGGCAACGAGGAAATCCAGCTGGTCTGGACCTGCGGCGGGTTCATGGAAGACGTGCTCGGCCAGTGGGGCATCACCACCCACGACGGCGTGCTGCTGCGCTTCGCCGGCGCCTACCAGGCCGAGGACAGCGCGAAGTACGACTCGGTCGAGATCGTGGTGCGCGGCCGCCACGAGGAAATCGACATGGGCAAGGCCAAGGTCAAGGACGACACCAGCTTCAAGGTCACGACCAACGCCAGCTACTACAAGCTGTCGATCAACGGCTTCGTGCTGATCGAACTCGACTTCATCAACATGATCGAGAACGTCAACGGCACGGACCTCGCCTCCGGCCTGCGCAACGCGATCGGCCTGTAACACCCCGGCCGCGCCCACCGGCGCGGCACCGCTTTCCCTCACCTCAACCTAGCCACCATGAGTGACGACATGAACACGGAAAACCAGGACCCGACGCGCACCAGCGACAACGCCGCGAACACGCACACGCTCGACACGCCGATCGCGCGCGGCGAGCAGACGATCACCCAGGTGATGCTGGCCAAGCCCGATGCCGGCGCGCTGCGCGGCACCTCGCTGTCGGCGCTCGTCAACCTCGACGTCGACGCGCTGTGCAAGGTGCTGCCGCGCATCACGAGCCCGGCGCTGACCGCCGCCGACGTGCGCGCCATGGACCCCGCCGATCTGGTCTCGCTGGGAGGCATCTTCGCCGGTTTTTTGATGCCGAAGTCGCTGAAAGCGAGCATGGAATCCCCGAGCGCGTAGAAGACGCGATGGCGGACATCGCGACGGTGTTCCACTGGGCGCCGCGCGAGATGGACGGCTTCTCCCTGACGGAGCTGATGGACTGGCGCGAACGCGCACGGATACGTAGCGGACACGAGGAAACATGAACGACGCCGACAAGCTGCGCGTGATGCTGGACACCATCACCGCCTGGACCCAGTCCGCGCAGGACGCGCTCAAGCGCGCGTCCAAGCCCGCCGAGGCATTCAACAAAGACATCGAGAAGCTGGGCGAGGAGCTCGACAGGCTCGGCAAGCAGCAGGACTCGGTGAAGTCGTTCCGCGCCATGCGCGGCGAGCTGGCCGGCACCTCGAAGGAGCTGGCCGCCGCGCAGGCGCGCTTCAACGCGCTATCGCGCGGCATGCGCGCCTCCGGAGCGCCCTCGCAGCAGATGATCGGCGAGCTGGCCAGCGCGCGCGGCGCACTGATCGAGCTCGGCACCCGGCACAAGAGCCAGACCCAGGCGGTGCGCGAGCTGCGCGACGAACTCGGCCGCGCCGGGCTCGGCACGCGCGAGCTGGCCGCGCATCACCGCAAGCTCAATGCCGACATCGCCGACACCAGGAGTGCCTTGGACCGCGCGACGCAAGCCGAGGAGCGCCGCAAGAGACTGGCGGAGAACGCCCAGGTCCTCAAGGAAACCGGCGAGTCGCTGCGCGAGGCCGGCAAGTCCGTCCTGGAGGGCCTGCACAAGGCGATCGACGCCTCGAAGGAGGTCGACGACGCGCGCGCGCAGATCCGCGCGCTCGGCGTCGACGAGCAGACCGCGCGGCAGGCCGAACGCTACGCGCGCACCGCCAACTCGCCGGGTATCAGCATGGCCGGCAGCCTCGGCCTGATGCGCGACTCGCTGCAGATGACCAGCACCGAGGCGCTGGCGGAAACGCTCAGCACCGCGGTCGCGAAGATGCAGTTCAGCAACCTGGCCAAGTACGACGACAAGGAGGCCAAGGCCAACAACGCCAAGGTCACGGCCCTGCTGGCCGTCGCGCACGATCGCGACGGTTTCAAGGACATCGCGGGCATCGCGCGGGAAACCGACGCGATCCAGAAGCTGATGAACATCTCGGCCGGCGACATCAAGCCCGCCGAGTGGGCCGGCTTCATGAAGGCCGGCGGCGACGCGGCCAAGGGCCTGAGCACGGACGCGCTCTACTTCCAGATGAGGTCGCTGTTCGACACGGTGGGCAGCGGCGCGGCCGCCGGCAAGGGCATGGCCGCCCTGGTCAACCAGCTCGCGCAGGGACACACCACCGCGAAGGCCACGCAGAACCTGGTCGATCTCGGCTTCATCGACCGCAAGGCGGTCCACCACGACAAGGACGGCGCCGTGACCGGCTTCGACCAGGGCGCCTTGAGAGGCGACGCCTTGCTGCAAAGCTCGCCGCTCGCCTGGGTGGACGCCGTGCTGGTGCCCGCGCTCGCGAAGAAGGGCATCAAGGACGACGACAAGGTCGCCGAGCTGCTCAATTCGATCCTCCCCAATGCCGATGCCGCGAAGCTGCTCATGTCGATTTACCAGCATCGCAGCGACATGAAGCAGGACGAGGAGAGCGGCAGCAAGGCAGCCGGCGTCGACGCCAGCGCGCAGGCCGCCAGCGGGCTCACGCGCGCCAAGGAAGCCGCCGTGCATGCCCAGTTCGACACGCTCAAGGCGCACATCGGCGAAACCGTCACGCCGCTCTACAACAGCGGCCTCGACATGGCCGTCGGCGCCCTCACCAAGCTCAACGCCTTCATCACCAATCACAGCGGCGCGGCGCGGGTGATCGGCACGGTGGTCGCCGCGGTCGCCGGCCTGGTGTTCGGGCTCGGCTCGCTGCTGGGCGTGCTGTCCAGCGTGGTCGGCGCCTATGCCCTGGTGCGCAATACGATGAGCGTGCTGGGACTGCGCGGCAGCCTGCTCACGCGGGGGCTCGGCTTGGCCAGCGGCGGCTGGCGCATGCTCGCCGGCAGCGCGACGGCCGCCGGCCGGGTGCTGGCCTCGACCGCCTCGAGCGTGGGCGGCGCCATGTCGACGCTCGGCACGCGCGCGCTCGACGCGGCCGGCGCCGCCTGGCGCGGGCTCGGCAGCGGCGCAGCCGCCGGCGGCCGGATCGCGCGCAACACCTGGACGGCCGGCCGCGGCGCGGCGGGCGCCGTCGGCTCACGCCTGGCCTCGGCCGGCGGCGGCATCTGGAACGCGCTCGGCAGCGGCGCGGCCCGCGCCGCCTCGGGCCTGCGCCTGGTCGGCGGCGCCGTGACGACGGTCGGCCGGCTGCTGTTGACCACCCCGATCGGCGCCGTGATCGCCGTGATCGCGCTGGCTGCCTACGCGATCTATCGCAACTGGGAGCCAATCAAGGCCTTCCTGGTTTCGATGGGCGAGGCTATCGGAAGGGTGTTCTCGTGGATCGGCGAGCAGCTCTCCAGCGTGTTCGGCGGCAGCCTGTCAGGCATCCTCCAGACCATCCTCGACTGGTCGCCGATCGGCGCGTTCTACCAGGTGTTCGCGGGCGTGCTCAAGTGGTTCGGCGTCGACCTGCCCGGCACCTTCACCGAGTTCGGCGCCAACCTGATCAAGCGCCTGATCGACGGCGTCTCGTCGATCTCGCTGAGCGGGCTGTGGAAGTCGATCACCGACAACCCGATCTACAAGGCGCTGTTCGGCGACGCGAAGGAGGAGCCGGCGGGACAGGATCCGGCGGCGGCCGGCGGCACGCCCGAGCAGCAGGCGGCGCAGCGCGCCGCGCGCGTCAAGACCGGCGCCAAGGCGGCCGCGGCCGCCATCTCGGGCGCCGCGGCGGCCTTGCCGGCCGGCGCCGCCGCGGTTCCGCCGCCGAGCGCGCCGATCACCACGCCGACGGTGCCGATCGACCGCCGCCCGCCGCTCAACGCGGCAGCGCACGGCACGCCCTTCCACGCGCCGACGGTGAGCTCGAACGTCACCATCAACGTCTACCCGACGCCGGGCATGGACGAGAGGGCCGTCGCCAACCTGATCAAGGCCGCCCTCGACAAGCAGGCGGCCCAGGATCGCCAGCGCGCCACCGCCGCACTGACCGACTAACCCGGAGCCCCCTCATGCTGATGTCCCTCGACCAGTTCGTGTTCAGCCTCACCTCGGCGCCGTTCCAGCAGCTCGGGCGCGCGCGCGGCTGGAAGCACGCCTCGAAAACGCGGGTCGGCCGGCGCGACGCGCGCCAGTACGTCGGCCCCGGCGACGACATCATCACGCTCGACGGCGTGGTCGCGCCCGAGACGATCGGCTCGATCGCCTCGATCGACGAACTCGCCGCGATGGCCGACCACGGCGACGCCTACGTGCTGGTGGACGGCAGCGGCAACGTCTATGGCGCCTACCTGATCACCGCGCTCAACGAGACGCAGACCTATCACACGCCCGAGGGCGTGGCGCGCCATATCGCCTTCACGCTGACGCTCACGCGCGTCGACGACGCGGAGCTGCGCATGACCGACGACAACGCCGATCCCGCCGGCGGCAACGGCGGCGCCGACGCCGGCTCGACGACCGGCACCCCCACCTCGCAAACCGGGACCGCCTGATGCCGAGCAATTCGAACCAACGCACCCCGGCCGAGCGGCGCCGCATCGCGCGCGTCGAATCGCAGCCCGACTACCGGATCACGCTCGACGGCCGCGATATCTCGATGCTGTTCGCGCCGCGCCTGGAATCGCTGACGATCACCGAGAACCGCGCCGACCAGGCCGACACGGTGGACATCACGCTCGACGACACGCGCGGCGACCTGGCGCTGCCCACGCTCGGCGCCGAGCTGAAGGTGGCGATCGGCTGGAGCGGCGAGCCGCTGGTGGACAAGGGCACCTACATCGTCAACACGGTGAGCTGGTCGGGCACGCCGGACACGCTGTCGGTCAGCGCGCATTCGGCCGCGATGAGCGAGGGCATGCAGCAGCGCCGCGAGCGCAGCTGGCACCGGCAGACCATCGGCGCGATCGTGCAGGCGATCGCCGCGCGCTACGCGCTGCAGCCGGTGGTGGGCGCGGCGCTGGCCGCCATCCAGATCGCCCATGTCGACCAGACCCACGAATCCGACATGTCCTTCCTGACGCGCCTGGCCAAGCGCTACGACGCGGTGATGAACGTCAAGGACAAGCGGCTGCTGTTCATGCCGATCGACACCGGCAAGAGCGCGAGCGGCAAGCCGCTGGCGGTGCTCGCGCTGACCCGCGCCGACGGCGACCATCACCAGTACCGCTCGGCCGATCGCGACAAGTACGACGCGGTGCGCGCCAACTACCACTCGAACGGCAAGGGGCGCCGCCTGTCGGTGACGGTGAAGGGCGAGACCAGCAGGAACGTCAAGGTGCTGATCGACGACTACGCCTCGCAGGAGGAGGCGATGGCCGCGGCCCAGGCCGAGTACAAGCGCATGCAGCGCGGCAGGCAGACACTGTCCTATTCGCTCGCGCGCGGCCGGCCCGAGGTGTTCCCGGAAACGCCGGTCAGCTTCAGCGGGCTCAAGCCCGAGATCGACGCGATCGAATGGCTGATCAAGAGCGCGCGGCACACGCTCGACAACAATGGCCTGCAGACGGAGCTCGAGCTGGAGACGCGCGAGGACGCCCAGGCGGACAAGAAGAACGCCGGCAAGACGGCGACGCCGGGCGCCGCGTCGTGAGCCCGGCGAGCGGCGACGGCGCGTGGTGAAAGCGCGTGGCTCGAGCGCGGCGCGGGAAACCGGCCGCGAGCGGAGATCAGGTCATCAGGAGAAGTCGGGCCGAAGAACTCGACCCGGGCGGCGGAGGTGCCGATGAAGATGCCGGCGCTGGTGCGGATCCAGCTGTCGGCGACATGCCGGGAACAGCGCGCGGCGCTAGCGCGGTGCCGCGGCCGCGCCGCCCTGCCCTTCCTCGCCGCGAACCAGCATGGCGCGCACCTGGCCGAGCGTCGTCATCGCGGCCAGCGCCGCCTCCAGCACCACGCCCACCGAATCGATCGCGGTATCGATCGCCGCGGCCGCCTCGGCCCGCTCGTCCGCGTCGAGATGCGCGGCGGTGTGCAGGGTCGGTGCGACGAGCAGATGCGCGGCCGGATTGACTGGCCGCTCGGCCAGCGGCGCGACACCGTTCATGCGTTCGAAGGGCTTCGTGTTGCTGTGCATTTGTTCTGGTCTCCCACGGACACGTTCGACAACAGCGCCGCGCGGCAGCGGATCGCCTCGGAATGGCAGCGCGTGTCAGCAAGATAATACTGTATATCCATACAGTATCAAGCTGTCGAATCTCTCAGCGCAGGCTGACGATTGCCTCGCGGAGGTCCGCAATGGCACGCCCGGCGCGCCATTCGGTACTCACTTCCGGGTCTTGCCGGCGCGTTCGGCCTTGAGCCGCTCGACCTCGGCCATGGCCCGCTCGACGTTCTCGGCCATGCGCTGGTCGAGCGCGGCGCGGCGGTTTTCGGCGAGCCGTTTGACGCGCGGCGCGCTCGAGCCCTCGCCGCCCGAGGTCATCGAGCCGGTGTTGATGCAGGTGGCGATGAAACCCTGCACGGCGGCCTTGCCGGCCTCGTTGAGCTGGCGGTAGCCGTCGACCAGGTCGCCCTCGTCGGCCGGCAGCACCGCCGGGCTGACCTCGCCGGTCAGCACGTACCAGATGTCGACGCCCACCTCGCGCAGCGCCAGCAGATAACGCGCGTCGGGCGCGCTGACGTCGGCCTCGTAATTGAGCTGCGTCTTGTGCTTGAGGCCTCCCAGCGCGGCAAATTCTGGCTGACTCAAGCCCAGGCGCATCCGCTCGCCGCGCAGCCGTTTCCCCACACTATCCATTAAATTTCCATCCAAGTTGTTGACGTCCATAAAAATGGATGACACACTGAGCTGACATTAACGCAAGACTAAGCGAGCCAGTATACCGACCGTGAAGACCGCCAAAGGACCCCGCCGCTCCCCGCGTTTCGCCCTGTCGAGCAAGCCGCTCTATGTGCATCTGTCCGAGCTCGAGCGCGGCGAACTCGAGCGCGCCGCGCAGGCGCAGAACCGCTCGCTGTCGAGCACCGCGCGCAGCCTGCTGATCGGCGCGATGCGCGCCGCGCGCCTGGCCGCCGGCAAGCCCGAGGGATGAGCGCGATGCCCGCCCGCGCCATGCAGCACCCCAACCCCATACCAAGTCGAAACCCGAGCGAACGGCCGGCCGCGGCCCCGCTCACCGCCTCGTCCGGAGGACCTCCATCATGCGCATCCTGAATCGCTGCCCGCATTGCCGGACGCGCGCCACCGCGCGCACCAGCCGCGAAATGTCGCCGACCTTTCGCGAAGTCACCTACCAGTGCAACAACGTCGAATGCGGGCACACCTACGTGGTGAACATGGAGTTCGCGCGCACCCTCTCGCCCTCGGCCATGCCCGATCCGACGCTGCAGTTGCCGGTCTCGCCGCACGTGCGTGAACGCGGCGAGCAGCAGCTCGACCTGCCCGTCTAAACCCGCCCTTCCGCGTTTCGTCGTCCCCTCGCATCGCGCCCGCGTGGCGTGAGGGGATCCGTTTGCCCGAAAAAAGAGAAAAGCATGACGCACCCTGTTCCAGGGTCGATCGCCCCGGCGCTCGACCCGGGCACCCTGCTGCCCGAAATCGGCGCGCGGCGCGGCCTGGCTGCCGCCTGTGGCGCCTGCTGTTCGCTGGTGGCGCCGCTGCCGGCCGACGTTTCGACCGGTGATTCGTTCTGTTGCTCGTCTTGCGGCTCGTCTTGCGGCTCGACCTGCCGATCGACCTGCTGCTCGTCCTGCTGCTCGTCCTGCTGCTCGTCCTGCCATTCGGCAAGCGCCTCGACCCGCCGATCGCCCCGCGCCTCGTCCTGCCTCGCACCGCGCCAGGCCTCGCTGCGCGCGTGCTGGGAACACCTGCGCCTGATCGGCGACTTCGAGGCGGCGATGCGCCATCGCGCGCTGCGCCATGCCGTCGAGGCCGCGGCCCGCCTGATGCGCGAACGCGCCCTGCACCTGCACCTGCCGCTGACCCTGCCGTGCCACCCGCCCCGCTCCTTGTCCTTGTCCCGCTCCATCCCGGAGGCCTGCCGATGAATTCCCACCCGATAGCCCCGCATGACGCGGTGCTACATGCCGCGATCGCCGCCGCGGCCGCCGCCACCCCAGCCGGCACCTCCCGGCAGTTCCTCGCCGCGCTCGCGGCACGGCTCGCGCTCGGCTTCCCCGCCTCGGCCGAGGCGCTGCGCGCGCTCGACTGCGCGAGCGACCCGCAATCCACGGAGCCCCGCCCCTGACCATGGCCTCGATCGACGAACTGAAGCAGCGCATCGACCTGCACGAACTGGCCGAGCGCCTGGGCCTGAAGCGCGGACGCGGCGGCGAACGCGCGCTCTATCACTCGCCGCATCACGAGGACCGCAGCCCCTCGCTGTCGATCTACGTGGACCACCCGAAGCACGGCACCGGCTGGCGCGACCACAGCGCCGACGCCGGCGGCTCCTGCGTGGACCTGGTGATGCACGCGCGCGGCGGCAGCCTGGCCGACGCGCTGCGCTACCTGCACGACAGCTACGGGATCGCCGCCACGCGCCCCGCGACGGCCGAGCGGCGCCCCAAGTCGACCCTCGACTACATCGCCGAGCGCTGCCTGGCCGCGCGAGAAGGCGTGCGCGACTACCTGCTCGGCCGCGCCATCACGCCCGAGGCGATCGACGCCGCGTTCGCCGCGCGCACGCTCGGCTTCAACGACTGGAGCAGCGCCCGGATCGCCGCCGGCGAAGTGGGCCACGGCGGGCCGGCGGCCGCCTTCATCGTGCGCGGGCCGCGCGACGGCCAACTGGTGGCGGTCGACATGCGCTATCTGGACCCCGCCCTGAACGGCGCGGTGAAGACCCAGACCCAGGGCGAGAAGGCCGGCCACGGCTGGACCGCCGACGCGCGGCGCCTGGAGCGCGCGCGGCGCGTGGTCCTGGTCGAAAGCGCGATCAACGCGCTGTCGATCGACAGTTGCGCGCTGCCCGGCACGGCGGCCTTCGCGCTGCGCGGGCTGTGCAACGTCGGCCAGCTCGACTTCAGCTTCCTGCGCGGCAAGCAGGTGCTGATCTGCCTGGACAACGACGCGCCCTTCGCCGAGGGCCATCCGCGTGCCGGCCATCGTCCCGGCCCGGAAGCGTCCTGGGCGCTCTACGAGACGCTCACCGGCCTGAACATCGGCGCGATGCTGGTCGACCAGGCCGGCTGGTTGCGCGAGGCGGCCCAGGGCGGCGGCGCCGGCGAGCCGATCAACGACGTCAACGACTACCTGCGCGAGCGCGGCGCGGCCGAGCTCGCGCGCGCGCTCGAGCAGACCGAGCCCTGGCTGATCGCGGGCCTGCCCGGCGACGCCACGCGGCGCGGCCGCCCGCGCATCTTCCTGCCCTCGCACGACTTCGCGCAGTACTGGCGCTTTCGCGTGCGCGCCGACTTCACCAGCCACATCAGCAAGATGGAGCGCAACGAGGAAAGCGGCGCCGAGACGCCGGTGCTGGCCGACCTCTGCGGCTTCCGGATCGCCGGCATCAGCCGCGTCTCGGTGGCCAGCGCCACCGCCACCATGACCGGCGACGAGGACCAGGCGCCCACCGTCTACTTCGCGGTCTCGGTGCAGGCGCCGCGCCACGGCGCGCAACTGATCCGCCGCGTGATGCTCGACGACCAGCTGCACAACGTCGACCAGTGGAACAAGTTCGGCCCGATCTGGGCGCCGGCGCCGTTCAAGCGCATGGTGAACATCCTCGAGCGCGGCGCCGACCTGGGCGCGCGCCAGGCCGCGAACTTCGTGGGCCTGGCCTGGCGCGACGGCCGGCTGATCGTCAACGAAGGCCCCGACTGTTATTTCACCGAGGCCGACAAGCAGTGCCCGTATCACAACCTCAGCTTCCCCAGCGGCCCGGTGGCCGACGCGCGGCGCGTGATCGCCGCCTACCAGCAGACCTTCCGCCAGAACGCCGCGACCGTTCCGCTGGTGTGGGCGCTCGGCGGTCACCTGAAGGCCCTGCTCGGCTTCTGGCCGCACCTGACGGTGCAGGCCAACAAGGGCGCCGGCAAGTCGACGCTGATCAAGCGGCTCGAGCGCACGCTGGCCTTCACGATGTTCTCGGGCCAGTCGCTGCAGACCGAATTCCGCCTGCTCACCAGCATCAGCCACACCAGTCACCCGATCGGCTGGGAGGAGCTGTCGGCGCGCCGCCAGGACGTGATCGACAAGGCCGTCGGCCTGCTGCAGGAGAACTACCAGTACACCGTCACGCGGCGCGGCAGCGACATGACCGAGTACCTGCTGTGCGCGCCGGTGATGCTGGCCGGCGAGGACGTGCCGGTGCGCAGCCTGCTCGGCAAGCTGGTGCGCACCACCCTGACCGGCAAGCGCGGCCCGCTGCTGCCCGACGAGCTGCCGCGCTTCCCGGTACGCCAGTGGCTCGAGTTCCTGGCCGGGCTGAACCGGCGCGCCGTGCTCGAGCATTACGCGACGCTGCGCGACAAGGCGCTGGCCAACTGCCGCGCCAGCGGCGAGGACGACGGCGCGCGGCGCATGGCCGGCAACTACGCGGCGCTCGCGCTGGCCTGGCGCTATCTGTGCGAGTTCGCCGGCATGGATCCGGCCGAGGGCGAGTTCGCGCGCGACCTGCTCACCGAGATGAACGGCCACGTGGCCGAGACCAGCGCCGATCGCGAGCCCTGGGTCTGGATCATGGAGACGGTGCTCTCGGAGATCGACGGCGGCAACTACCAGCATCCCTTCACCTTCGACACCATCGACGGCGAGTTCTGCCTGCTGCTGCGCACCGGCCACGTGATGGACCACCTCGCCCACACCAGCGCGCTGCGCGAGAAGTGGAACGCGCTGCCGGTGAAGTCGGATCGCATCTTCAAGGCGCAGCTCAAGCAGGCGGGCGTGGTGGTGGGCGAGAAGGAGGTCGAGCGGCGCATCTACACGCGGCGCGTGCCCTACCTGACGCCGGTCTCGCTCGAGCGGCTGGCCGGCTTCGGGCTGCACGTGTCGATCCGCGAGGATCTCGCCTCCGACGCGCTGGCCAGGAGCCCGGCATGAAGGCGCCGATCACGATGGCGCTCGGCCGCCGTATCGACTCGCCCCCCGCGCCCCCCGCCGATCGATCCGGCCGGGCGCGAGCGCGGGCCCGGAAGCAAGGGGGCCTGCCCGCCTCGATCGCCTCGCCGGGGTACCCGGGCAGCGCGCAGGACTCGTGGCTGGCGCGGGCATTGGCGCCCAAGTGCTTGATTCGCAAGACATCGCCTGCCGCGACAGCGCCCCGCCGCGCCATCAGTCCCGCTGTTTTCACCACCAGTCGGCCAAACCAGACGCGGCGCCCCTGCTTGTCTCTCTCTCTTCAAATCATTGAAGGAAAAGGAAAAGAAAGGGGCGGGGAAGGCCAGCACGAAGCCGCGCCGCGCGCCACGAGTCGCGGCTGTTCCGCCATCGGTGACAAACGCCGCCGGGATGACGCGCCATCAGTCGCCACCGCCCGCCAGCCATCGCCGATGGCCACCCATGGCACCCGAAACCCTTGCCGATCAAGGACTTGCCCATGAATTCCACGAATCCCGCGAGTCCATGGCTTGCGCTGCCGGTGCCCGCGCCGCGCGAGGCCGGGATCGAGCCGCCGGCGCCGCTGGCCACCCTCGACCTGGCCGGCGCGGCCGCGCTGCTCGGCGCGCATCCGGAAACCATCCGGCTCAAGGCCCGCGCCGGCCAACTGCCGGGCCGCAAGGTCGGCAAGCGCTGGATCTTCTCGACCCTGGCCCTGCAGCGCTACCTCGCGGGCGAATGGCTGCCGCGCGAAACGCCGGCCGCCCCCGTCAACGTCACCGTTACTTCGGAACCCCTCGCCCCATGTCGCTCTACAAACGAAAAACCAGCCCGAACTGGCAATACAAGCTCTACCCCCCAGGCGGCGGAACGCCGCTACAGGGAAGCACTGGCACCCGCGACAAGGAGCAGGCGCAGGAATTCCACGACCGGCTGAAGGTGCAGCTGTGGAACCAGGCGCGGCTGGGCGTGAGGCAGCGCCACAGCTGGAACGAGGCGGTGATCCGCTACGTCACCGAGCGCGAGGGCCTGCCCAGCCTGGAAACCTCGAAGACGCACCTGCGCTGGCTCGACCGGCATCTCGCGGGCCTGGCGCTGGATCGGATCGACCGCGAACGCATCGACGCGATCGCGCTGGCCAAGCGCCAGGAACCGCTCACGGTGCGCACCCGCGAGGGCGTGGTGACCACCGGGCGCGGTGCCAGCGCGGCCACCGTGCGGCGCGTGATCGGCGTGCTGAAGGCGGTGCTGAACGCGGCCGTCGAATGGGAATGGCTGGATCGCGCGCCGGTCACGCGGCGCACCCGGCTGCCCGAGAAGCGCATCCGCTGGCTCACGCCGGCCCAGTCCGAGCGGCTACTGGCCGAGCTGCCCACGCACCTGGCCGAGATGGCGCGCTTCAGCCTCGAGACCGGCCTGCGCCGCTCCAACGTCACCGGCCTGCAGTGGTCACAGGTCGACCTGGAGCGCCGCGTGGCCTGGATCCATCCCGACCAGGCGAAGGCGAGGAAGGCGATCACCGTGCCGCTCTCTGATACCGCGCTGGCCGTGCTGCAGCGCCAGCAAGGCGCGCCACGAGCGCCGGGCTGCCGCGACAGCGTGTTCGTCTATCGCGGCCGGCCGGTCCACCAGACCTCGACGCTGGCCTGGCACAAGGCGCTCGAGCGCGCCGGCATCGCCGACTTCCGCTGGCACGACCTGCGCCATACCTGGGCCAGCTGGCACGTGCAACGCGGCACGCCGCTGCAGGTGCTCAAGGAACTGGGCGGCTGGGAGACGCTGGAGATGGTGCAGCGTTATGCGCACCTGTCGGCGGACCACCTCGCGCAATGGGTCAGGCCGCTGACGGCCGATACCACGCCGCTGCCGGTCCGTCGCGGGGACGCCGGGGACGAAGAAAACGGGCACTGAATCAGAAGGGCCGCGTGAACGGGAACAGGCGCGGCTGCAATCCAGCTGCACACGATATCGACGAAAACGGGGAAAAACCGCTGAGAGCCTTACGGCGATTGGCGCGCCCGGCTGGGATCGAACCAGCAACCCCTGCCTTCGGAGGGCAGTACTCTATCCATTGAGCTACGGGCGCTTCGGGAAACCGTGTCACGACCCTCGAAAACCCGGGCGGGACGGCGGCAAGAGCGAGAGCATACCTTGTTTCCATGACAGCGTCCACCGCCCGCGGCGGCCCGCCGCCTTGCGGGTAAACGCCCGCCGCGCGGAGCCCTTCCGCTCGAAAAAGAGGCGTCTATAATCATCGGTGCTTCCGCCAACAGACATTCTGCCGCAGCCGAACCCGAGCAAAATTCCTACTCACGGAGACGAGGCCAGCATGAGTGAAGCGCCCCACCACGAAGCGCCCATCAAGACGCCCGGGCAACTGATCGCCGTGATCGTCGCGTCGTTCGCGATCCCGATCGTCATCATCATCCTGTTCGCCACCTACGCCAACCACGTGTTCCGCACCGGCGCCGGCACCGACAGCCTGTCGGACGCGGCGGTGGCCGCGCGCATCGCGCCGCTCGCGCAGGTCGACGTCAAGGATGCCAACGCGCCGCGCAGCTACAAGAGCGGCGAGGAAATCTACAAGGCGGTCTGCGTGACCTGCCACGCCAGCGGCGCGGCCGGCGCACCCAAGTTCGGCAATGCCGGCGACTGGGCGCCGCGCATCGCGCAGGGCTACGACACGCTGCTGCACGTGGCGCTGACCGGCAAGGGCGCGATGCCCGCGCGCGGCGGCACCAGCCCCGACGACGTCAGCGATTTCGAAATCGCGCGCGCCGTCGTCTACATGGCGAACAACAGCGGCGCGAAGTTCGCGGATCCGGTGCAGCCGGCGGCCGGCGCCGCGGCAGGCGCATCCGGCGCGGCGACCGCCGGCGGCGCCTCGGACGCGAGCGCGAATGCCGCGTCCGGCGCCTCGGCGGTGCCCGATGCTGCGGCGGCCGCCAATGCGCAGGCCGCCGCCGCGATGGCCGCCATCGCCGCCCTGCCCAAGGCCGGTGCCGCGCCGGCCGTCGCGCCCGGTGGCGCGGGCGCGGGCAAGGCGCTGTACGACTCGGTGTGCGTGGCCTGTCACGCGGCCGGCGTGCTCGGCGCGCCCAAGTTCGGCAACAAGGCCGACTGGGCGCCGCGCCTGAAGGATTCGATGGACACCGTCTACAACTACGCGCTGCACGGCAAGGGTTCGATGCCGCCCAAGGGCGGCTCGAACGCGCCCGACGACCAGGTCAAGGCCGCCGTCGATTACATGGTGGGCGCGGCAAAGTAAGCCGCGCACCGGGCCGACCACAAAAAAATGGCCCGTGTCCGCTTCAGGCGGCACGGGCCATCTTCATTCATGGATCTTTGCGCCGCGAGCCCGGCGGCTACTTCTGCAGCAGCGCCTTCAGGCTCGCCAGCCGGTCCTTCGGCGTCATCGGCGCCTCCTCGGGAGTGGGCGGCGGCGCCTCGTCCAGGCCCATCTCGACGATGAAGCGCGAAGGCTCGCAGACGATCGTCTCGCGCGCCCGCTTGCGCTTCTTGCACCAGTTCAGGTGCAGGCTGCGCTGCGCGCGCGTGATCGCCACGTACATCAGGCGCCGCTCCTCCTCGATGCGCTCGTCGTCGATCGTGTCGTCCTCGCTGCCGCCGCGATGCGGCATCACGCCTTCCTCCACGCCGACCAGGAACACGTGCGGATACTCGAGCCCCTTCGAGGCGTGCACGGTGGACAGGCGCACCGCGTCGGGATCCTCCTCCTTGCCCTCCAGCATCGACATCAGCGCGACGGTCTGGATCAGGCCCAGCAGGTTCTTGCCGGTATCGGCCAGGCCGTCGGCGTTGTGGAAGCCCTCGGCCTCGCCGTCGACCGCCTCGGTTTCCGGCTTGGTGCCCTTGCGCTTCAACCACTCGAGGAATTCCAGCACGTTCTGCCACTTGCTCTGCGCCTGGCGCTCGTCGAAGGCGTCGTACAGGTAGGCCTCGTAGTGGATCGCCTCCATCATGTCGTCGAGCACGGTGGTGGCGGGATCCTTGTCGGCGCGCTCGGTCAGGCGCTGGATGAAGTCGCAGAACATGCGCAGCGGCTCGATCTGCCGCGCCGACAGCCGCGCCTCGATGCCGCCCATGTAGACCGCCTCGAACAGCGACACCTTGGCCTGCCCCGCGTAGGAGCCGAGCGCCTCCAGCGTGGTGTTGCCGATCCCGCGGCGCGGCGTGGTGACGGCGCGGATGAAGGCGGGATCGTCGTCGGCGTTGGCGATCAGGCGCAGGTAGGCGCACAGGTCCTTGATCTCGGCCTTGTCGAAGAAGGACTGGCCGCCCGACAGCACGTAGGGGATCCGCTCGCGGCGCAGCACCTGCTCGAAGATGCGCGCCTGGAAATTGCCGCGGTAGAGGATCGCGTAGTCGCGAAACTGGGTGCGCCGCTCGAACTTGTGCGCCGAGAGCCGGAACACCACCGATTCGGCCTCGTGCTCCTCGTCGTTGCAGGGCGTCACGGTGATGGTGTCGCCCATGCCGTGCTCGGACCACAGCTTCTTCTCGAACAGCTTCGGGTTGTTGGCGATCACGTTGTTGGCGGCGGTCAGGATCCGCACCGTCGAGCGGTAGTTCTGCTCGAGCTTGACCAGGTGCAGCTTCGGGAAATCCTTGCCGAGCTGGGCCAGGTTCTCCAGCGTCGCGCCGCGCCAGCCGTAGATCGCCTGGTCGTCGTCGCCGACCGCCGTGAAGGCCGCGCGCGGCCCGGCCAGCAGCTTGAGCAGCTCGTACTGGCAGGCGTTGGTGTCCTGGTACTCGTCGATCAGCAGGTAGCGCAGCTTGTTCTGCCAGCGATCGCGCACCGACTCGTTCGCCGCGAACAGCTCGGTGGGCAGGCGGATCAGGTCGTCGAAGTCGACCGCCTGGTAGGCGTGCAGGGTGGCCACGTAGTTGCGGTAGACCAGCGCGGCCTGCTGCTCGTCCTCGTTGGCGGCGATCGCCAGCGCCTGCTCGGGCGTCACCAGCCCGTTCTTCCAGAGCGAGATGATGTTCTGGATCTTGCGGATCAGCCCCTTGTCGGTGGTGCCCATCTGCTCCTGCACCATGCCGAAGCAGTCGTCCGAATCCATGATCGAGAACTGCGGCTTGAGGCCGACGTGCTCGGCTTCCTGGCGCAGGATCTGCACGCCCAGCGAGTGGAAGGTGCAGACCGTCAGCTGGTTGACCGGCACCTTGCGGCCTTCCTTGCCGGGCGTGGTCAGCGTCTTGCCTTCCAGCAGCTTGCCGACGCGCTCGCGCATCTCGGCGGCGGCCTTGTTGGTGAAGGTGACGGCCGCGATATGGCGCGGCTCGAAACCCTTGTTCTCGATCAGGTGGGCGATCTTCTGCGTGATCACGCGCGTCTTGCCGCTGCCCGCGCCGGCGAGCACGAGACAGGGACCGTCGAGATAGCGCACCGCTTCGCTTTGAGCGGCATTGAGACCTGCGGACATGGTGACTGGCGGACTGGAAATGCGGGTGACGGCGCCGCCGCCGCGCCTTGGGGCGGGCGCGGTGCGCGCGGCCTGAGCGGCTCGCGCGATGCGGAAAACGACGGACGCGGGAGGGCGCATGTTAACACGCCGCGCGCGATGGAACCGTGACGCGCGCGCGGCGACGGCGACGACGCGCGAGGGCGGCCCGGGCGGCGTGCCGGGCAGCGGCCGGAAAGCACCGCGGGGAGCGCGGCAGGGCTGACGCGAGCGCGCGAAGGAAGACCGCTCGCGGCCGGCGCCGCGAGCAGGCGGCGCTCGCCGGCATGCCTGCCCGGTGCGTTCGCGCCCCGGTTCGCCGTGCCACAATAGCCGGTCGCGGCGGCGGCCGCGCGCGGTGCTCGACTGCCCGCCTCACGGCCCGCTCCCCAGCCTGCTTCACCGCCCGCCGCCCGCCTTCCGTTCGATCTCGCAAGCTGACAGGATTCGCTCATGACGTCTTTGCTGAAAGTTGGTCTGATGGGTTTCGGTTTCGCCGGCGCCACCTTCCACTCGCCGGTGATCGCGCACAGTGGCCGCACGCGGGTGGCCGCGATCGCCACCGGGCAAGCCGACAAGGCGCGCGCCGCGTACCCGGAGGCGACCGTGGTCGCCGATTTCGACGCGCTGCTCGGGCTCGCCGAGCTCGACTGCGTGGTGATCGCCACGCCCAACGACACCCACTTCGATCTGGCCCGCCGCGCGCTCGAGGCCGGCAAGCACGTGGTGGTCGACAAGCCCGTCACGCTCAGCTCGGCCGAGGCGCGCGCGCTGGCGCGCCTGGCGGCCGACCGCGCCCTGGTGTTCGCGCCCTTCCACAACCGTCGCTGGGACGGCGACTTCCTCACCGTGCGCGAGCTGGTGGCCAGCGGCGAGTTGGGGCGCCTGACGCTGTTCGAATCGCACTTCGACCGCTTCCGCCCGCAGATCCGCCAGCGCTGGCGCGAGGACGCCACGCGCGGCGGCGGCCTGCTGTTCGACCTCGGCCCGCACCTGATCGACCAGGCGCTGGTGCTGTTCGGCCGGCCCGAGACGGTCGGCGCCACGGTGCGCGCGCGCCGCGACGGCGCGGCGGCGGCCGACTTCGTGCACCTGGTGCTGGGCTACGCGAACCATGAAGTGATCCTGCACGCGAGCGCGCTGGCCGCGATCGAGGCGCCGCGCTTCACCGTGCTCGGCACGCGCGGCGGCTACCAGAAGTTCGGCCTCGATACCCAGGAGGACCAGCTCAAGGCCGGCCTCACGCCCGACGACGTCGAGTTCGGCGGCGGCAATCCGCCCGGCGTGCTGCACCTGCTGGACGGCGAGGTCGAGACCGAGCGGCCGGTGCCCACCCTCGACGGCCAGTACGCCGAGTTCTACCGCGCGCTGGCCGCCTCGGTGCAGGATCGCGCGCCGTTCCCGGTGCCGGCCCAGGACGCGGTGGACGTGATGGCCATCATCGAGCTGGCCGAGCGCAGCGAGCGCGAGGGCCGTCGCCTGCCGTTCGCCAGCGAGCCGTTCTGACCCTGCGCGCCGGGCCCGGACGACCTTTCGCCGGCCACGAACAACATTCGGTTACAAAACAGCGGGGAACCGGCTTCCGTTTCGGGCAGGTCTGAAGCATGCTTCCCCGGCCGGCCCCTCGCGGGCCGGCTTCGCTTTGCAAGATGCCGTTTCGCACGGCCCGGATCTTGCGCCTCACCGATTCGCCATAGGAGAACGATTCATGCAACGGCTGATCCGTGCGGCCCTCGGCGCCGCCCTCGTCGCCTCGCTGGCCGCGTGCGTCGTCACGCCGCCGCCGAAGCGGCCGGCGCCGCGTCCACGCCCCGTTCAACCGATCCCCGTCCAGCCGCCGCCCCCGCCGCCGCAACCCGCTCCGCCGCCGATCGGCGTGGAGCGCATGAACGGCATCCTGGGCCGCATCGACAGCCTCGGCAACCGCATCGATTCGCGGGTGAACGGCGGCGCCTATCCGCCGCCGCAGGGCGAGGCGCTGCATCGACGCCTCGAGGTGATCCGCCAGGAAGCCAACGACATGAGCGCGCAGCATGGCGGCGGGCTGACCGCCGACGAGCAGCGCGTGCTGAACCAGGAACTCGACACGGCCGCGCGCGCGATCGGCGTCTGAGACGGGCGGGGCGGCTCGCTCGGGCCGCCTCGCGACATGGTCCCTCGGCAGGCGGCCCGGCCCGATCGAATCGGCGAGCCGCCGGCGCCGGCGTTCCACGCCTCCCCCTTTCCACCCATGCCGGCATGGCGCCGGCTGCCTGCCCGAGCCCGCGCCATGCGGCTCCGGCCGCCACTTGTCCACCGCCGAACGCGACTTGTCCAGCGCTTATCCCGGGCTTGCCCCCAACTTGTCCACCCGCTTTTCCACCGCCTTATCCACGCGCGTTGCCCGGGTTGTCCACGACTTGTCCCCGCTTTATCCCGAGCTTGTCCCCTGATTCGTCCACCGGCTTGTCCACAGCTTCACGCAGCCTTGTCCCCGCTCGATCCACAGGCTGTCCACCGACTTGTCCCCAGGCGGCACGCCGGTGCCGACGGCCGCGCAGCGGGGTCCGCGGTCGGCATCCGCGCCCTGCCCGCCTGCCGCCAAGCGACGTGAATTTGCGCAAATTGACAAGCCCTTTGGCCTCGCGTACATTCGCCGGCACGCGTCGGGAGAGCGTGCGACAGCCTGGATTCCGGGCCGCCGCGCCGCCGAAGGGGCACACCCGCAAACTCTCAGGCAAAAGGACCGACCGCGTCGGAACACATACGCGCAGCCCAGGTTGCGCGTCAGGTTTTTCGTACTCTGGAGAGCGGCAGTAGCCACGTGCGCGAGCATCGGCAGGCTGCCCACCGAAGGGGCGCGCACCGGCCAAGGACGGTGCAATCTCTCAGGTATCGAGGACAGAGGGGCTGGCAAGGAACCACGGACGCGTCGCGCGCCGGCGGCTCGCCCACTTGCCGAATCGTTTTCGCGTCCGGGCACCCGCCCGCACGGAACCTCGAGGCCCCGATGACCGCACTCAAACACACCCCGCTCCACGCCGCGCATGCCGCGCTCAACGCCCGCATGGTCGATTTCGGCGGCTGGGACATGCCCGTCAACTACGGCTCGCAGCTGGAAGAGCATCGCGCCGTGCGCACCGATGCCGGGATGTTCGACGTGTCCCACATGTGCGTGGTCGATTTCCGCGGCGAGCGCGCCCGCGCCTTCTTCGAGTACGCCATCGCCAACAACGTCGGCAAGCTGCACACGCCCGGCAAGGCGCTCTACTCCTGCCTGCTGAACCCCGAAGGCGGCGTGATCGACGACCTGATCGTCTACTACTTCACCGAAACCTTCTTCCGCACCGTGGTCAACGCGGGCACCGCCGAGAAAGACATCGCCTGGTTCCAGCGCCTGAACGAGGAAGGCGGCTTCGGCCTCGAGATCACGCCGCGCCGCGAGCTGGCGATCATCGCCGTGCAGGGCCCGAACGCCCGCGCCAAGGCCTGGGACACGGTGCCCGCCGCGCGCGCCGCCACCAGCGAACTGAAACCCTTCAACGCCGCCCAGGTGGCCGGCACCCCGTTCGGCGACCTGACCGTGGCGCGCACCGGCTACACCGGCGAGGACGGCTTCGAGATCATCGTGCCGGCCAGCCACGTGCAAGCGCTGTGGGACGCGCTGATCGCCCACGGCGTGCGCCCGGCCGGGCTCGGCGCGCGCGACACGCTGCGCCTGGAGGCCGGCATGAACCTCTACGGCCAGGACATGGACGAGACCGTCTCGCCGCTCGACGCGGGCCTGGCCTGGACCATCGACCTGTCGGCGCCGCGCGAGTTCGTCGGCCGCGCCGCGCTCGAGGCGCACGGCGAGCGCGCCGGCTTCGTCGGCCTGATCCTCGAGAAGGAAAACGGCAAGGCCGGCGGCGTGCTGCGCGCCCACCAGCAGGTCCTCACCGCACACGGCGAGGGCGAGATCACCAGCGGCACCTTCTCGCCCAGCATGCAGGAATCGATCGCGTTCGCGCGCGTGCCGGCCGGCGTTGCCGTCGGCGACACCGTGCAGGTGCGAATCCGCGACAAGAACCTTCCCGCGCGCGTGGTAAAACTCCCGTTCGTGCGCAACGGCAAGGTATTGGCCGCCTGAGCGCACGAACCTCCAACACGCACAACACAATCAGGAGCATCCGATGAGCAACGTCCCGGCAGATCTGAAATACACCGACGAACACGAGTGGATCCGCACCGAAGCCGACGGCACGCTGACGGTCGGCATCACCGATCACGCCCAGAGCACGCTCGGCGACATCGTCTTCCTCGAGCTGCCGGAAGCCGGCAAGCAGGTGAAGGCGGGTGACCCGATCGGCGTGGTCGAGTCGGTCAAGGCCGCTTCCGACATCTACGCGCCGGTTTCCGGCGAAATCATCGCCGCCAACCCGGACGCGATCGACGAGCCCGAGTCGGTCAACGAAGACGCCTACGACGCCTGGCTGTTCAGGATCAAGCTCGCCCCCGGCGCCAACACCAACGATCTGCTCGACGCGGCCGCGTACAGCAAGCTGATCGACGGCTAAGCCCTTTTCGACCCGAGCGGCGCGCGCGACCACGGCACGCGCGCCGCAACCCGCAGGAATGCCATGAAGCTCGACCATCCGGATCACCTGATGAACCGCACGCCCCTCTCGCTCGCCGCGCTCGAAACGCACGACGCGTTCGCCGAACGCCATATCGGCCCCGACGCCGCCAGCCAGCAGGCCATGCTCGACACGCTCGGCTTCGCCTCGCGCGCGGCGCTGATCGAGGCGGTGATCCCCGCCGCGATCCGTCGCGACGAGACGCTGCCGCTGGGGCCGTTCACGCAGCCCAGGAGCGAGGCGGAAGCGCTCGCCGCGCTGCGCGAGCTGGCGAACCAGAACCAGGTTTTCCGGTCCTTCATCGGCCAGGGTTACTACAACGCGCATACGCCGGCCGTGATCCTGCGTAACGTGCTCGAGAACCCGGCCTGGTACACGGCCTACACGCCTTACCAGCCGGAAATCTCGCAGGGCCGCCTGGAGGCGCTGCTGAACTTCCAGCAGATGGTCACCGACCTGACCGGCCTGGCGATCGCCAATGCCTCGCTGCTGGACGAAGCCACCGCCGCCGCCGAGGCGATGACCCTGCTGCAGCGCAACGGCAAGCCGAAGTCGAACCGCTTCTTCGTGGCCGACGACGTGCTGCCGCAGACGCTGGAAGTGATCCGCACCCGCGCCGAGCCGATCGGCATCGAGGTGGTGACGGGCCCGGCGGCGCAGGCCGCCGATGCCGACGCGTTCGGCGTGCTGCTGCAATACCCGGGCGTGAACGGCGACGTGCGCGACTACCGCGCGCTGACCGAGGCCGTGCACGCGGCCGGCGGCCACGTGGTGGCGGCGGCCGACCTGCTGGCCCTGACCGTGCTCGTGCCGCCCGGCGAATGGGGCGCGGACGTGGCGGTCGGCAATACCCAGCGCTTCGGCGTGCCGGTCGGCTTCGGCGGCCCGCACGCGGCCTACCTGGCCGTGCGCGACGAATTCAAGCGCCAGATGCCGGGCCGCCTGGTGGGCGTGACGGTCGACGCGCAGGGCAAGCCGGCCATGCGCCTGGCCCTGCAGACGCGCGAGCAGCACATCCGCCGCGAGAAGGCCACCTCGAACGTCTGCACCGCGCAGGCCCTGCTGGCGATCATGGCCAGTTCCTACGCGGTCTACCACGGCCCGCGCGGCCTGAAGACCATCGCGCTGCGCGTGAACCGGATCGCCGGCCTGCTGGCCGCGGGCGTCGCCCAGCTCGGCTACACGCTGGTCAACGACAGCTTCTTCGACACGCTGACTGTCGAGGCCGGCCAGCACGCCGCCGCGCTGCACGAAGCCGCGCGCGCCAAGCGCATCAACCTGCGCCATGCCGGCGCCAGCCAGGTGGGCATCTCGATCGACGAGACCACCACCCGCGCCGACCTGGCCGACCTGCTGGCCGTGTTCGCCTCGGTGGCAGGCGCCGCCGCGCCGTCGGTGGACGCGCTGGAAGCGGCCCTGCCCGGCGCGCCGGTGCTGCCGGCCCAGCTCGAACGCCAGAGCGCCTACCTGACCCACCCGGTGTTCAACCGCCATCATTCCGAAACCGAGATGCTGCGCTACCTGCGCAGCCTGTCGGACAAGGACCTGGCGCTGGACCGCTCGATGATCCCGCTCGGCTCCTGCACCATGAAGCTGAACGCGACCTCCGAGATGCTGCCGGTCACCTGGCCCGAATTCGGCCAGATCCACCCGTTCGCACCGGAAGAGCAGACCGTCGGCTACCGCACCATGATCAGCCAGCTCGAGCAGATGCTGGTGGCCGCCACCGGCTACGCGGCCGTCTCGCTGCAGCCGAACGCCGGCTCGCAGGGCGAGTACGCGGGCCTGCTGATCATCCACGCCTATCACGCCTCGCGCGGCGAGGGCCATCGCGACGTCTGCCTGATCCCGGCCTCGGCGCACGGCACCAACCCGGCCTCGGCCCACATGGCCGGCATGAAGGTGGTGGTGGTGGCCTGCGACGAGCAGGGCAACGTCGACCTCGCCGATCTCAAGGCCAAGGCCGAGCAGCACGCGGCGAACCTGGCCGCGATCATGATCACCTACCCGTCGACGCACGGCGTGTTCGAGCAGAACGTGCGCGAGATCTGCGAGGTCGTGCATGCGCACGGCGGCCAGGTCTACGTGGACGGCGCGAACATGAACGCGATGGTCGGCCTGACCGCGCCGGGCCAGTTCGGCGGCGACGTGTCCCACCTGAACCTGCACAAGACCTTCTGCATCCCGCACGGCGGCGGCGGCCCCGGCGTCGGTCCGGTCGCGGTCGGCGCGCATCTCGCCAAGTTCCTGCCGAACCAGCGCTCGACCGGCTACACGCGCGGCGCCGACGGCATCGGCGCGGTCTCGGCGGCGCCTTACGGCTCGGCCTCGATCCTGCCGATCTCGTGGATGTACATCGCGATGATGGGCGCGCGCAACCTGACGGCCGCCACCGAAGTGGCGATCCTCAACGCCAACTACATTGCCAAGCGTCTCGCGCCGCATTACCCGGTGCTGTATTCGGGCCCGGGCGGGCTGGTCGCGCACGAGTGCATCCTCGACCTGCGCCCGATCAAGGACAGCAGCGGCATCACCGTCGACGACGTCGCCAAGCGCCTGATGGACTACGGCTTCCACGCGCCGACCATGAGCTTCCCGGTGCCGGGCACGCTGATGGTCGAGCCGACCGAATCGGAATCGCAGGAGGAGCTGGACCGCTTCATCGACGCGATGGTGGCGATCCGCGAGGAAATCCGCGCCGTCGAGGAAGGCCGCGCCGATCGCGAGGACAACCCGCTGCGCCATGCGCCGCACACGGCGGCGGTGGTCACCGCCAACGCGTGGACGCACGCCTACACGCGCGAGCAGGCCGCGTTCCCGGTGGCGTCGCTGGCCGCCGGCAACAAGTACTGGCCGCCGGTCGGCCGGGCGGACAACGTCTACGGCGACCGCAACCTGTTCTGCGCGTGCGTGCCGATGTCCGACTACGCCTGACGGAGCGCGCGCCCCTCGCCGAGCCCGTCATGACGCGCGCCATGCCTCCCGCCCCCGCGGCGGGGCGCATGGCGCGCGGTCGCGTTCGCCTCCAAGTCCGGCTAACATCTGACACCGCCATCCAGCCAAACGAGGAGTTCCGCATGGTGCGCAAGGTGTTTCCGGATCGCATGGCCACACGGCATGTACAGCACGTGCGGCAGGCCCATTGGCGCGCGCTCGCGCCGGCATTCGCGGCCTGCGTCGCGTTCGCGCTGTCGGCCGCTGCCTCGCCGGCGCGCGCGGCAATGAATTTCTGCGCGGCGCCCGCGCTGCAGAGCAACGAGAGCACCTCGGCCGAGCCCGGCATCCAGGCGCTGGTGCGCAGCGTCGACGCGCACCTGAACGACGCGCCGAAGGCGCTCGTGCACCTGCATACCGAAGGCCTGCTGCCGCACGAAGGCATCCGCGACCAGAGCGAGGAAGCGCTCAAGGACATGGAGCTGATGCGCGACGCGGCGCTGGCCTGGCGCGTCACCAACAACCCGCGTTATCTCGCGCTGCTGAACCGCTTCCTGCTGGCCTGGGTCACCACCTACCAGCCCGACTTCAACCCGATCGACGAGACCCGCTTCGAGGGCCTCATCATCGCCTACGACATGGCCGCCAGCACGCTGCCGGTCAAGACGCGCAACGCGGCCTCGACCTTCATCGCCAAGCTCGGCGCCGGCTACGTGGCGCAGGTCGACGCGCAGCCGCGCCCGCTCACCGGCGTGTGGCGCAACAACTGGCAGAGCCACCGGATCAAGCTGATCGCGCTGTCGGCCTTCACGCTCGGCGATCGCAAGATGATGAACGCCGCCCAGCGCCTGTTCGTCGAGCACCTGGCCGACAACATCAAGCCGGACGGCACCACCTTCGATTTCGAGGAGCGCGACGCGGTCCACTACGCGGTCTACGACCTGCAGCCGCTGGTCACGGCGGCGCTGGCCGCGCGGCGTTTCAACCGCAACTGGCTGCGCGAGCGCGGCAGCAACGGCGCCACCCTGCAGGCCGCGCTCGACTGGCTGGTGCCCTATGCGCGCGGCGAGAAGACCCATGAAGAATTCGTGAACTCCACGGTGCCGTTCGACGCCAAGCGTCGCGAGGCGGGCCTGCCCGGTTATTCGGGCCAATGGCAGCCGGCCAACGCCACCGAGCTGTTCCACCTCGCGGCCCGTCTCGACGGCCGCTACAACAGCGTCGCGCAGCAGCTCGCGCCGCAGCCGCCCGCCTGGCTGGCTGCGTGCCTGCCGCTGCCGGCACGTTAATCACCCCATCCGCATTACAGGAACTCCCCATGGCAGTCAGCGTGTTCGATCTTTTCAAAATCGGGATAGGCCCGTCCAGCTCGCATACGGTCGGACCGATGCGCGCCGCGCTGATGTTCGTCCAGGGGCTCGAGCGTGATGGCCTGCTCGAGCAGGTCGCCGGCGTGAAGGTCGACCTGTATGGCTCGCTCGGCGCCACCGGCAAGGGCCACGGCACCGATCGCGGCGTGATGCTGGGCCTGATGGGCGACGCGCCCGACACGGTGAACCCCGATACCATCGACGCGCGGCTGGCCGCCGTGCGCGACACGAAAACGCTCTCGCTGCTGGGCCGCCATCCGGTGCCCTTCGTGCTGAAGGAGCAGATCGGCTTCTACCGGCAGGCGCTGCCCGAGCACCCGAACGCGATGACGCTGCGCGCGCGCGACGCGGCCGGCGAGGCGCTGCGCGAAACCACCTACCTGTCGGTGGGCGGCGGCTTCGTGGTGACGGCCGGTGCGGCCAATACCAAGGTGCTGAACGCGGCCGAGCAGATGCCCTACCCGTTCCGCTCCGGCACCGAGCTGCTGGAGCTGACCGCCTCCACCGGCAAGTCGATCGCCCAGCTGATGTGGGACAACGAACGCGCCTGGCACGACGAGGACACCACGCGCGCCGGCCTGCTGAAGATCTGGGAGGTGATGCAGTCCTGCGTGTCGCGCGGCTGCGGCATCAACAACCCCGACGCCGAGGGCACCCTGCCCGGCCCGTTCCAGGTCAAGCGCCGCGCGCCGCAGCTGTATCGCACGCTGACCGGCAACCCGGAGCTGGCGCTGCGCGACCCGCTGTCGATGGTCGACTGGATCAACCTCTACGCGATTGCCGTCAACGAGGAAAACGCCGCGGGCGGGCGCGTGGTGACCGCCCCCACCAACGGCGCGGCCGGCATCATCCCGGCGGTGCTGCACTACTACACGCGCTTCGTGCCGGGCGCCAACGAGCAGGGCGTGATCGACTTCCTGATGACGGCCGCCGCGATCGGCATCCTCTACAAGCTCAACGCCTCGATCTCGGGCGCCGAGGTGGGTTGCCAGGGCGAGGTGGGCGTGGCTTGCTCGATGGCGGCCGGCGCGCTGGCCGCCGTGCTGGGCGGCACGCCGCGCCAGGTCGAGAACGCCGCCGAGATCGGCATGGAGCACAACCTCGGCCTGACCTGCGACCCGGTCGGCGGGATGGTGCAGATCCCCTGCATCGAGCGCAACGCGATGGCATCGGTGAAGGCCGTCAACGCCGCGCGCATGGCCCTGCGCGGCGACGGCAGCCACTACGTGTCGCTCGATTCGGTGATCAAGACCATGCGCGAGACCGGCGCCGACATGAAGACCAAGTACAAGGAAACCTCGCGCGGCGGGCTGGCGGTGAATATCGTCGAGTGCTGAGCGGGATTTGAGGCGACACGCGCCGCGCGCCGGATCGGCTGCGCGGCGCCTTGCGTTTACGCGTTCGCCCTTTTCCGTTTTCTCGTTCCTCGCAACGACGCGCGGCGGCGTTTCGCGGCGAGCACTCACCGTTCGCGACCCGCTCGCCACGTTTCGCCCATCCGGCGTAAGCTATCCCTCCCGCCACCGAGGGAGCCCGCCGTCCATGTCGCACACTCCGGATTCCGCCGTCCCCGCCAGCGTCAACGGCGCCCGACTGCTCGTCGATGCGCTGCTCGCCAACCATGTCGAACGCGTGTTCTGCGTGCCCGGCGAAAGCTTCCTCGCCGTGCTCGACGCGCTCGGCGACGAAACCGGGCGCATCGACACCATCGTCTGCCGCCACGAGGCCGCCGCCGCCAACATGGCCGAGGCGATCGGCAAGCTGACCGGCCGGCCCGGCGTGGCCCTGGTCACGCGCGGACCGGGCGCGACGCATGCCTCGATCGGCGTGCATACCGCGTTCCAGGATTCGACGCCGATGATCCTGTTCGTCGGCCAATGCGCGCGCGAGCATCTCGACCGCGAGGCCTTCCAGGAGATCGACTATCGCCGCATGTACGGCGAGCTGGCCAAGTGGGTCGCGCAGATCGACGACGCGCGGCGGATTCCCGAGTACCTGAGCCATGCCTTCCATGTCGCGACCTCGGGCCGTCCCGGCCCGGTGGTGCTGGCGCTGCCGGAAGACCTGCTGTCCGACCCCTGCGCGCCGCAGCCGGTGCTGCCGGCCGCCAAGCGGATCGCGGCGGCGCCCTCCGCGGCCCAGATGGCCGAGCTGCGCGAGCGGCTCGCGCGCGCCGAGCGCCCGTTGCTGATCGCCGGCGGCAGCGGCTGGAGCGTCGAGGCCTGCGCCGACCTGCGCCGCTTCGCCGAGGCCTGGCAGTTGCCGGTGGCCTGCGCGTTCCGCTACCAGGACAGCTTCGACAACGAGCATCCGCTGTATGCCGGCGACGTCGGGCTCGGCATCAATCCGGCGCTCGCCAGGCGCATCCGCGAGGCCGACCTGCTGCTCGTGCTGGGCCCGCGCCTGGGCGAGGCGACCACCGGCGGCTACACGCTGCTGGAAATACCGAAGACGCGCCAGTCGCTGATCCACGTCCACCAGGGCGCCGAGGAACTGGGCCGGGTCTACCTGCCCGACCTGCCGATCGTCTCGGGCATGCCCGAGATCGCGGCGCGGCTGGCCGAGCTCGCGCCGCCCGAGCTGCTGCCCTGGGCCGGCAGCGCGAGCGAGGCGCACGCGGCCTACCTGGCCTGGCGCAAGCCGCTGCCGATGCCGGGCGAGGTACAGCTCGGCGAGATCATGCAGCAGTTGCGCGAACGGCTGCCGCACGACGCGATCGTCAGCAACGGCGCCGGCAACTACGCCACCTGGCTGCATCGCCATTACGCCTATCGCGCGTTCCGCTCGCAGCTCGCGCCGACCAATGGCGCGATGGGCTACGGCGTGCCGGCCGCGCTGGCCGCGAAGTCCTTGTATCCGCAACGAATCGCGGTGGCGCTGGCCGGCGACGGCTGCTTCATGATGGCCGGCCACGAGCTGGCCACGGCGATGCAATACGGCCTGAACATCGTGGTGATCGTGGTCAACAACGGCCACTTCGGCACGATCCGCATGCACCAGGAACGCCATTACCCGAACCGCGTGCATGGCACCGGCCTCACCAATCCCGACTTCGCCGCCTATGCGCGCGCGTTCGGCGCGCATGGCGAGACCGTCGCCACCACCGCCGAATTCGCGCCGGCGCTCGAACGCGCGCTCGGCAGCGGCCTGCCCGCGCTGATCGAGATCCGGATCCCGCAGGAGGCCAGCACGCCGGCCGCGACGTTGGAGCAGGTGCGCGAGCAGGGGCGGCGCGCCCGCGGCGAAACCGGGCCGGGCGCATGAGACGCCCTGCTCCCGTCGACTCTTGCTTCGAGGATTCCCGGATCGATGGCACATCCCGCGCCGCTCGCCGCTGACACGCCGGCCGACCTGGAGGGGCCGGCCGCGCTGCGGCACCCCGGCACCCTGCTCTCGCGCGAGCGCCGGCTGGTGGCGCCCTACGACCTGGAGATGGCGGGCCAGGTGCCGCCCGGCCATCGCGCCGCCAGCCAGGGCGGCACCGGCATCCTCAACGCGACCGAGCAGCCGTTCCGGCTCGACTACGCGCGACATGCCCGGGTCCACGTGATCAACGGCATGGGCGTCGCGCTCGGCGATTCGATCATCGGGCTCAGCGCGCTGGCGGCGCTGCGTGATGCGCATCCGGCGCTGCGTATCGCGCTGTATCGGCCATCGCGTTTGTCCGGCCATGTCGAGCAGCTCTATCGGCTCGCCGACGAGGCGGTCGCCGGCATGCGCATGCTGCCGGCGCACCTCGATGCGCTGCCGGCCGACGACCCGAGGATCGACGTCGGCAACCAGCTGTATCGGCCGTCCTTCGCGGCGCTGCCGATGATCGACTACTTCCTCGATGCGCTCGGCGTCGATCCGGCCACGGTGCCGGCCGCCGCCAGGCGCAATCGCTGGCTGTCGCGGCTGGCGCTGCCGGAACTGCCCGCGGCCTGGCGCGGGCGGCGCTACGCGCTGTTCTGCGCCGAGGCGAGCACGCCGCTGCGCAGCATCCCGCCCTCGCGGCGAGCCGCCATCGTGGAGCGCATCGCCCGGCGATACGGCCTGCCCGTGCTGGGCTTCGGGCCCGTCGAGCATGCCGCCTACACGGACGTGCGCGAGCTGTCTCCCGACACGGCCGCCTACTTCGCCTGGATCCGCGACGCGGCGGTGCTGGTCAGCGCCGACACGTCGGCGATCCACGCCGCCGACGGCTTCGAGGTGCCGACCCTGGCCGGCTTCACCAGCATCGCGCCGGAGCTGCGCGTGCGCGACTATCCGCTGTGCCGGCCCTTCGTGGTGACGGTGCCGCCCGCGCTGCGCGATCGCCATGCCAGCGACGATCCCGCCGAGATCGCGATGGTCGAGGCGGCATGGGGGCTGGTCGATTGGGACGCGTTGGCGTGGCCGCGGGCGCGGGCGTAGCAGCCGAGGCCGAGGATCGACGATTGGCAAGCAATGACCGGCGACGCGGCGCTCGCCCGCTTCAGCCGAGCGCGACCGCCACCGATTCGCGCAGCGCCTCGGAAGGCCGCATCCCGAACATGCGGCGATAGTCGGTCGCGAACTGGCTCAGGTGCCAGAACCCCCAGGCGGCGGCCACGTCCTGCACCGAGCCGGCGGCGCGCCCGCACAGGTCGCGTCGCGCGCCGTTCAGGCGCAGCGCGCGCAGATAGGTGGCCGGCGCCATCCCGAGCACGTCCTGGAAGCAGTTCTGCAAGGTGCGTCGGCTCACGTGCAGTTGCTCGCAAAGCTCGGGCACGCCCACCGCACGCGCGCGATGCGCGAGCACGTAGTCGCGCGCCTGGGCAACGATGCGGCGGCGCCGCTGCGGCTGCATGCCATCGGCCTCTTCATCGCCGGCCGGCCCCGCGCAGACGTCGAACAGGGCAGCCAGCACGGCCTCCTGCAGATCATGGCGCTCGCCATCGGAAAGGGCTGCACGCGGCGAGGTCGCCTGGAGCAGCCGTGAATCGGGAGGCAAGTCGGACTGAGAGCCGAATTGCGAAGCAGGCTGTGAGGTAGGCCGTGAAGCAGGCCGCGAATCCGGCCATGGATCGAGCCGCGATGCCAGCAGCGCGCGCAGGCGCGCCAGCCGCGCATCGCCGGCGCGCACCATGGCCTGGCGCGGCACGCTCTCGTCGAAGCCGGCTCGCTCGACCTGCTCGGCATGACGGCGCAGCACCTCGCCGCGCACCACCACGCCGTAGATCGAAAAGGCCGCCGGCGTCAGCAGCTCGAATTCGACATTGCCGGGCCGGCAGGCGAAGCCGTCGGCCGCGACCGGCCGCGTATCGATACGCATCTGCGCGGCCTCGAACTCGGGCGGCAGCACCGGGATACCGAACCAGTAAGCATCGCCGCGCACCTCGCAGGCCTGGCGCAGCGTGTGGCTGGTGGTCTCGCGGAACAGCTTCATGGTGTCGAGCGGCAGCTCGGTGAGGGTGCCGACGAAATGCCCGGCCGCCAGTTGGTCGTAGGTCTGGCGCCAGCCCACCAGGTTGCGCGCCTGCTCGTCGGCGTCGTGCGCGACGCTGACCACGGCGCGGCCAGCCGGCACCTCGTCGCCTGCCGCGCTGCGCCGCGTGTCCTCCGCGGTCGCCTCGCCGCCGCCTCGTGCGCTGTCCATGTTCACCCTCCCAGCCTGTTCCTGCCTCGACCCGCAAAGCGAACGCAAGTCCCGTGCCGAAACCGGGCCCGGCGCGGCCCGGTCGCCCGCCGCCGCGCGCTGTGCCGCGACGGCACAGCCTGTGACGGGCGAACGTTCCATTCCTGCACAGTCGCGGCAGCATCATCGTCGCGGCGGCCCTGCCCGCCGCCGCCGCACCGCCTCGCGCCGGGCTCGCACCGCAAGGCGGCGCGCTGGCACGCTTTTGGCGTATCCGGAACACCGCGCCGCGCGTGGCGAGCGTCCTCTTGCGCGCGCGGCGATGTTTTCCCCAAAACCGACATGCGAGGAGCGACACGATGAACCACGCCGAGATGCAGCACCTGAACATCGAATTCCCGTACCGCAAGCAATACGGGAACTTCATCGGCGGCGAATGGGTGCCCCCTGTCGACGGCCAGTACTTCGACAATCTCTCGCCCGTCACCGGCCAGGCCTTCACCGCGATCCCGCGCTCGCAGGAAGCCGACATCAACCTCGCGCTGGACGCCGCGCACAAGGCCAAGGCGAGCTGGGGCGCGACCCCGGTGGCCGAGCGCGCCGCCGTGCTGCTGCGCATCGCCGATCGCATGGAGCAGAACCTGGCGCGCCTGGCGGTGGCCGAGACCATCGACAACGGCAAGCCGCTGCGCGAGACCACCGCGGCCGACATCCCGCTCGCGATCGACCATTTCCGCTACTTCGCGGGCTGCGTGCGCGCCCAGGAAGGCTCGATCGCCGACATCGGCGGCGACCTGGTGGCCTATCACTTCCACGAGCCGCTCGGCGTGGTCGGCCAGATCATCCCCTGGAACTTCCCGATCCTGATGGCGGCCTGGAAGATCGCGCCGGCGCTGGCGGCCGGCAACTGCGTGGTGCTCAAGCCGGCCGAGCAGACGCCGGCCTCGATCCTGGTGTGGGCCGAGCTGGTCCAGGACCTGCTGCCGCCGGGCGTGCTCAACATCGTCAACGGCTTCGGGCTGGAAGCCGGCAAGCCGCTGGCCTCCAGCAAGCGGATCTCGAAGATCGCCTTCACCGGCGAGACCACCACCGGCCGCCTGATCATGCAGTACGCCAGCGCGAACCTGATCCCGGTCACGCTCGAGCTGGGCGGCAAGAGCCCGAACATCTTCTTCGCCGACGTGATGGACCGCGACGACAGCTACTTCGACAAGGCCCTGGAAGGCTTCGCGATGTTCGCGCTGAACCAGGGGGAGGTGTGCACCTGCCCGTCGCGCGCGCTGGTCGAGGAAAGCATCTACGACCGCTTCATCGAGCGCGCCGTGAAGCGCGTCGAGAAGATCCGCCAGGGCCACCCGCTCGACGCGCAGACCATGATCGGCGCGCAGGCCTCGGCCGAGCAGCTCGAGAAGATCCTGTCCTACATCGACATCGGCCGCCAGGAAGGCGCCGAGTGCCTGACGGGCGGTGAGCGCAACACGCTGACGGGCGAGCTCGCCAGCGGCTACTACGTGAAGCCGACCGTGTTCCGCGGCCACAACAAGATGCGCATCTTCCAGGAGGAGATCTTCGGGCCGGTGCTGTCGGTGACCACCTTCAAGAACGAGGAGGAGGCGCTTGAAATCGCCAACGACACGCTCTACGGGCTTGGCGCCGGCGTGTGGACCCGCGACGGCGGCCGCGCCTATCGCTTCGGCCGCGCGATCCAGGCCGGCCGCGTGTGGACCAACTGCTATCACGCCTATCCGGCGCATGCCGCGTTCGGCGGCTACAAGCAGTCGGGGATCGGCCGCGAGACGCACAAGATGATGCTCGACCATTACCAGCAGACCAAGAACCTTCTGGTCAGCTACGACGACAAGCCGCTCGGCTTCTTCTGAGCGCGGCGGCCTCGCCGAACTCGCCGCAACGAAAAAGCGCCGGTGGATATTCCACCGGCGCTTTTTCGTGCGGGCAACGGCAGGCTCGGCTACCCTTCGCCGATTCGTTCGTTATCCGATCGATCGGCCAGCAGCGCGTCGCTGTCGTCCTTGAGGCCGACGCCGGTCAGTTGCAGGCGGCGCGCGTGGGTGAGCAGGTAGTGCAGCTTGTGCGCGGCCGCCTCGTAAGGCAGGCCCTCGGGGCGCACGTTCGAGATGCAGTTGCGCTGGGCGTCGTGGCAGCCCACCTTGGGTGCGTAGGTCAGGTAGACGCCGAGGCTGTCGGGCGAGCTGAGGCCCGGCCGCTCGCCGATCAGGATCGCCACCAGTTGCGCGCGCAACAGCTCGCCGATCTCGTCGCCGAGCGCGACGCGCGCCTGCCGCGCCACCACCACCGGCCCGAGCGACCAGCCATCGGCATCGAGCCGCCCGCGTATCGCGTTCAGCAGCGGCAGCGCCTGCTTCGCGGCCGCGAAGGCCGACAGGCCGTCGCCGATCACGAACACCAGGTCCGGCGCCTTGGCCGGCTTGGCGCCCTCGGCGGCCAGCGCCTCGCGGCTCGCCTCGGACAGTTTGCGCCCGAGGTCGGGGCGGCGCAGGTAGTGCTGGCGATCGAGCGCCGCGCTGTCCGCGCCGAGCGTGGCGAAGCCAGCCGCCTCCAGCTCGCCGCGCAGCTTGTCGGCATCGAGCGGCTGGTGCACCGCGTCGCGTGCCTGCGCGTGCGAGAGATTGAAGGCCAGCAGGGGCTCGGTGGGCAGGCTGCTGCCGGCGCGGCCCAATGCGATCCGCGCGTTGGTGAAGGTCTTCAGGCCGCCCCAGGGGTTCTTCTCGACCGCATCGCTCATGCGTCGATCCCCATCCATTCCTTCGCCCCGGCCAGCAGCGGCGCGCGCGCATGCACCGGTATCAGCGCGCCCTTCGCGTCGGCGATCTCCATCGTCTCCAGCCATTCCTCGAACTCGGGCGCGCGCCGCAGCCCCAGCACCTCGCGCACGTAGAGCGCGTCGTGGAAGGAGGTGCTCTGGTAGTTCAGCATCACGTCGTCGGCGCCGGGGATGCCCATGATGAAGTTGATGCCGGCCGCGCCGAGCAGGGTCAGCAGCGTGTCCATGTCGTCCTGGTCGGCCTCGGCGTGGTTGGTGTAGCAGATATCGCAACCCATCGGCACGCCCAGCAGCTTGCCGCAGAAGTGATCCTCGAGCCCGGCGCGGATGATCTGCTTGCCGTCGTACAGGTACTCGGGGCCGATGAAGCCGACCACGGTATTGACCAGGAAGGGCCGGAACCGGCGCGCCACCGCGTAGGCGCGCACCTCGCAGGTCTGCTGGTCGACGCCGTGATGCGCGTTGGCCGACAGCGCGCTGCCCTGGCCGGTCTCGAAGTACATGAGGTTGTCGCCGACCGTGCCGCGCTTGAGCGAGAGCGCCGCCTCGTGCGCCTCGCCGAGCAGGGCCAGCGAGATGCCGAAGCTGGCATTGGCCTGCTCGGTGCCGGCGATCGACTGGAACACCAGGTCGACCGGCGCGCCCTTCTCGATCGCGGCGATGGTGTTGGTGACGTGGGTCAGCACGCAGGACTGCGTCGGCACGCGGTAGCGCTCGCGGAACGCGTCGATCATGTTCAGCAGGCGCGTGATGGCGGCCAGGCTGTCGGTGGCGGGATTGATGCCGATCATCGCGTCGCCGGAGCCGTACATCAGGCCGTCGAGCATCGAGGCGGCGATGCCCCTGGCGTCGTCGGTCGGGTGATTCGGTTGCAGGCGCACCGACATGCGCCCCGGCAGGCCGACCGTGTTGCGAAAGCGCGTGACCACGCGGCGCTTCCTGGCCGCCGCGATCAGGTCCTGGTTGCGCATCAGCTTCGAGACCGCCGCCACCATCTCGGGCGTGAGGCCCGGCGCCACGCGTTCGAGCGCGGCACCGTCGGCGGCGGGCGAGAGCAGCCAGTTGCGGAAATCGCCCACCGTCAGGTGCGAGATCTCGGCGAAGGCGGCCGCGTCGTGCTCGTCGATCACCAGCCGCGTGACCTCGTCGCGCTCGTAGGGAATCAGCGCCTCGTTGAGGAAGGCCTTGAGCGGCACGGCGGCCAGGGCGATCTTCGCCGCCACGCGCTCCTCCTCGCTGGCCGCCGCCACGCCGGCGAGCTGGTCGCCCGAGCGCAAGGGACTGGCCTTCGCCATCAAGGTCTTCAGGTCCGCGAACCGATAGGTGCGCGAGCCGATCGTCTCCGTGTACGACATCTGCGAATCTCCTGCGCGCCGCCCGGCGCGCGTGCTGTCATTCCTCGAGCAGCGCCTCGGCCGGCGTGGCCGCCCGCTGCGCTCGCGTGGCCAGGAAGTAGCCGTAGCCGAGCGCGACGATCACCACGAAGATCAGCGCGACCAGCGCATTGAAATACACCATCGTGCCGAGGCAGACCAGCGCCGCCACCAGCGCGAAGGCGGGGAACAGCGGATAGAGCGGCGCGCGGAACGGGCGCGCCATCGCCGGCTGGCTGCGGCGCAGCTTGAACAGCGCCGCCATGCTGACGATGTACATCACGATAGCGCCGAATACCGACATCGTCACGATGTTCGCGGTGAGCGTCTGGCCGCCGAACTGGATCAGCTCGTCGCTGTAGATCGCCGCGATGCCGACCACGCCGCCCGCCAGGATCGCGCGATACGGCGTGCGAAAGCGCGGGTGCACCTTGGCCAGCCATTCCGGCAGGTAGCCCTCGCGCGCCAGCGCGAAGATCTGGCGCGAATAGCCGAGGATGATCCCGTGGAACGAGGCCACCAGCCCGAACAGGCCCAGCCAGACCAGCATGTGCATCCAGCCGCTGTGCTCGCCGACGATGTACTTCATGGCCTGCGGCAGCGGATCGTTGATGTTGGACAGCTTGGTCCAGTCGCCGGCGCCGCCCGCGAACACCATCACGCCGATCGCCAGCACCACCAGGGTCAGGATCCCGGCGACATACGCGATCGGAATCGAGCGCTTCGGGTTCTTCGCCTCCTCGGCGGCCATCGCCACGCCCTCGATCGCGAGGAAGAACCAGATCGCGAACGGGATCGCCGCGAACATGCCGTGGAAGGCGCTTGGCGAGAAGTGGTCGGCGCCGCTCCAGCCGCCGCGGGTGAAGTTGTCCCAGGAGAAGCCCGGCGAGACCACGCCCATGAACACCAGCAGCTCGAAGATCGCCAGCAGGGTGACGATCAGCTCGAAGGTGGCGGCGATCTGCACGCCGACGATATTGAGCGCCATGAACACCAGGTAGGCGCCCATCGCCGCGTGCTTGGGCTCCAGCGAGGGGAACTGCACGTGCAGGTAGGCGCCGATCGCCAGCGCGATGGCCGGCGGCGCGAACACGAACTCGACCAGGGTGGCGATGCCGGCCAGGTAGCCGCCGGCCGGGCCGAAGGCGCGCCGCGCATAGGCGAACGGGCCGCCGGCGTGCGGGATCGAGGTGGTCAGCTCGGTGAAGCTGAAGATGAAGGTGGTGTACATCGCCGCGATGAACAGCGCGGTGACCACGAAGCCGAGCGTGCCGGCGCTGGCCCAGCCGTAGCTCCAGCCGAAATACTCGCCCGAGATCACCAGGCCCACCGCGATGCCCCACAGCTGCCAGGTGCCGAGGGTCTGTTTCAGTGCCGGCCCCGGCGCGGCGCCGCCCGCTGCGGGGCGGCCGTTCGACTCTGCTTGCATCGCTCTCTCCTCATGTGCGGCTGCCGGCGCGGCGCGCCGGATCGGGTGACCGATCACCGATGCTAGAGAGTCATTAATCGAGGCGTTATCGAAAATCGGCAAAGGTGGGCGGGGCGGCGGATGCTGCCGATTGCGCGGGTCGTAAGGCTTCCGTAGGATGAGCGGCGGCATGGCGCCGGTGGTCGCGCGTGCCGGCCGATCCATCACGACTGATTCCGGAACCCTCCAGCATGACGAATCCGCAGCTCGACATCCGCCAGCTCGCGCCGCTCGAGGTAGTCGCGGCCGCCCATATCGGCCCTTATGCCGAGATGCATGCCGCATTCTCACGCCTGGCCGCCTGGCTCGACGAACAGGGCCAGTTCGGACCCGATACGCAATGCCTGGGCATCTTCCACGACGATCCCGAGACGGTACCGGCCACGCAGTTGCGCTCGCATGCCTGCTTCGCGCTCGGCGAGGGGACCGCGGCGCTGGCCTTGCCCGGGCAGTTCGAACACCTGACCATCTCGGGCGGCCCGTATGCGGTACTGATCCATCGCGGGCCCTATGCGCGGCTCGGCGAATCGTATCGATGGCTGTTCCAGGAATGGCTGCCCGCATCGGGACGCGCGCTGGCCGAGGCGCCTTCGTTCGAGCGCTATCTCAACGATCCGCGCGACACGCCGGCCGAGCAGTTGCTGACCGAGATCTGCCTGCCGCTGCGCTGAGCGGCACGCACAGCGAGCTGGACCCTTTATCCACGGCTCGCTGTGGATAAGCCGGCATTCAGCGGCGCATCGCGCATTGCGCTGACCGGCTCAATGCACGCGCGTGCCGCATCGCGTGCACATGCGCGAGGCCGCTTCCAGCGGCGCGCTACAGCGGCGGCAGACCGCCGGCCGGCCTGCATCGCCGGAACGCAGTTGGGTGAAGCGCCGCCCCGGCCGCGCGGCATGGCCGGCCAGCGCACCGCGCAGCGTGTCGAACCAGCGGGCGAAACGGTTCATCGCGAGCCCCGCCTTCCCGATGCCGCGACGCCGCCTCAGCGCGAGGCGCGCAGCAGCCGCAAGCCATTGCCGACCACGATCAGGCTCGCGCCCGCGTCGGCGAACACGGCCATCCACATGGTGCCCAGCCCGGCCACGGTGAGGCCGAGGAACACTGCCTTCACCACCAGCGCGAAGCCGATGTTCTGCACCAGCACGCGGTGCGTGGCGCGCGACAGGCGCACGAAGGCGGGGATCTTGCGCAGGTCGTCGTCCATCAGCGCGACGTCGGCCGTCTCGATCGCCGTGTCGGTGCCCATCGCGCCCATCGCGAAGCCGATGTCGGCGCGCGCCAGCGCCGGCGCGTCGTTGATGCCGTCGCCCACCATCCCGACCGCGCGGCCCTGGCCCGACAATTCCACCACGGCGGCGAGCTTGTCTTCCGGCAACTGGTTGCCGCGCGCATCGTCGATGCCGACCTCGCGCGCGATCGCCGCGGCCGTGTGCGCATTGTCGCCGGTCAGCATCGCGGTGCGGATGCCGAGCGCGTGCAGTTGCTCGATCGCCTCGCGGCTGGTCTGCTTGACCGTGTCGGCGACCGCGAACAGGCCGAGCACGCGCGTCGCGTCGATCAGCATCACCACCGTGCGGCCTTTCGATTCCAGCGCGGCCACGCGTTCGTCGAGCGCCGCCGAGGCGCGGCCGAGCTCGACTGCCAGGCGCCGGTTGCCGAGCCAGTAGGCGGCACCGTCGATGCTGCCGCGCACGCCGCGGCCCGGCAGCGCCTCGAAGCCCTCGACCTCGGCGAACGGCGCGCCGGCGCTGCCGCGCTCGGCCAGCGCCGCGGTCGCGATCGCCTGCGAGACCGGGTGATCGGAGCGGCTCGCGAGGCTCGCGGCCATGAAGGCGATCCGCTGCGGCTCGAGATCGTCGGCCAAGACCTCGACGTCGGTGCGCACCGGCTTGCCGTGGGTGAGCGTGCCGGTCTTGTCGAGCGCGAGCCAACCGAGCTTGCGGCCTTCCTCGAGATAGACGCCGCCCTTCACCAGGATCCCGCGCCGCGCCGCGGCCGCCAGCCCCGAGACGATGGTGACCGGCGTCGAGATCACCAGCGCGCAAGGGCAGGCGATCACCAGCAGCACCAGCGCGCGATAGACCCAGTCGTGCCAGGACTCGCCCAGCAGCAGCGGCGGCACCACCGCGACCAGCAGCGCGATCGCGAACACGATCGGCGTGTAGACGCGCGCGAAGCGGTCGACGAAGCGCTGGGTCGGCGCCTTGGCGCCCTGCGCCTCCTCGACGGCGTGGATGATGCGCGCCAGCGTGGTGTTCGAGGCCACCGCGGTGACGCGATAGTCGAACGAGCCCGATTCGTTGATGGTGCCGGCGAACACGGCGTCGCCAGGCGCCTTCTCGATCGGCAGGCTCTCGCCGGTGATCGGCGCCTGGTTCACGCTGGAGCGGCCCTCGACCAGCTCGCCGTCCAGGCCGATGCGCTCGCCGGGGCGCACGCGCACGATCGCGCCGAGCGCGACCTCGGCCGCCGCCACCGACGCCCAACTGCCGTCGGGCTGGCGCACCGTGGCGGTATCGGGCGCGAGCCGCATCAGGCCCTGGATCGCGTTGCGGGCGCGATCGAGCGACTTCGCCTCGATCAGCTCGGCGATGGTGAACAGCACCATCACCATCGCCGCCTCGGGCCACTGGCCGATCAGCATCGCGCCGGTCACGGCGATGCTCATCAGCGCGTTGATGTTGAGGTTGCCGTTGCGGATCGCGATCCAGCCCTTGCGATAGGTGGTGAGCCCGCAGACCGCCACCGAGGCCAGCGCCAGCAGCGCGGCGGCCCAGGTCGGCAGGCCGGCCCAGGTGACGGCCTCGGAAGCCAGCGCGGCGACGCCGGCCGCGACCAGCGGCCAGACCGGCTTGGCGGGCTCGGCGATGGCGCCGCCCGCCTTGGCGTCGGCGGCGCCGGCCAGCTCGGGCGTCATGCCGAGCGTGCGGATCGCCGCGGCGACCGAATCGGCCGCGCCCGGCGTGTGGACCACGGTCAGCATGCGCTGCATCAGGTTGAATTCGAGCGTCGCCACCGAGGCCATGCCGCCCAGCTTCTTGCGGATCAGCGTTTCCTCGGTCGGGCAATCCATCTGCATGATGCGGAAGGCGGAGCGTTCCTGGCCGTCGGCCAGGCGTTCGGTGCCGGGCAGCGGCGCGAGCGTCAGCGCGGCGGGGGCGCAGCAGTCGGCGCCGTGGTCGTGGCTATGGGCGGCGTGGTCGTGGTCGTGGTCGGCGTGATTGTGGCCCGCATGATCGTGGTTCGAATGGTCATGACCCGCATGATCGTCGACGGCATGCCCATGGCTGCCGTGCGCGGCGTGGTCGTGCCCCGCATCGTCGTGGCCGGCATGCGCGTGATCATGCTCACGCGAGTGCGCCTTGCCCGAACAACATGCATCGGCACGTTCCGGCGCGGCGGCGAGCGCGAGCTCGGCCTGCCCGGCCGGATCGCGGCGCGTCCATTGGATCGCCTGGCCCGGCGCGGCGGCGGCGCGGGCATCGGCCGGCGCAAGGGCATGGTCGTGGTCGTGCCCGCAGCAAGCCGCGCCGGCGCCATGCGCATGCGCCTCGTGGCCAGCATGGTCGCCGGCCGCCACCGCCTGCGCCTCGCGCGCCTCGACGCCGATCGCGTCCTTGCTCCGATTGCTTTCGCTCATCACCTTCTCCGATGCCTGATTGCTTGACGGTGTAGAGTTAACACCCTGAAGCCACTTCAGGGTCAACCGCTACCGCCAGGAGAATCTGATGAAGATCGGCGAACTCGCGAAAGCCGCCCGCTGCACGCCGGAAACGATCCGCTTCTACGAGAAGGAGGGTCTGATGCCGGATGCCGAGCGCACCGACGCCAATTACCGGCGCTACACCGAGGTCCACGTCGAGCGCCTGCGGTTCATCCGCAACTGCCGCGCGCTGGACATGACGCACGACGAGATCCGCGCGCTGCTGCGCCTGACCGACGACCCGGCCGATCGCTGCGATTCGATCAACACGCTGCTCGACGAACACATCGGCCACGTCAATGCGCGACTCGTCGAACTGCAGCACCTGAAGGCCCAGCTCAGCGAATTGCGCGAGCAGTGCCAGGGCGATCACACGGTCGAGGATTGCGGCATCGTGCACGGCCTCGCGACCATGGAAACGCTGGAGGCGCCGGCCAAGCGCACGCACGTCGGCTAGGCGCGCTCGCAGCCGGCACTCGCGTTCTCCATTGCGTCAATTCATGACCAGTCATAAAATCACTAGTCACAAATTGATGATGGATTCGACTGGCTCATGCCGAAATTTTCCCCTCTCGCACTGGCCGTGCTGGCGATGCTGACCGAAGCGCCGATGCACGCCTATCGGATCCAGCAGCTGATCAAACTGCGCGGCAAGGACGAAGTGATCAACGTCCGCCAGCGCAACAGCCTCTACCAGACGCTCGAGCGTCTGCTGCGCGACCACCTGGTGGTGGTCCACGATACCGAGCGCGACGGCATGTTCCCCGAGCGCACTGTTTATGCCGTCACCGAATCGGGCCGCAACACCGCGCGCCAGTGGTTGCGCGAGCAGCTCGCGCAACCGGCCCGCGAGTTCCCGGCGTTTCCGGTCGCGTTGTCGATTCTGCCCCTGCTGTCGGTCGAGGATGCGCGGCGCCAGCTCGAGGCGCGCATCCTCGCGCTCGAGGAAGAACTCGAACGGCTCGAGGCGGCGCGCAACGCGGCACTCGCGATGCAGATCCCGCGGCTGTTCCTGCTGGAGAGCGAGTTGCTGCAGGCCACCGTCGAGACCGAACTCGACTGGGTGCGCAGCGTGGTCGGGCACCTGAAGGTGGGCGCGCTGACCTGGAGCGAGGCCTGGCTGCGCGACGTGGCGGCACGCCTGGCCGAGGCCGATCCCGATTGAGGCGGGATGGAACGGAGCGGGGCGGCACGAGATCCATGCGCGCCCTATCTCACGCCGCCTACTTCGTCGAGATGTCGATATCGCCGAAATACTTGCGGCCCAGCGCCTGCACGGTGCCGTCGGCCTTGAGCTGCTCGATGGCCGCATCGAGGCGCGCCTTCAGCGCCGCATCTCCCTTGCGCAAGCCGAAGCCGATGCCGTCGCCGAGGATCCGGTCGTCGCGCACCGGCGCGCCGACGAAGGCGAAACCCTTGCCGTCGGGCCGCGACAGGAATCCGCGCTGGCCGGCCGGCGCGAGCACCAGGGTGCCGTCCAGGCGCCCCGAAACCAGGTCGGCATAGACCTGGTTCTGGTCCTGGTAGGAGACGATCGACACATCCGCGTTGGCCCAGTGCGCGTTCGCGTAGGTTTCCTGGATGGAGCCCTGCAGCACGCCGATGCGCTTGCCCTTCAGCGATTCCGGCGTCGGCAGCAAACCGCTGCTCGCGCGCGCGATCAGCTGGGTCGGCACGCGATAGATGATGGTGGTGAAGGCGATCGCCTGGCGACGCTGCGGCGTCGCGTTCATGGCCGAGTTGATGGCGTCGAACTTGCGCCCCTGCAGGGCCGGGATCAACCCGTCGAACGAGGTCTCCACCCACTTGCAGTCGAGCTTCGCGATGCGGCACACGGCATTGCCGACGTCGATGTCGAAGCCCTGCAGCGAGCCGTCGGCCGCCTTCGATTCGAACGGCGCGTATTGCGCCTCGACGCCGAAGCGCAGGTTCTGCGCATCGGCCGCCCGGGCGCCACCCGTGAGGCTCATGGCAGCCGTCGCGCCGAGCGCGCAGGCGAACGCGCTGACGCGCCGCCGGTTCCATCCAGTCATGCTGATCTCCTTGCAGTCTGCGGGATTCGGATCAGAGCGCGCGCAGCCGACGCGCGCCCTCGACGAGCGTCGCGTCGTCCTTGGCGAAGCTCAGGCGTATCACGCCGGTCTCGGTGCCGTCCGCGTAGAACGCGGACAGCGGGATGGTGGCGACGCGCGCCTCGCGAATCAGGCGCAGCACGAAATCGCTGTCGCGCTCGTCGCAGACACGGCGAAAGCGCGCCAGCATGAAGAAGCTGCCCTCGCTGGGCAGCAGCTCGAAGCGCGAATCGGCCAGCTCGCGCGCCAGCAAGTCGCGCTTGGCCTGGTAGAAGGCCGACAGCCCCAGGTAGCTGGCCGGATCGGCCAGCGCCTCGGCGAAGGCGATCTGCATGGGCGTATCGGCCGAGAACACCATGAACTGGTGAACCTTGCGGATCTCGTCCATCAGCGCGGCCGGCGCCAGGCAATAGCCGACGCGCCAGCCCGTCACGTGGAAGGACTTGCCGAACGAGGAGACGATCACACTGCGCTCGGCCAGCGCCGGGCGGCTCGCCATGCCGAGGTGGCGCGCGCCGTCGAACACCACGTGCTCGTAGACCTCGTCGGACAGGATCACGATGCCGGTGTCGCGCGTGAGCCGCTCGAGCCGCGCGAGATCGTCGGCGCCGAAAATGGTGGCGGTGGGGTTGTGCGGGGTGTTGACGATGATCATCCGCGTGCGCGGCGTGAGCGCGGCCGCCACCTCCTCCCAGTCGATCCGGAAGGTTTCCGGCGAGAGCTTGATGGCCACGGGCACGGCGCCCTGCATGCGCACGATCGGCGCGTAGCTGTCGAACGAGGGCTCGAAATAGATCACCTCGTCGCCGGGATGCACCAGCGCGCTGATCGCGGCGTACAGGCCCTCGCTGGCGCTGGCCAGCACGGTGATCTCGCTGCCGGGGTCGTAGCGCGCGCCGCCCAGGCTCTCGGTCTTCAGCGCCAGCGCCTCGCGCAGCGCCAGCACGCCCGGCATCGGCGCGTACTGGTTGTGGCCGTCGCGCATCGCGCGCGCCACGCCCTCGACCAGCGCCGGATCGGGCGCGAAGTTGGGCGCGCCCTGCGAGAGATTGAGGGCATCGTGTTCGGCGGCCAGCTTGCCGATCACGCTGAAGATCGTGGTGCCCACGTCGGGCAGCTTGGAGCGGGGCGCGAGAGCGCTCTGCATGGGGGACATCTCCTGCGGCGGAACCGGGCCGCGCCGACGCGGCGGCGGCCATACCAGGCGATTTAGCCGGAGACAAATTCCCCCCGCAATCGAATCCTCTGCATGGCCGCCATGAGGAAATTGCATGGCTGACCTGCGCGACGCCATCCCGCGTCGCCAGGCTCCGCAGCGGGGCCGGCATGAAAAAACCGGCCGGCCGGCACGTCGTGACAACGTGCCGACCGGCCGGTCCGGTCCCGCGAGCCGCCCGGGCGGTCAAGCCGCCAGGGCCGCGAGGCTTACTTGCCGCCGATGCTCTTGAGCGGCTTCCACTCGCCCTTCTCGACCTTGTACATCGTGATGCCGCCGTTCTTCAGGTCGCCGCGCGAATCGTAGGCGATATGCGTCGAGGTCACGCCGGCCATGTCGGTCTGCGCCAGCACCGGCAGGTACTTGGCCGGATCGGTCGAGTTCGCCTTCTTCATCGCGTTGAACATCGCCATCGCGCCGTCGTAGGCGTACGGCGAGTAGGTCTGCACGTCCTCGCCGAAGCGCTTCTTGTACTTGTCGGCGTAGGTCTTGCCGCCCGGCATGTCGTTCAGCGGCAGGCCGGCCAGCGAGGCGATGGTGCCTTCCGAGGCGTCGCCGGCGATCTTCAGGAAGGTCGGCGTGTGGACCATTTCACCGCCCATCAGCGGCGCCGTGAGGCCCAGCGACTTCATCTGCTTGACCATCGGCGCGGCTTGCGAATCGGCGCCGCCGTAGTAGACCAGGTCCGGCTTGGCGGCCTTCAGCTTGGTCAGGATCGCCTTGAAGTCGACGGCCTTGTCGTTGGTGAACTCGCGATCGACGATGGTCGCGCCGGCTGCCTTGGCGGCCTTCTCGAACTGGTCGGCCAGGCCCTGGCCGTAGGCGGTGCGATCGTCGACGATGGCGATCTTCTTCATGCCGAGATCCTTCACCGCGAAGGCGCCCGCGACCGAGCCCTGCTGCGTGTCGGAGGTCATCATCCGGAAGGTCGTCTTGTAGCCCTGCGTGGTGTACTCCGGCGCCGTCGCCATGGCGATTTCCGGGATGCCGGCGTTCGCGTAGATGCGCGAGGCCGGGATCGTGGTGCCCGAGTTGAAGTGGCCGAGCATGCCCTTGATGCCGTCGTCGACGAGCTTCTGCGCGACCGTGGTACCCGTGCGCGGGTCGGCCTGGTCGTCCTGCGTATCGAGCACGAAGGTCACCGGCTTGCCGCCGATCACGGGCTTCGTCGCGTTGAAGTCCTCGATCGCCAGCACGATGCCGTTCTGCATGTCCTTGCCGTAATGCGCCTGCGCTCCCGTCATCGGTGCCGCGAAGCCGATCTTCACGTCATCCGCGTACGCGGTCCCCGCCAGCGACATGACCGCAACGAACGTCGCGCCTGCCACTTTTTTCATCGTGTGTTGCATTAGCTTCTCCTAATACCAGGGTAAATGGAGCGGCTTCGGGTTTGCCGTGCCGCTTCCGTTTCGTCATGCCAACCAGCCGGGATCGCTCAGCCGATCGTCATCAGGTTCGCGTTACCGCCCGCCGCCGCGGTGTTCACGCTGACCGAGCGCTCGGTCAGCAGGCGTTCCAGCGCGTAATCCTCGTCGCCGTTCTCGAAGGCGCCGGCCGCCACGCCCTGCACCGAGACGATCGGGCCGGGACGTTGCGAGACCTCCTTCACCAGCGCCAGCAATTCATCGCTGTCGCCCTCGAACAGCACCGCGTCGAAGCTCGCGTCGGCCTGCTTGCGCACCGTCGCGTGGCCCTTCAGCGAGGCCGGCAGCGCGGCGGCCAGCGCCTCGCCGGCGGCGCCCGCGAACAGCGCGCGGTTGCCGGTGGCCAGCACCGAGGCGAACTGCGCACGCGCGCCGCGCGCGGTGGCCGCGATGCAGAGCACCGTGCCGCGCGGGCCGAGCGTGTAGGTGTTGCGCTCGCCGGTCGGGCCGGGCAGCACCGCGGTCGCGCCAGCCAGCACGCGCGACAGGTAGCCTTCGCAGCGCGCGGCCAGCGCGGCCTCGCGCTGTTCGATCAGCCAGTCGCGCAACGCGGCCAGGGCCGACGCCGGATTATCACCCGACTCGCCCTCCACCGGCGCATCCACCACCAGCGAGGCCTCCAGCGACTTCGGCAGGCCCGCCGGGCGCGTGGCAAGCAGGCGCTGCAGGTAGAGCGCGCCGCCGGCCTTGGGACCGGTACCGGACAGTCCCTCGCCGCCGAACGGCTGCACGCCCACCACGGCGCCCACCACGTTGCGGTTCACGTAGATGTTGCCGACATGGGCGCGGCCGATCACATGGGCGATGGTTTCGTCGATGCGCGTATGGATGCCGAGCGTGAGGCCGTAGCCGGTCGCGCGCACCTGCTCGAGCAGCTTGTCGAGCGCGCTGCGGCGGTAGCGCACCACGTGCAGCACGGGGCCGAACACCTCGCGCTTGAGCTCGTCGATGCTGGCGATCTCGATCAGCGTGGGCGGCACGAAGGTGCCCTGCGCGCAGCCATCCGGCATCGGCAGCTGGGTGACCTGGTGGCCCTTTTCCTTCATCGCGGCCACGTGGGCATCGATGCCGCGCTTGGCGTCGGCGTCGATCACCGGGCCGACGTCGGTCGAGAGGCGGTCGGGATTGCCGAGCGCGAGCTCGTGCATGGCGCCCTTGAGCATGGTCAGCGTGCGGTCGGCCACGTCGTCCTGCAGGCAGAGCACGCGCAGCGCCGAGCAGCGCTGGCCGGCCGAGTCGAAGGCCGAGTTCAGCACGTCGGCCACCACCTGCTCGGCCAGCGCGGACGAATCCACGATCATCGCGTTCTGGCCGCCGGTTTCGGCGATCAGCGGGATCGGCTTGCCGTCCGGGTCCAGGCGTGCGGCCAGCACCTTGTTGATCAGGCGCGCCACCTCGGTCGAGCCGGTGAACATCACCGCGCGCGTGCGCGGATCGCCCACCAGCGCGGCGCCGACCGTCTCGCCGTCGCCCGGCAGCAGTTGCACCGCGCCGGCCGGCACGCCGGCCTCGCGCAGGATGCGCACGGCCTGCGCGGCGATCAGCGGAGTCTGCTCGGCGGGCTTGGCCAGCACCGTGTTGCCGGCGGCCAGCGCGGCCGCCACCTGGCCCATGAAGATCGCCAGCGGGAAGTTCCAGGGGCTGATGCAGACCACCGGGCCGAGCGGGCGATGCGTGTCGTTGGAGAACTCGTCGCGGATCTGCGCCGAGTAGTAGCGCAGGAAGTCGATCGCCTCGCGGATCTCGGCCACCGCGTTCGGCAGCGACTTGCCGGCCTCGCGGATCACCAGGCCCATCAGCGTGTGCATCTGCGCCTCGAGCAGGTCGGCGGCGCGCGCCAGGCAGTCGGCGCGATCCTCGACCGGCGTGGCCTGCCAGATCGGCGCGGCCGACACCGCATGCGCGAGCGCGGCACTGACCTGCTCGGGCGTCGCCTCGCTGACGGTGCCGACCACGTCGCGCAGGTCGGCCGGGTTGCGGACCTCGCGCGCCGGCGCGTCGGACAAGGCCTCGTCGGCCAGCAGCGGCGCGGCGCGCCACGGATGATGCGCGCTCGTCAGCAGTGCCGAGGACAGCGAGGCGAGACGATGCTCGTTCGACAGGTCGAGGCCCATCGAGTTGGCGCGCGAATCGCCGTAAAGCTGGCGCGGCAGCGGGATCTTCGCGTGCGGCGCGCCGAGCGGGACGATCCTGGCGGCTTCCTCGACCGGGTCGGCCACCAGGTCCTTCACGGCCACCGCCTTGTCGGCGATGCGGTTCACGAAGGAGGTGTTGGCGCCGTTCTCGAGCAGGCGGCGCACCAGGTAGGCGAGCAGGGTTTCGTGGGTGCCGACCGGCGCGTAGACGCGGCACGGGCGGTTCAGCTTGTCGCGGCCGGTCACTTCCTCGTACAGCGGCTCGCCCATGCCGTGCAGGCACTGGAACTCGTACTGGCCCGGGTAGTAGTTCTGGCCGGCCAGGTGGTAGATCGCCGAGAGCGTGTGCGCGTTGTGCGTGGCGAACTGCGGATAGACCGCGTCGGGCGCGCCGAGCAGCTTCTTGGCGCAGGCCAGGTAGGACACGTCGGTGTAGATCTTGCGCGTGTAGACCGGGTAGCCCTCCAGGCCGTCGACCTGGGCGCGCTTGATTTCGGAGTCCCAATAAGCGCCCTTCACCAGGCGGATCATCAGGCGGTGACGGCTGCGGCGCGCCAGGTCGATCAGGTAGTCGATCACGAACGGGCAGCGCTTCTGGTAAGCCTGCACCACGAAGCCGATGCCGTTCCAGCCGGCCAGGTCCGGATCGAAGCAGAGCGCCTCGAGCAGGTCGAGCGAGAGCTCCAGGCGGTCCGCTTCCTCGGCGTCGATATTGAGGCCGATGTCGTAGCGGCGCGCCAGCAGGGCCAGCGCGCGCACGCGCGGCAGCAGTTCGCTGATGGTGCGGTCCTGCTGCGCGCGCGAATAGCGCGGATGCAGCGCGGACAGCTTGATCGAGATGCCCGGGCCTTCGTAGATGCCGCGGCTGCCGGCGGCCTTGCCGATCGCGTGGATCGCCTGCTCGTAGGAGGCGTAGTAGCGCTGCGCATCCTCCTCGGTGGTGGCGGCCTCGCCGAGCATGTCGTAGGAATAGCGGAAGCCGCGCGCCTCGTACTTGCGGCTGTTGGCCAGCGCCTCCGAGATCGTCTCGCCGGTCACGAACTGCTCGCCCATCAGGCGCATCGCCATGTCGACGCCCTTGCGGATCAGCGGTTCGCCGCCGCGGCCGATCAGGCGCGTGAGCGCGGAGGACAGCCCGGCCTCGCTGTTGGTGGTGACCAGCTTGCCGGTGATCATCAGCCCCCAGGTGGCCGCGTTGACGAACAGCGAGGGCGCGTGGCCGACGTGCGAGCGCCAGTCGCCCTTGCTGATCTTGTCGCGGATCAGCGCGTCGCGCGTGGCGCGATCGGGGATGCGCAGCAGCGCCTCGGCCAGGCACATCAGCGCCACGCCTTCCTGGCTCGACAGCGAGAATTCGTGGATCAACCCTTCGACGCCGCCGCCGGAGCTCTTGCTGCGCAGCGTCTCGACCAGCTTGGCGGCCAGGTTCTGCGCGTCGGTCGACAGGTTCGCGCTCAGGCGGGCCTGGCCGATCAGGAAGGGCACGCACTCGGGCTCGGGGCGACGATAGGCGGCCGTGATCGCGGCGCGCAGCACCGATTGCGGCTGCACGCTCTGCGCGAATTCGAGGAACGGGTGGGGCGCGCCGTCGTCGTTGTCGGCATGGCTGTCGGCGAGTTCGGCGAAACCGCTGCGACCCGACAGCTCGGCCGGAAGCTGGCCGTGCTCGATCTTCTCGAGGTACGCGAAGATCGCTTGCTTGATCAGCCAGTGGGGGGTGCGCTCCAGGCGCGCGGCGGCGTCCTTCAGACGCGAACGGAGCAGATCGTCGACTTTGACGCCTAGGGTGGTGCTTGCCATGATTCCTTGTGTGCCGGTACTTGGCCGGCGGTCGCGTGGATAAGACTCGCGGAATCCTATGCCACACAATAAAAAGGTGCAACCGAATCGCGAGTTCGGTTGCACCTTTGCAAAATACTTTGGAATCAATGCATTAGAGCATCGCAACCGGTCCACGCCAAGCACCAGGGTGATCGGTATTTTCCCTTAGGACGGGTGAGCGCCTGGCGCGGTTTTTTCGGCGCACCGGAATGGGGAATTGGCGTTTCGGGGAGTACCGCGCACGGCGGCGAGGCGAGTGCTCGCTACGCGGTGATCGGTCTCGCGCCTTGCCTGTCGTGGGTTCCTGTTTGATTCCGGTGTATCGCGAAGCAGGCGAAATGTGGGCCCATGGCAGCATCGAAGGCACCCGGCGCGACCCGGAAACGTCCGAAAAGCCCGCTGGTTGCACCACTTCGATGCATGCGCTCCCGTCGCGCAAACCGGCTCGGGAAGGCCTTGGCGGCGCGCCGCTCAGATGTCGAGCGGGTCCACCTCGACGCTCCAGCGCAACACGCCCTTCAGTTCGCGCAGCCGCGGTTGCCACGCCGCCAGCACGTGTTGCAACACTGCGCGCGAGGCGCTTTCCACCAGCAGTTGCGCGCGGTGCACATGGAGCACCTTCACGATCGTCATCGGCACGGCGTCGTAGACGGTCACGCGCTCGGCGCCGGGCAGCGCCGCCAACTCGGCCGCGCCCGCCTGCAGGAAGGCCAGCGCGGCTTCCAGGGTGCGCCCCTCGGCGCGCAGCAGGGCCTGGTAGACGAAGGGCGGCAGATGCGCGTCGCGGCGCTCGGCCAGCGTCGAGCCGGCGAAGCCGACGTAATCGTGCCGCGCCAGCGCGTGATAGAGCGCGTGGCGCGGATAACGCGTCTGGATCAGCACGTCGCCGGGCAGCCCGGCGCGGCCCGCGCGGCCGCTGACCTGCATCAGCTGCGCGAACAGGCGCTCGGTGGCGCGGAAGTCGTGCGAGAACAGGGCGGTATCGGCATTGAGCACGCCGACCAGCGAGACGCGCCGGAAGTCGTGCCCCTTGGCGATCATCTGGGTGCCCACCAGGATATCGACCTCGCCGGCATGGACGTCGGAGAACAGCGCCTCGGCGCTGCCCTTGCGGCGCGTGCTGTCGGCGTCGATGCGCAGGATCCGCGCGCCCGGCACCGCCTCGGCGAGCGTCTCCTCGACGCGCTGCGTGCCGCGCCCGAGCGGCGCGATATCGACATTGCCGCACTCGGGGCAGTTGTGCGGGATCCGCGATTCCCAGCCGCAATGGTGGCAGCGCAGCGCGCGCTCGGGCTTGTGCAGCACCACGTAGGCGCTGCAGCGCGGGCAGCCGGCCACCCAGCCGCAGGCGTCGCAGGCCAGCGCCGGCGCGTAGCCGCGCCGATTCAGGAAGATCAGGCTCTGCTCGCCGCGTTCGAGCCGGCCCTTGAGCGCGGCCACCAGCGGCCCCGACAAGCCGCCGATCGAGGCCCGGCCGCGCCGCCGCTCCTCCTCCAGGTCAACCAGCCTGACGGTGGGCAGCACCGCGTCGGCCACCGCGCGACGCGACAGCGTGAGCCGCGTGTAGCGGCCCTGCTCGGCCTGCCACCAGCTTTCCAGCGAGGGCGTGGCCGAGCCCAGCACCACCGGAATCTCGAGCCGCTTGGCGCGCCATACCGCGAGGTCGCGCGCCGAGTAGCGCAGGCCTTCCTGCTGCTTGTAGGCGGGCTCGTGCTCCTCGTCGACCACGATCATCGCCAGCGACGGCAGCGAGGCCAGCACCGCCAGGCGCGTGCCAAGCACGATGCGCGCGCGGCCGGTATGCGCGGCGAGCCAGTGTCGCGCGCGCTCGCCCTCGGCCAGCCCGCTGTGCAGCGTGACGATCGCGCCGGGCGGCAGCACCGCGGCGAAGCGCGCGCGGAACGCGGCCTCGAACTGCGGCGTCAGGTTGATCTCGGGCACCAGCACCAGCGCCTGCGCCTCGGGTCGCGTGGACAGCAGCGCCGCCAGCGCGCGCAGGTAGACCTCGGTCTTGCCGCTGCCCGTCACGCCGTGCAGCAGGAAGGGCGCGAAGCCGCGCGCGGCCTCGATCGCCTCCAGCGCGTCGGCCTGCTCGGCGGTGAGAGCCGGCGGCACAGGCGCGACGATCGAGTTATCCACCGCTTGTCCACCGACGTCGGCCGCGGCGATCTCGATGCAGGCGGCCCAGCCCGCCTCGCACCAGGCGTCGAGCGTCGCCTGCGCCTTGGGATGCAGCGCGCGCAGTTCGGGCAGGGGGAGGGAGGGGTTGTCGAGCAGCGCCTGCGCGAGCCGGCGCAGTGCCGCGGCGCGCGCGGGCAGCACATCGGGCAGGGCCTCGCGGCCTGCGGGCGAGAGCTGGTAGCGGATCTCGGGCGCCAGCAGGCGGCCCCAGCGCTCGGCGTCGCGCAGCGCCTGCGGCAGTGCCGGCAGGGCAACCTCGCCGCGGCCGCGCTGGTAGTAATCGGCCGCGAAATCGACCAGGTCGAGCCAGTCGCCGGCCAGCGGCGGCAGTTCGGCGCAGATCGCGGCGACCTCGCGCAGGCGATTCTCGGGCACCTCGGTGTGAGTGGCGACTTCGCAGATAAGCCCCACCACCAGCCGCTTGCCGAACGGCACCAGCGCCAGCATGCCGACGCGCGGCGGCAGCGCGCCGCGATAGCGGTAATCGAATAGCGTCGCTAAAGGATGATCGAGCGCGACGCGCACGTAGAGGGCTTCGCTCATCGGCCGCCCGGCGCGCCGGCAGGCGCGATCGACGGCCGGCGCATGGCCGGCGACGCGAAGTTAAAGTAAAACATCACTTTCGGCGCTAAGTTTCGGATTCTCATTAAGAATCAGTGGAAGCCGATCCTTCCTGTGGATAACTTTGTTGAGAACTCGTGCTTGACTGTCCCGGAATGGCTTCCCCGCGTGCCGATCACTGCTTTTTGATACATCGGAGTCCTTGTCGCCGAGCCTTATCCAGCAAGGCTGCTATCCGATTTCCGGCGCAATAGCGTGGACGTTTTGTCGACGCGGCGCTCTACCGCGCCGCAACGTGCAAAATGTGTATAAGTCAAGTCTTGACAAGCCGGGAAGTGCCGATCGACGGGCGCTTGCGCCCCGATTCGCCCGGCCGGCGCAAACCGGAATCGCTGCGACGCAGCATCCCGGCTTCGATTCGACGCGCCGATCAGGCCTTGTCCTGCCCGCGCCAGATAGCCCGCGCGAGCCGATGGAAAGCCGCGCCAACGCGCCGCCCGCGCGACTTCCTCAGCCCAGCGAACCCGCGCGCAGCGTGCGGCTATGGCGATGCACCTCGTCGACCAGCTCGGCGACGCTTTCCGGCGGCGTGAACTGCGAGATGCCGTGGCCGAGGTTGAACACATGGCCGGGATGGTTGCCGTAGCTGTCGAGCACCGCGCGCGCTTCCATGCGGATCGTCGCCGGCGGCGCGAACAGGATGTTCGGGTCGAGGTTGCCTTGCAGGGCCACCGCGCCGTTCACGCGCTCGCGCGCGCGGCCGAGGTTGACGGTCCAGTCCAGGCCCACCGCGTCGACGCCGCTGGCGGCGATCTCCTCGAGCCACAGCCCGCCGCCCTTGGTGAAGGTGATCACCGGCACCTGCTCACCGTCGTGCTGGCGCTTGAGCTTGGCCACCACGCGACGGATCGGGTCCAGCGAGAGGCGCTGGTAGGCGCCGTCGGCCAGCGTGCCGCCCCAGGTGTCGAAGATCATCACGGCCTGCGCGCCGGCTTCGATCTGCGCGTTCAGGTAGGCGGCCACCGCATCCACGTTGACGTCGAGGATCCGCTGCATCAGGTCCGGCCGCGCATAGGCCATCGACTTCACGGTACGGAAATCGTCCGAGCCGCCGCCCTCGACCATGTAGCAGGCGAGCGTCCAGGGGCTGCCCGAGAAGCCGATCAACGGCACCCGCTGGCGCCCCTGCGCGTCGGTCAGCGCGCGGCGGATCTCGCGCACCGCGTCGGTCACGTAGCCCAGCGTCGCGCCGATGTCGGGCACGGCCAGCCGCGCCACGTCGGCCTCGGTGCGCACCGGGCTGGCGAACTTCGGCCCCTCGCCGGCCTGGAACTCGAGGCCCAGGCCCATCGCGTCGGGGATCGTCAGGATGTCGGAGAACAGGATCGCGGCGTCGAGCGGGTAGCGTTCGAGCGGCTGCAGCGTCACCTCGGTCGCGTAGTCGGGATTCTTCGCCAGGCCCAGGAAACTGCCGGCGCGCGCGCGCGTGGCGTTGTACTCGGGCAGGTAACGGCCTGCCTGGCGCATCAGCCAGATCGGCGTGTAGTCGGTCGGCTCGCGACGCAGCGCGCGCAGGAAGGTGTCGTTGAGCAGGTTATGAGCCACGGTATGAGCGACGAAGCAGGTGCAAACGCGCATTCTACCGGAGCCGCCCGCCGCCGGCGGCGCGACGGCTTCGCGGGACCGGCGCGCGCCGCTATCATCGGGGACCGATGCGCGCCGCCCGTGCCCCGGAGCCGGCGCCGCATTCCAGCACTCGCCACCAGAAAACCCCGTTTGGAGACATCGATGATCCCGGCCCTCATTCCGGCGCGCTTCCGTGCACGCGCAGTCGCGTCCTGCCTTGGCTTTGGCATCGCCTGCGTGGGCGCCACGGCCTTCGCGGCCAGCCCCGCCGCGCCCGGCGCCGAGCCGATCGCCAACGCGGCCAGCGCGGCGCCCGCCGCCGCCTCGCGGCTCGACGAAGTGCTCGCGCGCGGCGTGCTGCGCGTGTGCACCACCGGCGACTACCGCCCTTATTCGTATTACCGGCCCGACGGTCGCTTCGAGGGCATCGACATCGACCTGGCCGAATCGCTGGCGCGTTCGCTGAAGGTGCGCACCGAGTACGTGAAGACCAGTTGGCGCGCGCTCACCGACGATTTCGTGGCGCGCTGCGATATCGCCGTCGGCGGCATCTCCACCACGCTCGATCGCCAGCAACGCGCCTTCTTCACGCGCCCGACCATGCAGGACGGCAAGACGCCGATCGTGCGCTGCGCCGACGTGGGGCGCTACCAGAGCGTCGCCCAGATCGACCAGCCGGCCACGCGCGTGATCGTCAACCCGGGCGGCACCAACGAGCGTTTCGCCAGGCAGTACCTGGGCCACGCGCAACTGAGCGTGCATCCCGACAATGTGACGATCTTCCGGGAGATCCTCGACGGCCGCGCCGACGTGATGGTCACCGATGCCTCGGAAACGCTCTGGCAGCAGAAGCTCAATCCCGGGCTCTGCTCGGTCCACCCCGAGCAGCCGTTCCAGTTCGGCGAGAAGGCCTACATGGTTCCGCGCGGCGACGTGGTGTTCCAGCAATACGTCGACCAGTGGCTGCATCTGGCCCGCGAGACCGGCGAATTCCAGGCCGTGACGGACAAATGGCTCAAATAGGGGCGCGGCCGGCGTTTCGGTGTCTTACGACGCGGCGCGCCGGTTACACCCGGAGCGGCAAGGCTTACCGGGCCGGGTAGTCCGCCCGGCCATCGGTGCCGCTGCCGGGCCCGGCGGGGCAGCGAACCGGCCCGCAAGACGGCAGGAAGTCGGCTGTAGCCGGATTGATGCACCATCGCGAGGATATTCGTCCGGGAAATCGGGGATTATCCGAATGCAGGAAATACCAGTTTTGCCGGCTTGTCGGCCTTATTCTGGCGTTTGGCGAAAACACAAAAAAACACACAAAATGATGACCGGAAAATACGGTAAAAAGACCCCGCTTTAAACTCCGACAGAAAGTAAAAAATCCCGGAGAGCCTTATCTGACGGGCGTTACAACCTGATACACTTTGTTACCGCCAGTCCCGATCAATTCGCCCACAATGGCTCTCACGGTTTCAACACGGATGCGGTCTTTCTTGTGCCTTGTGTGAGCGGATACGAAGCACGCTGAATAGTCCGTCGGTCTCGTACCGAATCCCTTCCCAGGGGCATCCTTGTTGGAATCGTGATCGGCCCACGCCGATTGCTTCCACCTTTGGTCTCCTCGCGCTAACCCCGTAGCGTGTGGTTTTTAGCGGGCTAATAAGCCCGCTTTTTTTCGTCCATAGAAAACGCAAACGCTTCCGCGTCAGGCCGTTTTCTGCTCCGTCAGCCGCAGTTCGTCGATCATCGCGTCGCGCATCACGAACTTCTGCACCTTGCCGGTCACCGTCATCGGCAACGCCTCCACGAATCGCACGTAGCGCGGCACCTTGTAGTGGGCAATCTGCCCGCGGCAGAAGTCGCGCAGTTCCTCCTCGTCCATCGCCTCGCCGGCACGCAGCACGATCCACGCGCACACTTCCTCGCCGTACTTCGGATCGGGCACGCCGAACACCTGCGCGCTCTGAATCTTCGGGTGACGAAACAGGAATTCCTCGATCTCGCGCGGATAGATGTTCTCGCCGCCGCGGATCAGCATGTCCTTGAGGCGCCCGACGATGTTGCAGAAGCCTTCCTCGTCGAAGGTGGCCAGGTCGCCCGTGTGCATCCAGCCGTCGACGATCGCGCGCCGCGTGAGCGCCTCGTCGCCCCAGTAGCCCGCCATCACCGCGTAACCGCGCGTGCAGAGTTCGCCGGTGGCGCCGACCGGCACGATCGCGCCCTCGGCGTCGACGATCTTCGCCTCCAGGTGCGGCTGGATCCGGCCGACCGTGGTGGTGCGCTTCTCCAGCGTGTCGTCGGTGGTGCTCTGGAACGAGACGGGGCTGGTTTCGGTCATGCCGTAGGCGATGGTGACCTCGGCCATGTGCATCTCGGCCACCACGCGCTTCATGGTCTCGATCGGGCAGGGCGAGCCGGCCATGATGCCGGTGCGCAGCGTGCCGAGGTCGAAGCGCTTGAATTCGGGGTGGTCGAGCTCGGCGATGAACATGGTCGGCACGCCCTGCAGCGCCGTGCAGCGTTCGGCCTCGACGGCGGCCAGGGTGGCGAGCGGATCGAAGGCGGCGCCGGGAAACACCATCTTCGCGCCGACCGACACGCTGGCCAGCACCGACAGCACCATGCCGAAGCAGTGATAGAGCGGCACCGGAATGCACAGCGCGTCCTGTTCGGTGAGCCGCATCACCCGCGCGATCGCGCGCGCGTTGTTGACCACGTTGCGATGCGTGAGAGTCGCGCCCTTCGGGCTGCCGGTGGTGCCGCTGGTGAACTGGATATTGATGGGATCGGTGTCGGCCAGGCCCGCGCCGAGCACGTCGAGGCCCGCGTGCCCGCGCAGCGTGCGCCCGTGCGCGAGCACGTCGTCGAAGCGCAGCATGCCGGCCGGCGGCGCCTCGCTCATCGACACCACCGCGCGCAGCGCGGGCAGGCGCGCCGCATGCAGGGCGCCCGGCGCGCAATCGTCGAGCTCGGGCGCGAGCGTGCGCAGCATCTGGGTGTACTGCGAGCTCTTGAACGAATCGGCCGCCACCAGCATCTTGCAGCCGACCAGGTTCAGCGCGTATTCGAGCTCGGCGAGCCGGTAGGCGGGGTTGATGTTGACCAGGATCGCGCCGATGCGCGCGGTCGCGAACTGCGTGAGCAGCCACTCGACGCGATTCGGCGCCCAGATGCCGACGCGCTCGCCCGGCGCGATGCCGAGCTCGATCAACGCCGCGGCCAGCGCATCGACCTCGTCGCCGAACTCGCGCCAGCTCCAGCGCACGTCCTGCTCGCGGAATACCACGGCCGGCCGATCGGGGAAACGCGCGATGGCGGCGGCCAGGAAATGGCCGATGGTGTCGTGGCTGAGCGGCACGTCGGTCGCGCCTCGCACGTAGGAAAGGCCGTCGTGCGGCACGATTCCCGCGGGGCGGCCGCCCCGGCCAGCCTGGTCGCCCGGATTCGAAGCCTGGTTTGCCGTCGTCGTCATTGCCATCTCCGAGTAGGTGCGGTGAGCCGGCTCATTCTGCACCGGCTGACAATCGGCTGACATCGGGGTTAGCGCGGCCCGCGTCTCGCGGCAGCAGCAACGGCGGGGCGAAAACCCGGACGAAAAAAAAGCAGCCCGGAGGCTGCTTCTTCCTGCCGGTGCACGAGGCACCGACGCTTCAGTTCTTGCTGCGGATCTTGGCAAGACGCTGGATAGCCTCGAGCTGCGCCATCGCCGTGGCGAGTTCCGACTGCGCCTTCGCGAGGTCGATATCCGACTTCGCGTTCTGCAGCGTTTCCTCGGCACGACGCTTCGCTTCCTCGGCCTTCGCGGCGTCGAGATCCCGGCCGCGAATCGCGGTGTCGGCGAGCACGGTCACGGCGCCCGGTTGCACTTCGAGAATGCCGCCGGCGACGAACACGAATTCGTCCTGACCGCCTTCCGATTCGATGCGCACCGCGCCCGGACGAATCCGGGTGATGAGCGGCGTGTGGCCGGGCAGAATGCCCAGCTCACCCGATTCGCCCGGCAGCGCGACGAACTTCGCCTGGCCCGAGAAGATTTCCTCTTCCGCGCTGACGACGTCTACTTTGATGGTTGCCATATGGACTCCTGTCGACGGACCCCGGCGCTGGCGCGCCGCTGCCCGTCCCATGCACGGCAGGTCGAGCGTGTTGCAGGCAGCGCGCCTCGCGCAAGCGCTCCAGCCGAAATCGACCGAAGCACCGGCGCAGGCGGCACGCGCCTGCCACTCACCCTGACCTTACTGGATCTTCTTGGCCTTCTCGAAGGCTTCGTCGATCGTGCCGACCATGTAGAACGCCTGTTCCGGCAGGTGGTCGCACTCGCCTTCGACGATCATCTTGAAGCCACGGATCGTTTCCTTCAGCGGCACGTACTTGCCCGGCGCGCCCGTGAACACTTCCGCGACGTGGAACGGCTGCGACAGGAAGCGCTGGATCTTCCGTGCGCGGGCGACCGTCTGCTTGTCTTCCGGCGACAGTTCGTCCATGCCCAGGATTGCGATGATGTCGCGCAGTTCCTTGTAGCGCTGCAGCGTCTGCTGCACGCCGCGCGTGATCGTGTAGTGCTCTTCGCCGATCACGTTCGGGTCGATCTGGCGCGAGGTCGAGTCGAGCGGATCGACGGCCGGGTAGATACCCAGCGAGGCGATGTCACGCGACAGCACGACGGTGGCGTCCAGGTGGCCGAAGGTGGTGGCCGGCGACGGATCGGTCAAGTCATCCGCCGGAACGTACACGGCCTGCACGGACGTGATCGAGCCGGTCTTGGTCGACGTGATGCGTTCCTGCAGCTTGCCCATTTCCTCGGCCAGCGTCGGCTGGTAACCCACCGCCGACGGCATCCGGCCCAGCAGTGCCGACACTTCGGTACCGGCCAGCGTGAAACGGTAGATGTTGTCGACGAAGAACAGCACGTCGAGGCCTTCGTCACGGAAGTGCTCGGCCATCGTCAGGCCGGTCAGCGCCACGCGCAGACGGTTGCCCGGCGGCTCGTTCATCTGGCCGTAGACCAGCGCGACCTTGTCCAGCACGTTGGAGTCCTTCATCTCGTGGTAGAAGTCGTTCCCTTCACGGGTACGCTCGCCCACGCCCGCGAACACGGAGTAACCGCCGTGTTCCTTCGCGATGTTGTTGATGAGCTCCATCATGTTGACGGTCTTGCCCACGCCGGCGCCGCCGAACAGGCCGACCTTGCCGCCCTTGGCGAACGGGCAGACCAGGTCGATCACCTTGATGCCGGTTTCGAGCAGTTCGGTCGACGGCGACAGTTCGTCGAACGCCGGTGCCTTCTGGTGGATCGAGCGCTGATGCTCGCTCTCGATCGGGCCGGCCTCGTCGATCGGACGACCCAGCACGTCCATGATGCGGCCGAGGGTCGGCTTGCCGACCGGCACCGAGATCGGCTTGCCGGTGTTCTTCACCGCCACGCCGCGGCGCAGGCCGTCGGAGGCACCTAGACAGATGGTGCGGACGATGCCGTCACCCAGCTGCTGCTGGACTTCGAGCGTCAGTTCCGAGCCATCCAGAGTGAGCGCGTCGTAGATCTTCGGCATGCTGTCGCGCGGGAATTCCACGTCGATAACGGCGCCGATGCACTGTACGATCTTGCCTTCTACCAAAGCAGTAGTACTCATCGCTTTTCCTTTCAATACCTGATTCTTTACTCGCGCAAGGGCGCAGTTTCGAGGCAACGGTCGCTGAGCCGCTTACACCGCGGCGGCACCGCCGACGATCTCCGACAGCTCCTTCGTGATCGCGGCCTGCCGGCTCTTGTTGTACGACAGCTGAAGCTCGCTGATCACGGTCTTCGCATTGTCGGACGCAGCCTTCATCGCGACCATTCGCGCCGATTGCTCGGACGCCATGTTTTCCGCCACTGCCTGGTAAACCAGCGCCTCGACGTAGCGCACCAGCAGCTCGTCGACCACCGCCTGCGCATCCGGTTCGTAGATGTAGTCCCACGAGGTCTTGGGCGTACCGTCCGCGCCGTTCTCGAAGTGCTCGGCCGACAGCGGCAGCAGCTGCTCGATCACCGCTTCCTGCTTCATCGTGTTGATGAAGCGCGTGTAGGCGATGTAGACGGCCGACAGCTTGCCTTCCGAGTACGCGTCGAGCTGCACCTTCACGGCGCCGATCAACTTGTCCAGGTGCGGCGTATCGCCGAGCTGGACGACCTGCGAGACCACCTTGCCGCCGACGCGGTTCAGGAAGCCGAGGCCCTTGTTGCCGATCGCGGTGGCCTCGAACTTCTGGCCCTGCTTCTCGAGCTCCTTCAGCTTGCTCACCGTCGTGCGCAGCACGTTGGTGTTCAGGCCGCCGCACAGACCCTTGTCGGTCGTGACGAGAATCAGGCCAGCCGTCTTCGATTCCTCGTTCGCCACCATGAACGGGTGGCGGTATTCCGGGTTCGCGCGGCTCATGTGCGCGGCGATCGCGCGGACCTTGTCGGCATAGGGACGGGCCGCGCGCATGCGTTCCTGCGCGCGGCGCATCTTCGATGCCGCGACCATTTCCATCGCCTTGGTGATCTTGCGCGTGTTCTGCACGCTCTTGATCTTGCCGCGGATTTCCTTCATTCCAGCCATTGCTTGCTCCTTGACCGAAGCGATGCCTCAGCGCTCACGCGCCTGGCATCGCCTCGAGGTATCCCTCGCGGATCAATAGGCGCCCGACTTCTTGAAGGACTTCAGCGCTTCGTGCAGCGCGCCGTCGTCTTCCTTCGACAAAGCCTTGGTGTCTTCGATACGCTTGATCAGGTCGGCGTGGCTGGTCTTCAGGTACTCGCGCAGGCCCTTCTCGAAGGCGAGCACGTCCTTCACCTCGACGTCGTCGAGATAGCCGTTGTTCGCCGAGAACAGCGCGACGGCCAGTTCCCAGACCTGCAGCGGCTGGTACTGCGGCTGCTTGAGCAGTTCCGTGACGCGGCGGCCGCGCTCGAGCTGCTTGCGCGTGGCGGCATCCAGGTCCGAGGCGAACTGCGCGAAGGCAGCCAGCTCGCGGTACTGCGCCAGGTCGGTACGGATACCGCCCGAGAGCTTCTTCACGACGTTGGTCTGCGCGGCGCCACCGACTCGCGACACCGACACGCCGGCGTTGATTGCCGGACGAATGCCCGCGTTGAACAGGTCGGTTTCCAGGAAGATCTGGCCGTCCGTGATCGAGATCACGTTGGTCGGCACGAAGGCCGTGACGTCGCCTGCCTGCGTTTCGATGATCGGCAGGGCCGTCAGCGAACCGGTCTTGCCCTTCACTTCGCCGTTCGTGAACTTCTCGACGTACTCTTCCGAGACGCGCGCGGCGCGCTCGAGCAGACGCGAGTGGAGATAGAACACGTCCCCGGGATAGGCTTCGCGGCCCGGCGGGCGGCGCAGCAGCAGCGAGATCTGGCGATAAGCCCAGGCTTGCTTGGTCAGATCGTCATAGATGATCAGGGCGTCTTGACCGCGATCGCGGAAGTATTCGCCCATCGTGCAGCCGGCATACGGCGCGAGGTACTGCATCGCGGCCGAATCCGAAGCCGAGGCCGACACCACGATGGTGTATTCCATCGCGCCGGTTTCCTCGAGCTTGCGCACCACGTTCATGATCGACGAAGCCTTCTGGCCGATCGCGACGTAGATACAGACGAGGTCCTTGCCCTTCTGGTTGATGATCGTGTCGAGCGCCACGGCGGTCTTGCCGGTCTGGCGGTCGCCGATGATCAGCTCGCGCTGGCCGCGGCCGATCGGCACCATCGCGTCGATCGACTTCACGCCGGTCTGCACCGGCTGCGACACGCCATGACGCCAGATCACGCCCGGAGCGATCTTCTCGATCGCGTCGGTGGCCTTGGCGTTGACGGGGCCCTTGCCGTCGATCGGGTTGCCGAGCGCATCGACCACGCGGCCGATCAGTTCGGGACCGACCGGCACTTCCAGAATGCGACCCGTCGTCTTGACGATGTTGCCTTCGGAGATGTGGCCGTAGTCGCCCAGGATCACCGCGCCGACCGAGTCGCGCTCGAGGTTCAGCGCGAGGCCGAAGGTGTTGCCCGGGAATTCGAGCATTTCGCCCTGCATCACGTCCGACAGGCCGTGGATGCGCACGATGCCGTCCGTCACGGAGATCACGGTGCCCTGGTTGCGAACGTCCGCGCTCGCTTCAAGGCCCTGGATCCGGCTCTTGATCAGCTCGCTGATCTCAGAGGGATTGAGTTGCATATTCGCTCCTGATGTTCAATTCTGTTGCGTGCCGGCTGCGGCGCTCAGGCGGTCAGTGCGCTTTGCATGCTGACCAGCCGCGCGCGCACCGAGGTGTCGAGCACTTCGTCGCCGACCGTCACGCGCACGCCGCCGATCAACGACGGGTCGACCTCGACCGTCGGCTTCAGCTTGCGTGCGAATTTCCGTTCGAGGCTCGCGAGCAGCTCGGCGAGCGGCGCGCCTTCGAGCGGAAACGCGCTGACGATCTGCACGTCGGCGGCGCCTTCGCGCGCATTCTTCAGCGCCTCGAATTGCACGGCGATCTCCGGCAGCAACACGGTGCGGTGATTGTCGACCAGCATCCGCACGAAGTTCTTCGCTTCCGTGCCGCTCGCCAGCGGCGACTTCACCGCGGCAATCAGCAGTTCGACGACCTGTTCGCGCCCGACCTTCGGGCTGGACGCGACGGACTGGACTTCGGGCAGTTGCGCAACCTGGGCCAGCTCCTTGACGAGGGTGGACCAGGCGGCGACGTCACCAGCCTCGGCCACGCGAAACAGCGCTTCTGCGTAAGGGCGGGCGATGGTTGCAAATTCGGCCATGATCAGAGCTCGGCTTTCAGTTGATTCAGCAGTTCGGCGTGGGCCGCCTGGTCGACTTCGCGCTTCAGGATCTGTTCGGCGCCCTTGACGGCCAGCGTCGCGACATCCGCGCGCAGCAGTTCACGGGCCTTCACGATTTGCTGTTCGGCGTCGGCCTTCGCCTGGGCGACGATGCGGGCCGCTTCGGCCTGCGCGTTCGCCTTGATTTCGTCCGCGACGGCGATCGCGCGCTTTTCGGCGTCGGCGATGCGTTGCTGTCCGTCGGTGCGGGCTTGCGCGAGCTCCTGGTCAGCGGCCTTGTGCGCCGCTGCGAGTTCCGCCTTGCCCTTTTCCGCTGCGGCGAGACCGTCGGCAATCTTCTTCGCGCGTTCGTCGAGTGCGTTGATCAGCGGCGGCCACACGAACTTCATCGTGAACCACGCGAGGATCAGGAACACGACCATTTGCGCAAACAGGGTTGCGTTGAGATTCACGGTGTTTCCTTAGTCTGCTATCCGGGAAAAAGAAACGGTAAGGCGCTCATCGAGTTGCATCCGATCAGCGCCCGGTCTCCGTTCCGCCCTGCGCCCGCCATGCGGGCGCAATATTTCCGGGGAACCTTAGCCTGCGAGCTTCGACAGGAGCGGGTTCGCGAACGCGAACAGCATCGCCACGCCAACACCGATCAGGAATGCCGCGTCGATCAGGCCAGCCAGCAGGAACATCTTGGTTTGCAGCGGGTTGATCAGCTCGGGCTGACGTGCGCAGGCTTCGATGTACTTGCCACCCATCAGGCCGATACCGATACAGGCGCCGACGGCACCCAGGCCGATGATGATGCCGATACCGATAGCGGTCAGACCCTGGATGTTGGCGATGAAAGCTTGCATGATCACTCCTATGTGAAAAGACTTGGAACTAGAGATTTAAAAACGAAAAACGAAGACTCTTCTACCGGACGCCCGCTCAGTGCGATTCGTGCGCCTGGCCGAGATACACCAGCGTCAGCATCATGAAGATGAATGCCTGCAACAGAACAATCAGGATGTGGAAGATTGCCCAGACGCTGCCCGCGATCACGTGACCGACGAAACCGAGAACCGTCGCGTCGCCGCCGAAGCTCCACATGCTGCCCAGCAGAGCGATCAGCAGGAACACCAGCTCACCCGCGTACATGTTGCCGAACAGCCGCATGCCGAGCGAAACGGTCTTGGCGACGTATTCGACGATGTTCAACGCAAGGTTCGGGATCCACAGCAGCGGGTGCGCGCCGAACGGTGCCGAGACCAGCTCGTGCGCGAAGCCGCCGACGCCCTTGATCTTGATGCTGTAGTAGAGCATCAGGATGAACACGCCGAGCGCGATGCCGAGCGTGCCGTTCAGGTCGGCGGTGGGGACGATGCGGTGATTGGGGATCACGCCGGCCAGGCCCAGCACGCCGATCACGCGGCCCGGGAGGTCGACGGGGAGGAAGTCGAGGGAGTTCATCAGCAGCACCCAGACGAACACCGTCAGGGCCAGCGGCGCGATGAAGGTGCGGTTGCCGTGCACCACCGCCTTCGATTGATCCTCGACCATCTCGACGATCATCTCGATCAGGCACTGGAAGCGGCCCGGCACGCCCGGCGTGGCCTTGCGAGCAGCAAGGCGCAGCACCAGGATGGTCACGAGACCACAGACGATCGACCAGAACAGCGTATCGAGATTCCACACATGGAAGTCGACGATCGACGTCTGATGCGAGGAGGTGAAGTTCTGCAAGTGGTGCGCAATGTACTCGGACGGATCCAGAGCGTGCGTGCCTTCGCTAGCTGCCATAGTCGTTAATGCCACCCAATTGTCGAAAATCGTTGTTTTACGTATTACCGCAAGAAATTATTGCGGGAACACGAGAGCGCAACCTCGAGTCGAACTGCGATACTTGCACACGATGCGTCGCGTATGCGTCGAAATCCGACATCGATTTGCCGCAAGATGCTTTACCGCCAGGCGAGTGCGAGCCAGTAGGTCTTCAGTGCGACGAGATAGGTGACGAGCAGCGGCACCCAGTGCACGTCCGGGAACCGGAGCGCCACCGCGGTGAACATCGCAATCGTCACGCCCAGCTTCAGCGCCTCGCCGAACATCCAGCCCATCACGGTGTTCGCACCGCCGAACCTCAGTCTCGCTGCAAACACCGCACTCGGTACCCAGCCGATCGCTCCGCCCAGCATTGCCGATTGCGCAGCGGCACCCGGCGACTTTGAAAACAGCCACCACGCCAGCGTTGCAACCAGGGACAAGACCACCTGCGCGATCACCACCCGAAACGGGGTGACGCGAGATGGCCGGCTCACGTCCGGACCGAACAGCGCTTCAGCCTCGGCCCGCGTGAGCGGAACGATATTGTTATCCTGCTGCCCGGCTTCCCAATCGTCTTCCGCGTGTGGAACACCGTGCCGCTGCACGCCAGCGACCTGCTGCGCGTGGCGATGATCGTCGTGCCTGCCTTCCGGCGCTTGACCCGCCATCTTCGTCTTCCGCTAAATCGCCGTAAGCTTCCAGCTTTCAAAAAGCCTTCGGGCTGGCCGTGCTAACAAATCCGAGCGATTGTAAGCGATACCCGCAAGCGATTCAAGGTTTTGCAGGCGACAAAAACACCACGAAATCGCGGCGAGTTGCGTGGAAAATCGCGTCAATTTCCGACGTCAGACAACAGTTGTAAGGTGCTCGGAACGCGCACCTTACAGCTTGTTTTCGTTCCGCTTCGGCAGTCGAAACACCGAACGCGACAGCTAGACGAAATGCAACCAGAGCCCGCCTATCGCGAAGGCGATCAGGCCGAAGGGTATGCACACCAGATGGAACGGTCCCCAGAGGCCCGGCGTCTTCGCCAGGCGCACCGCGATCAGGTTCGCCAGCGAGCCGACCGCGAAACCGAAACCGCCCACGCTGACGCCGAAGGCGAGCGCGCGCCAATCGCCGCCGAACTCGGAAAGCAGGATCGCCGCCGGCACGTTGCTGATGCCCTGCGACAGCACCGCGCCCGCCGTATAAAGGCGAAGCGGCGCGTCCAGGCCGAGCCCGGCCACCGTGTCGTGCACCACCGGCAAGGCCGCCGCGCTGCGCAGCACGATGAACATCAGCACGAAGATCAGCAGCAGCAGCCAGTCGATGCGCAGCACCGCGTCGCGCCGAATCGCCAGCAGCAGCACCGCCACCGCGATCACGCCCGGCACCGCGTAGTGCGCGTCGGCGGCCAGCACGAAGCCCGCGAACAGCACCGCCGCGGTGATCGCGAGCGGCCGGCGCACCGCGTGCGCCTCGGTGTCGCCAGAGAAATCGAGCGGTTTTGAACGGAACATGCAAGCTGCCAGCAAGAGCAGCATCAGCATCGTGATCAGCGCGAGCGGTCCCAGTTCGAGCACGAAGCGACCAAATGACGCACCACTGCGCTGCCAGAGAAACAGGTTCTGGGGATTGCCGAGCGGCGTGGCGATCGAGCCGGCGTTGACGGCGATCGCCAGGCAGATCACCAGCCGCTTGAATGGCAGGGGCGTGAGCCGTTGCAGGGACACCACCAGCGGCACCGCCACGAACAGGGCAACGTCGTTGGTGAGCCAGGTGGCGAGCACGGCCGCGAACACGATCAGCAGCATCGCCAGCGAGCGCTCGCTGCGCACGTGATGCACGATGCGATGCGCGAGCCACATCAGGAAGCCCGACAACTCAAGCGCCTTGGTCACCATCAGCAGGCCGGCCAGCGTGGCGACGGTCTGCCAGTCGACCAGCCGCGCGAGCGCGAGCGCCGGTTGCGGCCGCGCGACCTGCAGCACCACCAGGGCAAGGACGAGGATCGACAGCACCGGCTCGTTCGCGACGAAGGCGAACCAGCGGCGCGGGGCAAGCCACCCGCGAACTTCGCTCATCGGCACCTCAGGCTGCGATATTGCCGCGCAGGCGCAGGAGGATGCCCTCGAGCGCATCGAGATCGCCGAAGTCGATCGTCAATTGCCCGCGGCCGCGGCGGCCCAGCTTGATCTTCACGTTCGAGGCCAGCATGTCGGACAGCTCCTCCTCGAGGCGCCGCGTGTCGCGCCCGCCGTCGTCCTTGGCCTTGGCCTTCAGGGCCGGCGCTTCCTTGGTGGTCTGCGCGACCAGCTTCTCGGTCTCGCGCACCGACAGGCGGCGGTTCACCACCTGGTGAGCCAGCGTGATCTGGGTCGCCGCATCGACGGCCAGCAGCGCGCGCGCGTGGCCCATGTCGAGATCGCCGGCCAGCAGCATGGTCTGCACCGGCGCGGCCAGGTTCAGCAGGCGCAGCAGGTTCGACACGGCGCTGCGCGAGCGCCCCACCGCCTCGGCGGCCTGCTCGTGCGTGAAGCTGAATTCGTCGAGCAGGCGCTGGATGCCATGCGCCTCCTCGAGCGGGTTGAGATCCTCGCGCTGGATGTTCTCGATCAGCGCCATCGCGGCGGCGGCCTGGTCGGTCACCTCCTTGATCAGCACCGGCACCTCGGCGAGCCCGGCCAGGCGGGCGGCCCGGAAGCGGCGTTCGCCGGCGATGATCTCGAAGCGTTCGGCACCGATCGGGCGCACCAGGATCGGCTGCATCACACCCTGCGCACGAATGCTGGCCGCGAGCTCCTGCAGCGCGCCCTCGTCCATGCGCGTGCGCGGCTGGTACTTGCCGGCCTGCAGCTTGTCGAGCGACAGCGTGTTCAGCGCGCCCTCGATCTTCACCGATTCGGTGATGTCGGCGCTGCCGCCGAGCAGGGCTTCGAGCCCGCGTCCCAGACCTTTCTTCTTCGCTACCGCATTCATCGCATTTCCCTCGTTTGCTGGTCCGTTGGCACGACGCGTCAAAGCGCCCTCACCCGCTCGATCATTTCCGCGCCGAACTGCAGGTACGCCTGCGCGCCGCGCGAAGCGCGGTCGAACACCACGCCCGGCAGCCCGTAGCTGGGCGCCTCGGCAAGCCGCACATTGCGCGGAATCACGACATCGAACACCTTGTCGCCGAAGTGCGCCTTCAACTGGTCGGACACCTGCTGCTGCAGCGTGATGCGCGGATCGAACATCACGCGCAGCAGGCCGATCACCTTCAGGTCGCGATTCAGGTTCGCGTGGATCTGCTTGATGGTGTTGACCAGGTCGGACAGCCCTTCCAGCGCGAAGTACTCGCACTGCATCGGGATCACCACGCCGTGCGCCGAGCACAGCCCGTTCAGCGTCAGCAGCGACAGCGCAGGCGGGCAGTCGATCAGCACGAAGTCGTATTGATCGGCGACCTTCTCGAGCGCGGCCTTCAGCTGGCGCTCGCGATTCTCGACGCCGACCAGCTCGATCTCCGCGCCCGCCAGTTCGCGATTCGCCGGCAGCACGTCGTAGTCGAGCGACTCGGGACGCACGCGCGCCTGCTCGATGCTCACGCCATCGACCAGCACCTCGTAGACGGTCGACTCGCAGGCCGCCTTGTCGATGCCGCTGCCCATGGTGGCATTGCCCTGCGGGTCCAGATCGATCAGCAATACGCGCTGCTGCTGGGCAGCGAGACTCGCGGCGAGATTGACTGTCGTCGTCGTCTTGCCGACGCCCCCCTTCTGGTTGGCCACGCAGAAGATTTTTGCCATCGTTGGTTCGTCCCTCTTTTTTAAGACATCGGGCGCGGATTCACCGCGCCCCAATTTCATTGTGCTTCGTCAACGCCGACTTCGATCAGGTGCCGTTCCGCGTCGAGCGCGGGCACCGCGAGCCGAATCGTCTGGCGCACTTGCGAGCCTGCCGGCAGGCGCGAGATCTCGTCTTCGGGCAACACGCCCTTCATCGCCCAGATCGCTCCGCCCGGCGCCACCAGATGCCGCGCGAGCACCACGAAATCCGACAGATCCGCGAAGGCGCGAGAGACGATCACGTCGAACTGGCCCGGTACTTCGTGGCCCGGACGCAGCGATTCCACGCGGCCAGTGACGACCGACAGATTGGCCAGCTTCAGCTCGGCCTTCGCCTGGGTCTGGAATGCGGACTTCTTGTGGACGATATCGTTGAGCGTGACCTGCCAATGCGGGAACACGATCGCCAGCACGATGCCGGGCAGGCCGCCGCCCGAACCGACATCGAGCGCCGTCTTCACATCGAGCTTGCGCAGATGCGGGACGATCGACAGCGAATCGAGGATGTGCTGGATCAGCATCTGCCGCGGGTCGCGAATCGCGGTCAGGTTGTAGACCGCATTCCACTTGCCGAGCAGCGCCACGTAGTCGAGCAGCTTGTCGACCTGCGCCTGTTCGAGTTCGATGCCGAGCGAATCGAGTCCCTGGCTCAGCAGATCATGCAGCGCCTCGCGGGACGAGCCCGCCACCGGTTGCCGCGCTGTCATTGCTGGGTCGGGACGTTGCTGCCCCCTGCTTCGCCCGCGCCGTTCGCGCTCGACGCGCCGCGACGGCCCAGGCCGCGCTTCAGGTGCACCATCAGTAGCGAGATCGCCGCCGGCGTGATGCCCGAGATCCGTGACGCCTGGCCGATCGTTTCGGGACGATGCTGGTTCAGTTTTTGACGTGCCTCGAAGGACAGGCCACGCACTTCGGCGTAGTCGATGCCTTCCGGCAGACGGGTATTTTCATGCGCGCCGTTGCGCTCGATCTCGCCAGCCTGGCGCTCGATGTAACCCTGGTACTTGATGCCGATCTCGATCTGTTCCTCGATCTGCGCCAACAGCACCGGATCCTCGGCGAGCGGCTCTGCCGGCCCGCACTCTCCCCCGCGCAGACCGCAGACGCCGGCATAACTCACGCCGGGGCGACGCAGCAATTCCGCCAGGCTGTACTCGTGATCGATCGCCTTGCCGAGCAGCGCCGTCGCCTCTTCCACGGGCAAGGTCTTCGGCGTCACCCAGGTTGAACGCAGACGTTCGGTTTCACGTGAAACAGCATCGCGCTTGCGCGAGAACGCATCCCAGCGTGCGTCGTCGACCACACCCAGTTCACGACCGATTTCGGTCAGGCGCATGTCGGCATTGTCTTCACGCAGGCTCAGGCGATACTCGGCGCGGCTGGTGAACATCCGATAAGGCTCGGACACACCGCGTGTAACCAGATCGTCGACCAGCACGCCCAGATAGGCCTCGTCGCGACGCGGGCACCAGGCATCCTTCTCCTGGGCATAACGGCCGGCGTTGATACCCGCCAGCAGCCCTTGCGCGGCCGCCTCTTCATAACCCGTCGTGCCATTGATCTGGCCCGCGAAGAACAGGCCTTCGATTGCCTTGGTTTCCAGCGAAGCCTTCAGCCCGCGCGGATCGAAGTAGTCATACTCGATTGCATAACCGGGACGCAGGATGTGCGCATGCTCGAGGCCGCGCATCGAATGCACCAGGTCGAGCTGCACGTCGAACGACAGGCTGGTCGAGATCCCATTCGGGTAGAACTCGTTGGTGGTCAGCCCTTCCGGTTCGAGGAAGATCTGGTGCGAGTCCTTCGAGGCAAAGCGGTGAATCTTGTCCTCGATCGACGGGCAATAACGCGGGCCAACACCCTCGATCACGCCGGTGTACATCGGCGAGCGATCGAGGCCGCTGCGGATGATGTCGTGCGTGCGCTCGTTGGTATGCGTGACCCAGCACGGCATCTGGCGCGGGTGCATCTCGACGCGGCCCAGGAACGAGAACACCGGCACCGGATCGAGGTCGCCCGGCTGCTCCTCGAGCTTCGAGAAGTCGATCGATCGGCCATCGATACGCGGCGGCGTACCGGTCTTGAGCCGGCCTTGCGGTAGCTTCAGTTCCTTGAGGCGCGAGGAAAGCGAGACGGCGGCAGGATCCCCTGCCCGGCCACCCGTGTGATTATTGAGGCCGACGTGGATCTTGCCGTCGAGGAAGGTGCCGGCGGTCAGTACCACGGCGCGCGCCCGGAAGCGAATGCCGATCTGCGTCACCGCGCCAACCACGCGTTCACCTTCGACGATCAGGTCGTCGACGGCTTGCTGGAACAACCAGAGATTCGGCTGATTCTCGAGACGGCTGCGGATCGCCTGCTTGTAGAGCAGACGGTCGGCCTGGGCTCGCGTGGCGCGCACGGCCGGGCCCTTGGACGAATTCAGGATCCGAAACTGGATGCCGGCTTCGTCGGTGGCAATTGCCATGGCGCCGCCGAGCGCATCGACTTCCTTGACCAAGTGGCCCTTGCCGATCCCGCCAATCGACGGGTTGCAGCTCATCTGGCCAAGCGTTTCGATATTGTGGGTCAGCAGCAGCGTTTTCACGCCCATGCGTGCGGCAGCCAAAGCGGCTTCCGTACCGGCGTGACCGCCGCCGACGACGATCACGTCAAATTCAGTGGGATAAAGCATTGCGGATTTCGCGTCAGAACGTACGCGAACCTGAGAGAGAAGTATGGGGCGAATTATAGCGGGTTCGCTTTTGGCCCGAATATCGATCGAACAGCCGATCAACAAAAACGGCGTGTTTCACGTGAAACACGCCGCATTTTCCCAACACCTCCGGCGCTTCCAAGCGCCCTGCTCGCTCGATTTCAGCCTGACTTCCGAGCCAGCCCAAGATAGCTGTCGATCACGCGAGGGTTCTGCGCCAGCTCCGCTGCCGGTCCATCGAGCACGAATTCACCAGTTTCGAGGACATAGGCGTAATCGGAGATCTGCAAGGCCGCGCGTGCATTCTGCTCGATCAATAGCGTGGCCACGCCGGTTCCCCGCAGCGCGCTGATGATATGGAAAATTTCCTTGACGATCAGGGGCGCGAGCCCAAGGCTGGGCTCATCGAGCATCAGCAGGTCGGGTTTTCCCATCAGCGCGCGACCGACCGCGAGCATCTGGCGCTCCCCGCCAGACAGCGTACCGGCCGCCTGCTTGCGGCGCTCCTTCAAACGCGGAAACAGCGTGAACACCGGGTCGAGCTGGTCGAGATAGCGCGCCTCGCCAGCCTGCTTGCGACGATAGGCGCCCAGCACCAGGTTGTCCTCGACCGACATCGTCCCGAACAGCTCACGCTTCTCCGGCACCAGGCACATGCCGCGCGCCACGCGCAACTCGACCGGCAAGGCGCCAACCGCCTCACCCCGATAACGCACCATCCCGCTCGCCCGCCCCGCTACCGGCAGCGCACCCATGATCGCGTTCAGCAGCGTGGACTTGCCGGCGCCATTCGGCCCGATCACGCTGACGATCTGCCCCGGCGCAACGCGGATCGCCGCGCCGTGCAGCGCCTCGACCTTGCCGTAACGCACCGACAAGCCATCGACTTCGAGAATTGGCGCCACGGCCGACACTTTCGCTTGCATCGCGTCCATCATCACTCCACCCCGCCGAGATAGGCTTCGAGCACCGCCGGATCCTGCCTCACCTCCTCGGGCAAGCCCTCGGCGATGCGCGTGCCGAACTCCATCACCACCAGCCGATCGGTCAGGTTCATCACGAAGTCCATGTCGTGTTCGACCAGCAGCACGCTGATCCCCTCGTCGCGCAGCTTGCGCAGCAACCCGGCCAGTTGCTGCTTCTCCAGGTAGCGCAGCCCTGCCGCCGGCTCGTCCAGCAACAGCAGCGTCGGATCGCAGCACAAGGCCCGCGCGATCTCGACGATCCGTTGCTGGCCCAGCGCCAGACTGCCCGCTTCCTCATGCATCTGTGCCTCCAGCCCGACCCGGCGAATCTGTGCCGCCGCCTCGGCCAGCAGTCGCCCCTCCTCTCGCGCATTGAGCCGCGCGATGCTGCGCCAGATGCCGGTCGAGCCACGCAGATGCGCGCCCAGCGCGACGTTCTCGAGCACCGTCATGCCCGGCAGCAGCTTCACATGCTGGAAAGTCCGGCCGATCCCGCGCCGCACGATTTCACGTGAAACAAGCCCGTCGATGCGCTCGCCGCGGAAGCGAATCGAGCCGCCATTCGCGCGCAGCACGCCTGTCACCAGGTTGAAGGTGGTCGACTTGCCGGCGCCGTTCGGGCCGATCAGGCCCACGATCTGGCCCGCTTTGACCTCGAAGCTGACGTCGTTGACGGCCACCAGCCCACCGAAAGTCTTGCGGACCTGCTCCACCACCAGCAGCGCTTCGCCGGCCGCGGGCCGCTCGCGCCGCGGCAGCGGGTCGGCGTGATCCGGCACCGCCAGCCGCGGGCCACGCGGAAAACGCCTGGCGAGGAACGGCCAGACGCCGTCGCGCGCGGTCTGCAGCAGCACCACCATCACCACGCCAAACACGATGATTTCGAAGTTGCCGTCCTGCCCGAGCAGACGCGGCAGCAGCGATTGCAGCCAGTCCTGCAGCACGGTGAGAATCGCGGCGCCGAGCACGGCCCCCCAGACATGCGCCACGCCGCCTACCACGGCCATGAACAGGAACTCGATGCCGTGATTGAGCCCGAACGGCGTGGGATTCACGGCGCGCTGCAGGTGCGCGTAGAGGAAGCCCGAAACGGAAGCCAGCACGGCCGCGTAGACGAAGATCAGCACGCGCATCCAGGCCGTATTGACGCCCATCGCCTCGGCCATCACGCCGCCGCCGCGCAGTGCGCGGATCGCGCGGCCGGGCCGGCTGTTCAGCAGGTTGCGCACCGAGACGATGGCCGCGATCACCACCAGCCAGATCAGGTAATAGAGGCTGCGGCCGGTATCGAGCGTGATGCCGAACACGTGCAGCGCCGGGATGCCGTTGATGCCGTCGTACTTGCCGAGCAGATCGAGATTGCCGAACAGGTAGAACAGCGCGAGCCCCCAGGCGATCGTGCCGAGCGGCAGGAAGTGGCCCGACAGGCGCATGGTCACGGCGCCGAGCACCAGCGCCACCACGGCCGTGACGATCACGCCGGCGATCAGGCCGAGCCAGGGCGACAGTCCGTAGCCGGTGCTCAGCAGCGCGGTGGCGTAGGCGCCGATGCCGACGAAGGCGGCCTGGCCGAAGCTCGTCATGCCGCCCACGCCGGTGAGCAGCACCAGCCCGATCGCGACGATCGAATACAGGCCGATGTAGTTCAGCAGCGTCACCCAGTACTCGGGGATGCGCAGCACGCCGGGCAGCACCGGCAGCGCGAACAGCACGATCGCGAAGGCCCAGAACAGGCGGTTGTGGAACAGGGCTCTCATCGCCTCAGGCCTCCTCTTCGTCGTGCCGTGGGCTGGCCAGGCTGCGCCAGAGCAGCACCGGGATGATCAGCGTGAAGACGATCACCTCCTTGTAGGCGCTGGCCCAGAACGAGGAATACGATTCGAGCAGGCCGACCAGCAGGGCGCCGGCCGCCGCCAGCGGATAGCTCACCAGCCCGCCCAGGATCGCGCCGACGAAACCCTTCAGGCCGATCAGGAAGCCCGAGTCGTAGTAGATCGTCGTCAGCGGCCCCACCAGCACGCCCGACAGCACGCCGAGCGCGGCCGACAAGGTGAAGGCCAGGCGCCCCGCCTGGCTGGTGCCGATGCCCACCAACTGCGCGCCGAGCCGGTTCACCGAGGTCGCGCGCAGCGCCTTGCCGGCGATCGTGCGGCCGAAATACAGCGCGAGCGCCGCGATCATCACCAGCGCCGTGATCACCACCACCACGCTCTGCACCGACACCGACTGCGCGCCGATCGCGAGCTGCGCGTCGGAAAACGGCGTGGTGCGCGAACCCTCCGCACCGAACATCACCAGGCCGAGCCCGACCATCGCGAAGTGCACGGCCACCGAGACGATCAGCAGCACCAGGGTGCTGGCCTCGGCGATCGGCTGGTAGGCCAGGCGGTAGATGAAGCGCCCCATCGGCACCACGATCGCCAGCGTCAGGGCAATCTGCGCGAGCATCGGCAGGGCCAGCGCGGCGACGGCATGCGCCAGCGCGAACAGCGCCAGCGGCAGCAGCACGCAGCGCCCCGCCAGCGTGGAGAGCGTGCGGCCGAGCTGGTGGCGCCGCTCGCGATGCCGGATCAGCACGGCGACCTCGAGCACGAAGCAGGCGATGCCGAGCACCACCAGCAGCCAGCAGGTGGCCGGAAACTTCCGCGTCTGCAGGGCCGCGAGCGTGAGCGCGCCATAGGCGACGAACTCGCCTTGCGGGATGAAGATCACGCGCGTGACGGAGAACACCAGCACCAGGGCCAGCGCGAGCAGCGCGTAGATCGCGCCGGTCGTGATGCCGTCCTGCGCGAGGATCAGCGCAATCGAAAGGTCCATACGGTCGGTTTCAGGTTGGATCGGGAATCGGGAACGAGATGGGCGGCATGGCCAAGCCCACCGCCGTTATCGAGTCGGGAACAGGAGCAAGGACGGGGCCAAGGGCCGCCCCGCCCCTCACGTGTTTCCACGTGAAACTCAACGGCGCGGCCCCCTCGCTTATTCCATCGGCGCGGCACACGGATGCGGCCTCAATCGGCCTGCAGCTTCCACTTGCCGTCGACGATCTGCACCATCACGCGGGCGCGCGCATCGAAGCCGTTGTGATCGGCGGGCGTGGTGTTGAACACGCCATGCGAGGCCGGCACGTTGCGCAGGTTCTCGAGCGCCGTGCGCAGGGCTTCGCGGAAGGCCGGCGTGCCCGGCTTGGCCGTCTTCAGCGCCTCGGGAATCGCCCGCTGCAGCATCTGCCCGGCGTCCCACATATGGCCGCCGAAGGTCGACAGCGAGCCGGCGCCGTAAGCGCCCTCGTAGGCCGCCTTGTAGGCCAGTGCCGGGATCTTGACCGGGTTCGAATCGGGCAACTGCTCGGCCACCAGCATCGGGCCGGCCGGCAGCAGTTCGCCGTCGCAGTCCTTGCCGCAGACGCGCAGGAAGTCGTTGTTGGCGACGCCGTGCGTCTGGTAGACCTTGCCCGCGTAACCGCGCTCCTTGAGCGTCTTCGCCGGCAACGCGGCCGGCGTGCCGGCGCCGGCGATCAACACCGCGTCGGGCCGGGCGGCCAGCAGCTTGAGCACCTGCCCCGTCACCGAGGTGTCGTTGCGCGCGTAGCGCTCGCTGGCCACCAGCTTCAGGCCGTTCGCGGCCGCCGCCGCCGTGAACACGTTCGACCAGCCGTCGCCGTAGGCATCGGCGAAGCCGATGAAGCCCACCGTCTTCACGCCGTGCGCGGCCATGTAGCCGGCGATCGCGTCGGCCATCAGCCGATCGTTCTGCGGCGTCTTGAACACCCAGGCGCGCTTCGCGTCCATCGGCGCGATGATCTGCGCGCTGGCCGCCAGCGAGATCATCGGCGTGCGGCCTTGCGCGGCCACGTCGATCATCGCCAGCGAGTTCGGCGTGATGGTCGAGCCGACGATCGCATCGACATGCTCCTCGTCGATCAGCTTGCGCGCGTTCTGCACCGCGCGGCTGCTGTCCGAGGCGTCGTCGAGCACCAGGTAGCTGACCGCTTGCCCGCCGATCGTCTTCGGCAGCAGCGCCACCGTGTTCTTCTCCGGAATCCCGAGCGAGGCGCCCGGCCCGGTCGCCGACACCGTCACCCCGATCCTCACCTGCGCGAACGCGGCCGTCACGCCGCAAACCAGCCCCAGCGCGAGCGCCGCCCGCGTCCATGTCCCGATCTTCATGTCCTGCCTCCACGCTACCCGCTTCGCCTTGTTGTCGTCGTCGCCGACGGCGTGCCGGGCCTGTCTCCACCCTGCCCCGCCGGCGCCCCTCCATCCGCGCTCGCCAACTGGTTGCGCGGACAACAAAAAAGGGCGCGTCCCGAAGCACGCGCCCTGTTTCGATGATTTGCCCTTGCCTCGCTCCGGCTAGTTCTGCACGAGCTTCCAGCGCCCGCCGACGATCTCGACCATCACGCGTGCCCGCGCATCGAGCCCGTTGTGGTCGGTCGCCGTCAGGTTGAACACGCCATGCGCGCCGGGCAGCTTTTGTACCTGTTCGAGCGCGCCGCGCAAGGCTGTGCGGAAAGCCGGCGTGCCGGGCTGGCCGGCCTTCAGCGCGAGCGGAATCGCCTCGCGCAGCAGCAGGCCCGCATCCCAGGCATGGCCGCCGAAGGTCGACACCGAGCCGGCGCCATAGGCGCGCTCGTAGGCGCTCTGATAGGCCAGCGCGGAGGCCTTCACGGGGTTCGTATCGGGCAGCTGCGCGGCCACCAGGATCGGCCCGGCAGGCAGGTAGGTCCCCTCGCAATCGGCCCCGCACACGCGCAGGAAATCGTTGTTGGCGACGCCGTGCGTCTGGTAGATCGCGCCGCGATAACCGCGCGACTTCAGCGTGCTCTGCGGCAGTGCGGCCGGCGTGCCGGCGCCGGCGATCAGCACCGCGTCGGGCCGGGCGGCCATCACCTTGAGCACCTGCCCCGTCACCGAGGTATCGCTGCGCGCGTAGCGCTCGCTGGCCACCACCTGCAGCTTGCGCGCGGCGGCGGCCTGGCCGAAGGACTTGAACCAGCTCTCGCCATAGGCGTCGGCGAAACCGATCAAGCCTACCGTCCTGAGCCCGCGCCGCGCCATGTGCTCGGCGATCGCATCGGCCATCAGTTGATCGTTCTGCGGCGTCTTGAACACCCAGGCACGCTTGGCATCCATCGGCTCGACGATCGAGGCCGCCGCGGCCAGCGAGATCATCGGCGTGCCGGTCTGCGCGGCGATGTCGATCATCGCCAGCGAGTTCGGCACCACGCTCGAGCCGATCACGGCATCGACCTTGTCCTCGCTCGCCAGCTTGCGAAAGTTCTTCACGGCCTGGGTCGGATCGGTGGCGTCGTCGAGCACGATGTAGTCGATCTTCTGGCCGCCGGCTTCCCTGGGCAGCAGCGCGATGCTGTTCTTCTCGGGAATGCCGAGCGAGGCCGCCGGGCCCGTGGCCGATACCGTCACGCCGATCCGCACGTCGGCCCGCGCATCCTGCCGTGCCAGCGTCCCGACAAGGATAAGGGCAAGGGCCGTGCCGATCGCGACCCGCCGCCTGACTCCATTCATGCCGTGATTCTCCAAGAGAACAAGATCGGGGCCGGCTTCGCTCGGGCCGCTTTCCCCGACCGATCGGTCGGGGAAAGCCGAGTGTAGCGAGGGCGCACGCACGCCACAAACCGGGTTAGCCCGTAGGCCAAGTGCAAGCTGGGACAGGATGAGAGGCATGGCTCGCGGCGCGGGTGGATCCGCTCGAGACGACAGACGGCAAGCCGGGGCGAAGCGCAAACGGAAGGGATGATCGGGCGAACCCGCCGCACGAAGGTGCAATGAAAAAGCGCTGTTGGATTCCGTCCAACAGCGCTTTGGGGCCGGGCACTTTGTGCCTCGATTGTCTCCTCGTTCTCCACCTGCAAATTCGTTTCGCGGTGCATCAGAACTGGAACGAAGATTAAACAAGCCCAGAATATGGAGCAACCTAGCATTTACCCCTATGGTGCATCGCCGCACGGAAATTGGGCACGATTCCCGGTGAGGAGGCAGTGATTTGAGCGGCGTTGGCGCGCTTTTCGCGCAGCTTGCCGCCCGCGCCATGTCGCGTTTTGCCGCTGCGCATCACGAGGCTCGCAAGGGTTTCACGCGCGCCACGATCTCGCCGACGATGCCGCGCCGGAACGCCAGCACGCAGGCGATGAAGATGATGCCGGTGACGATCGAGGTCGACTCGCCGAGCGAGCGGAACCACTCGACGCCGGTCAGCGAGGCCAGCGCGCTGCCGATATCGCCGAGCCGCTCCTCCAGCGCCACGATCAGCGCCGCGCCGAGCAACGGGCCGAACAGCGTGCCCATGCCGCCCACCAGGGTCATCAGGATCACCAGGCCCGACATGGTCCAGTAGGCGTCGCCCAGCGTCTCGAAGCCGAGCACCACCACCTTCAGCGAGCCGGCCAGGCCCGCCAGCGCCGCCGACAGCACGAAGGCCAGCAGCTTGAAGCGGTCGGTGTCGTAGCCCAGCGAGATCGCGCGCGGCTCGTTCTCCTTGATCGCGACCAGCACCTGCCCGAAGGGCGAATGGACGATGCGCACGATCAGCATCGCGGCCAGCGCCACCACCACCAGGATCACGTAATAGAGCGCGAGGTCCGAGGACAGGTCGAGCAGGCCGAACAGCCGGCCGCGCGGCACGCCCTGCAAGCCGTCCTCGCCGTGCGTGAAGGGCGCCTGCAGGTAGACGAAGTACAGCATCTGCGCGAAGGCCAGCGTGATCATCGCGAAGTAGATGCCCTGCCGGCGGATCGCGAACAAGCCCACCACCAGCCCCACCACGGTGGCCGCCGCGGTGCCGGCCAGCACGCCCAGCTCGGGCGTGGCGCCGAGCGTCTGGATCGTGTAGCCGCTCAGGTAGCCGGCGGTGGCGAGGAACATCGCATGGCCGAAGGACAGCAGGCCCGTGTAGCCGATCAGCAGGTTGAAGGCCGCCGCGAACAGCGCGAAACACATCACCTTCATCACGAACAGCGGATAGGCGCCGGTCAGCGGCGCCAGCGCGAGGCCGGCCAGCAGCAGGCCGTAGAGCACTTTTCTGGGCATCATCTTTCCTTGCCGAACAGGCCGGCCGGGCGCACCAGCAGCACCAGGGCCATGATCACGAACACCACGGTGGCCGAGGCCTCGGGATAGAACACGCGCGTGAAGCCCTCGATCACGCCGAGCAGCAGGCCGGTGAGGATCGAGCCGAGGATCGAGCCCATCCCGCCGATCACCACCACCGCGAACACGGTGATGATCATCGGCTGCCCCATCAGCGGCGAGACCTGGATCACCGGCGCGGCCAGCACGCCGGCGAAGGCCGCCAGCGCCACGCCGAAGCCGTAGGTGAGCGTGATCATGAGCGGCACGTTCACGCCGAAGGCCTCGACCAGCTTCGGGTTCTCGGTGCCGGCGCGCAGGTAGGCGCCCAGCCGCGTCTTCTCGATCACGAACCAGGTGGCCAGGCACACCGTCAGCGAGGCCACCACCACCCAGGCGCGATAGTTCGGCAGGTACATGAAGCCGAGGTCGGTGGCGCCGGACAGCAGCGCGGGCACGTCGTAGGGCTGGCCCGAGGCGCCGTAGATCGAGCGGAACACGCCCTCGATCACCAGCGTGATGCCGAAGGTCAGCAGCAGCCCGTAGAGATGGTCGAGCCGGTAGAGCCAGCGCAGCATGCTGCGCTCGATCAGGATCCCGAACAGACCGGTGACGAGCGGCGCGAGCACCAGCATCGCCCAATACGGCAGCGAGAAGTAGTTCAGGCCCATCCACGCCAGCATCGCGCCGAGCATGAACAGCGCGCCGTGCGCGAAGTTGATCACGTTGAGCAGCCCGAAGATCACCGCCAGCCCGAGGCTCAGGATCGCGTAGAACGAGCCGTTGACGAGGCCGAGCAGCAACTGGCTCAGCATCGCCGACAACGGAATGCCAAAGATATTCATCGAAACTGCCGTCCGTAAGAGAGGCAGGCAGGGCGCGGCGCCCGGCTCGTTCGCCAACCCGGCGCCGCGCCCTGCCCTGACACGAAGTCCTTACTTCCAGAGCGCGCAGCGCGACTCCTGCTTGGTCCCGAAGGCCTGCTCGCCGGGAATGGTCGCGAGGATCTTGTAGTAATCCCAAGGTTCCTTCGATTCCGACGGCTTCTTCACTTCCATCAGGTACATGTCGTGGATCATGCTGCCGTCCGCGCGCACGTAGCCCTTGGCGTAGAAGTCGTCGATCTTCTGCTTCTTCAACTGCGCCATCACCTTGTCGGCATCGGTCGAGCCGACCGCCTGCACCGCCTTCAGGTAGGTGGTCACCGAGGAATAATCGGCCGCCTGCAGGCTGGAAGGCATCTTCTTGGTCTTGGCGAAGTAGCGCTGCGCCCACTGGCGCGAGGCCGCGTCGCGGTTCCAGTACCAGCTGTCGGTCAGCACCAGCCCCTGGGTGGTTTCCAGGCCCAGGCTGTGGATGTCATCGATGAACACCAGCAACGCGGCCAGCTTCATGCTCTTGGTGATGCCGAATTCCTTGGCCGCCTTGATCGAGTTGACGGTGTCGCCGCCGGCGTTCGCCAGGCCCAGGATCTGCGCCTTGGAAGCCTGCGCCTGCAGCAGGAAGGAGGAGAAGTCCGAGGCCGACAGCGGATGGCGCACCGCGCCCAGCACCTGCCCGCCGTTGGCCTTCACCACGTCCGAGGTGTTCTTCTCGAGCGCCTTGCCGAAGGCGTAGTCGGCGGTCAGGAAGAACCAGGTCTTGCCGCCCTGCTTGGTGACCGCCGAGCCGGTGCCCTTGGCCAGCGCCATGGTGTCGTAGGCGTAGTGGACCGTGTAGGGCGTGCACTGCTCGTTGGTGAGCGTGTCGGCGCCGGCGCCGATGTTGATGTAGACGCGCTTCTTCTCGCCCGCCACCTGGTTCATCGCCAGCGCGGTGGCCGAGTTGGTGCCGCCCACCAGCAGGTCGAGCCCCTCGCGGTCCATCCACTCGCGCGCCTTCGAGGCGGCGATGTCAGCCTTGTTCTGGTGGTCCGCGTAGACGAGCTCGATCGGCTTGCCGTTCACCTTGCCGCCGAAGTCGGCGATCGCCATGCGGATCGCCTCCAGCCCGCCCTGCCCGTCGATGTCGGCATACAGGCCCGACAGGTCGGTGATGAAGCCGATCTTCACCGAATCGGCCGCGGCATGGGCGGTGCCGGCGGTGGCAGCCACCGCCAGCGTGGCAGACAGGCACGCGCGCGCGAGGGTCTTCAGTTTCATTGACGTCTCCTGGTGATGCGTTGTGGTTGTAGGTCGGGCAATCGCGGCCACCGCGAGCGCGGCTCGAGGCCGGGCGCCGGCCCGTGCGGCGCATACGACAGGCAGACGGCGCGAGCTGCTCGGCCTCAGACGCCGAGCAGCTCGTGCAGCACGCTCATCTTGCCCTGCAGCTGCGCCGCGTCGAAGTGCTCGACGATGCGCCCATGCTCCATCACGTAGAAACGGTCGGCCAGCGGCGCGGCGAAACGGAAGTTCTGCTCGACCATCACGATCGTGTAGCCGCGCGCCTTCAGCGCCAGGATCATGCGCGCCAGCGTCTGCACGATCACCGGCGCGAGGCCCTCGGAAATCTCGTCGAGCAGCAGCAGGTTGGCGCCGGTGCGCAGGATCCGCGCCACCGCCAGCATCTGCTGCTCGCCGCCCGACAGGCGCGTGCCCTGGCTGTGCCGGCGCGTGGCGAGGTTCGGAAACAGCGCGTAGATCTCGTCCAGCGGCATGGCGTGCTCGCGCGGGCCCACCGCGGGCGGCAACAGCAGGTTCTCCTCGCAGGACAGGCTGGCGAAGATGCCGCGTTCCTCGGGGCAGTAGCCCACGCCGCGATGCGCGATGCGATGCGTGGCCAGCTCGATGGCCTCGGCGCCGGCGATGCGGATCGAGCCGCGCCGCCGCCCGGTCAGGCCCATGATCGCGCGCAGCGTGGTGGTGCGGCCCGCGCCGTTGCGCCCGAGCAGGGTGACCACCTCGCCGCGCGCCACGCTCAGGTCCACGCCGTGCAGGATGTGCGATTCGCCGTACCAGGCCTCGAGATCGCGGATCTCCAGCGCGGGCACCTCGGCATGCGCCGCCGCATCGAGCGCGGCCGCCGTCGCGCCCTGCAGCACGCCGCCCAGTTCCGGTTCCATGCGCGGGCCCTGGCTCATCCGTGCGCTCCCGTCAGGCTCGTGTCCGCGCTGCCCATGTAGGCCTCGATCACCAGCGGGTTCTTCGATACTTCGGCATACGTACCTTCGGCCAGCACCTCGCCGCGCTGCAGGACGGTGATGGTGTCGGAGATGCCGGCGATCACGTTCATGTTGTGCTCGACCATCAGGATGGTGCGGCCGCTGGAGACCTTCTTGATCAGCGCCGTGACGCGGTCGACGTCCTCGTGGCCCATGCCCTGGGTCGGCTCGTCGAGCAGCATCAGCTCGGGCTCCATCGCCAGGGTGGTGGCGATCTCCAGCGCGCGCTTGCGGCCATAGGCGAGCTCGACGGTCGGCACGTGGGCGAAGTCGGTCAGGCCGACCTCGGTGAGCAGGTCCATGGCGCGATCGTCGAGGCGGCGCAGGCTGCGTTCACTGCGCCAGAAATGGAACTCGGTGCCGAGCTGCCGCTGCAGGCCCACGCGCACGTTCTGCAGCGCGGTGAGATGCGGGAACACCGCCGAGATCTGGAACGAGCGGATGATGCCGCGCCGCGCCACCTGCGAGGGGCGCTCGCGCGTGATGTCGATGCCGTTGTAGACGATCTGACCGGCGCTGGGCTTGAGGAACTTGGTGAGCAGGTTGAAGCAGGTGGTCTTGCCGGCGCCGTTCGGGCCGATCAAGGCGTGGATCGAGCCGCGCCGCACGCGCAGGTTCACGCCGCCGACGGCGGTGAAGCCGCGGAATTCCTTCGTGAGCCCGCGCGTCTCGAGTATGGTGTCGCCGAGAATCATGTCCGCTTCCGTCCGATATGACGCGAAACACCGAAACATCTCGCGCGAGCGGCCGCTGCGTCCTCGTGTTGCGAGGCCAGCCCCCGGGCTCGATGCGGGCATGCCGCCACGCCGAGGACCGAGGTCGAACGCGTGCCGGTGCTGCATGCCTGCTGCGCGCCATTGTCGCCTTGTTGGTGCGGTGCATTCATCGGGATTTGCACTGAGGCGCCGCCTCGCGCAAGCGCCGGTCCCGCGCGATGGCGCGTCGCGGCAACGCGCGCGGCGACGCGCCGGCGAAAACGCGCAATGAAGCGCGTGTGGCAATCGCGTGACTGCAGGGAAACCTCGATTGCCGCGCGGATTGTGGCGGGCTACCAGCCGCGCGGCGCGAGGTCATGCATGACACGTCGCGTAAGCCACCACAGGCCGCAACGGCTTGCCAGCCGGCTATCGGCTCGGCTTACTTCGCCAGGCCCGGGCCGCCCGGCTTCGGCACCTCGATTCAAGCCGCCGCGGTATCGGCCCTCGACTTCACCGCATTCGCCACCACGCCGCCTTCGCGCGCGCCACGACGATCGGCGCGGATCATCTCGCTGGCGCGCTCGGCGATCATCAGCGTCGGCGAGTTGGTATTGCCCGAGGTGATGGTCGGCATCACCGAGGCATCCACCACGCGCAGCCCCTCGATGCCGCGCACGCGCAGGCGGCTGTCGACCACCGCGGCCGGATCGTCGGCGCGTCCCATGCGGCAGGTGCCGACCGGATGGAAGATGGTGGTGCCCACCGCGCCGGCCGCCTCCACCAGCTCGGCCTCGCTCTGGTAGCGCGTGCCCGGCAGCACCTCCTCGGGACGATAGCGCGCCAGCGCCGGCGCCGCCGCGATGCGGCGCGTCAGGCGCAGCGCGTTCACGGCCACGCGCCGATCCGCTTCGGTCGACAGGTAGTTCGGCGCGATGCGCGGCGCCGCGAACGGATCGGGCGAGTCGACATGGATGCTGCCGCGCGAGCTCGGACGCAGGTTGCAGACCGAGGCGGTGAAGGCGTCGTGGCGATGCAGCGGCTCGCCGAAGCGATCGAGCGAGAGCGGCTGCACGTGATACTCGAGATCGGGCCGCGTGATCGCGGCATCGGCGGGATCGGAGCGGGTGAACACGCCGAGCTGCGAGGGCGCCATCGCCATCGGCCCGCTCTGCCGCAGCAGGTATTCGGCGCCGATCGCCAGCTTGCCCCACCAATGCGCCGACAAGGTGTTGAGCGTGCGCACGCCGGCCACGCGATAGGCCATGCGCAATTGCAGGTGGTCCTGCAGGTTCTCGCCCACGCCGGGCAGGTCGCGCCGCACCGCGATGCCGAGCGCGCCCAGCCGCCGGCCGTCGCCGATGCCCGAGCGTTCGAGCAGGGCCGGTGAATTGACGGCGCCCGAGGCCAGGATCACCTCGCCGCGCGCGCGGGCCACGAAGTCCTGGCCGCCGCCGCGATACTCGACGCCGCTGCAGCGCGCGCCCTCGAACACCAGCCGCTCGGCCTGCGCGCCGGTGATGATGCTCAGGTTCGGGCGCGACATGGCCGGGCGCAGGAAGGCCTTCGAGGCGTTCCAGCGCACGCCGCGCTTCTGGTTCACGTCGAAATAGCCGACCCCGTCGTTGTCGCCGCGATTGAAATCGTCGGTGGCGGGAATGCCGGTCTGCTGCGCGGCCTGCGAGAAGGCCTCGAGAATTTCCCAATGCAGCCTCTGCTTCTCGACCCGCCACGGGCCGCCCGCGCCATGCGCCTCGTCGGCGCCGCCATGATGATCCTCGCTGCGCCTGAACACCGGCAGCACCGCGTCCCAGGCCCAGCCCGAGTCGCCGGTCAGCTGCGCCCAGCCGTCGTAATCCTCGCGCTGACCGCGCATGTAGATCATGCCGTTGATCGACGAGCAGCCGCCCAGCACGCGCCCGCGCGGATAGGACAGCGCGCGGCCGTTCAGCGCCGCCTCGGGCTCGGTCTTGTAGAGCCAGTCGGTGCGCGGGTTGCCGATGCAGTAGAGATAACCGACGGGAATGTGGATCCAGTGGTAGTCGTCCTTGCCGCCGGCCTCGAGCAGCAGGACCGAGACATCCGGATCCTCGCTGAGGCGATTGGCGAGCACGCAGCCGGCCGTGCCGGCGCCGACGATCACATAGTCGAATTCACCCTCGAGCGTGCGCTGGGAAGTCACGATGCGTCTCCTTGGTTTGTTCTGGCAGCGGCTGGCCTCGGGCGCGCCGCGATGGATCGAAGCGTACTCGCGCGGCGCCCCCGGCATCCAATGAGTTATGCTGAACAGCTTCATAAGCCGCGCTAATATCGCTCGATGGACCTGATCCTGCTCCGTGCGTTCGCGACGGTGGCCCGCGAAGGCAACCTGACGCGCGCCGCTGCCCGCCTGTGCCTGACGCAGCCGGCCGTCAGCCTGCAGATCAAGCATCTGCAGCAGACGCTCGGCGTGGTGCTGTTCTCGCGCACCTCGCGCGGGCTGGTGCTCACGCGCGACGGTCAGGCCCTGCTGCCGCATGCCGAGCGCGCCTTGGCGGCCGCCGCCGAGGTGCAGCGCGCGGCCAGCGCCTTGCGCCAGGAAGTGCGCGGGCGCCTGCGCATCGGCACCGTGCTCGATCCCGAATTCCTGCGGCTCGGCGGCTTCCTGCGCCAACTGGTCGAAACCCATCCGCAGATCGAGACCGAGCTGCGTCACGGCATGTCGGGCTGGGTCCGCGACGCGGTCCAGGCGCGCGAGCTCGACGTCGGCTATTCGATCGGCCGGCCCGACGACGATGCCGGCGACGCCGCCCTGTTCCACACCCTCACGCTGACGCGCTACCACTACCGCGTGCTGGCGCCGGCCGGCTGGAAGGAACGCGTGCAGCGCGCTCGCGACTGGCGCGCGCTGGCCGCCCTGCCGTGGATCTGGACGCCGCCCTCCTCGGCCCATCATCGGCTGCTCTCGCGCCTGTTCGGCGAGGCCGGCGTGCAGCCGGTGAAGGTGGCCGAGGTCGACCAGGAGCCTTCGATGCTGGATCTGGTGAAGTCCGGCGTCGGCCTCACCCTGGTGCGCGACTCGATCGCCCTGCGCGAGGCACATGCGCACGCGCTGGTGATCGTCGAGGCGGTGACGGTGCCCACCGAGCTGACCTTCCTCACGCTGGCCGAGCGCCGCGAAGAGCCCGCCATCGCGGCGGCCTTGCGGCTGGTCGAGCAGCAATGGGCGAGCTGAGGCGCAGCCCTCTTCACCTCGCATCGCCTATCCACGTTGGCCGCACTTATCCACGGTTTTGCGTTCGCGCCAGGGTGAGTCGGGCGTTTCGTTACCGCTCACCTTGCGCCGAAATCGACAGCGAGCGGCACGCGCCTCATTACGTCACGCCACGGTCGCGGACTTTTTGCTAGATTGATCCCCCACCCAAGGCGATTCGATCGCCCAGACCGAGGAGAACTGCATGGCACGCAACATCGAGATCAAGGCTCGCGCCCGCGACTTTGACAGCCTGCGCGAAAAGGCAGCATCGCTCGCGACCGACGAACCGCTGTTCTACCGTCAGCAGGACTTCTTCTACGACGTGCCGCGCGGCCGGCTCAAGCTGCGCCGCTTCGACGACAACACGCCGGCCGAGCTGATCTTCTACCAGCGCGACGATCGCGACGGCCCGAAGGCCTCGTACTACACGCGCAGCCCCGTCACCAATCCCGAGGCGATGCACTCGCTGCTGGCCACCGCGCTGACCACGCGCGGCATCGTCACCAAGGAACGCCACGTCTACCTGGCGGGCCGCACGCGCATCCACCTGGACCGCGTCGACGGCCTGGGCGACTTCGTCGAGCTGGAAGTGGTGCTGGCCGAGGACGACGACGAGAGCGGCGGCGAAACCGAGGCGCATGAAGTGTTCGCCAAGCTCGGCGTGTCGAGCGACGACCTGGTGGCGGTCGCCTATGTCGACCTGCTCGCCGCGCAGGAACCGAGCGCCGCCTGAACGGCGCCGCGCGCGGTGCCTGGCCGTCCCGCGCGGAACGAAGCGTCGCCGCCGCATAGTGAAGCGGCGACGACGCCTCAGGCCGGCGCCGCGCCCGGCTCCAGGTGCGACAGCGGCAGCGGCCCGTTGCGCTTGAAGGTGGTCAGCACGATATTCGAGCGCACGCTATCCACGCCGGGCACCCGCATCAGCTTCTTCATCACGAAGGTGGACAGCGCGTTGAGGTCCGGCGCCACGATGCGCAGCAGGTAATCGGCATCGCCCACCACCGCATGGCATTCGAGCACCTCGGCCAGCACGTCGATCTGCTGCTGGAACTGCTCGATGATCGAATCGCCATGGTGCTTGAGCTTCAGGCTCGTGAAGGCGGTCACGCCCAGCCCGAGCCGCTCGGGCCGCAGCACCACGCGATAGCCGTCGATCACGCCGGCCGATTCGAGCCGCTGCAGGCGCCGGCCGATCTGCGAGGGCGAGAGCGGCACCTGCTCGCCGAGCTGCTGATGCGTGGCGCGTCCGAAACGCTGCAGCACGTCGAGCAGGGCCAGGTCGAAGTGATCGAGTTCCAGCATGAAGATTCTCCGCGTCGAATATCTTTTTGATGCGCGATTATCGCATCATCGATCGGTTTCACGTCGAGATTGCGCCCTTCCCGCGCGCCGGCCGCTCTACACTGGCATCTCGTTCCACCACTCGCCAGCGAGCCAGTCATGTCCACCGTCGTCACCGCGAAACTGCAGGAGCAGTTCGACGCGGGCCTCGAAACCCGCGCCGATTTCACCATCGACCAGCCGCTCGAGCGTTACGGCCGGGTTGATCACGCGGTGTGGGCGCAGCTCTACGCGCGGCAGACGGCGCTGCTGGAAGGGCGCGCCGCCGACGCCTTCGTGGCCGGCATGAAGCGGCTCACGCTGCCGGCCGATCGCGTGCCCTCGTTCGAGGAGGTGAATCGGCAGCTCGAGCCCGCCACCGGCTGGAAGATCGTCGCGGTGCCGGGCCTGGTGCCCGGCGACGTGTTCTTCGCCCACCTGGCCGAGCGGCGCTTCCCGGTGACCTGGTGGATGCGCCGCCCGGACCAGCTCGACTACCTGCAGGAACCCGACTGCTTCCACGACCTGTTCGGCCATGTGCCGCTGCTGATCGACCCGGTGTTCGCCGACTACATGCACGCCTACGGCCGGGCCGCGCTGGCGGTTGCCGACGATCCCTTCGCGCTCTCGCTGCTGGGCCGGCTCTACTGGTACACGGTCGAGTTCGGGCTGATCCGCAGCCGGCATGATCGCGACACGCTGCAGATCTACGGCGCGGGCATCGTGTCGAGCTGCGGCGAGTCGGTCTACAGCCTGGAGAGCGAGGCGCCCAACCGGATCGGCTTCGAGCTCGACCGGGTGATGCGCACCGCCTATCGCATCGACACCTTCCAGAAGACCTATTTCGTGATCGACGACTTCGAGCAATTGTTCGCCCTGCTGAAGGTCGATGCGAGGGCGCTGGCCAGGCGCCTGGCCGGCATGAGCGAGTATCCGGCAGGCGCGGTGCTCGACGGGGATCGGGTGATCCATCGCGGCACCGGCGAGGGCTGGACGCAGAACCAGGACGCCACGCACTGAGCAGCGATCGTGCCCCGATCAAGCGGCGGTACGTGCAAGTATGAAAGAATGTCCGAATCGGCGCGCCTCCACGAGACCGGCGCGCCTCATTCGGAGACGAGGCCATCAAGATGATCCACAAGCTCACATCGGAAGAACGCAAGACGCAGCTCGAGACGCTGCCGCACTGGTCGGCCGTGCCCGGCCGCGATGCGATCGAGCGCAGCCTGCGTTTCGCCGACTTCAACGCCGCGTTCGGCTTCATGACGCGCGTCGCCATCAAGGCGCAGGAAATGAACCATCATCCCGAGTGGTTCAATGTCTACAACCGTGTCGACATCACCCTCTCGACGCATGACGCGAACGGCCTGACCGAACGCGACATCGCGCTGGCGCGCTTCATCGACGAAGCGGGCCGCGAGGCCCAGCTCGGCTGATCCTCCCTGGGCGCCGCGCATCACCTTCCCGCGCGGTGTCCTTTCCCACCCCTTCTCGAATCGCCGCTGCGATCGCAGCACGTCTCGCGCCCTTCCCTATTTCTAACCATTACCGAAGCGCGGATGGGGTCGATACGGCGAAACCGACAAACCGCCGACGAAGCGCCGACACCCGACCAACGCTCGCCTGACGAAACCACCATCCCCGCAGGCCGCGCGAATCACGTCTGTCAGCGCGCACCACGCCGCTGCCGCCGATTCTTCATGGCTTCACCACAAAAGCACCGCGCAAAACAAAACGCGCGTCAACGGTTCACCGTCAACGCGCGTTCCTTTGATAACGGAAAGCTGTGAAAAGGTGCGAGCCTTCAGCTTTCCAAGCCGTTCATAAGGCGCACGTAAGACTCCCAGGCGCGACGCGCAATGGGGTCCAAACCTTCCAGTTTCAGTGCGCTTTGCCGCTGTACAATCAGCAACGCATACGGCTTGGAAAGCGCGCTCGCTTCTTCGCACAGTCTGAGTTCGTCGCCGCTGGACGGCGAACGGGCGCGCCAGAAATTGATCGCGGCTTCGAGTTCGTGGATCGAGATGTCGGACATATAGTTGGAATTTCGTTCGCTAGCCGCCTTGCCTGTCGTCGGCCACGCGACATGCTGTTGGAAACGGCGTCGTGCTGTCCCAGCCAACCCATTGTACTTGAGCGAATCTCATGCGACTCCTCCTCATCGAAGACGACCGCCCCATCGCACGCGGCATCCAGAGCAGCCTCGAACAAGCCGGCTTCACCGTCGACATGGTTCATGACGGCATTTTCGCCGAGCAGGCGCTCGCGCAGAATCGCCATGAACTGGTGATCCTCGACCTGGGCCTGCCCGGCATCGACGGCATGACCCTGCTGTCGCGCTTCCGTCAGACCAATCGCCATACGCCGGTAATCGTGCTGACCGCGCGCGACGAGCTGAACGACCGCGTGCAGGGCCTCAATTCCGGCGCCGACGACTACATGCTCAAGCCCTTCGAACCGGCCGAGCTGGAAGCGCGAATCCGCGCCGTGATGCGCCGCAGCGGCCCGCACAGCGACATGCCGCGTCCGGAAGTCTCGCTCGGCGGCGTGCGCCTGTCGGGCGTCGATCGCCGCATCTTCAACGACGACAAGCCGCTCGAGCTGTCGCCGCGCGAATTCGCGGTGCTCGAAATGCTGCTGCTGCGCCACGGCCGCGTGGTCAGCAAGGCCCAGCTGCAGGATCACCTGACCCACTTCGGCGGCGATCTCGGCGATACCGCGATCGAAGTCTATGTGCACCGCGTGCGCAAGAAGCTCGAGCAATGCCGTGTCGAGATCGTCACGGTGCGCGGCTTCGGCTACCTGCTGCAGGAAATCCGCCAGCCGGCCAGCGTCTGAAGCCGCGCGCGCCGCGTGTCCGCCGGCCCTTCGCGGGCCGGTGATGACGCGGCAGCGCCACCCCGACGCCAACGCGGCAGGCCTCGCGCCATGCCGCGTTTTCGTATCCCCGCCGCGCCCGGTTCATGCCGGGCGCTGCTTTTTGGATGGTTGACGCGATGTCCACTGAACCGGCCGCTTCCAGCCTGCGCCGCTCGCTGCTGCGCCGCCTCGCCGCCCCGCTGTCGATGCTCGCGCTGATGAGCGGCCTGATCGCCTACTGGCTGGCCTGGCAGTACACGCAGCACGTGATCGACCGTTCGCTGGCCGATCTCGCCACCGCGATCTCCAAGCAGATCCAGATCGCCGGGCCCGACGCGCCGTTCACGGTGCCGCCGCTGGCACAGGCGATGTTCTCCGATCCCGCCGAGCAGCTGATCTACCGCATCAGCGACGGCGAGCACGAGCTGGCCGGCGACCCGCGACTGCCGCTGCAGGGCACCAGCGTGCGCCGCATGCATTACGCCTATGTGTTCGAGTCCGACTACGAGGGCCAGGCCGTGCGCGTCGCGCAGGTGCGCGTGGAGCAGGCCGACAGCGGCAATCCGATGATCGTCGAGGTGGCCCAGCCGGTGCGCCACCGCTACCAGATCGCGGCCGAATTCCTGGTGGCGATCATGATGCCGCTGCTGCTGTTGCTGCTGGCCGGCTGGGGCATCGTCTGGCGCGTGGTGAACCAGCAGCTCGGGCCGCTCACGCATCTGGCCGATTCGCTGAACCGGCAGACTCATACCTCGCTGGAGCCGGTCGACGAGACCGAGGTGCCGCTCGAGATCCGGCCGCTCACCAGCGCCATGAACGCGCTGCTCGGGCGCCTGAAGACCGCGCTCGACGCGCAGCGCAAGTTCATCGCCGATGCCGCGCACCAGCTGCGCACGCCGCTGACCGCGGTGAAGCTGCATGCCGAGCAGGCCGCCGTGGCGCGCGACCCCCAGCAGACCCTGACCGCCGTGCACGAGCTGCGCGCCGCCGCCGATCGCGCGGTGCGGCTCTCGAATCAGTTGCTGTCGCTGGCGCGCGCCGAGCCGGGCGAGCAGGCGGCCCGCTTCGTGGAGGTCGACCTGGCGGCGCTGGCCTTCGAGACCGGCGCCGAATGGGTGCCGCGCGCGCTGGCCTGCCATGTCGACCTGGGCTTCCAGACCGACGACGAACACGCCGCCGGCAGCGGCCGCGCCGCCTCGGTCGGCGACGACGACAGCGAGGAACTGCCGCCCGACGAGTTCGACCTGGCCAGCGTGCCGCCGCTGGTGGTGCGCGGCAACCCGGTGCTGCTGCGCGAGGTGATCGCGAACCTGCTCGACAACGCGCTGAAATACGTGCCGCTGGCGCGTCCCGAAGGCGCGCGCATCACGCTGAACGTCTCGCAGGTGACGCTCGGCAACGGCCGCGCCGCCGCCGAGATCGTGGTCGAGGACAATGGATCGGGGGTGCCGGCCGGGCAGCAGGCCGACCTGTTCAAGCGCTTCTTCCGCGGCGACGCGCAGAGCGGCAATGGGGTGGAGACCGGCGCGGGGCTGGGTTTGGCGATCGTGCACGACATCATCGCGATGCACGACGGCGCGGTGTCCTATGCCGATGCGCCCGAGGGCGGTTCGCGCTTCATCGTGCGGATCCCGCTGGCCGCGAAGCCGGCCGAGGCGGCGCCGAAGGCCGCCGAATCGGCGACGCAGCACGCCTGAGCGCGTCGGCGCCCGGGCCGGGGCTGCATGACGGCGCCACCCGGGCGGCCGTCATGCGCCGGCCTCACTTCTTCTTTTTGGTGCCTTTTTCGGCGCCCTTTTCCTTGCGCGAGGCCTTGTCGGCCTTGCCCGCCTTCTCGCCCTTCTCCGACCTGGCGTCCTTCTTCGCCTTCTTCTTTTTCTTCTTGTCCTCGTCGTTGACGGCCAGCAGCGTGCCGCGGCAGCTCGCGGTGCCGCAATGGCAGGCGTATTCGCGCTTGAGCTCCTTGGTCAGCTTGGCGTCGATCACCAGGCCGTAGTCGTAGAACAGCTCCTCGCCGGCCGCGATGTCGCGCAGCGCCTGGATATGCACCCGCCCGGCGGTTTCCTCGGCCTCGCAGTTCGGCTCGCAGGAATGGTTGATCCAGCGCGCGCTGTTGCCGTCGACCTTGCCGTCGATCACGCCGCCCTCTTCGAGCGCGAAATAGAAGGTGTGGTTGGGCTCGTTCGGATCGTGCGGGTGGCGGCGCAGCGCCTCCTTCCAGGAGATCCGCTCGCCCTTGTACTCGACCACGCGCTCGCCCGCGCTGATCGGCGCGACCGCGAATACGCCCTTGCCGTGAACGCCGGAACGGCGCACCACGATCCTGCGTGAACTCATCGATGAATCCTTGTGAAGACGATGGAATGGCGCGATACCGGCCGCCGGCGTGGCGCCGTCCGCCCGCCGCGCGCGAAAGCGCCAGCGCGCGGGGAGCATGACCCGGCGACCAGCCGCCGTGAACGAGCCAACCGAATGCTACACGCTCGGCCTTGCTTCGTTCAACCAATCGGGCGAAGCGACGTGGGTTGGCGACGACGCGGGCGCGTCGTGCCGATCATGATGCAGCATCAAAAACATGGCGGCGCAGACGCGCGGGATCGCTTCCCTCGCATGCCGGCACCGCCTGCGCCGCCGCGGCCGCGCTCAGCGCTGGCCGAACGAGATGTCGCCGAACAGGTTCTTCTGGTCGCGCGGCTGCGAGCGCCAGTATTGCGGCGGCGCCGTCACCGTCGCGCCGAGCTCGGCGGCCGCATGCCACGGCCAGCGCGGATCGTAGAGCATCGCGCGAGCCAGCGCGACCGCGTCGGCATCGCCCTCGGCGACGATCTTCTCGGCCTGCGCCGGCTCGGTGATCAGGCCGACCGCGAAGGTGGTCAACTCCACCGCGTGCCGCACCGCGCGCGCGAACGGCACCTGGTAGCCGGCCGACAGCGGGATCTTCTGCAGCGGCGAGACGCCGCCCGAGGACACGTCGATCCAGTCGCAGCCGCGCGCCTTGAGCGCCTTCGCGAAGGCGATCGTCTCGTCCAGCGTCCAGCCGCCCTCGACCCAGTCGGTGGCCGAGACGCGCACGCCCACCGGCCGATCCGCGGGGAACGCGGCGCGCACGATCTCGAAGATCTCGAGCGGGAAGCGCATGCGGTTCTCGAGCGAGCCACCGTATTCGTCGCCGCGCTGGTTGGCCAGCGGCGAGAGGAACTGGTGCAGCAGGTAGCCGTGCGCGGCATGCACTTCCAGCGCATCGATGCCGAGCCGCGCGGCGCGCCTGGCGGTGGCCTCGAAGGCGCGGCGCAGGCGATTCAGGCCGGCCGTGTCGAGCGCCAGCGGCGCCGTCTCGCCTTCCTTGTGCGGCACCGCCGAGGGCGCATGCGGCAGCCAGCCGCCGTCGGCTACTTCGATCAGCGAGCCGCCTTCCCAGGGCGCGCGGCTCGAGGCCTTGCGCCCGGCGTGACCGATCTGCATCGCCACGCGGATCGGCGAATGCTTGCGGATCGCCGCCAGCAGCGGCACGTAGGCGGCCTCGGTGGCGTCGTCCCACAAGCCGAGATCGCCCGGCGTGATGCGGCCGTCGGGCTCGACCGCGACGGCCTCGGTGCAGAGCATCGCGGCGCCCGACAGGGCGAGCTGGCCGAGATGGATGGTGTGCCAGGCGGTCGGCTCGCCGCGCTCGGCCGAGTACTGGCACATCGGCGACACGACGATACGGTTCGGCAGCGTGACATCACGCAGTTGGAGGGGAGAAAACAGGGCGCTCATCGGGTATGACTCGCTACAGGGGGACGGGAGCGGACGAGGTTAGCACGCGTGCCGCGCGGCTGCTGGCGCGGGCCCGGGCCCGGGCCGCTTCCGGCGGCACCGCCAAGGCGGGCGAAGGTGCCGGATGAAGATGTGGATGCAAGTATCGGAGCCGCCAAGCAAAACGGCACGCCATGCGTGCCGTTTCGAGATCCACTGCCGGTTCCGGTTGCCCGTGCCGCTCAGAGCCCCACCGAGGCGAGCCATTCGCCGAACATGCGCGCCGCGGCCGGTTCCAGCGCCGGCCCGTGCTGGGCCGTGGCCGCGCGCAATTGCCGGGCATCCACCCCGGGTGCCGAGCCGATCTCGCTGGCATGGCCGATCAGCCAGGCCTCGAAGCTCTCGGTGGCGACTTCCGGATGGCATTGCAGGCCCAGCACATGCTGGCCCCACGAGAACGCCTGGTGCGCGCAATCGGGCGTGGAGGCGAGATGGATCGCGCCGGGCGGCAGGTCGAAGGTATCGCCATGCCAGTGCAGCATCGAGGTCTCGCTGCCGGCCAGGTGCCGCAGCGGCGACGCGAGGCCCGCGTCGGTCAGCGTCAGCGGCGTCCAGCCGATTTCCTTGACCTTGCCCGGATAGACGCGCGCACCGAGCGCGCGGGCGATAAGCTGGGCGCCCAGGCAGATCCCGAGCGTCGGCAGGCCCGCTTCGATGCGCTTGCGGATCAGCTCGACCAGCGGCGCCGTGGTCGGATAGAGATCATCGTCATAGGCGCTGATCGGACCGCCCAGCACCACCAGCAGGGATGGGCCGCAGGCATCGAGCACCTCGACGCGCGAGGTGCCGACGTCGACATACCGCACCCGCCTGCCCCGCTGGCCGAGCACGCGCTCGAAGCTGCCGAGGTCCTCGAAGTGCACGTGGCGGATTGCTACGACTTCTGCATTCATTCAACCGAACTCCGTCTGGCACGCCACGCGCGGCGCGTCATCACAACTGCGCGAACACCTTCCAGGTCTTCTTCTGCGTCAGCGCATCGGCTTCCTCGTGCACCGAGCAGTCGAGGCGCAGGTCGCTGTCGGCCATCGTCAGGTCGAGCAGCGAGCAGCGATACGACGGCTTCTTGGCGGCCTTGCCGGGCTGGAAGTGCTTGCAGGTGACGCACATGCGGTGCTGGGGCGCCTGGCCCGCCACCTGCAGTTCGCGCAGCACCTTCAGCAGCGAGCGGTACAGGGCGCCCTGCTCGTCGCTGGCCAGCACGCCTACCGCCTTCGACAGGAACTCCGGCCACTGCAGCGCCTTCTTGGCCGCGGTGCGGCCGCGAGCGCTCAGGCGCACCGCCAGCGCGCGACCGTCGTCGAGCGCGCGGCGCTTTTCGACGAGACCCTTGCTTTCGAGCGTGCTGACCGCGTCGCTGGTGGTCGCCGCGGTGAGCTGGGTTTCACGGGCGATCTCACCGAGCCGCATCGGGCCCTTGCGTTGCAGCAGCAACACCAGGATTTCGCCCTGCGTCGGCGTGAGGCCAGCGCCTTCCGCCCAATCCCATGCCTCGCTCCGCATGGCCGTGCTCAATCGCAACAGGCTGTGGGTCACACGACCCGCTGCCTCGTTCCCGTATACGCCTTCGCTCATAGTCTTTTCGCTGTTGCCGGCCTCGGTTCCATCCGACGGCCTTTGTGGGGAGATCCGTGTCCGGTCCTGCGATCGAGCTGCAGTGCCCGGAACGGCGCAACCGATGCCCGTTCACCGTGGCTGGATTCGCCACGAACCGGCGCGCGAACGCGGCACTATCCGGTGCCGTCGATCGCAAAGCCGACATTCTAAGCGAGAGCGGAAAATCGCACAGCTAAGTTATCCAAATAAGTCTGTGGATAAAGCGAGGGTAAGTGAATCAGCGCGCTGTGGTTTCGTGAATCAATCTCATATGAAATCACCGCGACGCTTTCATTCGACAAACAACGCGCCGCCGCGGGCCTTGCGCGGGGCGCCCGGCGGCGCTCGCAGAGCCTTGACTTTGCTGGGAAAGTCCCGGTTATCCACAAGCGCGCCAGGCGAATTGTTTGCGACTACTACCTTTGTTCGGTCAGGACGGACAGTCGGTATCGCTTTGCGCCAGTACAGCCGATGGCGGAAATAGTCTTTTTCATTCGCGCCAGCGCAAGCACTGTTGTCGCACCGTCTCGTTGAGCGATTTTTCCTGCTTGAAAACGGTGCGCAGCCAGGAAGCGTCGTTCACGCGCGCCTTGGCCAGCGCGCCCACCTCGTCGAGCGCGGCGCGCGAGCCGAGCGCGGCCGCGTGCGGGGCGAGCTTGTCGAGCGTGTCGAGGATGTCCTCGGCGATGGTGCGCCGCTCGCCCGTCTGCGGGTTCACGCAGGTGCCGTCCAGGCCGAAGCGGCAGGCCTCGAAGCGGTTGAAGGTATAGACCAGGTAATCGTCCTCGGACAGCGTGAGCGGCTTGTCGAGCAGCAGGTAGCGCGCCAGCGTCTGGATGTAGCAGGCGATCGCCGCCGCGCGGTCGACCGACAGCGGCGTATCCATCACGCGCACCTCGATCGTGCCGAAGCCGGGCTTGGGACGGATGTCCCAGTAGAAGTCCTTCATGCTGTTGACCACGCCCGTGTTGACCATCTTCGAGAAGTACTCCTCGAAGCCGTCCCAGGTCAGCGTATAGGGCGCGCGGCCCGACATCGGGAAGGCGAACACCGAATTGAGGCGGGCCGAATGAAAGCCGGTGTCCACATTCTGGACATAGGGCGAGGAGGCCGACAGCGCGATGAAGTGCGGGATGTAGCGCGACATCGAGTGCAACAGGAACAACGCGCTGTCCGCGTCGGGGCAGCCGATGTGCACGTGCTGGCCGAACACCGTGAACTGCTTGGCCAGGTAGCCGTACAGCTCGGACAGGTACTGGAAGCGCGGCGCGTCGTAGATCTGCCGCTCGCTCCATTGCTGGAAGGTGTGGGTGCCGCCGCCGCACAGCCCGACGTTGAGATGGTCGGCCGCCTTGACCAGCACGTCGCGGATCGCATGCAGTTCGCTCAGGGCCTGCTCGTGCGAATGGCAGATGCCGGTCGACAGCTCGATCATGCTCTCGGTGATTTCGGGCGTGATGTTGCCCGGGTGCGGCTCGTTCTCGACCAGGCGCATCAGGTCGGAAGCCGCTTTGGTCAGATCGTAGTTGTGAGTGTTGACGATCTGGATTTCGAGTTCGACGCCGAAGGTGAACGGCTCGGAATTGTTGAAGGTTTCGAGTGCCATGGCGAATTCCGGATAACGGGTTGGGCACGGCCGCCGCCGTCTCGACGCAGGGCGGCGGCCGCGCCGGTCAGCTTTCGTCGCGTCGTTCGCCGACAGCCGACAGGCTGCGGTAGACGAACAGCGGACCGACCAGCTGCAGCAGAACGATCGAGCACATCACGACCGCGCGCAGGTGCGGGTCGAAATTCGGATAGGCCTGGTAGGTGTCGTCGACCAGGAGGTAGGCGAGCGCCGACATCGGCGCCAGCGACAAGCCGAGCGCGACGCCCTGCTTGACGTTGATGCCGCTCTTCTTCGCGAAGGCGACCACCCCCACCAGCTTGGCGACCAGCCGCGTGAGGATCAGCACCACCGCCACCAGCCCGCCGGTGGCGAGGTCGTGCCAGGTGAACGAGGTCAGCGTCAGCACGAACAGGATCACGGTCAGCAGCCAGCCGGCGGTGCCGAAGTGCTCGGGCCAGAGCTGCGGGCGCACCTCGAGGTTCTTCACGATGATGCCGGCCAGCAGCAGGGTCAGCACGGTCGAGAGCTTGAGCGCCTGGGCGACCGCGATGGCCAGCACCACCAGGCCGAACAGGGCGACGAAGGAATGCTCGTCGCGCATCGCCGGCGCGATGTGGCGGAACAGGTAGCGGCAGGCGCGCGCCAGCAGGTAGGCCAGGATCAGCGAACCGGCGATCAGGTAGATCGGCTGGAGGATGGTGGCGAACACGTTGCCGTATTCCTCCTGGTGCAGCCAGCTGGTCAGCAGCTTGGTGAGCACCACCGAATAGACGCTGTTGAGCGCCGTCAGCGTGAGCAGCCGTTGCGAGACCTGCCCTTCCGCGCGCAGCTCGGTCTTGAGCTGGATCGCCATCGCGGGCGAGGTGGCCACCGCGATGGCGGCCAGCACGATCGACACCATCGCCGGCACGCCGAGCACCAGCAGCACGGTCAGCACCAGGGCGAAGGTCAGCGTCGCCTCGGCCACGCTGGTGGCGATCAGCCAGGGGTTGCGGCGGATCCAGCGCAGGTCGAGCCGGTTGCCGAGCTCGAACAGCAGCAGGCCGAGCGCGACGTTGATCAACAGTCGCGCGCTGTCGCTGCTGCTCGCGTCGATCGCGCCGAAGCCGGCCGAGCCGGCGATCAGGCCGATCACCGCATAACCGGTCACGCGCGGCAGGCGCCAGGCCCGGTAGCAGAGCTCGCCGCACAGGCCGGCGGCAAACAGCGCAATCCCGGCCCAGAACACGGCGTCGGGAACGAGCGGCCAATTCGGTAGAAACGAGAACGCCGACTTCATCGTGGTGACTTCTCCTATTCGAAGGCAACCGGCAGCGACGCGGGGTCGAGCATGTCGAACGAGTGGGCGCGCTGGCGGCTGATTGCCCCGTGATCGGTGTGTTCGCTGGTCTGGGCGTCAGGACACGGGGCTGCCCGATTCGCGGCGGGTGGACTTGCCGCTCGGGACATGGCCGATCTGATCGTCGGCCTGGGGTGTGAAGGAAACAGCGCGATCTCTCATCCTCAGATTCCGATCCGCAATAACTGTTCCGTGGGTGCCGCGCCGGTGGCATGCCGGTGCGGCGCGAAGGTGTCCGATTGTGCCACATCTATTTCGATCCGGATCGGATTTGTCCGGTGCCTGGCCGCCCGGCTGATGGCTCGGGGTTATATCCAAAGGTTTACCTGTATGTATACATAGTAGAAGTTAACAAAGGCATGCCTTTTCTGTGGATAACTCCGGTAAACCTCACAGATTCATGGGCTTGGGAAAATCATAAGCACTCGCACAGGCTGTGCGTGCGCACAGGGATTCACAGAGCAACTTTTGCTGTGCTGTGCGGCGAGGCCAAGTTACCCCGTTTACGTTCACTGTGCTTGCACAGACAACCCGCAGGCAATTCGCGCGCTTATCCACAGATTCGGGTGGATAACCTGCCGTGGCCGCTGTGTTGACGTGCAAAAAATACTGTGGCTCGCGGCGGGCGGGCGCGGGCCTGCCTCGGCCGGCGCCGCTCGGAAAAGCATTGGATGCAATGGAAATGACGGGCGGACGAACGCCGCCCGGTTGGCTCAGCCGACGCGGCCCTGGCGTAGCGCGCGCAGCAGGAAGCGCGCGGGATCGATCGCCTCGGCCAACTCGCGCTCGATCGGCCAGGGTTCGCCCTCCAGTTGCGAGGCGATCAGCTCGGCGGCCAGCCAGGCCCAGACGAAGCCGCGCGAACCAAATCCGAAGGCGCCGTAGAGACCTGCCGCGCGCGGCAGGTCACGTGGCTGCGCGCCCGACAAGGCGCGAGCATGGGCGGCCGCGGCGGCTTCGTCGCCCAGCGCGCCCGCCAGCGGCAGGCGATCGCCGGCCACGCAGCGGAACGCGACTCGGCCTTTCAGCGAGGCAGGATCGGCGAGCATGTTGGAATCGACCTGGGCGTGAGGCAGCAGCGCGGCGAGCCGGACGAGGTTCTCTCGATGGCCGGCTTCGCGCGGGATGGGATCGAGGTCGTCGGGCTCGTAGGTCGCGCCGGTCAGCGCGCTGCCGTCGGCGAACGGGATCAGGTAGCCGTCGCCGATCACGGGCAGCGCGACCTTGGGTGCGCTGCCTGCCGGCAGCATGCTCAGTTGGCCGCGCACCTGCTGTACCGGCGCATGTCGCAAGCCGGCCAGGCGCGGCGCATCGGCCGCGTTCGCGACGATCGCCACCGCGGCCGAGGCCAGTGTCGCGCCGTTCGCGTCGAGCGCGAGCCAGCCGCCGCCCTCGCGCGGCACGAGGCGCGCGACCTCCACGTTCGCCAGCCGCGTGAGCCGCTCGCCCGCCATCGCGCAGGCGGCCGCGACCAGTTTCGTCGGATCGAGCGAGCCGCCTTGCGGGAAGAACCATCCACCTTGCGCGGTTTCGCTACCCAGTTGCTCGCTGGCCTGCTCGCGCGAGAGCAGCGAGGCCAGTTCATCGGGCATGCCCAGCGCATCGGCGGCGGCCTGCATGCGCATGAATTCCGGCTCGTCGCAGGCGAGTTGCAGCAGGCCTTCGCGACTACGCGAGAACGCATGTCCGGCCGCTTCGAACGCGCGCCATCGCGACAGCGCGTATTGATAACCGGCACGCGAGAGCCGCGCGCCGAAGTTGTCGTCGATCGCGACCAGCGGATGGAACACGCCGGCGCGATTGCCCGAGGCTTCGCTCGCGAGTTCGGCATGTCGATCGATCAGCGTGACTCGCCAGCCGCGCGCGGCGAGACGCTCGACCAGCGCGCAACCTGCCAGGCCCGCGCCGATCACGATCGCGTCGCGCGTATCGGCGTCGAAGGCGCGTGGCGGCTCGTGTCGACGCAGCTTCCAGCGCGGCGCGAATTCGCCGACCAGCATCGCGCGCTTGCCCGCGAATCCCGCCACCTTGCGATACGAAAAGCCCGCGTTTTCCAGTGCTCGTTTCACATCGCCGGCGCTCGTGTAGGTGGCGAAGCTGGCGTGTTCGTCGGCCAGTTTCGCCAGCGCGCGGAACACCTCGACGGACCAGAGTTCGGCGTTGCGCGAGGGCGCGAAACCATCGAGATAAAACGCATCGGCACGCAGCACCAGCGAGGGCAGCATCTCGCGCGCATCGCCGAAGGCGAGCGTCAGCACCACGCGCCCCGCATCGAGTTCGACGCGATGCAGCCCCGGCGTGAGCATCGGCCAGGCATCGGCGAGTTCGTCGACGAGGCTCGCATCGATGGTTGTGCCCGCAACGATATGGCGAGCGGCCTTGCGCAAGTCATCGCGCGAGAATGGATGTTTCTCGACCGAGACGAAATGCAGCCGCTCGCTGCGCGAAGGATCCGCGCGCCAGGCGGCCCAGGTCGCTAGGAAGTTGCAGCCGGTGCCGAAGCCGGTCTCGACGATGGTGAAGTGGCGACGCCCGCGCCAGCGTTCGGGCAGGCGGTTGCCGCGCAGGAACACGTGCTCGGCCTGGGCGAGCGCGCCGGCCGCGCTATGGTAGATATCGCCGTAGGCGGGGGAAACGAGCGTGCCGTCTTCGCGAAAGACGAGCGTGGCGGGAGCGAGTCGGTCGGTCATGCGAAACAATCGAAAGGGCCGGCGAAGGGCCCGGGCAAATGCGCTGCAACACCTGGCCGGAGCCGCCAAAGCCGCGCCCAGCCTGGCGTTGGCAAAAACCAACGTCGGCTCCGAAGGCTCGCTTGCGGCGCTTGACAACGCTGGTCGCCACGCGGCAAAAATGCGGGCAACGGCCTGAAGATCCGGCAAAATCCGGATGAAAATCTTTGAAACCCTTGTCGTTATTGGGTTTGCGCTGCGCTATCATAGCAAGCGCCGTACTGCGGAAGCGCCTCAGGGCTCACCCGCGGGTACCAGGCGCGGCGCGGTCCGGATGCGCCTGGTCGTCGCCGCGAACTGCGATGCTACGGCCTGCGCACGTATAATCGGCGCGTCCGCGCTGTTCGTGTCAACTTAACCTGAGAAAGGAACCTTAATGAACAAACAGGAACTGATCGACGCCGTCGCCGCACAGACGGGCGCCAGCAAGGCTCAAACCGGCGAAACGCTGGACACGCTCCTCGAGGTGATCAAGAAGGCCGTGTCGAAAGGCGACGCGGTTCAGTTGATCGGCTTCGGCAGCTTCGGCTCGGGTAAGCGTGCAGCACGTACCGGCCGCAACCCGAAGACGGGCGAAACCATCAAGATTCCGGCAGCCAAGACCGTCAAGTTCACGGCTGGCAAGGCATTCAAGGATGCAGTGAACAAGCGCTGAGTCCAGCGTTTGTGAACGGAAAAACCCGCCTCGCGGCGGGTTTTTTTTCGTCCCGAGGAAGCCTCGCGGGCGCTGGAATGACGTGTTTGCGCGACGCTTTTCCCCGATTTGACCAAGCTTGACCATCGACCGAGGCGGGCCTCGAAAGCGCCCGTTTCAGTGGCGATGGACGATTTCCTCGTCGTCGTGATCGTCGTGCTCGTCGAGGTCCCAGGACGGAAACGGATCGGGCAGCGCGCGCCAGGCTTCCACGCCGGCCGCGTATTCGGCATCGTCGAGCAGGCAGGCGTCGAATTTCGCGCGCCATTGCGCGGCGTCCAGGCCGATGCCGATCAGCACCAGTTCCTGGCGGCGGTCGCCGATGCTGTCGTCGTCGGGCGCGCCATGCCAATCGGCGGCGATCTCCTCGAGCAGCGCCGGATCGTCGTCGGGCCATTCGGCGCGGTCCTGCGCGGCCCACCAGAGCCCGGCCGGCCCGTGCCGGCAGACGCCGCCCGCCTGCGAGAGCGAGCCGCCGATATCGTTGCGCGTGGCCAGCCAGAAGAAGCCCTTGCTGCGCAGCACGCCCCGCCATTCGTCGTGCAGCAGGGTCCAGAAACGTTGCGGATGAAACGGTCGGCGCGCGCGATAGACGAAGTTGCCGATGCCGAACTCGCCAGCCGCGTGCGCGTGCCCGCAATCCTCGCCGCAATCTTCTCCGTGTTCGTGATCGTGCTGGTGGCGATGCTCGAGCGAGGCGAGCCAGCCCGGCGCGTTGGCGGCGGCCTCGAAATCGAACAGGCCGGTGTCGATCACCTCGCGCAGCGGCACCGCGCCGAAGCGGCTCACCAGTTGTCGCGCGCGCGGGTTGAGGCTGGCCAGGATCGTCTGCAGGCGCGCGAGTTCGTCCGCCGCGACGAGGTCGGCCTTGTTGATCACCAGCACGTCGCAGAACTCGATCTGCTCGATCAGCAACTCGACCAGTTGGCGATCGTCATCGCCCTCGGCCAGGCCGCGGTCGGCCAGGCCCTCGTCGGAGCCGTAATCGCGCAGGAAATTGAAGGCGTCGACCACGGTGACCATGGTGTCGAGCCGCGCGATATCGCCGAGCGGCTCGCCCTCGTCATCGACGAAGCCGAAGGTTTCGGCGATCGGCATCGGCTCGGCCACGCCGGTCGATTCGACCAGGATCGCGTCGAAGCGCTGCTCGGCCGCGAGCCGGCGGATCTCGACCAGCAGGTCGTCGCGCAGCGTGCAGCAGATGCAGCCGTTGGACATCTCGACCAGCCGCTCCTCGACGTGCGAGAGGGTGGCGCGATCCTCGACCAGCGCGGCGTCGATATTGACCTCGGCCAGGTCGTTGACGATCACCGCCACGCGCAGGCCCTCGCGATTGGCGAGGACGTGGTTCAACAGCGTGGTCTTGCCGGCGCCGAGAAAGCCGGACAGCACGGTGACGGGCAGGGGCTGGTTCATGGCGGTGCGTACCCTGGAAAGTGGCGGAAGCGGCGGCCGGCGCGGCGAAACGAGGCTCGCGCGCACGGCGGCGTGAAAGCCGCATTGTGCATCAAACGCGGCTGGGCCCGCCCGCGCCGGGCTGGGGCGTCGGGCGCGAGGCCCCAAACGGCCGGTTCGCCATATCTAAATAGCAGGCGGCGGGAGCCTGGCCGGGAAGCAGATGGGGTTCGGTAAAATCGCGGCTGGCCCCGCTAAACAGGCAGGGATGCGCAAACCGCCGATCGGCGAGCCGGGCGCACGCGCCTCGGCGTGTTTCAGCGCGGCTCGTTCTCGGCCGGCAGCAGGCGCCACTTGGACAGGATCGCCGCGATCTGGTGCGCGTACTTGTCCCGCAGCGGCGGTGTTTCGGAGTGGTAAGCGCCGATCGCCGCCCAGGTATTGCCGTACTTGTTCATCTTCTGGCGCAGGTGCCAGGCGGCGATATAGACGTTCTTGCACGGCTGCATCAGGGTGTCCTTGGTGATGCCGTACTGGGCCAGCCGCGACAGATGGATCGAGTTGATCTGCATGATCCCGTAATCGGTCGAACCGTTCGCATTACGGTTGATCGCATCGGGTGTGTTGTGGGATTCCTGCCACGCGATGGCACGCAGGATCAGGGGATTGACCTTCTGGTACTTGGCCGCCTCGTCATAGCAGTCGGCCCGCGCGGGGGCACTGAAACCCGCGGCGGCAAGCGACACGACAATAAGAAAACACCTAATTTGCATTAGGAAGCCTTCCGAATAGCAGCAAATACGGGAGTTCGGGGTGGGAAAACCCCCAACACGGAAATTGCGCGCCGCTAGCGCGCCGCCCGTATCATACCGGGGCCTCGCCGCCTTGTGCCACCGTCCGATGCGCATGGTTCCCCGCTTCGGTCGCCCGGTTTTCCTTGGTTTTCATTCCGAAATCTTGCGAAATCTTGCGAACGAAATGGCGCCGCGATCGGGCCTGGCGGCTTTGTTGAAAAAAGTGAGAACGCTCTCGGTCCGATGTGATATTTCGGACACGAAAAGCTGCTAATGTCCGTTTTTTGCTAAGTGCAATCACGCTATATCGTCGGATACGGCCTTACCCGGCATCGATTACCCACCCTCATGACAACCACTCGTTTTGCTATGCGGCGCGCTGCAAAAGCGCTCGTCGTCGCCGGAATCGTCGCCTCGCAGATCGGCCTCGCGCAGGCCCAGGTGACGCTCAATTTCGTCAATGCCGACATCGACCAGGTCGCCAAGGCCATCGGTGCGGCGACGGGCAAGACCATCATTGTCGATCCGCGCGTGAAGGGCCAGCTCAACCTGGTATCCGAGAAGTCGGTGCCCGAGGACCAGGCGCTCAAGACCCTGCAATCGGCGCTGCGCATGCAGGGTTTCTCGCTGCTGCAGGACCACGGCGTCCTGAAGGTGGTGCCCGAGGCCGACGCCAAGCTGCAGGGCGTGCCCACCTACGTGGGCAACACCCCGCGCGCCACCGGTGACCAGATCGTCACCCAGGTGTTCGAGCTGCACAACGAATCGGCCAACAACCTGCTGCCGGTGCTGCGTCCGCTGATCTCGCCGAACAACACCGTCACCGCCTACCCGGCCAACAACACGCTGGTGGTCACCGACTACGCCGACAACGTGCGTCGCATCGCGCAGATCATCGCCGGCGTCGACAACGCGGCCGGCACCCAGGTGGTGGTGGTGCCACTCAAGAACGCCAACGCGATCGACATCGCCAGCCAGCTCGGCAAGCTGCTCGACCCGGGCTCGATCGGCAATACCGACGCGACGCTGAAGGTCAACGTATCGGCCGACCCGCGCACCAACTCGATCCTGCTGCGCGCCTCGAACGCCTCGCGCCTGGCCTCGGCGCGGCGCCTGCTGGCGCAGCTCGACGCGCCCAGCGCGGTGCCCGGCAACATGCACGTGGTGCGGCTGCGCAACGCCGACGCGGTGAAGCTGGCCAAGACGCTGCGCGGCATGCTCGGCAAGGGCGACAGCGGCGGCTCGGCTTCCTCGAACGACGCGAACTCGTTCAATCAGGGCGGCGGCTCCGGCGGCGGCAGCAACTTCTCGACCGGCACGGCCGGCACCGCGCCCCTGCCTTCCGGCTCCTCCTCGCTGTCCTCCTCGTCGGGCTCGGGCTCGAGCACCGGTTACGGCAGCGGCAGCGGCGGCAAGAGCGACGATTTCTCCAGCAACAAGAACGGCAACGACGACAACCAGCCCGGCGGCATGATCCAGGCCGATTCGGCCACCAACTCGCTGATCATCACCGCCTCGGACCCGGTCTACCGCAACCTGCGCGCCGTGATCGACCAGCTCGACGAGCGTCGCGCGCAGGTCTATATCGAGGCGCTGATCGTCGAGCTGAACTCGAGCACCTCGGCCAACCTGGGCATTCAGTGGCAGGTGGCGAACAACGCGCTGTACGCGGGCAGTTCGCTGGGCAGCGGCATCAACGGCGTCGGCAACACCATCACGAACCTGACCGCGACAGCGGCCACCACCTCGCTGCCGAATGGCGTCAATTCCGCGGCGGCCGCGGCCGCTACGCTGTCGCCGGGCCTGAACATCGGCTGGCTCAAGAACATGTTCGGCATCACGGGCCTGGGCGCCCTGCTGCAGGCATTCTCGGGCTCGAACGACGCCAACATCCTGTCCACGCCGAACCTGGTCACGCTCGACAACGAGGAAGCGCGGATCGTGGTCGGCCAGAACGTGCCGATCGCCACCGGTTCCTACGCGAACCTCACCAGCGGCAGCAACAGCAACGCCTTCAACACCTTCGATCGCCAGGACGTCGGCCTGACCCTGCACGTCAAGCCGCAGATCACCGAAGGCGGCATCCTGAAGCTGCAGATCTACACCGAGGATTCCTCGGTGGTGCCGAGCGCGACGAGCAGCGGCAGCAGTTCGAGCCAGGTCGGCGTGCCGACCTTCAACAAGCGCTCGATCCAGTCGACCGTGCTGTGCGACAACGGCGAGATCATCGTGCTCGGCGGCCTGATGCAGGACAATTACCAGGTCGGCAACAACAAGGTGCCGCTGCTCGGCGACATCCCCTGGATCGGCCAGCTGTTCCGCTCGGAAGCCAAGCAACGCTCGAAGACCAACCTGATGGTGTTCCTGCGCCCGGTGATCCTCAGCGACGAGGCCACCACCCAGGCCGTCACCGCGAATCGCTACGACTACATCCAGGGCGTGCAGGGCGCGTACAAGTCCGACAACAACCTGATCCGCGACAAGGACGACCCGGTCACGCCGCCGATGCCGCTCGGCCCGAGCCAGGGCGGGGCACCGGCGGCGAACCTGTTCGACCTGGATCGCATGACGCGCACCCCCGGTTATCCGGCCGCGCCCGGCCGCGCACCGGCCAACGTACCGCCTCCCGCGGCGGCGGCGCCGACGATCAACCCCGCGCCGATGCCCGCGCCCGCCGTCACCACGCCGGTGCCGACGCCTGGCCTGACCAGCCAGCCCGGAGCGCAGCCGTGAACGAGCCCGTGCGCGATGCAGCGACCAGCGAGGGGCCGTCGGCGATCGCCGCTCGCCTGCTGCCCTACGGTTTCGCCAAGGCCGGCCAGATCCTGGTCGCGCAGCAGGACGGCGAGGCGATCGAGGTCTGGATCAGCGATCGCACCACCGATGCCGCGCTGGCCGAGGTGGCCCGCAATTTCGGCGCGCTGAGCGCGCGCCGGCTGCCGGCCGACGAGCTCGCGCAGGCCATCAACACCGCCTATGCGCGCCAGGACGGCAGCGCGGCGCAGGTGGTCGGCGAGGTGGAAGGCGAGGTCGACCTGTCGCGGCTGATGCAGGACATCCCGGAAGTCGAGGACCTGCTGGAATCGGAGGACGACGCGCCGATCATCCGCATGATCAACGCCCTGCTCACCCAGGCCGCACGCGAGCAGGCTTCCGACATCCACATCGAGCCCTTCGAGAACGCCTCGGTGGTGCGCTTTCGCGTCGACGGCACGCTGCGCGACGTGGTGCGGCCCAAGAAGGCCCTGCACGGCGCGCTGATCTCGCGGATCAAGATCATGGCGCAGCTCGACATCGCCGAGAAACGCCTGCCGCAGGATGGCCGCATCACGCTGCGCGTGGGCGGCCGCCCGGTGGACGTGCGGGTCTCGACGCTGCCCACCGGCCACGGCGAGCGCGCCGTGCTGCGTCTGCTGGAAAAGGACGCGCAGCGCCTGAACCTCGAGGCGCTCGGCATGGGCCGCGACACCCTGGTGCAGTTCGACAAGCTGATCGGCCGCCCGCACGGCATCGTGCTGGTCACCGGCCCGACCGGCTCGGGCAAGACCACCACGCTGTACGCGGCGATGTCGCGGCTGGAGACGGCCACCACCAACATCATGACGGTCGAGGATCCGATCGAATACGACCTGTCCGGCATCGGCCAGACGCAGGTGAACGAGCGGATCGGCATGAGCTTCGCGCGCGCGCTGCGCTCGATCCTGCGCCAGGATCCGGACGTGATCATGATCGGCGAAATCCGCGATCTGGAAACCGCGCAGATCGCCGTGCAGGCCTCGCTGACGGGCCACCTGGTGCTGGCCACGCTGCACACCAACGACGCCGCCTCGGCCGTCACGCGCCTGACCGACATGGGCGTGGAGCCCTACCTGCTGGCCTCCTCGCTGCTCGGCGTGCTGGCGCAGCGGCTGGTGCGCCAGCTCTGCCCGCATTGCAAGGAACCGCGCGAGGAGGAAGGCCGCGTGATCTATCACCCGGTGGGCTGCGAGAAGTGCGGCCATTCGGGCTACACGGGCCGGCGCGGCGTCTATGAACTGCTGGTGATCGACGACGCGATCCGCTCGCTGGTCCACCGCAACGCGCCCGATTCGGAAATCCTCGCCTCGGGCCGCTCGAACGGCATGCGCACGCTGCGCGACGACGCCGAGCGCTGGCTCGCGCAGGGCAACACCTCGCTAGAGGAAGTGCTGCGCGTGACGGGAGGCGCGTAGCGCGATGCCGGCATTCCGTTTCGAAGCGATCGATTCCGGCGGCCGCCCCCAGAAGGGCGTGATCGAGGCCGACAGCGCGCGTGCCGCGCGCGGCCAGTTGCGCGGCCAGGGTCTCACGCCGCTGGTGGTCGAGCCGGCCGCGAGCCGCTCGCGCGGCCAGCGCAAGCAGCGCCTGTCGATCGGCCGCAAGCTCTCGCAGCGCGAGCAGGCCATCCTCACGCGCCAGCTCGCCAGCCTCTTGACCGCCGGGCTGCCGCTCGGCGAATCGCTGGCGGTGCTCACCGAGCAGGCCGAGCGCGACTACATTCGCGAGCTGATGGCGGCGATCCGCGCCGAGGTGCTGGGCGGCCATTCGCTGGCCAGCGCGCTGGCCGAGCATCCGCGCGACTTCCCCGAGATCTACCGCGCCCTGGTATCGGCCGGCGAGCACACCGGCAAGCTCGGCATCGTGCTGTCGCGCCTGGCCGACTACATCGAGCAGCGCAACGCGCTCAAGCAGAAGATCGTGCTCGCCTTCACCTATCCGGGCATCGTCACCCTGATCGCGTTCGGCATCGTCACCTTCCTGCTCAGCTATGTGGTGCCGCAGGTGGTGAACGTGTTCGCCAGCACCAAGCAGCAGTTACCCTTCCTGACCATCGTGATGATGGCGCTGTCGGACTTCGTGCGGCACTGGTGGTGGGCGATGCTGATCGGCGTGGTGGTGCTGGCCTGGATCGTCAAGACCACGCTCTCGCGCGCCGGCCCGCGGCTGGCCTTCGACCGCTGGCTGCTGGGCGCGCCGCTGGCCGGCAAGCTGGTGCGCGGCTACAACACGGTGCGCTTCGCCAGCACGCTGGCGATCCTGACCGCAGCCGGCGTGCCGATCCTGCGCGCGCTGCAGGCGGCCGGCGAGACGCTCTCGAACCGCGCCATGAGCGGCAATATCGACGATGCGATCGTGCGCGTGCGCGAGGGCACCTCGCTGTCGCGCGCGCTCAACCACGTGAAGACGTTCCCGCCGGTGCTGGTGCACCTGATCCGCTCGGGCGAGGCCACCGGCGACGTTACCACCATGCTCGACCGCGCCGCCGAGGGTGAGGCGCGCGAACTCGAGCGCCGCACCATGTTCATGACCAGCCTGCTCGAGCCGCTCCTGATCCTGGCGATGGGCGGCATCGTGCTGGTGATCGTGCTGGCCGTGATGCTGCCGATCATCGAGCTGAACAACATGGTGCAGTAAGGGATGCAAGGCGAAACGGGCCGCGATCGCGACCCGTTGCCGGAATGAACGTCAGTGACAGGCGTTATGGGAAGGAACGGCTCAGCGCACGTAGATGGCGGGGCCGGGCGTGTTGGCCGGCAGGAAGATCTCGGCATGCGCGCCGTTGCGGTCGATCACGATCGAGCGGGCGCGGACCTCGGCGAGCTTGGTGCCCTGGGAGATGTCGCCGCCCAGCGTGATGGTGCGGGCCGGATCGCCGCCGATGCCGACGATCGCGGCGGCGCCCTGGCGCAGCGCGAGGATGCCGAACAGGTGGATGTCCTCCACGGGGTTGTGCGTGAGCTGCCCGCCGAACAGCGCGGCAGCGTCCTCCGTGCGCAAGGGAGCGCGCGCGGCGGCGGCGGGTAGCGGGGCCTGATGCGCCGAGAGCGTGATGGCCCAGTAGGTGGCCGTCGCGCACAAGGCCGCGAAGAGGGCGAGGGATAGGATCCGGATCGAGAGCGCGTTCATGCGGGCTATTGTACGGATGAATATGAAATTTGCGTTGAGTGAAAGCCCGCAGCGGAGGCCGCCTTACAATGCGGCTTCGCTGCGCGGGCGACGTGCCCCGCGGGCGCCATTCAATGTTGACTACTGTTTTTGAAAGAGAGGTTTCACTCATGCAAACGTGGATCAATCGCCGCTCGCCGGCAGGCCGTCGCCAACGCGGCTTCACGCTGATCGAAATCATGGTCGTGATCGCGATCCTCGGCATCCTGGCCGCGCTGATCGTGCCGAAGATCATGAGCCGCCCGGACGAGGCACGGCGCGTGGCCGCCAAGCAGGATATCGGCACCATCATGCAGGCGCTCAAGCTCTACCGCCTCGACAACGGCCGCTATCCGACCCAGGAGCAGGGCCTGCAATCGCTGATCGCCAAGCCCACCACCGATCCGGTGCCGAACAACTGGAAGGACGGCGGCTACCTCGAGCGCCTGCCCAACGATCCCTGGGGCAACCCGTACAAGTACCTGAACCCGGGCGTGCACGGCGAGATCGACGTGTTCAGCTACGGCGCCGACGCCAAGGAAGGCGGCGAGAACAACGACGCCGACATCGGTTCCTGGCAGTAAGCCCGGCGCATCGGATCGCACCGCCCGTCCCTTCCCTCTTGGTCAGTTTCGTTTGACATGCGAACCACCGGCACGACCTCGCTGCGTTTCCCGCCCCGGCGGATGCGCGGCTTCACGTTGCTCGAGATGCTCGTCGTGCTCGTGATCGCGGGGATCCTCGTGTCGGCGGCCACGCTGACCATGCATCGCAATCCGCGCACCGACCTGCGCGAGGAAGCCCAGCGCGTCGCGCTGCTGCTCGAGAGCGCCGGCGACGAGGCGCAGGTGCGCGCGCGGCCGATCGCCTGGCAGCCCACCGACAACGGCTTCCGCTTCGACGTGCGCGGCGAGGACGGCTGGCGCCCGCTGCGCGACGACCTGTTCCGGCCGCGCAACTGGGACGGCGGCGTGACCGGCGCGACCATCGACTATCCCGGCTCCGACACCGAAGTGCATCGCATCGTGTTCGGCACCGAGCCGGTCGACACCCCGGTGCGCATCACGCTCTATTCCGCGGTCGGCAGCGCGACGATCGTCGGCACCGGCAACGGCCGCTACGAGGTGCGCTGACCATGTCCACCCCGTTCCGTCCTTCGCGCGGGGCCCCGCCTTCGCCGCGGCGCCGCGCGCGCGGCTTCACCATGATCGAGGTGCTGGTCGCGCTGGCGATCATCGCGGTCGCGCTGGCCGCCTCGATCCGCGCGGTCGGCACGCTGGCCAGCAATTCCGGCGCGCTCAACGATCGCCTGCTGGCGAGCTGGAGCGCCGACAACGCGCTCGGCCAGCTGCGCCTCGCGCACGCCTGGCCCGAGGTCGGCGAGGAGGAGTTCGACTGCTCGCAGGGCAACCTCGCGCTGACCTGCACGCAGAAGGTGAAAACCACGCCGAACCCGGTGTTCCGTCGCGTCGAGATCTCGGTACGCAAGACAGGCGAGGCCAGCGTGCTCGCGCAGATGGTCACGGTGGTCGCCAATGAAACCAATCGCTCGCTCTGAGCGCCGCCGCCCGGGCGGCCCGCGCGCGTCACGCGATTCGCGCGGCTTCACGCTGATCGAGATGCTGATCGCGATCACCATCCTGGCCGTGCTCGCGCTGCTGTCCTGGCGCGGGCTCGACCAGGTGATCCGCGGGCGCAATCACGTCGAGGCGGTGATGGAGGACGAGCGCACCTTCGCGCAGATGTTCGACCAGATGCGCATCGACGCGCGCCGCGCCGTCAGCGACGACGAGGCCGGCCAGCCGCCGGTGCGCGTGGTCGGCAACACGCTGCAGATCGTGCGTCGCTTCGATACGCCGGGCGGCGCGCCGCGCATCCAGATCGTGCGTTACCTGATCAGCTCCGGGCGCGTGGTGCGTTACGCCTCGCCGCCGATCTCCGACGCGCGCGTGCTGCGCAGCATGCTGGCCGACGGCGGCGTGGACGGCTGGAGCTCGGTGCCGCTGATGCGCGGCGTGGGCGCGATTACCGCGCGCGTCTACGTGCCCAAAGTCGGCTGGACCATCAACATGCCGACTGCCGACGACGCGCTCGCCAAGAACAACGACGCGCTCAAGCAGCCGATCGTCGGCAACGGGCCGCCCGAGCGCTCGGTCACGGGGCTCGAGGTCGGCATCGGCGCGACCTCGCTGCGCGTGCCGATCAAGCGCGTGTTCCTGGTCGGAGAATGACGATGCGCGCGCCCTTTTCCGTCTCCCCTTGCCTGTCTCGCGTCCGCCGGCGCCGCGTCGCGCGGGCGCCGGCCTCGCGCGCGCATTCGCGCGGCGTGGCGATCATCAGCGCGCTGCTGGTGGTGGCACTCACCGCGATCCTGGTGTCGGGCATGCTGTGGCGCCAGGAGGTGCAGATCCGCCGCATCGAGAACCAGCGCCTCCTGATGCAGGCGCAATGGGTGGCGCGCGGCGCGCTCGACTGGACCCGCATGATCCTGCGCTCCGAGGGCGACACGGCCCCCGGCGTGACTTATCTCGGCGGCATCTGGGCGGTGCCGATCGCCAAGACCAGGCTGTCCGACTTCCTCGGCAAGATCGGCGTGACCGATGTCTCGGGCGACGACGACACCTACCTGTCCGGCGATATCGAGGATGCCCAATCGCGCTTCAACCTGCGCAACCTGGTGTCCTCGCCGGCGCCGGGCGTGCTGCAGATCAATGCCTCCTCGGTCGCCGTCTTCAAGCGCCTGCTGGTGTCGCTGTCGATCGACTCGACCCTGGCGGTGCGCGTCGCCAAACAGATCCGCGCCGGCCTGCGCTATTCGGCGACGCGCTTCCAGAACGCCAACCCGCCCGGCACCGGCAACGCGCCGGTGGTCGCGCCGCAGGGCGACAGCACGCTGAACTCCGGCAATCCCGACCCGGGCTTCGACAACGGCGACAGCACCGACGCCGGCGCGGGCGCCTCGCCGCTGATCCCGACCAGCGTCGACTCGCTGCTCGACGTCAACGGCGTGACGCCCGAGATCGTCGAGAAGCTGCGGCCCTTCGTGACGGTGCTGCCGTCCACCACGCCGGTCAACCTCAATACCGCGCGCGCCGAGGTGATCGCCGCGCTGCTGCCGGGGCTCTCGGTGTCCTCCGCGCAGACGCTGGTGGCGCGCCGCGAGAACGTGTTCTTCCGCAACGTCGGCGATGCGCAGCTCGCGCTGCAGGCCACCGGCGTGCCGAACACGCTGCTGGACCCGACCCAGATCGACGTGACGTCCAGTTATTTCATCGTTCACGGTCATATTGAGCACGGGCGCGCGGAAATCGACCGCACCTCGCTCGTGTATCGTGACCCCACCACGCACACCACGCGCGTGGTCCGGGTTTCCGATCAGCTATAACAACGCCATCCGGGAGAGGAGCTCTTGAGCACGTTGATTGTTGTTTTGCCGCCGCGCGAACCGGCCGTGCCGCTGGCCGAGTGGCAATGGCCCGAGCTGTCGTTCGCGCTCGTCGACAAGAGCGGCCACACCCAGCGCGCCGGACGCAGCTCGCTGGCCACCCTGCCGCAAGCCGCCTCCACGGTGCTGGTGGTGGCCGCGCGCGACCTGCTGCTGCTGGCCGCCGCGGTGCCCGCCGTGAAGGGGCCGAAGCTGCGCCAGGCGCTGCCGAACATCGTCGAGGATTACGTGATCCAGGACGCGCAGGCCTGCCATATCGCCGTCGACCCGGTCGCGCTGCCCGACGGCCGGCGCGTGCTGGCGGTGATCGATCGCGAGTGGTTCCGCTTCGCCATCGAGGCCTTCACCACCGCCGGCCATCGCGCGATCCGCGCGGTGCCGGCGATGCGCTGCCTGCCGCAGCCGGCCGGCGCCACGCTCGCGCCCGCCGCCGAGGCGGCGCTGGCCGGCGAGGACGGCGCGGGCCTCAGCGAGGCCGCCGTGATCTCGCCCGAGGACACGCCGGAAGTGAGCGATGGCGAGGCGCCGCGCGCGCCGATCGTCGCCGCCATCATGGCGCGCATCGAGTCGATGCCGGTGGACGAGGCGCTGTCGATCGCGACCGCGCCGCGCGTGGAACTGGCGATCGCCCGCGGCGCGCTCGGCGAGGGCCTCACCGCGCCGGCCGCCTCGGCCGGCTCGACGCTGGCCGCGCTGACCGCGGGCGGCCCGTTCGAGCTGTACCAGCTCGGCGCGCCCGGTGCCGAGCCGCAACTCGCCTCGATCACGCCGCCCGCCGATCCCGACGCGATTCCCGGTACCACGCCGCTGCCCTTCGACACCTTCGCCCGCCGCGCGCTCGAGACGCGCTTCAACCTCTGCCAGTTCGATTTCGAGATCGTGCCCTGGCGCTTCGACCGTGCCACGCTCACGCGCCTGAAGCTGCCGGCCGCGCTGGCGGTGATCACCCTGCTGGTGGCGGTGGTCGGCATCAACATCCACTGGTGGCGCCTGGCGCGCGAGCGCGACGCGATTTCGGCGCAGATCACCGAGACGCTGCTGACGGCCTTCCCCAAGACCACCACGGTGCTCGATCCGCCCGCCCAGATGACGCGCCAGATCGACCAGCTGCGGGTGGCCGCCGGCGAGCTCTCGCCCAACGACTTCCTCGCGCTGGCCAGCGGCGTGGCACGCTCGCTCGGGCCGCTGCCGGCCAACGGCATCGCCTCGCTCGACTATCACGACCGCCGGCTCGACGTCGGCTTCAAGCCCGCCATCAAGGTCGATCCCGACTTCGGCGCGCGCCTGGCGCGTAACGGCCTGTCGGGCGAGATCGACAGCAGCACGGGCAAATGGACCATCCGGAGCGGATCATGAAGGCGGAACTGACCGAAACCCTCACCCAGTTCTGGGACGAGCGCAATTCGCGCGAGAAGCTGCTGCTGGGCTGGGGCGGCGCCCTGCTGGTGGCGGTGGTGCTGTATTCGGTGCTGTGGTCGCCGGCCGCCGAGAACAGCGAGAAGATCGCCACCGCGCTGCCGGGCATGCGCCTGCAGCTCGCGCAGATGACCGAGCAGGCCAACGAGGCGCGCTCGCTGGCCGCCGCCGCGCAGGGCGTGGCGCCCACCGGCATCGCGCTGCGCGACGCGCTGACCAGCTCGCTGTCCGATCACGGCTTCGCGGCCGCGCAGGTGCAGGTGGTCGGCAACGGCGTGCAGATCCAACTCAAGAACGCCGCCTTCCCGGCCTGGACGCAATGGGTGGACGACGTGCGCAAGCAGTTCAAGGTGCAGGTGGCCGAGGCGCACGCCACCGCGCTGAAGGAAGACGGTCAGGTCGACCTGACCGTGGTCATGCAACCCTCGAGCGCGAACAACAAATGAGCTTCAGCATGAAGATGGCTGCCGTCACGGCGGAGGCCGCACGCCGATGACGGTCTGGATGAGAATTCGCGCGGCGCTGCCGTGGCTGGTGGTCGGCGCGCTGGCGAGCCTGGTGGTGATCGTCGCGCTGCTGCCGGCCGCCTGGGTCACGCCGCAGTTCTCGCGCGCCACCGGCGGCCACGTCAACCTGGTCGATCCCGACGGCTCGCTCTGGCACGGCTCGGCCACCCTGCTGCTGGCGCCGGGCAGCGACCGCAGCGCCTCCACCCTGCTGCCGGGCCGCATCGAATGGCGTACCGCGTTCTGGCCGCTGTTCACCGGCCGCGTGCAGATGCGGATGCGCCAGACCCAGGCCATGCCGGACGCGATCACCATCAACGCCAGCCTGCGCGGCGCCACCGTCTCGGCGGGCGCGATGGCCGTGCCGGCCTCGCTGCTGGTGGGGCTCGGCACGCCGTTCAACACGCTCGACCTGCAAGGCGACGTGCGGATCGGCTGGAGCGACTGGCGGCTGTTCGGCCAGGACGTGTTCGGCCAGCTCACCGTGACCATCAACGACGTCAGCTCGCGGATCTCGATCGTCAAGCCGCTCGGCTCCTATCGCGCGGTCTGGCAGGCGCAGGGCGCGAACTCGACGCTCGACCTGTCGACGCTGAAGGGGCCGCTGTTCCTGGAGGGGCACGGCACCTTCGCCGGCCATGCTTCGTCGTTCACCGGCACCGCGCGCGCCGACGACGCGCAACGCGAGAACCTGGCGGGCCTCCTGAACCTGCTCGGCCATCCGATCGGCCCGGGCACGGTGTCGCTGACCTTCTGACCGTCGATCGACGGGATCGCCCCGAATGCAAAAGCGCCGACGGTGTGATGCCGTCGGCGCTTTTTTTCGTGTTGCCGCCGGTCCTTGCCTCAGCGCTGCGCGAGCGGCGTGCCCGCGGCCGCCGAGGCGGCCGACGGCGAGGAGGCCGCGACGGGCGCTTCCACCGAGCCTGTCTCGCGGTCCATCTGCGAGACGTCCCAGCCGCCGCCCAGCGCCTTCACCAGGTTCACCGACGACACCATGCGATTGCCGTTCAGCACCACCAGTTGCTGCTCGGCGTTGAAGGCGGTGGTCTGCGCGGTCAGCACGCTCACGTAGTCGACGGTGCCGGCCTTGTACTGGTTGGTGACGATGTCGAGCGCGCGCTGGGCCGAATCGACAGCCTGCCGCTGCACCACGATTTCCTGCTCGAGGATGCGCAGCGAGGCGAGGTTGTCCTCCACGTCCTGGAACGCGCTGAGCACGGCCGCGCGGTACTCGGCCACGTTCTGGTCGTAGGTCGCGCGCGCGGCTTCGGTCTGCGCCGAGCGCAGCCCGGCATCGAACAGCGTGGCCGCCAGTTGCGGGCCGACGGTCCAGACCCGCGAGGGCAGCGAGAACAGTTGCGACCAGGCCGAGCTCTGCACGCCGCCGCTGGCCGACAGCGTGAGGGTCGGGAAGAAGGCGGCGATCGCCACGCCGATCTGCTCGTTGGCGGCGGCCGCGCGGCGCTCGGCGGCGGCCACGTCGGGGCGCCGCTCGAGGATCGCCGAGGGCACCACGGCCGGCGTGCGCGGCGGCTCGGCGGTGAGCGGCATCGGCGCCAGCGAGAAGCTCGAGGCCGGCACGCCGATCAGGGTGGCGATCGCGTGCTCGTACTGCGCGCGCGCGATGCCGTTGTTGATCGCCGAGGCCTGCGCCGATTGCAGCTGCGTCTGCGCCTGGATCACGTCCGAGCGCGCGGCCACGCCCTGCGCGTACTGGTTCTGGGTCAGCGTCAGCGAGCGCTGGAACGAGGCCACCGTGTCGTCGAGCAGCTTCTGCGCGGCGTCGGTCTCGCGCAGCTGGAAGTAGGTTTGCGCCAGGGTGCCCTGGGCGGACAGGCGCGCATTGGCGAGATCGGCCGCGGCGGCCTGCTCGCCGGCCTTCTGCGAGCTGACGCTGCGGCTCACCTTGCCCCACAGGTCGAGTTCCCAGGAGGCGTCGAGCCCGGCGTTGTAGGAAGTGCTGTTGGTGCGGCCGGTCTTGAAGCCCTGGACGGTGCCGCCCGGGCTGCCCGAGCGCGTGCCGCCGGCGCTCACGCCGACGGTCGGGAAGTACGCGGCGCGCGCCTCGGCCACCAGCGCGCGGGCCTGGCGATAGGCCGCCGCGAACTGCGCGACCGTCTGGTTCGCCGTGTTCAGCTTGCTCATCAGGTCGTCGAGCTGCGGATCCTGGTAGATGCCCCACCAGGGGCCGCGATCGCTGCGATCGTCGGGCTGCGCGACCTTCCAGCCTTCCGGCGCTTCCTTGTAGGAGGCCGGCACCGATACCTCGGGACGATGGTAGTCGGGACCGACCGCGCATCCGGCGACGAGCACCGCGACGGCCGCTGCCACCGCGACGCGCAGCGCATGATGCGCACGCAAGGGAAGAACTGGCTGCATGACTGGATTCCTGTCTGGGCACGCCCGCATGCGGGGCGACGAACGATGCGGCCGACGGCGCGGCTGCGCGCGGCCTGGCCGAAATGGTAACTGACGAACGCGGGAAACACGATCGGATCAGCCGTAAGGTTAAGACCTGGCGGCGAGCCGATGTGTTACCGGCGCGGGGTGGCTGGTTACCGGCGATTACGGCGCCGAAAGCTGGCGAGCCGAACCAGCATCGCCGCAATCGCAAGGCCGGCGATCAGCATGGCGCCGATCAGGATGCCGCCTTCCCCGTGGATACCGAGCCTTGCCATGGCATCGAACAGCGGTTCGAAGGCGCGCCAGCCGGCGCCGCTCTGGAACCGGTCGTCCAGCGGCGAATTCGCCAGGCCGAGGTAGATCGGGATCGTCAAGACGAGCGCCAGGAGCAGTTGGTGGAGGGCTTTCACTGGGTGATGATCCGGCCGTGATACTTCATTGCGGTTGCCGGGATTCGAGGACAGACAACTCTATGCGTCTCTCACATCCCGAAAAACGATCTGGATCAGGAACGACGGGGAACCGGCCTGGAAGCAGGCGGGAAGATTCGGCATCACGAATGGACGCCTGAAGCGGATGAGGATGATGAGGGAAGCTCGGCGCCGTCGCGGGCCGGCAGCCTCAATGCGTGCAATGCGGCGGGTGCAGACGTAGCGCGAGCCGCCACGAGGACGGCTCGTCGGAGGTGGCGGCGGCATCCTTGGCGCGCTGGCGCCGCTGGTCGATCCAGGCGAAACCGAGTGCCGCCAGCGAGCCGCCCGGCAGAACCAGCATCGCCACCATCAACGCAAGCTTCCAGCCGCGCGGGGAGCGGGCCAAGAGGGGACGGGCGTAGCGGCGCAGGGCGCCGGCGATCTGGATCAGGTACGGCATGACGAACTTCCTCGGGGTAGCGGATCAGGCAAGGGTGGGCATGGTGCTCGCGGATGTCTGAATCGGGATTGGTTGCCTGAAATAATATTGACCAAGCAAGCAATTTTCAAGATACTGGGCGCGGTTTTCCCCTGGAAACAACAGATTTCCCTTCCGCGCGATGGCTCCCCTCTACGACCCCGCCAACATCGAGCTCGAGACCAGCGTCGGCCACTACCTGTCGCGGGCGCGGCAGGCCTTCGTCGAGCGCATGGACCAGGCGCTGGCCCCGCTCGGGCTGACCGCGCAGCAGATCGGCGTGATGCTGCTGCTGGCGCGCGGCGAGGCCGGCACGCCGCTGGAGCTGTCGAGGCGGCTGTCCTACGACAGCGGATCGATGACGCGCATGCTCGACCGGCTGGAGAAGAAAGGCCTGCTGGAGCGGCGCCGCAGCGCCTCGGATCGGCGCGTGATCGAGCTCGGGCTGACCGGGCCGGGCCGCGCGGCGGCCGACGCGCTGCCGGGGTTGATGGCGGGCGAACTCAATGCGCAGTTGGCCGGTTTCTCGGCCGACGAGCTGCAGACCATGACGGCGCTGCTGCAGCGCTTCATCGCCAACGCGCCGCTGCCCGCCGGCACCTGAGACGCGAACGTCGCGCGCATCGCCCGGTACTTCACGCCTTCCCGCGCCCCCTGAAAGGGGGCATTTCCGTTTCGGCACCCGGCGGATCGGATTCGCGCAAACCCTCGATATGCCTGTCGCGGCAGCAATCGACCCGGCATCGACGCGATACCGATCGGTATCTCCCCTCAGCGCGACCCGCTCTCGCTCGGCCAGGCGCGCAGGCTGTCGAAGGCCAGGTCGTCGTCGGTATCGACCGGGCCTACCTCACGCGCCACCTCCAGCCAGGCCCGTGCCGCATGCGAGAGGTAGCCGCGCCGCTTCCAGGCCGCCGCGATCGACCAGTCGATCTCGGGCTCGACGATCGGCCGGCAACTGAAGCGCGCCGGATCGAGCCGGCGGCAATACGGCGCCGGCAGCAGCGCGATGCCCACTCCGGCATGGACCAGCGCGGCCATGAAGTCCCAGTGGCCGCTGCGGCTCACGATCGAGGGCGTGAAGCCGGCCTGCGCGCAGGCGTCGAGCACGGCCTGGTGCAGCGCCAGCGCCTCGGCGTAGAACACGAAGGGTTCCTCGGCCAGGTCGGCGAGCGGCACCGTGTCCTCCTGGTCCCAGCGCGAGCCGCGCCGCGCCACCAGCCAGAGCGGCGCGCGCACCATCCGCAGCACCTCGAACACGGCCGGATCGACCGGCTCCAGCACCCCGCCCAGCTCCAGCTCGCCCGAGGCGAGCGCGGCCTCGATCATCCGCGCGCCCTGCTCGAACAGCTTCAGCTCGATGTTCGGGTAGCGCTGCCGGAACGCGGCGATGGCCGGCGTGAAGGCGGCGCCGCCCAGCGGCGGGATGCCGATCGTGAGCTCGCCGCGCCCGAGCTCGGCCAGGTCGTCGAGCTCGGCCTGCAGCTGGGCCTGCGCGGCCAGCACGTCCTGGCCGCGCTGGAACACGATCCGGCCCGCGTCGGTCAGCACCATCTGGCGGCTGTCGCGCAGCAGCAGCGGCGTGCCGATCTCGTCCTCGAGCGCCTTGACCATCTTGCTGATGGTCGGCTGGGTCACGAACATCTGCTCGGCGGCCGCCGTGAAGCTCTGCTGGCGGACCACCTCGACGAAATAACGCAGCGCGCGCAGCTCCATGCGGCCTCCGATATGAGCCAGGGATTCCCGGGATGATGAATTCCGATCGGGAATGGTTTCGATGGAAACAAGTCATTTTATTTATGACAAGGCCGATCCTATACTCGGCTCGTCCTGTCGATCAAGTCGTGCCGCGCATCATGTCCGAGCTCCCGTTGGCCCCGCCTTCCACCCCCTCCCCCGACACCGCGCAGCCCGTGGCGGCGGGCCTGCCGCCGGCGCTGGCGCGTGCCGCGCGCGTGGTGTTGCAGGCGGCCGCGCTGGCGGCCTTGTGGGCGCTCGCCGATCAACTGGTGCGCATCTGCCGGCTGCCGGTGCCGGCCGGCATCGTCGGGCTCGCCGTGCTGCTGGTCCTGCTGATGACGGGCCGGGTCCGCCCGGCCGCGGTGAGGGACGGCGCGAACTGGCTGCTCACCGACATGCTGCTGTTCTTCATCCCGGCCACGGTCGCCGCGGTCCAGTACGGCGGACTGTTTCGCGCCGAGGGCTGGCGGCTGGCCCTGGTGGTGGTGCTCGGCACGATGCTGGTGATGGGCGCGGTGGCGCTGGCGGTCGAGCGGGCGGCCCGCTTCGAGCGGCGCCTGGCGCTTTCGCGTGCCATGCGCGGCGGCTCGCGAGAGCGCAAGCCGATCATCCCGATCCGCGGCCGGGCCTGAGGACAGCGCCATGAACCTCGACCTCGCCCAGCTTTCGCCCGCGGCCAGCGGCGCGCTGTCCGCGCTCTGCCTGGCCGCCACCATTGCCCTTTACCTGGCGGCGAAACGCCTCTACGCGAAGCGCCCCAGCCTGCTGTTCTCGCCGCTGGTGATGGTGCCGGCGCTGCTGGTGGCGGCCATCGCGCTGAGCGGCATCCCCTATGCCGTCTACTTCCATGACACGCGCTGGCTGATGTGGCTGCTGGGCCCGGCCACCATCGCCTTCGCGGTGCCGATCCACGAATACCGGCACCTGATCCGCCGCCACTGGCTGTCGCTGTCGGTGGGCGTGACGGTCGGCATCGTGGCCGCCGTGGGCGGCTCGCTGCTGCTGGCCAGGCTGCTGCACCTGTCGCCCGAGCTGCAGCGCAGCCTCGCGGTGCGCTCGATCTCGACGCCCTTCGCGCTGGCCGTCTCGGACCGCCTGCATGCGCCGCGCGACCTCACCGCGCTGTTCGTGATCGCCACCGGCCTGTGCGGCATGCTGCTCGGCGAGCTGATGCTGGCGGTGCTGCCGCTGCGCTCGCGGCTGGCGCGCGGCGCGCTGTTCGGCGCGGCCGCGCATGCGGTCGGCACCGCCAAGGCGCGCGAGATCGGCGGCGAGGAAGGCGTGGTGTCGAGCCTGACGATGATGATCGCCGGCGTGGCGATGGTGCTGCTCGCGCCCCTGCTGGCGCACCTGCCCGTCTAGGGAGCGATCGCCTCGTCGGCGCCGGTCGACGGGCTGGCACCTGTCACGCCCATTCCACATCGGCGGGAGACAATCATCACTTCGGCGCCGCGACTGCGTAATCGCGTGCGCCCGGCGGCGGCCCTCGCCACCGCCGCGAGCCCCGCCGGGCCTGCCTGGGGCTCGCTCCCGGCCTCCCGGTCGCCGCCGCCCTTGCCGCGCGCCGCGGGCGTTCCCCGATTCGACAAACCAGCGAGATGGACGCAAATCCCCCCTCTGTTCTCCCCATCGCGCAATAGTCGGTCCGCTGACAATCAGGCTACGAGTCATCACGTAAGCAAGCTCATGGCCACCACGACCGCCTCCGCTTCACCCGAACGCCCGCCCACCGGCAAATTCAAGCGCATCGTGCTGTTCGCGCTGATCGGCCTGGTCATCGCCGCCGCGGGCGGCGCCGCCGCCTGGTACTTCCTGCTCAGGCACGAAGGCCCGGCCGCCGCGCATGCCGCACCGCAGTCGCTGGCCACCCCGGTGTTCTTCCCGCTCGAGTCGATGACGGTGAACCTGCAGTCCGACGACGGCCTGCACTACCTGCGCATCGGCCTGACCCTGAAGCTCACCGATCCGACCGCCCAGGACTACCTGACCCAGCACATGCCGGAGATCCGCAGCCGCATCCTGCTGGCGCTGTCGAACAAGCATCCGGAGGATCTCGCCACGCTCGACGGCAAGCGCCAGCTCGCCGACGAGCTGCGCACCCTGATCGAGCAGCCGACGCAGCCGGGCAATCGCAGCGCCCGCGTCGACGCGGTGCTGTTCACCGATTTCGTCGTCCAGTAAGCCGCCAAGGGAGCGCCATGGGCCACGAAGAATTCATGTCGCAGGAGGAGGTCGATGCCCTCCTCAAGGGCGTCACCGGCGAGATCGATTCGACCGACGAACCGGTCGATACCTCGAGTGTCCGCCCCTACAACCTCGCGACGCAGGAACGGATCGTCCGCGGCCGGATGCCCGGCATGGAGATCATCAACGATCGCTTCGCGCGCCTGCTGCGCGTCGGCATCTTCAACTTCATGCGCCGCACCGCCGAGATCTCGGTCAGCCAGGTGAAGGTGCAGAAGTACAGCGAGTTCACCCGCAACCTGCCGATCCCGACCAACCTGAACCTGGTGCACGTCAAGCCGCTGCGCGGCACCTCGCTGTTCGTGTTCGACCCGAACCTGGTGTTCTTCGTGGTCGACAACCTGTTCGGCGGCGACGGGCGCTTCCATACCCGCGTCGAGGGCCGCGATTTCACGCAGACCGAGATGCGCATCATCAGCAAGCTGCTGCACATGGTGTTCGAGCATTACACGGTGGCCTGGAAGAGCGTGCGGCCGCTGCAGTTCGAACACGTGCGCTCGGAGATGCACACCCAGTTCGCCAACGTCGCCACGCCCAACGAGATCGTGATCGTCACGCAGTTCTCGATCGAGTTCGGCCCGACCGGCGGCACCCTGCACATCTGCATGCCCTACTCGATGATCGAGCCGATCCGCGACGTGCTGAGCTCGCCGATCCAGGGCGAGGCGCTCGAGGTCGACCGCCGCTGGGTGCGCGTGCTGTCGCAGCAGGTGCAGGCCGCCGAGGTCGAGCTGACGGCCGACCTGGCCGAGGTGCCGACCACCTTCGAGCGGATCCTCAACCTGCGGGTGGGCGACGTGCTGCCGCTCGACATCGGCGACGCGGTGACCGCCAAGGTGGACGGCGTGCCGGTGATGGAATGCGGCTACGGGATTTTCAATGGGCAATACGCGCTGCGCGTGAACCGCATGATCGGCGCGAGCGATACGACGAAGGAAGGTGGATATGACTGAGCTGAACCCGACGCCCGACGGCAAGCAAGCGGGCGCCGACGCGGCGGACGAAGCCATGGACGACTGGGCTGCCGCGCTCGCCGAGCAGAACGAGCAGCCGATCGCCTCCGGCGCGACCGGTGCCGGCGTGTTCCAGCCGCTGTCGAAGGCGGCCTCGAACTCGACGCACAACGACATCGACATGATTCTCGACATCCCCGTCAAGATGACCGTCGAACTGGGCCGCACCAAGATCGCGATCCGCAACCTGCTGCAGCTCGCGCAGGGCTCGGTGGTCGAGCTCGACGGCCTGGCCGGCGAGCCGATGGACGTGCTGGTCAACGGCTGCCTGATCGCGCAGGGCGAAGTGGTGGTGGTGAACGACAAGTTCGGGATCCGCCTGACCGACATCATCACGCCCTCCGAACGGATCCGGAAGCTGAATCGATGAAGCGTTCCGCCGTTCGCGCCCTGCCCGCGCGGCGGGCCGGCTCGCCCGTCGCCGCGCGCCTGGCGGGAACAGCCGCCACGCTCGCCGGTGCGGCGCTGCTGGCGCCGGCCCTGGCGCGCGCGGCCGACATGAACGCCGTCAACCATCCCGCCTCCTATGCCTCGGGCAGCGTGGTCGGCTCGGCCGTGCCCTCGCTGGGCGCCGGCGCGGTGCTGCAGACCATCCTCGGCCTCGCGGTGGTGATCGGCCTGGTGTTCGCCTGCGCCTGGCTCGCGCGGCGGCTCGGCTTCCAGCCCGCCCGGCGCGGCGGGACCCTGAAGGTGGTGGCCAGCGTCGCGGTGGGCGGCAAGGAGAGCGCGACGGTGGTCGAGGTCGGCGACACCTGGCTGGTGCTGGGCGTCGCGCCCGGCAATGTACGGCTGCTGCATACGCTGCCGGCCGGCACGCCCGGCGTGGTGGCCGGCGGCCCGGCGACGACGGCGACGACCGCGCCCGAGCAGGACGCCGCCTTGTCCGGCACGTTCGGCGAGCGTTTTCGCAGCGCGCTGGGCGGCGAAGTCGCCAGGCGGCTGGGTGGGCGCGCCCGCAAGGATTCCTGAAGATGATGTCGTATCGATCGAGCGCGCGCGCCGCGCTTCGCCCCTTCTTTCGCCCTTTCTCGGCCGCGCGCCCGTCCCTGGCGGGCCTGCGCCGCGTGCTGCCCTGGCTGGCCGCGCTGCTGCCGCTGGCCGCTCTCGCGCTGCCCTCGCTGGCGCACGCGCAGGCGCAGGGCCTGCCCGCCTTCAATACCAGCCCCGGCCCGAACGGCGGCACGACCTACTCGCTGAGCGTGCAGACCATGCTGCTGCTCACGATGCTGTCGTTCCTGCCGGCCATCGTGCTGATGATGACCAGCTTCACGCGCATCATCATCGTGCTGTCGCTGCTGCGCCAGGCGCTGGGCACCACCACCACCCCGCCCAACCAGGTGCTGGTGGGCCTGGCGCTGTTCCTCACCCTGTTCGTGATGTCGCCGGTGCTGGACCGCGCCTACACCGACGGCTACCAGCCGTTCTCGGCCGGCACCCTGCCGATGGACCAGGCGGTGCAGCGGGGCCTGGCGCCCTTCAAGACCTTCATGCTCAAGCAGACGCGCGAGAGCGACCTCGCGCTGTTCGCGCGCATCGCCAAGGCGCCGCCGATGCAGGGCCCCGAGGACGTGCCGCTGCCGCTGCTGGTGCCGGCCTTCCTGACCAGCGAGCTGAAGACCGGCTTCCAGATCGGCTTCACGATCTTCATCCCGTTCCTGATCATCGACCTGGTGGTGGCGAGCGTGCTGATGTCGATGGGGATGATGATGGTCTCGCCGACCACCATCTCGCTGCCCTTCAAGCTGATGCTGTTCGTGCTGGTGGACGGCTGGCAGCTGCTGATCGGCTCGCTGGCGCAGAGCTTTACCTGAGGACGATGCGATGACGCCCGAATCCGTCATGACGCTGGGCCACCAGGCGATGATGATCGGCCTGCTGCTGGCCGCGCCGCTGCTGCTGGTGGCGCTGGTGGTGGGCCTGGTGGTGAGCCTGTTCCAGGCCGCCACGCAGATCAACGAGTCGACCCTGTCGTTCATCCCCAAGCTGCTCGCGATCGTGGTGACGATGGTGATCGCCGGCCCCTGGATGCTGTCGACCATGCTCGACTACATGCGCGACATCCTGATGCACGTGGCCACGCTCGGCACCAGCTGAGCGCGTCCGCCGCCCCGCCCGCTCCCTTGGCCATTCCCGCTCCTTCCACGCGCCGATGTTCACCGTCACCTACGCGCAACTGAACGTCTGGCTGACCGCGTTCCTCTGGCCCTTCGTGCGGATCCTCGCGCTGGTGGCCACCGCGCCGCTGATCGGCCATGCCTCGGTGCCGGCGCGCGTGAAGATCGGCGTGTCGGCCCTGGTGTCGATCGCGGTGGCGCCCGCGCTCGGGCCGCTGCCGCAGGCCACGGTGTTCTCGGCCGAGGGCATCTGGATCCTGGTCAACCAGTTCCTGATCGGCGCCGCGCTCGGCTTCACCATGCAGATCGTGTTCGCCGTGGTGGAGGCCGCCGGCGACTACATCGGCCTGCAGATGGGGCTCGGCTTCGCCAGCTTCTTCGATCCGCACAGCGGCAACACGCCGATGCTGGGCCGCGTGCTCAACGCCTTCGCGATGCTGGCCTTCATCGCCTTCGACGGCCACCTGCAGCTGATCGCCGCCCTGGTGCAGTCCTTCGATATCGTGCCGATCTCCTCGAACCTGCTGCGCGCAGCCGGCTGGCGCATCGTGGCCGGCGCCGGCATCAACGTGTTCTCGATGGGCCTCTTGCTGGCGCTGCCGGTGGTGGCCGCGCTGCTGATCTCGAACCTCGCGCTCGGCATCCTGAACCGCGCCGCGCCGCAGATCGGCATCTTCCAGGTCGGCTTCCCGGTGCTGATGCTGGTCGGGCTGCTGCTGGTGCAGCTGATGATCCCCAACCTGATGCCGTTCTTCTCGCACCTGTTCGACGACGGTTACGAGATGATGGGCCGCGTCGCGGCGGGCTTCCGTTAAAATTCGGCTCGCGTTGCGCGAACCGGCATCCCTGCCGGCCGTCCCGTTCCCCGTCTCGCCAGTTCCCGCGCCCCGGTTCGCCCTCGGCGCGCCGGGCCCGGCGCGGCGCCGGTGAGGCGAGGCGGCCGCCGTCCCGGCCTCGCGCCCCCGAACAGTCGTCCGGCCCTGCCCGGCTCGCCGCGCCCTCGCGCGGCGGCGGCCCGGGAGCCGGGCGCGTCCCGTGGTCCTCCGTTCCCCTCGCGACCCGCCACGTCCCTGCCCGCGCCGATGCGTCGACATGCCGATGCATCGATGCGCGGCCGGGCATGGCGGACGGCCTCGACGGCCCGCCGTGGCGGCGCCGGGGAACCTCGGCAGCGGCGCGCCACTCATGCTTTACATGGAAAACACGATGCGAAAGATCGAATCCGCCAGTCCCGAGGCCCGCTCCGCGGATCTCGCGGCGGACAACCTCGAACGGCTCCGGGCCCTGTTCCCGGAAGCGGTGACCGAAGGCCCGCAGGGCCTCGCGCTGAACCTCGAGGTGCTCAAGGCGCTGGTGGGCGAGCGCACCGTCGCCGAGGCCGACGAGAAATACGGCCTGGCCTGGCACGGCAAGCGCCGCGCGCGCCAGCTCGCGCTCACGCCCTCCACCGGCACGCTGCGCCCCTGCCGCGACGAGAGCCTGAACTGGGACGGCACCCGTAACCTGATGATCGAGGGCGACAACCTCGAGGTGCTCAAGCTGCTGCACAAGAGCTACGCGGGCTCGGTCAAGCTGGTCTATATCGATCCGCCGTACAACACCGGCAAGGAGTTCGTCTATCCCGACAACTTCACCGACAGCCTGCGCCACTACCTCGCGCTGACGGGCCAGGCCGCGGGCGGCGTGAAGCTCAGCAGCCATACCGAGGCGAGCGGCCGGTTCCATACCGACTGGCTCAACATGATGTATCCGCGCCTGAAGCTGGCCTTCGACCTGCTCGCCCGCGACGGCCTGATCGCCATCCATATCGACGAGCACGAACTGCACGCGCTGGTGCTGGTGATGCGCGAGATCTTCGGCGAGGAGAACGAGCTGGGCGTGGCGGTGTGGGACAAGCGCAACCCGAAGGGCGACGCGCGCGGCATCGCCTACCAGCACGAATCGATCGTGCTGTTCGCGCGCGATGCCGAATGGCTGTTCGAGCACGCGCCGCTCAAGCGCCCCAAGCGCAACGCGCAGCGCATGCTGGACGCGGCCCACGACGCGATCGCCGACACCACCACCATCGCCGAGGCGACCCAGGCCTACCGCGCCTGGCTGCGCGCGCAGACCACGCTGTCGGGCGGCGAGGCGATGTACGACCGGCTCTCGCCCGAAGGGCGCGTCTACCGCCTGGTATCGATGGCCTGGCCGAACAAGAAGCGCGCCCCCGACGACTACTTCATCCCGCTCACGCACCCGGTGACGGGCAAGCCCTGCCCGGTGCCCGAGCGCGGCTGGCGCAACCCGCCCGCCACCATGCGCGAGCTGCTCGACAAGGGGCTGATCGAGTTCGGCGCGGATGAAAGCACCCAGCCGCAGCGGATCTATTTCCTCGACGAGAACCTGCACGAGAACGTGCCCTCGATCCTGCCCTTCGGCGGCTCGGACGACGCGCGCCTGAAGGCGCTGGCGATTCCCTTCGACCTGCCCAAGCCGACCGATTTCGCGGCCTCGCTGGTGAGCTGGCTGACCGGCGACGACGACCTGATCGTCGACTGCTTCGCCGGCTCCGGCACCACCGCGCACGCGGTGATGGAGGCCAACGCGGCCGACGGCGCGCGCCGGCGCTTCGCGCTGGTGCAGCTGCCCGAGCCGCTCGACGCCGGCAACAAGGACCAGAAGGCCGCGGCCGAGTTCTGCGCGAAGCTCAAGCGCCCCGCCAACCTGGCCGAGATCACCAAGGAGCGGCTGCGGCGCGCGGCCGAGCGGATCCTCGGCGAGCATCCCGAGGCGGCGCTCGACCTGGGCTTTCGCGTGTTCCGGCTCGATTCCACCAACGTGGTGGAATGGGATCCGCGCGGCGCCAACGTGCAGCAGTCGCTGCTCGACGCGGTCGAGCACATCAAGGCCGGCCGCACCGACGCGGACCTGCTCGCCGAGCTGACCATCAAGCTCGGCCTCGATCTGTGCGCGCCGGTCGACACCCTGCCGGTGGCCGGCAAGCAGGTGCACGTGATCGACGGCGCGATCGTGGCCTGCTTCGCCGCGCGCATCGACCGCGCTGAGGCCGAGGTGCTGGCGCAGGGCATCGTCGGCGTGCTTGATGCGGTGGATGCGCCGCCCCAGCACGACGTGACCTGCGTGTTCCGCGACGGCGCCTTCGTCGACGACGTCGCCAAGGTCAACCTGTCCGCGATCCTCGAGCAGCACGGGATCCGCTCGGTGCGGAGCCTCTGATGACGCGCAACGTGTTCGACGCGCAGTCGGCCGGCGCGCCGATGATGGAACTGCATTTCGAGGCCGATCTCGACTACCAGCTCGAGGCGGTGGATGCCGTCTGCGACCTGTTTCGCGGGCAGGATGCGCATCGCGCGGCGTTCAGCGTCGAGGCGGCCGACGCCGCTGGACAGATCGGCGACGGCGACACCAGCATCGCGCGGCAGATGCCGATCGGCGTGGCCGAGAGCGCGCTGGCGGTCGGCAACCGGCTCGCGCTCGATACCGCAGCGCTGGCGCGCAACCTCGCCGAGGTGCAGGTGCGCGGCGGCCTGGCGCCCTCGGGGTCGCTGGTCTCGACCGACTTCACCGTCGAGATGGAGACCGGCACCGGCAAGACCTATGTCTACCTGCGCACCATCTTCGAGCTGCACCGGCGTTACGGCTTCACCAAGTTCGTGATCGTGGTGCCCTCGGTGGCGATCAAGGAGGGCGTGCACAAGACGCTCGACATCACGCGCTCGCATTTCCGCCGGCTCTACGACGGCGTGCCCTTCGACTACTTCCTGTACGACTCCGCCAAGCTCGGCCAGGTGCGCCGCTTCGCCTCCAGCGCGACGGTGCAGATCATGGTCGCGACGGTGGCCGCGATCAACCGCAAGGACGTCAACAACCTCTACAAGCCCAGCGAGAAGACCGGCGGCGAGAAGCCGATCGACCTGATCCGCGCCACCCGGCCGATCCTGATCGTCGACGAGCCGCAGAGCGTGGACGGCGGGCTGGAAGGCCGCGGCAAGGAGGCGCTCGACGCGATGGCGCCGCTCTGCACGCTGCGCTATTCGGCGACCCACGCGGACCTGTACCAGATGGTGTACCGGCTCGACGCGGTGGACGCCTACGAGCGGCGCCTGGTCAAGCAGATCGAGGTGGCCTCGGCCACCGTCGAGGACGCGCACAACAAGCCCTATGTGCGGCTGGTCTCGGTGAGCAACCGGCGCGGCACCATCGCCGCGCGCGTCGAACTCGACGTGGCCACGCCCGCCGGCGTCGAGCGCCAGACCGTGACGGTCGGCGACGGCGACCTGCTCGAGCGCGTGACGCGCCGCGGCGTGTATGCCGACTACCGGATCGGCGAGATCGACACCACGCGCGGCAGCGAGTTCGTCGAGCTGCGCTATCCCGGCGGCGAGGCCTTCCTCGCGCTCGGCGACGCGCATGGCGACGTCGATCCGCTGGCGATCCAGCGCGAGATGATCCGCCGCACGATCCGCGAGCACCTGGACAAGGAGCTGCGCCTCAAGCCGCTCGGCGTGAAGGTGCTGTCGCTGTTCTTCGTCGACAGCGTCGATCGCTATCGCCGCTACGAGCCCGGCGGGGTCGCCCTGAAGGGCCCCTACGCGGAGATCTTCGAGGACGAGTACCGGCGCGCCGCGAAGCTGCCGATCTACCGCTCGCTGTTCGCCGGCTTCGATCCCGAGCTCGACGTGGCCGCCGCGCACGACGGCTACTTCTCGATCGACCGCAAGGGCGGCTGGACCGAGACCAGCGACAGCAACGCCAGCGGCCGCGAGAACGCCGAGCGCGCCTACAGCCTGATCATGCGCGAGAAGGAGCGGCTGCTGTCCTTCGCCACGCCGCTGCGCTTCATCTTCTCGCACTCGGCGCTCAAGGAAGGCTGGGACAACCCGAACGTGTTCCAGATCTGCACGCTGCGCGATATCCGCAGCGAGCGCGAGCGGCGCCAGACCATCGGGCGCGGGCTGCGCCTGGCGGTCGACCAGCGCGGCGAGCGCGTGCGCGGCTTCGACGTCAACACGCTGACCGTGGTGGCCACCGAGAGCTACGAGCAGTTCGCCTCGAACCTGCAGAAGGAGATCGAGGCCGATACGGGGATCCGCTTCGGCATCGTCGACACGCACCAGTTCGCGGTGCTGCCGGTGATCGACGCGCAAGGCGCGAGCGCGCCGCTGGGCGTCGAGCGTTCGGCGGCCTTGTGGACGCATCTGCACGAGGGCGGCTTCATCGACGCGCAGGGCAAGGTGCTCGATGCGCTGAAGATCGTGCTCAAGGGCGGCGTGCTGCCCTTGCCCGAAGCCTTCGAGCCGCTGCGGCACCGGATCGTCGAGTTGCTGCGCAAGCTGTCCGGGCGCCTGGACGTGCGCAATGCCGACGACCGCCGGCTGCTGGTGCCGCGCCTGGACGCGAAGGGCCAGCCCGTCGTGTTCGGCGAGGCGTTCCGCGCGCTCTGGGCCCGCGTGCAGGCGCGCACCACCTATCGCGTCAGCTTCGACGACGCCGCGCTGGTGGAGGCCTGCGTGGCCGCGCTGCGGGCCGCGCCCGAGGTGCCGCGCGCGCGCCTGCAATGGCGCAAGGCCGACATCTCGATCGGCAAGGCCGGCGTGGAAGCCACCGAGACGGCCTCGGCCGGCACGGTGGTGCTCGACGAGGGTGAGATCGCCCTGCCCGACCTGCTCACCGAGCTGCAGGACCGCACCCAGCTGACGCGGCGCACGCTGGCCGCGGTACTGACCGGCAGCGGGCGGCTCGACGAATTCCGCATCAACCCGCAAGCCTTCATCGCGCTGGTGGCCGATGCGGTGAACCGCTGCAAGCGCGAGGCGCTGGTGGACGGCATCGCCTACAAGCGGATCGGCGACGGCGTGGTATGGCCGCTGGCGCGCTTCGTCGACGAGCCGGTGACGGGGTATCGCAAGGATCTGCGCGAGGACGCGGGCAAGTCGATTACCACCGCGATCGTGGTCGAGTCGGCGGCCGAGCGTGCCTTCGTGGATGCGCTGGAGGCCAGCCCGGCGGTGACCTTGTACGCGAAGCTGCCGGCCTGGTTCCGGATTCCCACGCCGCTGGGCGACTACCGGCCCGATTGGCTGGTGCTGGTGGAGCGGGCTGGGGCGCCGGACCAGTGTTATGTGGTGGAGATGGACAGCCAGGCCGACGACACCGAGCCGCGCGGCCGCGAACGGCGCAAGGTCCGCTGCGGGGATGCGCATTTCAAGGCGATCGCGGGGGCCGAGGGGCCGGTGCACTTCGTGCGGGCGCGCACGGTGGATGATCTGCTGGGTGTGACGGGGCAGCGGTCGTTCGCGTTTTAGGGGGGCGCGGCGGCTGGCGGGATGGCCGGCGCCGCGCCTTCCCTCTATCGTCCGTCATCTCAGGGATACAGCCCCTATATTCAAGGATTCGGGCAGATTCGCATGCCCGTTTTCCGCTTCCGATTCATCGGGCTCAGGCGTTCACCATTCGGTTCACACTCGAAAACATCGTCATTTTGTTTTCGATGCGAGCCGCACCGCCATGAGCCGATTCGACCTGCCCACCACCTCCGTCTCCCCCTGGTCGGCCCCGACCACGCCGGCTACGCACACGGCCCATACGCCGCCGGCGCCGCATCCCGGGCAGGCCAGCAGCCAGGGCGGCAACGCCGCGCTCTCGGGCCTGCAATCACGCCGGCATGCACGGGCGCAAGCCGACGAGGCCAAGCTCTCGCCCATCCTCCAGCACGTCCTCGATCCTTCGGTGAACCCTTACGCTGCGCATCCCAGCGATTCGCACGTGATGCTGAACTTCGCCGCGCCCGTGGCCGAGCCGCCCTCGCGCACCGCCGCCAGGCAGTTTCAGCAGAAATTCCAGCAGGCGGCACTCGATGCGCCGGGCAGCGTGCGCGCCAGCCGTCACGACCTGGGGCTGTCCGAGCACCGGCTGACGATGATCGATATCGGTGGCGAGGGCCAGAAGACCGAGGATGGCGAGGAACTGATGCGCAGCGGCAATGCGCATGCGATCAACGTCAACGCGCAGACGGTAGGTTCGCCCGGCGAGTTCTACCTGCAGGCCGAGCCGGGCGGACAGCCGCAAAAGACCAGTCATTTCGAGATTCCGAACCTGGTGCGGCCGGCGAAATCCTGGCCCGGGCCCGGCGAGAAGGCCGAAGGCTTGTTGCCCTTCGCGGATGGTTTTTCCAGCGTGACGATGACCGAGGGCGCGCCCGTATTCGGCTATCACGTCAACGAGATGTCGCGTGTGACCTCGAAAAAGGGCTGGATGATGCTGGCCGTGGACGAGAGCTTCGAGGACAGGATTGGCGAATTGGCGCAAAAGCACAACGGCGATGGGACCGTGTGGAGCTTCCCGCCGAAGGACGGCACCATGAACCGTTACGTGATTCCGCCGAAAGCGGCGCTGGAAGGGGGGGCCGCGGGCGACTACAAGGCGATGTGGAGCGAGGCGTCCGCGCATGACGCGTATGACGTGGCACAGACCATCGCCTTGCATCAGGCCGGTAGCCTATCGCTGGATGAGGCCAGGCAGGCCGCGCCGGGGCTCAAGGACGCGCATGGGGAGATCGATTTTTCGAGGCTGGCGGCTGGCAAGGCTTCGGTGAAGCATGACGAGCTGTGAGCCGGGGCTGATCCGGGGTTTGCGGGCCTGCACAGTATTCCGGACCCGTTGTCCACGCAGTTATCCACGCCCCCGCGTATCCCCACAGCTTTTGTCCGGGTCGTATACGTAAATAGTAGTAGTTAACAAAAGGCGTCCATCGCTGTGGATAACCGCGTTTACGCCTTTTCGATCAGCGCTGTGCCGTCCGCATAACCGTGCCGGTGCGATGTGCACAGCTCCCGGCAACACAGAACAACTTTCCGCACGGCCTGTGCGTATCCGTGTTTTGCCCAATCTGTCCACAGGCTATCCGCTGTGGTCCGCTGTGCCGCGAAGACGAGCGAAGCCGCGTCAGCCAAGGCTGACGGCCGGTTTCAAAGGTGAGGAAAGTCGGTTTGAGGTGAGGCTGGGAAGAATCAGCCGCGCACCGTTTCGAGCGCCGTGGTGAGCGCCGCGCCATTCACGCCGTCGGTGGGCGCCACCAGCGCGTAGTTGTAGCCCTGCTGCGAGCCGTATTGCGCGAGCAGCGCGCCGTCGCGGCGCGTGCCGTTCTTCAGCAACTGGCGCTGGCCGCCGGGCGGGCGCACGTAGAAGCTGACCGCGTGACCCTGGCCGTCCTGGTAGAGCACCATCGCCGAAGGCCCGTCCTCCGTCGCGAACAGGCGCCCGCCCACCGGCGTGAAGCCGGCGCGGGCCAGGTCGGGCAGCCGGATCGTCGAGCCGACCGAGCGCTCCAGCCAGGCCTGCAGTTCCTCCGGCCGGTGCGTGGCCAGATCGAAGGTGGCGCCACGGTTCGCCACCACCATCCGGTAGGCGGCCAGCGCATCGCCCATCGGCCGGATCGGCGCGGCGACCGCGGCCAGCGTCGCGTCCGGGCCGCCCTCGAGCTGCCAGCCGCGCGCCATCCAGCCGCCGCCGCCGCCGAGCGCCACGCTCAGCACCAGCCCGGCGGCGACCGCCAGGCGCCCACGCAGCCGCGCCTGGCGTCGATCGCGAAGCAGCGCGGGATCGAGCTCGCGGCTGGCCGGCGGCAGTGCCAGGCCGTCGATGGCGGCGCGCAGCGCCTGCGCGTCGCGGCGCCACTGACGCACCTGTTCGGCGCGCTCGGGGTGGCTCGCCAGCCAGCGTTCGACCGCCGCGCGCTCGTTCGCGTCGAGCCGGCCGTCGACATAGGCATGGAGATCGTGGTCGTCGGGCGGAATGTTCATTTCATCAATCGCAGCTTGGGGGCGGAGGTTTCGCCGTCGCCGAGCGCGCGCAGGGCGGCGCGGGCGCGCGACAGGCGCGACATCACGGTGCCGATCGGCACGTCGAGCAGCTCGGCCACCTCGCGGTAGCTGAAGCCCTCCACGGCCACCAGCAGCAGCAGGCTGCGCTGCTCGGCCGTCAGCTTGGCGAAGGCGTCGAGCATCGAGCGCGCCTCCACCTGGTCCTCGGCCGACGGCCATTGCGGCTCGTCGTCCTCGCCCAGGCGCCCTAGCAGCCAGGCATAGCGCTTGGCGCTGCGGCGCGAGTCGAGGAACTGGCGGTACAGGATCGTGAACAGCCAGCTGCGCAGCGCGTGTTCGTCGCGGCGGTCCGCCCAGTGGATCAGCGCGCGCTCCAGCGTGGTCTGCACCAGGTCGTCGGCCGCGTGGACGTCGCGGGTCAGCCATAGCGCGAAGCGCCGCAATCGCGGCAGCAGTTCACGCAAGGAGTCGTCGAGATCGGCAGATGGCATGGTGGGCCGCCGGGTGGCGCGCATGGATACCGACGTGAGACGCCGGCCGCTCGACTTTATTCCATTTCCAGCTCGAAGGTGGCTGGCGTCAGCGGGATCCGGCAGGAGGAAATCCGCGAGGGCGATGGAATAAAATCGGGCGCCGTTCGTCTCATACCCGTCCCCAAACGATTTCAAGGTCAGGAGCAGTCCATGACGCATCCTCCCCCCAATTCCCCGCGCGGCGGCGGCGCCTGGCGCTGGGCGTTGATCGGCGGCACCGTGGTGGTGGCCGTCGCCGCGTTCGGCTACACCGGTGGCTGGCTCGCGCCGCACCGGCTTACGTCGGCGCGCATCGTCGACGCCCTGCAGGCCAACGGCGGCCTGCACGCGGGCTTCCGCCGCAATCACGCGAAGGGTATCTGCGTGACCGGCTACTTCGAGAGCAACGGCGACGGCGCGGCCTGGTCCAGCGCGCCCTTCTTCGGCGCTGCGACGCGCACGCCGGTGGTGGGCCGCTTCGCGGTGCCGGGCGGCAACCCCTACGCGCCCGATACCAGCGTGCCGATCCGCAGCCTCGCGCTGCGCCTGACCGCGCCCGACGGCGCGCAATGGCGCACCGGCATGAACGCGATGCCGGTGTTCCCGGTGGCCACGCCCGCCGCCTTCTACGCGCAGACCGTGGCCACCCGCCCCGATCCCGCCACCGGCAAGCCCGATCCGAAGAAGGTCGCGGCCTTCTTCGCGGCGCATCCTGAGACGGCCGCGTTCCGTGCCTGGGTGAAGACGGCCAAGCCCAGCGCCAGCTTCGCCACCGAGAGCTACTACAGCATCAACGCCTTCTACTTCGTCGATCCGCAGGGCATGAAGCACGCGGTGCGCTGGCGGGTGGTGCCCGAGCAGACCGACGGCGGCGTGGCGAGCGGCCCGAACGTGCTGGACCCGGATCTCGAGGAACGGCTCGGCAAGGGCCCGCAGCGCTGGCACTGGCTGGTGACCTTCGCCAACCCCGACGATCCCGTCGACGACGCCACCCGGCAATGGCCGGCCGATCGCAAGACGATCGACATCGGCACCCTGGTGCTGGACCGCGCCGAGCAGCAGGACAGCGGCCCGTGCCGCGACATCAACTATGATCCGACGGTGCTGCCGACCGGCATCGAGGCCTCCGCCGATCCGCTGCTGGCGGCGCGCTCGGCCGCCTATGCCGATTCCTATCGCCGGCGCACCAGCGAGGAAGCCGAGGTGCCCGGTTATGCCCGGGGCGGCGCGCCCAATCAACCTGCCCCGGAGGCCCGATGATGAAGACCGGATTCAATCCGCTTGCGAGGCTGCTGCATTGGCTGATGGCCGCGATGATCCTCGCCATGCTGTTCATCGGGGTGGGAATGGTCAGCTCGGTTTCGGCGCGTCACGCGGTGCTGATCGCGATCCACAAGCCGCTCGGCATCGCCATCCTGGTGCTGGTGATCGTGCGGCTGGTGGTGCGCTTCAGCAAGCGTCCGCCGGCGTTGCCGGAGGACCTGCCGGGCTGGCAGCGCGCGGCCGCGCATCTGTCGCATTGGGTGCTGTATGCGCTGATGATCGCGATGCCGCTGATCGGCTGGGCGATGCTGTCGGCGGGCGGTTATCCCGTGATGCTCGGCGGCGGCGTGCAATTACCGGCGCTGATGGGCGCCGATCCGATCGCCTTCGCCTGGCTGCGCAACGCGCATGAGCTGCTGGCCTTCGTGCTGTTCGCGACGGTGGTGCTGCACCTGGCGGCTGCGCTGTTCCATGGCTTGATTCGCCGCGACGGCGTGTTCGGGAGCATGGCGCGCGGGCGTTGAGTTCAACCGCTCGATGGTGCAAGTGAAATCACGCCCGCTTTTGCGGGCGTAGTTATTTGGTCGGCGTCGCGACCAGCCGCGAAATCACGATGACGATCATCGCTGAAACGATCAATGAAATCGTGAGCAGGAACAGGATCAATACGTTGTCCTGCGATTCGCAACGGGTGGCGCCGGTCAGGCGAAACAGCCAGTCGAAGAAGCGACGCACCGAGGCGTCGTCGTAAACCGGCGCGAGCCGCGGCGAGTTGTAGAGCCAGCGGCTGGCCGCGAGCGACAGCGCGAGCGTCGAGAGAACCTGCGCGAGAGAGGTCAGCAAGCGCTTCATGGGCGAGCCTGCGATTGGACATGGGCGGAATGGCTAGTCGGTCTGACAGGGAGGTTCCGCGCCGCGTTCCGTTCGAATCGGCTCGATTTGTGCCGGATTGGTTCGTGGATGCGTGGTTGATTCCTGGAGAGAAAAAACCACGCGATTCATTCACGATTGATCGCCGTTATTTGGCAATGCGAGCAAGGCGTCAAGCAGCTCGGTGAGCGCCTGATGCGCGCCTTCCACACCTTCGTCCTGGATCCGATGTTCGAGGTCGGTGCATTGCCTGGCCAGTTCGCGCCGGCGGAACACGCCCAGCGCGCCCTTGAGCGAATGCAGCTCGGCGAGCAGCGCCGGCGCGTCGTTGCGCGAGGCGGCATCGCGCAGCACCTCGATCGACCTCGCGCAGGCATGGCCGAACGCCTCGACGAGCTCGGGCGACATCGGCTGCGCGCCGAGCGGCGCATCGTCGTGCGGGCCGTCCTTCGGATTCGACGCGCCCTGCCCGCTGATTTCGCCCAGGACGCGCGCCAGCCCGCTCAGCGACAGCGGCTTGATGGCCACCTCGCGAATACCCAGCGCGGCGCAGCGGCGGCGCTCGTCGAGCGTCGCGTCGGCCGTCACCGCCACGATCGGCGTGCCGGGCCAGCGCTCGCGCACGATGCTGGCCAGCACGTAACCGTCCATGCGCGGCATGTTCAGGTCGGTCACTATCGCGTCGAAGCGCGTGTCCGAGAGCGCTGCCAGCGCCTCGATGCCGTCGGCCACGAGGCGCGCCTGGCAGCCCAGCAAGGCGAGCTGCTCGGCGAACAGCTTCTGGTTGACCTCGTTGTCCTCGGCGACCAGCACCTGCAGGCCGAGTTGCCGGGCGGGCGTGCTTGCCGCCGCGGCCGCCGCCGCGGGCGCGGCGCCGGTTGCCTGCATGAGATCCGGCGTGATCAGCGGCGTGCCCTTCACGACATGTTCGAGCGCCGCGCGCAGGCCGAGCGGCGAATGGCAGGACACCGTCAGCACGCGGCCGATCCGCATCGGCTGCAGGGGGCCGTCCGCGCTGCAGTTGATCACCGCCTCGCAATCCTCGACCAGGCGGTTCTCGCTGGCCGCCGACCAGTTGTCGCGCTCGCCGCAGATCACCAGCACGCGGCCGCTCGCGTCGTCGATCCGGTCGGGATGGCGAGCTGTCTGGAGCGCGGCGCCCCAGGAGGTGATCAGGTTCGCGGTGCCCTCGTGCCAGTCGTCCTCGGCCGCGAGCAGGATCACGGGCGCGCCATCCAGCGTGGCGGCGTCCTCAACCAGCGGCATGCCGGCCGGATCCTCGCGATCGAGCGGCATGCGCACGGTGAAGCGGCTGCCCTGCCCCGGTTCGCTTTGCACGTCGATCGTGCCGCCCATCTGCGTGACCAGCCGCTGGCAGAGCGCGAGGCCCAGGCCGGTGCCGCCGAAGCGTCGCGAGATCGAGGAATCAGCCTGCATGAAGGCATTGAACAACGTCGAGAGATGGGCCGCCTCGATGCCGATGCCGGTATCGGCCACCTCGATCACCAGCATGCCGCCGCGCGCGCACGGCAGCCGCTCGACATCCAGCGAGAGCGTGACCCTGCCCTCCTCGGTGAACTTGATCGCGTTCGACAGCAGGTTGTTGACCACCTGCGCGAGCCGGCCCGGATCGCCGCGCATGGGCTGGTCGATCGCGGCGCGGAACTGGCCGACCAGGGCGATGCGCTTGAGATGCGCGGCCGGCGCGAACATCGCGAGCGAGCGCGTGATGGTGTCGACGAGGCGGAAATGCATGTGCTCGAGCCGCATCTCGCCGGCCTCGATCTTGGAGAAGTCGAGCACGTCCTGGATGATCGCGAGCAGGCCGTTCGAGGAGGCGCGGATGGTGTCGAGCCGGTCGCGCTGCAGGGGATTCAGCGCGGAATGGCCGAGCAGCTCCAGGTTGCCGAGGATGGCATTGAGCGGCGTGCGGATCTCGTGGCTCATCGCGGCCAGGAAGGCGGACTTCGCGGCATTCGCCTGGTCGGCGGCGAGCTTGGCGTGACGAAGCTGGTGTTGCAGCGCCTGGCTGGCCGTCATGTCGACGAAGGCCATGACCAGTACGTCCTTGCCCAGGTAGCGGCCCAGCGCGAAACGCGCCTGCAGGGCGAGGTCCTTGCCGTCGCGCGTGCGCAGCAAGACGTCTTCCTGGAATACTTCGTCATGCGAATCGTGCCGTGCGGAAGCGAAGCGCGCATGAAGCCGCTTCAGCTCGTCGATCAGGCGCGGCATGCCGCCTTCCACCAGTTCGGCCAGCGCGACCAGCGAGGAGCCGCCATAGAGCAGCTCGCCGCTGCCGGTGGAGACCAGGCCGATGCCGACCGGCACCGTCTCGATCATGGTGCGGCTCAGGCGCTCGCTGTCGAACACCTGTTCCGAGCGCGCGTACATCGGCTGGAACACGCGGCGGTTGAGCTGGGACAGCAGCAGCCAGACGAACGCAAAGCTGGCCAGGGCGATCGCCGTGGCCGTGAGCGCCTTGCTCGCGATCGCCCTGACGACGTCGCGCCAGGAATAGGTGTAGACGAGCGAGAAGCCGGTGTCGCCGAGCGGCGTGCCGAGCACGAAGCGGCCGTCGCCGCGATATTCGGCGAGACGTTCGCCGCTCGTGTGCCGGGTGTGGCTCCATCGAGAGATGGCGTCGGCTGTTTGCGGTTCGGCATGCTTGCCCGCCGAGAGCGCGACGATACGGCCGTCGCTGCCGACGATCGCGAAGCTGCCGTCGTGGGCGCCGTCGGCGATCGGCCAGAGCAGGTCGCCCGGATCGACCTCGTTGACCAGCACGGCCTTGACCTGCCCGTGGAACAGCACCGGCGAGGCCAGCTGCAGCACCTTGCGGCCGTTCGGCAGCGGATAGAGGCGCGGCACCCACCAGGCCTTGGGCGCGAGCGCCAGCAGGTGGCTGGGCGCGTCGAAGGCGAGGCTGCCGGCGCCCTCGGTCAGCTCGCGCACGAAGGTCGCGCGGCCGGCGTCGGTGGCGAGCTGTTCGGGATGCTCGACGCTGGTGGCCGGCACGATCGCCACCACGGTGCGGCTCACGTTGAAGATGATCTGCGTGGGCGGGCGCGCCAGCACCCTGGCGGTGGCGGCGCTGGCGCGGCCGATCTGCGTGGAGAACGAGAAGGCGCGCTGCAGCGTGGCGTCGCTGAGCGTGGCCTGCGGCGCGCCGGCGATCAGCATCTCGGTGGGCTCGGACGGGAAGGGCCGCCAGCGCAGCAGGTTGCCGTTGGCGCGGAACCGGGCGACCTGCTCGGGTGGCACCTCGGGGGCGTCGTTGGCGGCCATCTCGGCGCGCGCGAGGCCGCCCAGGAAGGCCTGCTCGACCGCGCCGAAGCGGCCGAGCACCAGGCGATAGGCGCCGGTGAAGGCCTGGCGCTGGTCCGCCAGGTGCGCGTCGACCAGGTAGACGAGCTCCGAGACCAGCGCGAATACCATCACCACGGCCGCAGCGCAGCGCCCGCCGACTACCAGCAGGCGGTGGTAGCGGCGCAGATCGTCGAGGGTCTTGCGGAGGATGGGCATGGCGGGTTCGTGGTGCGTTGCGGTACGGATTCGGGGCCGGGTGAGGTGCCGACAGTCGCGACGGTACACCAGCTTGGCGACATGGTGGGCCGGTTACACTATCGCACTCCAAACAAATTACGAGCCGCCGGCTTGAAGGCCGTCATCCAAGATGAAGATCCGCGTGATCCTGTCGGACGATCACCCGACCGTGCTGTCCGGCGTGCGGCATGAGCTGGCGCGCGTGCCGACCGTCGAGATCGTGGGTTCGGCGCTGGGCGCCGACGAGCTGCTTGCGCTGCTCGAGCGCAGCCATTGCGACGTGCTGATCACCGACTACGCGATGCCGGGCGGCGCGGCGGTCGACGGCTTGCCGCTGCTGCGGCAACTGCGCCGTGGCTGGCCGGCGATGAAGGTGGTGGTGCTGACCACCATCGATAATCCGGCGCTGCTCAAGGAAATCGCCAAGACGGGCGTGCAGGGGCTGCTCAGCAAGATCGACGAGGTGGACCATCTGATCGCCGCCACGCATGCGGTGTATGCCGGCGCGAATTACCAGTCGCCGAGCGTGCGCGAGAAGCTGGCGGTGCAGGCGTCCTCGGCGAGGACGGTGGAGGCGATGACGACCAAGGAGGCCGAGGTGATTCGGCTTTACGTGTCGGGCCTGTCGATCAGCGAGATTGCCGCGCAGCTCAATCGCGCGAAACAGACGGTGAGCGCGCAGAAGGGCAGCGCGATGCGCAAGCTCGGTATCGAGCGCGACGCGGACCTGTTCCAGTACGCCTACGAGACAGGCCTGGTGGCTACGGGACCGAAGGACGCAGGCTGACGAGTTCGTTGCGCGTCAGACGGATGGATTCGATGTTTCCCCGTTATTGCTCGCCAAAATAGGACTTTTCTCATACCTCGCAAGAGAAAATCTGACGAGTCAGATGCCTGCGCCGATGGGCCGCCGCTACAGTCGATTGCCTATCGACACGCCTGCGCGGAGGGACCTCGTCATGTTTGCCAATACCACCTTCAATGTACTGATCGCGGATGATCATCCGCTCGTGGTGACCGGTGTGGAATCGGCGCTGCGCGATTTGCGTTCGATGAGGATCGTCGGGACGGCGGGGAATTCCACGCAGATCGTCGAGCGGCTGGGGCGGGAGGCTTGTGATCTGCTGATCACGGATTTCGTGATGCCGGATGGGAGGTATAACGATGGGCTCACGATGCTGACTTATATCCGCTCGCATTTTCCGGATCTGCCGGTGATTGTGTTTACGGCGGTGGATGGGATTGCGTTGACGGGGGAGCTGACGCGGCTGGGGGTGAAGGCGATCGTCAACAAGGCGGATGACGTGGGACATCTGATCTCGGCGATCTATGCGGTGCATGCGGGGAGTGAGTATCTGTCGCCTAGTGTGAGTCGGGCGAATCCCAGGCTCCGGGGGACGGCCAGGCGGGGTGGGTTGACGCGGAGTGAGCTGGAGGTGCTTAGGCTGTATGTGTCGGGGCTGTCGATCACGCAGATCGCCGATAAGCTCAGGAGGACGAAGCAGACCATCAGCGCGCAGAAGATCAAGGCCATGCATAAGCTGGGAGTGGAGAGGGATGCGGATCTTTATCTCTACATCTATCAGTCGAAGCGGGGGGATTCGGAGTTGTTTGGGATTTGAGGGGTTGATAGACAATCGATGCCGTTATCGGCGGGGCGGTAGGAAACCAGATTCGGTTTATGCGACAGCAGCGTCGCTCGGGCCGACTGGATCGTTTTGCGCAAGATAGCGCGTGCCATCGCAGTAAATCCCACGTTGCTCCCACAAGGCACACGGCCACGAGGTGAAGGCCGCGACCGACTCGTGAATGTATTCCGCCAATAATTGATCGACTGCAAGCGGTATCGTGCCTGCTTCATCCCATGCGGCGAGGATCTTTTTTTCGTAAGGACTTAGCTCGCGCGGCTGCGGTGGATACGAGCGATTGCCGGCGTGCGGCTCGATCGGGTTGCGGAGGAATTCAATGCGGCGCTCGAGGCGGCGTTGCTCGCGTAATAACTGGCGGGCTTGTTGTTCGGGATCCTTGGGGACGTCGTAGACCCATTCGTTGGGCTGGCAGGTTGGGTGGTCTTCGTTGGTTCCTGCCGGGACGGATGCGCAGAATGCTGCGCCGACTTTTTCGTAGAGATGGCCGAGGACGCGTTCGTCTGCATTGTGGCGAGAGAGGATGCTGTGCCAGCGGAAATTCAGGTGGCGGTGTGGGTGGATCAGGGATTCGAGATCGTCGCTGGAGGGAGAGGGGAGGGCGGAGAGGTAGTCGGTGTAGAGCTTCGCGACTTGTGCGTCTTCGGGTAGGTCGAAATCCGCTCGGAAGTCGACGTGCATCTGATCGAGAGGTGTTAGAGACACCCCAGCACGTAACGCCTCGGCAAACATGTGCCGTAGGGGAATGAGTGCAAGATCTTGATTACGTCCTTGCTCGTCTGGGCCGTATCCGCCGCCGACGTCGGAATGTACGCCGGGAAATACAACTTCATTGCAGTTATCAGGATACGTCTTACCGACGCGAACCGAATCGAGTGGAAATGCTCTTCGGACCTCATGTGCTGAAACGAAATGCATGCAGCTCTCAACCTCAGCTGGAATTGCCAGCTCAGATGCCCAATCGAGATGTAATGCAGGACCTCCGACCGAGGCGACCGTATCGAAAATCCCCATGAAATTGATGCGCAGTGGCACGTGTGTTCCGCTTGGGGCTGGCCAGAATAATTTGCCGCCGTCTCTGACGCATTTCTGAGCCACAAATCGCCGTGCAAAGGCACGTGCCTCGGTGGCTCCGCGCGAAAATCCAAAAATTGCGACTGTAATTTCCCGCATGTGCTGCCACGAGCTTGGCCCCCATTCAACCTCCAAGAGTCGGGAAAATTGCGAGAGCGCGACTTTTATCCGTAGCTCACCGCCCGCACCGAGTCCTAGCCCAAGCACGCCACCTTCGTCGTCTTCGAGGTGATCGGTGTAGCCCACGACCTTGTCGAATTTAAATGGCGTTCCGACACCTGAAAGATAAATTGACCTGGCCTCATCTCGCATCGAGTCCTTGGCGACCAGAAACAGCTTGGCTACGTTTGAATGTCTGTTCAGAGGCTGATCACGATCCAGGTTGTTATTCGTGCCGTCGAAGAAAAACGATAAGGATGGGTAAAGTCGGCACGCGATTGCATCTGCCTGATCAACAGGTTGACGACACAGAATCCGCTTTGTTGCGCCATCAATTGCGGCGCGCTTGAGTTCGCCGTCGGTAGCGGGGGGCCCGGCTTGTCGAACCGACATGATCTTTCCTCTCAGAGATTATTACTTGCTCATACAACCCGATCCGGTCGGAGAAAATGCCAACTCGGCCGTGTTGAGATCTCGTAGGATGACGCACAGATAAGCGTCCGATTTGCGCCAGTCGGGATCGCGGTGTGGGCCGCCAGCGGGGAAGTTGACTTGAACGCTATGCCTTTCACGAGGCATGGTGATCGCCTTGGTCGCTGGGTCTTCCTCCGTTCCCCATACCCATGTGACGGTAACGGGCTTGCTCCAGTCCTTCATGCCGGGGAAACAGCATGTCGATTTTGTGCCGCCGGCTTGAGGGTTCACGCCACCGGCCCAGTATTTGTCGACGTAGATACCGACCGTGTAGCGGTCAGTATGATTGGCTGGCACCATAGAAAGTGCGGGATTGCCTCCAACCGACGGATCGTCGGACGCAGAATCGGGGCTGGCACACGCGGCCAGCGCGAAGACTGAAAATCCTGTCGTCAGCACCAAACGTCGAAATTGAGTGAAGGTCATCGTGTGCTCTTACCTGCCAATGCTTTGGTTACGTTCGGTTGCCTGTTGCCTGTTGCCGATGGTACGGGAGTTGATGGTTTTCCCTCGCGAGAAAAACATCGGATGCTCCGATACATCGGGGAGCGTAAGCTTGCTGGATTGAGCCTATGCTTCGGCGTCTAGGATCAGAGATCGTCACTTGTTCAGGCATTCCGTTCCGCTCGGTGAGAATGCCAGAGCAACGGTGTTTAGATCTCGAAAGATGACACACAGGTAAGCATCTGACTTCCGCCAGTTGGGGTCTTGATGTGGGCCGTGTGCAGGAAAGTTCACCAAGGCACTGTGCTTTTCGGCTGGCATTGTGATGGCCTTGGTTTCGGCGTCTTCCTCTCGTCCCCATTCCCACGTCACGGAAATAGGCTTGCTCCAGTCTTTCCTGCCGGGGAAACAGCACGCCGCTTTCGTACCTCCCGCTTGAGCGGATACATCGCCAGCCCAATATTTGTCGACGAAAATATCCACTGCATAGCGATCTGTGTGGTTCGCCGGGACCATCGCTAGTGCTTGTTCACCTCCGGCAAGTGGATCGGCCATGACGCTGGTGCATACGGTTAGAGTGAAGCTTGAAAACACTGCGACAAATATCGGGATCCGAAATTTCGCGAGGGTCATCGTGTGCGTTCTATGCGGAAGATGCCGTGATTAGGTTGAGTGCTGTTTGCTTGTCCTCGACAGCGATGGTGGTGATGCAGAGCTCTCGAGACAAGCGTTCAAGGCAGGCGATGCACAGGATGCTGCACGGAGCTTACTGCATTTCGTTTCCTAACGAACACCGCTGATGCTTTTTGCCGCGTAGTCGTTGGGCAGTGGACAGGGCTGTCGAACTGCAAAGGCTGGCGTGGCCAGAGTATCGAAATCGTTGACCAAGCCGCTATGCGAGAGGTATGCGGGCATATTGAGCCGATCCGACTATCGGACCCGTCAATAGTGGCTTGCTTGAATTCGTCATCTGTCGCCAGCGTACCCGCTTATCGTATAGACGTTCTTTATCTGGATGGCTACTTGCTCATACAACCTGAGCGCGTTTGAGAAAATGCCAATGCAGCCGTGTCGCGGTCTCGCAAAATCACACATAGATAGGCATCCGATTTGTGCCAGTCCGGGCCTTGATGCGGGCCGCCTGTGGGAAAGTTCACTTGGACGCTGTGCTTTTCGTCCGGTGCCGTAACCGCCTTGGTTGCCGGGTCTTCTTCATAGCCCCACTCCCACGTCACGACAACCGGCTTGCTCCAGTCTTTCACGCTCGGAAAGCAGCATGCCGCTCCAGTGCCGCCTCCGTGGCGGTGCGCTCCTCCTGCCCAATATTTGTCGACGTAGATGCCTACCGTATAACGATCGGTGTGATTGACGGGAACCATGGCAAGCGCGGGGCCGCCATCAACGAACGGGCCCTCGGACGCGACGTCAAGCTTGGTACAGGCAGCTAAGGCGAAGATGGAAAATACTGCTGTAAGCGCTAGACCCCGAGGGGGCGAGAAGCTCATCTTTGCGTTCCTGGCGATAAGTGCGCTTGATGCGTTTGATGATGATGGTTTAAGTGTAAGCGGTCGGTAAAGGACGCCTCTCTCCTCCATCTGCGTCACACTCGGTTAAGATCGACTTGCCGTGAGCGGCGAGTTTGCTCAGCGGCAGAT
>NZ_VIUM01000009.1:0-293272 GCF_007828315.1 Burkholderia sp. SJZ089 | reverse complement strand
GTGATCGTGGCGATCAACAAGGACGAGGAAGCGCCGATCTTCAGCGTGGCCGACTACGGCATCGTCGGCGACCTGTTCACGGTGGTGCCGGAGCTCACCGATGCGCTCTGAGATCGACACCTTCCCGCGGCCGCCGCAAGCAGGCACGCGTGACGAGGCGGGCGCGGCGGCGGTGCCGGCGCAGTCCTATCTGTTCGTGCCCGGCAATCGTCCCGAGCGTTTCGAGCGCGCGCTGGCCAGCGGCGCGGACGCGGTGATCGTCGATCTGGAGGACGCCGTCGAGCCGGCCGCCAAGCCGGCCGCACGCGAGCAACTGGCCGGCTGGGTGTCGCGCGGCCGGCCGGTGCTGGTGCGCATCAACGCTCGCGGCACGCCCTGGTTCGAGCAGGATGCCCAGCTCGGCGCGCTGGACGGCGTGGCCGGCATCGTGCTGCCGAAGGCGGAAACGGCGCAGGACGTGACGGCCGCGATCGCGCTGGCGCGGCGGCGCGTGCCGGTCTACCCGCTCGTGGAGAGCGCGCTGGGCATCTGGAATGCCATCGAGATCGCGCGGGCGCCGTATGTCAGGCGCCTGATGTTCGGCACGCTCGATTTCATCGCCGAGATGGGCATGAGCGACGACGGGGTGCCGCTCAATCCATATCGCGCGCAACTCGCGCTGGTGTCGCGCGTGGCCGGCATCGAGCCGCCCGTGGACGGCGTGACGCCCGACGTGCACGACGTGGCGCGCATCGAGCGCGATGCGGTGAACGGCAAGCTGCATGGCTTCGGCGCCAAGCTCTGCATTCATCCGAAGCAGATCGAGGCGGTGCATCGTTGCTATCGGCCCGCCGAGCAGGAGATCGACTGGGCGCGGCGCGTGATCGAGGCGGCGCGCGAGGCCGGCGGCAGCGCCGTGATGCTCGACGGCCGGATGGTGGATCGGCCGGTGGTGCTGCGTGCCGAACGGATTCTCGCGCTGCACGCGGCGACGGCAGTTTCGGCGAGCGGATCGTCGGCGTGATCGCGGGTTGCCGGCGAGTTCGTGAGCGGCTCGCCGGCACCCGGGCCATCGACGATGGATGGCCTGGAAGTACGATCCGGCCGGCGAGGTATAGTGGCGCTTTCCCTCGTCGGAAATCATCCCCATGCTGACCTATGCCATTCAAAAAACCGGCTACGACTACGCGCAGCTGGACTCGCAAGGCAATACGGATTTCGACGGATTCATCGAGGCACTCGAGCGCTTCCCCTGGAGCGAGCAACTGGCGCGCTGGAACGAGGTGCAGGACGGGCCGCTGCCGGCCATGGTGCTGAGCAACGAGGCGGACCGGCGCGAGCTGTGGATCAGCGCGCTGGGCGCCGGGCTGGCCGACAGCTTCCAGCTCAATGCGGTGGCGATGCGGGAGAAGAAAGCCTTGTTCGGCCTGGGCAAGCCGAAGCTGGATCGTGAGGTCACGAGCTTCGAGGTCTATGCGCGTGCCGATGTCGATCGGCTGTGCCGATTGTTTTGCAATGCACAATATGCCGATCTGGATCGGGAAGTGGCGAAGCTCGCCGAACTCGATCGTGATGCGGATGACGATCGCTAGCCGGGCGGATCCGGCATGATTCGAAACGAGGACGGCCCGACATCGCGTCGGGCCGTTTTTTTTGAAGCTCGTGCGCTCAGCGCCCGTCCGCGGCACCGGCCACCGCCGCGGCCTGCGCGGCACTGCCATCCGCCGCGTCGCCCGGCGCGATGTCCTCCAGCGCCTGCCGGCTGGTCTCGACGCGCAGCACCGCGATTGCCACGCACAGCACCGCCAGCACCAGGCTGACCATCGAGATCACGCCCGACACGCCGAAGCGCTGATAGAGCAGCAGGGCGAGGTAGGGCGTCACGATCGAGGAGGCGCGCCCGGCAGTGCCGGCAACGCCGGTGCCGCGCAAGCGCACCTCGGTGGGGAACAGCTCGGGGATATAACCGAACAGCCCGAGCGTGGTGATCGTGTAGAGCGCGCTGACCAGCCCGAAGCCGACCACCACGATCGCGGTGGCGTCGCGCAGCGTCACGTAGATCCAGCCCAGCGCGATGCTGATCAGCGAAGCCACCACGATGCTGCGCGCGCGGCCCCAGCGGTCGGCCACCACGTAACCGATCAGGCCGCCCACCGGCGAGCCGATCGACATGAAGAACACGAAGCCGAGCGATTTCACCACCGACAGGCCCTCGGCGACGAAGAAGGTCGGCAGCCAGGCGACGAAGCCGTACAGGCCGACGTTGACGCCGATCGCGGTGAGTGCGGCGACCAGCAGGCGGGCGCGCATGTCCGGCGCGAACAGCCGCGAGATCGGCACCTTGCCGACGTTCAGGCTGACGGCGCGCTCGACCGGCGGCAGCTCGCCATGTTGCGCGCGCACCTGTTGCTCGATCGAGGCCAGCGTCGCCTCGGCCTCGTCGAGCCGGCCGACCGACTCGAGCCAGCGCGGCGATTCCGGCATGCGCTTGCGCAGGAACCAGACCACCAGCGCACCGATGCCGGCCAGCGCGAACATGTAGCGCCAGCCGAGGTGCGGGATGATCCAGTAGCCGGCCGCGAGCGCCGCGAACAGGCCGCTGTTGGTGATCACGGCCAGCAACGAGACCCACTTGCCGCGCGTGGCCGGCGGCACGAATTCGGCCAGCGTGCCGGCCGCCACCACCAGTTCCGCGCCCAGGCCGATGCCCATCACCAAGCGCAGCACGATCAGCCATTCGATGCTCGGCGCGAAGCAGGCCGCCAGCGAGGCGAGCCCGAACACGGCCAGGTTGAGCTGGTACGAATAGCGCCGGCCGAGCCGGTCGCCCAGGTAGCCGGCCGCGAAGGCGCCGATCATCATGCCGATGAAGGTCGAGGACACGAAGATCGCGCCATGGCGCAGGTCCGTGAAGCCTTCCTTGACCATCGAGGCCACCGCGCCGTTGGCGAGGTAGATGTCGAAGGCGTCGAGGAAGGCGCCGCCGGCGATCAGGCCGAGGATCTTCCAGTGAAAGCGCGATATCGGCAGGCGGTCGAGCCGGCCGGCGGCATTGATGGTGCGGGTCATCGAGGGTGTCTCCGTTGTAGCGCCCCGGCTCGCCGGGGCGGGCGGGGCGTCGTCTTGTCGTGGATTGGTGATGCGTTCGCTGGATCGGATGGGCGCTGTCGCTAGACGGCGCCCGAGCCATGCAGTCGTGCGATGCCCGCCGCGTCGTAGCCGAGCTCGGCGAGGATCGCGTCGGTGTGTTCGCCGAGCGCGGGCACCGGGTCCATGCGCGGCGCGTCGGCGGCGCTCAGGCCCGGCGGCAGCAGCGCCGGGATCTCGCCGGCCGGCGTGCCGACCATCGTCCAGCGCTGGCGCGCGGCGAGCTGCGCGTGCTGCCAGACCGCCTGCATGTCGTTCATCTGCGCATTGGCGATGCGCGCCGTGTCGAGCCGGTCGAGTACCTCGCGCGCGCTCAACGCGGCGAAGGCCTGCTCGATCAGCGCGCTCAGTTCGGCGCGATTCGCCACGCGCCGGCTGTTCGAGCTGAAGCGCGCGTCCTCGGCCAGCGCGGGCTGGCGGATCACGCTCTCGCAGAAGCTCTGCCATTCGCGCTCGTTCTGCAGCCCGAGGATCACCGTGTTGCCGTCGCCGGCGCGAAACGGTCCATAGGGAAAGATCGTGGCGTGCGAGGCGCCGGCGCGCTGGGGAGGATTCTGGCCGTCGAAGGCGTAGTAGAGCGGATAGCTCATCCATTCCACCGTGCTTTCCAGCATCGATACGTCGATGTGCCGGCCGCGGCCGGTCCTGCCGCGCGCGAGCAGCGCCGCGAGGATGTTCGAGTAGGCGTACATGCCGGCGGCGATGTCGGACACCGAGCAGCCGGCCTTGGCGGGCTGCTCCGGCGAGCCCGTCACCGACAGGAAGCCGGCCTCGCTCTGGATCAGCAGGTCGTAGGCCTTGCGGTCGCGATAGGGGCCGTCCAGGCCGTAGCCGGAGATATCGCAGACGATCAGGCCGGGGTAGCGCTCGCCCAGGCTCGCGTAGTCGAGCCCGAGCCGTTGCGTGGCGCCGGGCGCGAGGTTCTGCACGAACACGTCGGCCTCGGCCAGCAGCCGGTGCACCACCTCGATCGCTTCGGGCTGCTTGACGTCGAGCGTCAGGCTTTCCTTGGAGCGATTGGTCCAGACGAAGTGCGAGGCCAGGCCCCTGACGCGCTCGTCGTAGCCGCGCGCGAAATCGCCGACGCCGGGCCGCTCGATCTTGATCACGCGCGCGCCGAGATCGGCGAGCTGGCGCGTGCAGAACGGCGCGGCGATCGCATGCTCGAAGGTGACGACGCGAATCCCTTCCAGTGGCAGCATGACAGGCTCTCCCTCAGAACGAGCGCGGCAGGCCGAGGATGTGCTCGGCCACGTAGGACAGGATCAGGTTGGTCGAGATCGGCGCGACCTGGTAGAGCCGCGTCTCGCGGAACTTGCGCTCGACGTCGTACTCGCAGGCGAAACCGAAGCCGCCGTGGAATTGCAGGCAGGCATTGGCGGCTTCCCAGGAGGCGTCGGCGGCCAGCAGCTTGGCCATGTTGGCCTGGGCGCCGCAAGGCTCGTGGGCGTCGAAGCGGCGGGCGGCCTCGAAGCGCATCAGGCTGGCGGCCTCGACGTTGATGTAGGCGCGCGCGATCGGGAACTGCACGCCCTGGTTCTGGCCGATCGGTCGGCCGAACACCACGCGGTCCTTGGCGTATTGCGAGACCTTGTCGACGAACCAGTAGCCGTCGCCGATGCACTCGGCCGCGATCAGGGTGCGCTCCGCGTTCAGGCCGTCGAGGATGTAGCGGAAGCCCTGGCCTTCCTCGCCGATCAGGTTCTCGGCGGGGATCTCGAGATTGTCGAAGAACAGCTCGTTGGTCTCGTGGTTGACCATGTTCGGGATCGGCTGCACCGTCATGCCCCGGCCGATCGCCTCGTGCAGGTCGACGATGAAGATCGACATGCCCTCGCTCTTCTTGCTGACCTCGGCCAGCGGCGTGGTGCGCGCCAGCAGGATCATCAGGTCGGAATGCTGGACGCGCGAGATCCACACCTTCTGGCCGTTCACCACGTAGCGGTCGCCGCGGCGCACGGCGGTGGTCTTGATCTTCGTGGTATCGGTGCCGGTGGTGGGCTCGGTCACGCCCATCGACTGCAGGCGCAGCTCGCCCGAGGCGATTTTCGGCAGGTAGCGGTCCTTCTGCGCGGCCGAGCCGTGGCGCAGCAGGGTGCCCATGTTGTACATCTGGCCGTGGCAGGCCCCCGAGTTGCCGCCGTTGCGGTTGATCTCCTCCATGATCACCGAGGCTTCGGTCAGGCCGAGCCCGGAGCCGCCGTATTCCTGCGGGATCAGGGCGGCGAGCCAGCCGGCCTTGGTCAGCGCGTCGACGAATTCGGCGGGGTAGGCGCGTGCCTCGTCGATCTTGCGGAAGTACTCGGCGGGAAATTGGCCGCACAAGTCGCGGATGGCATCGCGGATGTCCTGGAAGGCGTCGGTGGTGGCGTTCATCGATTGAGTGGGTTCTCGAGGTCGGGAAACAGGCTGGGGATTTCGATACGAGGCGCCGCTCAGGCGAGCGTCGCGCTGGCCGACATGGTCAGCCAGCCTTCGTGGTCCCTGGCCCAGAGTTCGAGCGTGCAGCCGTCCTCGGCGCGGCGCCCGCAGACGGTGAAGGACTGGCCGGCGAAGGTCGGGCGCAGCGCCTTGTAGCGGTACTCGCGCACCACGGCATCGGGCGCGAAGCGGGCCGCCGCGTCGAGCAGCAGGGTGGCGATCAGCGGGCCGTGCACGACCAGGTCGGGATAAGCCTCGACGCCGCGCGCGTAGTCGCGGTCGTAGTGGATCCGGTGGCCGTTGAAGGTCAGCGCCGAGTAGCGGAACAGCAGCGCTTCGGAGGGCGAAATACCGCGCTCCCAATCAGCGTTCCCGGGCGCGGCGAGCGGTGCCGGCATCGGCTGCGCCCCGCCGGGGCGCGCGGCCTCGCGATAGACGATGTCCTGTTCCTCGCGGATTACCGGCGCGGCGCTGCCGGCCACGCGGATCTCATGCAGCACCGTGACGAAGGCCAGGTGCCCGCTGCGGCCCGATTTCCGCTCGATCGACAGCACCCGCGATTCGCGCGAGGCCTCGGCGCCGATCGGCAGCGGCGCGGCGAACCGGAGCCGCCCGCCGGCCGCCATCCGGCGCGGCAGGCCGAGATCGGGCAGGAAACCGCCGGTGGCGGCATGGCCGTCCGGGCCCAACGCCGCTTGCGGCGCGACCGACCAGAAATAGAGCCAATGCCAGAGCGGCGGCAGCGGATCGCCAGGGGCGGGGCGCGTGTCGAGATCGAGCGTGGCCGCCAGCGCGGCGGCCGGCGCGGCCGCGATGCGATCGCTGGCGGTCTGGACGGGGTGATCGGCGGCGTTCGGCGTGGCGCGATGATCGGGTGACATCGTGGGTCGTCTCCTGCTGGGCTTCTGCCGGGACGCGACGAGCGCATCCGGCTTCGAATGCAAGGACTGTAGAAGAATGCGGCGGGCACCGGAAATACCGATTGAATGTGCCGGGCATAGGGGTATCCTATGACCGCTTCCGCCTCCCGCATCGCACCATGGATATCCGCCAGCTTCGCTACTTCGTCAACATCGTCGACTACGGCAGCCTCGGCAAGGCCGCCGAGATGCTCTACGTGGCGCAGCCCTCGCTGAGCCAGCAGATCGCCAAACTGGAAGACGACCTGGGGGTGCAGTTGCTGGTCAGGAGTCCGCAAGGCGTGAAGCCGACCGCCGCCGGGCAGGCGCTCTATCGGCATGGCCGGCTGGTGCTGCACCAGATGGAGCAGTTGCGGCAGGAGGTGCGCGAGGGCGTGGGTGCCGAATCCGGCACGGTCGCGATCGGCTTTCCCACCACCATGTCGGCGATCCTCGCGATGCCGGTGTTCGAACGCGTGCGCGCGCGTTATCCCGGCATCCGGCTGCAGTTCTTCGAGAGCATGAGCGGCTACCTGAACGAGCTGCTCGCCAACGGCCGGCTCGATCTGGCGATCCTGTTTCGCGATACCAATACGCCGGGCATTTCCACCGTGCCGTTGTTCGACGAGGAGCTGTGCCTGATGGGCGAGCCCGAAGGCATGTCGGCGCGCGCGCGCAACTGCACGCTGGCTTCGCTGGCCGGCGTGCCGATGGTGGCGCCCGGCGCCTCGAACGGGCTGCGCGTGCTGCTGGAGCGGACCTTCGCGCGCGAGCAGGTGCCGCTCAACATCATCGCCGAGGTCGATTCGCTGCCGACCCTGCTGGCGATCGCGCAATCGGGCGCGGCCTGCACCATCCTGCCCTCCGTATCGGTGGCCTCGCGCGCGGCGGCCGACCGCCCGAAGATGCGCCGCATCGTCGACCCGCTGATTCGCCGGCCCGGCAGCCTGTGCTGGCCGAATGCGCTGCCGGTCAGCTCGGCCTCGCTGGCGGTGCGCCATGTGATCGGCGAGCTGGTGGTCGAGTTGTGCGAGAGCGGGCAGTGGACCGGGATCGAGTTGCGCGAGCCGCCGGCGCGCCCTGCCGCGGTTTGAGCTCGTCGATGGCGACTGCCCGAAGCCGTGACGAGGCGTGGCCGGCCCTGTTGCTAGAATGGCGCCACACGATAACGACCCGCCCGCCACCGTATGCCATCTTCCCGACCCGCCGCCGCCGGCACTGAGCCGGACAGCGGGCGCCGCACGCCCGAAGCGTTGCTGGCGGACATCTCGGCGCAATTCGCCTCGCTCAGCAAGCAACTGAAACTGATCGCCCGCCATGTCGAGGCACATCCGGGGCGCGTCGGCCTGCAGGGCGTGCAGGAGGTGGCCGACGATTGCGGCGTGCAGCCCTCGGCCGTGGTGCGCTTCGCCAAGCATTTCGGCTTCTCGGGTTTCTCCGAGATGCAGCGCCTGTTCCGCGACGCGATGGTGCGGCGCGTGGCCCCCGACCTTAGCTACCAGTCGCGGATCCGCGGCATCATCGAGCGCGGCGGGCGTCGCAAGACCAGCGAACTCGCCGGCGAATTCCTCGAGGACAGCATCGCCGGCATGCAGCAACTGGCGGCCTCGCTCGACGCGGCGGCCTTCGATCGCGCGGTCGAGCTGTTGGCCGCCACCGACGCGATCTGGCTGGCCGGCGTACGCCGCTCGTTCCCGGTGGTGGCCTACCTCGACTATGCGCTGCAGCACACCGGCAAGCGCATCCAGCTCGTCTCCGGACTCGGCGGCATGCAGGCGGGGCAGTTGCGTTCGCTGCGCGAGGGCGAGGTGCTGCTGGCCGTGTCGTTCGCGCCGTATGCACAGGAGACGCAGAAGATCGTCGAGGACGCGCTGCAGCGCGGCGCGAAGCTGATCGCGATCACCGACAGCCGGCTCAACGCGCTGGCCAGCGGCGCCGACGTGGCCCTGCTGCTGCAGGAATCGGATACCTTCGGCTTCCGCTCGCTGACCAGCACCATGGGGCTCGCGCAGAGCCTGTTCATTGCGCTGGCTTATCGGCTCGAACTCGCCTACGAACCGGCTCCGGCGATTCAGAAGGATTGATCGGGAGCGATGGACCTGAGACGAATCGGCCGGCTCCAATCAGAATAAATTACACGGCCCGATTTATAACTTTCAATTGTTTCGGTATTAATTGCGAGCAGTCGGATCGATTATCTAATCCGGAAACGTTAACTCGTGTGTGCCGGGCCGGGACGACGCACCAATGCCGATTCGCCCGGTTACAATCGTCAGTCGATTGAGCAGACGCTTTCCGAGAGCGCTGAAATAAGAAGAAGGGCGAACCACCATGAACGTGCAGGATATCGCGGGGGCGATGCAGGCCGGCGTGATTCAACAGGACCGGCTCGTAAAACTCGATACACCGCTTGGGGCTGACAAACTGGTCGTGCAACGTGTGATCGGGCGTTCGACGCTCGGGCGCGATTACGGCTTTACGCTGGACGTGGTGTCGTCGGACGACGATATCGCCTTGAAGAGCCTGATCGCGCAACCGGTCACGCTGTGGATCCAGCAGGCCGACGCGAGTTACCGGCCGATCCAGGGGCACGTGTTCACCGCGCGCCGGCTCGGCGCCGACGGCGGCCTCACCACGTATCAGCTGGACGTGCGCGCCTGGCTGCACATCCTGCATTTCCGGCGCGACCAGAAGATCTGGATCGACAAGAGCGCCGACGCGATCGTCACCGATATCTTCAACACCCATCCCGAGGCGCAGGGCCGCTTTCGCTTCGCGCTCTCGCAGCCGCTCGCTAACCGCTCCTACACGCGGCAGAGCGAGACCGACTGGAACTTCGTGCATCGCCTGTTCGAGAACGAAGGCCTTTACGGCTATTGGGAGCAGGGTGCCGACGGCAAGTCGCACACGCTGGTGGTGACCGATACGATCACCTCGCTGCCCGAGCTGGCGCCGAAGACCGTCAACTTCGCGCGCCTCGCGACCGGCGCCGAAACCGATGCGCTGACGCAATGGTCGGGCACGCGGACCCTGCAGAGCGCGACCCTGACCACGCGCAGCTTCGACTACAAGAACCCCGCCGCGCCCGCCAATCCCAAGGGCACGCTGACGCCGACCATGGGCAACCAGGGCGCGCTGCCCGACCAGCTCGAAGTCTACGAATACACGGGCGCCTATACCTTCGGCGACCAGCAGCATGGCGACAGGCTCTCGCAGATCCGCATGGAGGAATGGGAGTCGCGCGCCAAGCGCTTCCACGGCGGCGGTGCCGCTCGTGCGCTCGATGCGGGGCGCCGCTTCACGCTGGCCAATCACCCCGTGCATGACGGCGATCCCGCCTCGCAACGCGAGTTCGCGACCATCGAGGTGGCCTGGTGGATCGAGAACAATACGCCGGTGACGGGCGCGGCGCATTTCCCGCACAGCCTCGAGGCCGAACTCGCGCAGGTGCGCGCGGCCGAGGGCGGCGCGGCGGGGCAGCTCGCGCATGCCGACGGCTCGATTGGTTTCTTCCGCGTCGAGGTCGAGGCGCAGCGCAGCAACGTGCCGTATCGCAGCCCGCTCGAACATCGCAAGCCCGAGATGCACCTGGAGACCGCGATCGTGGTCGGGCCCGATGGCGAGGAGGTCTATACCGACGAGCTGAACCGGATCCGCGTGCAGTTCGTCTGGGATCGCGTGAATCCCGCCGACCAGGGTGCCTCGACCTGGGTGCGCGTGGTGCAGTCCGATACCGGCGGCGGTTATGGCGGCGTGCATTTGCCTCGCATCGGCGAGGAAGTGTTGATCGACCACATCGGCGGCGATTGCGACCGGCCGCTGGCCGTGGCGCGCGTCTACAACGGCCAGGCCACGCCGCAATGGCACAGCAACGGCATCCTGTCGGGATACCGCTCGAAGGAGTATTCGGGCAGCGGCTACAACCAGATGGTGCTGGACGACGCGACCGGCCAGAACCGCGTGCAGCTGATGAGCAGCAGTGCCAACAGCATGCTGCACCTGGGCTATCTGATCGACCAGAGCGGCAACTCGCGCGGTGCCTATCTCGGCAGCGGTTTCGACCTGCGTACCGACGATTACGGCGCCGTGCGCGCGAGCCAGGGCCTGTATGTCAGCACGCATCCCAAGGGGAGCAGCAGCCAGCCGCTCGACGTGCAGGAGACGCAGCAGCAGCTGGTGGGCGCCGAGAGCCTGGTCGAATCGCTGTCGGAGGCGAGCGTCCAGCACCAAGCGGAAAGCCTGCAGGACGCGCATGACGCGATGCGCGAGCTGACCGATGCCACGCAGAACAGCGTGAGCGGCGCCGGCGCCTCGGGCGGCAACACCGCCGGCGGCGGCACCGGCAACGCCAACGCGTTCAAGCAGCCGGTGTTGGTGTTCGGCAGCCCGGCCGGCATCGGCCTGTCCTCGCAGCAATCCGCGCATCTGGCCGCGACCCGGCATGTCAACCTGGTGAGCGGCCAGAGCACCCACGTGGTGGCCGGCAAGTCGCTGATCGCGAGCATCGGCGAGAAGCTGAGCCTGTTCGTGCAGAACGCCGGCATGAAGCTGTTCGCGGCCAAGGGCAAGGTGGAGATCCAGGCGCAGGACGACAACGTCGAGTTGACCGCGCAGAAGACCGTCAAGATCCTGTCGGCCACCGACCGGATCGAACTGGCCGCCGACCAGGGAATCCTGCTGACCAGCGGCGGCGGCTATATCCGCATCGCGGGCGGCAACATCGAGATCCATACGCCGGGCAAGGTCGATGTGAAGGGGGCTTCGCACGTCTTCGCCGGGCCGGCCAGCAAGGGTTATCCGCTGCCCTCGGCGCGGCCCGACCAGCCTGGGCAGCTCGAGCTGCTGCATCAATATGCGAACGGCTCGGCCGTGAAGGGCGGTTTGTTCTCCGTGCTCGATGCGAATGGCGGCGTGCTGCGCCAGGGCGCGCTCGACGCGAGCGGCAAGGCGGTGGTCAGCGGGCTGCCGCCGGGCGTGGTGCAGGTGGTGTTCGGCAAGGACCCGCGTTCGCAGGGCGACAAGGCCAGCGAGTTCACGCTGCCGACCTGGCCGTCGGCCGAGGATGCCTCGGCGGCCGGCGCGAGCGCCACCGCGCAATCGCAGCTCGGTTCGCTGCTGCCTTCGGCGAGTTCGATTGCGTCCCTGGCATCGGTCGCGAAGGCGGCCGGTTCGGTAGCGGGGGCGGCCGGCGCCGCGTCGGCCGGCGGTATCGGCGGCGCGCTGGGCGCGGCCGGCTCGCTCGCTTCGGGCGGGCTGGGTGGTTTGGGCGGCTTGGCCGGCGCGGCGGGAGGCGCCGGTGGTGCCGGCGGTGCGTTGAGTAGCGTCGCGGGGCTGGCGGGATCGGCGATGTCGGGCGGTGCCTCGGGGTTGACCGGCGCTTTCGCTTCGAAGGGGCTGGGGGCAGCGCAGCAGGCCTTGACGGGCGCCTTGCCCGCGGGGGCACAGGGCGCGCTCGCGCAGGCCGGCGCGCTGAAGTCGACCGCGCAGCAACTCGGTGGACTCGCGCAGGGCGCGCGCGGCGCGGCCGCCGCCTTGAAATGGGTCTGACACGCGCCTGATCGTGCACCTCGCCATTCCGATAAAAGCATCCATAGAACGACTCGACCATGACTGATTCGGCCACCATCCAACCGAAGCCGACCGATGTTTTCGTCTCGCCGCTCAGCGATTTCCACCCGGTGGATATCGACGCGAACCTCAAGGACCTGAACAAGTGGCTGATCGACATCAGCGGCGGCCTGGTCACCCTCGAGCGCGTGGAGACGGTGGCGCGCAACATGCCCGTCATCGCGAACATCTTCGCGGCCGTGGACCTGATCTCCGATATCCGCGCGATGCTCGACCATGGCGACCGGCCGATCGATCTGTTCGACTGGTTGAACCTCGGGCTCGACGTGATCGGCATCATCCCGATTCCGGCGGGCACCGCGCAGGTTCGCATGGGCGCGCGGCCGATGCTCAAGCTGATCCGCGAGGAAGTGGTGAAGAATGGCAAGGCGGCGGGCGGGGCTGCCTTGCAACTGGTGCAGCAGGGCATCATCACGGCCATCGTGTCGAGCCTGCAGGCACGATATGCCGGTGAGATCGAGACCTTCATCGCCGAGCTGCGCAAGGACCTGGCGGAGGTGCTGAACCGCGCGGCGGAGTTTCTCGGCGCGCTGATGAATGGGCTGGCCGATCTGTTCGCGCATGCGGCTGGCAAGCCGCTGGACTACAGCAAGAACGTCGACGCCGCGGAGAAACATCTGCAGGAGGCGGGGCACAACATCCTCTACAAGCCGGGCGAGACCTTCAGCAGCATCGGCATGCTGTTCCATGACGCGTTCGCGATCGTGGCCAAGGGCACGGTGAATACCGCCACTGCAACGGCCAAGGCGTTCAACTCGGATGCCAGCGCGAAGCTGATGGGGATCGCCGACACGCTTCGGCAGAAGGTTCCGGCCGTGCAGAAGGCCGTGAAGGGGCTGGACGGCAACGAGGTCGGCAAGATCGGCTGGTTGATCCTGGCGGCGGAGGAAGGCGTTCGGCGCTGGCGCAAGGTGAATCCGAAGCCGCAGGAGAAGGGCATTCCCTCGCAGGGAACCACGAAGGCGGAGGAGGTGCGGGGGCAGGGGGCGAAGGAGACGCTGCGCTCGACGGCCGCCGCGCAGCTTCCCGGTGGTGGCTGCTGCTCGTTGAATGGGCCCGTCAAGACGCCGCCTTCGCGCTCGAAAGGATCGATCGGATTCGCGTTCGGCGACGAGCGGATCGACCACGATGACTTCAGCATCGACGGGCCCCTGCCGATCACCTGGGTGCGGACCTATCGATCGTTCTTCGATGCGAACGACCAGGGCGGCGAACTCGGCCCTCGCTGGATCACGCCGTACACGACGCGCTTCGACGTGCATGCCACCAAGCTGGTCTATCACGATGCCGAAGGGCGCAGCCTCGATTACCCCTTGCTCGATATCGGGGCCGCGCACGACGATCTTGCCGAGAACCTGACGTTGCTGCGTGTCGACGAGCGTTGGCTGACGCTGACGCGAGGGCATGACATGCTCGAGGCTTACGAGCGTCATGGCGATCGCTATCGCATCGCCTTCATCAAGGATCGCGCCGGCAACCAGCAGACGTTCGACTACGATGCCGAGGGGCGTTTGTATCGGCTGATCATGCCGCATGTGCAGGTCGCCTTCAAACTCGATGCGCAGGGGCGCATCGTCGAGATTGTCGAGCACGACGCGCAAGGCGAGCGCGTCGGGCGCCTGGCTGCCTATGAATACGATCGCGAAGGGGATCTGGTCGCGGCCTGCGATCGTTTCGGCAATCGACGCGAGTATCGCTACCGGCATCACCTGCTGACGCGTTATACCGATCGCACCGGCCGCGGCATGAACCTCGAATGGGACGGCACGCACGCCAGGGCGCGTTGCTTGCGCGAGTATCGCGACGACGGCAGCGACGAGGTCACGCTGGCCTGGCATCCGGACTTCCGGATGGTGAGCGTGACGGACGCGCTTGGCAACGTCACGCGCCACTACTACAACATCAAGGGCTTCACGTTCCGGGTGATCTACCCGGATGGCAGTGAAGAGTGGATGTATCGCGATGGCAATGACAAGCTGGTGCAGTATATCCATCGCGATGGCGGCATCGAGTTCCTCGACTACGACGCGCGCGGCAACTTCGTGCGGCATCGGCGAGTGGACGGCTCGGTCGTCGAGATGGAATACGACGCGAAGGATCAGCTCGTCAAGACGATCGATCCGCATGGATACGCCTGGACGCAGGCGTTCGACGACGCGGGGAATATCGTTGCGGCCAAGGATCCGCTCGGCCACGAGACGAAGTACGAGTACAACGAGCAGGGCCTGCCGATCACGGTGATCGATGCGAAGGGCGGCGCGAAGTCGATGAGCTACGACGCGGGCGGCAGGTTGCTGGCGTATCGCGATTGCTCGGGGAAGACGACGCAGTGGACGTATGACGCGGCGGGCCGCCTGAGCGGGACCAAGGATGCCGCAGGGACGATGACGACGTTCCAGTACGCGGCGAACGGGCAATTGGAGGAGATTCGTTCGCCGGCCGGTGTCGAGCGTGTTCAGTACGACTCGGAAGGGCGTTTGCTGGCGGCGACGGATCCGCTGCAGCGTGTGACGCGATATTCGTATGACGCGGCCGGGCGGGTTGCGTCGCGTATCGATCCGCTCGGTCAGCGCCTGGGGTATGGCTATGACCGGCTCGGGCGGCTCGTCAGGCTGACCGATGCGAACGACGCGTCGTATACGTTCCGGTATGACCCGGTCGGGCGCTTGCTCGAGGAAGTCGAGTTCGACGGCAAGTCGACGCTTTATACGTATGACGAGGGTAGCGGACGTCTCAGCGCGATCGACGATGCGGGGCGGGTGACGCAGGTTGAGCAGGATCGGGCAGGGCGGTTCGCGAAGCGATTGTGCGGCGACGAGGCGGAGCGCTTTGCCTACGATGCAAGCGGACGACTGGTGGAGGCGAGCAACCGGTACAGCCGGATTCAGCGCTTCTTCGATCCGGTCGGAAACCTTGTGCGGGAACATCATGCGTATGATGTTTTTGGGGTGAAGCGCAGTTATGTCTGGCATCACGGCTATGACGAGCTGGGGAACCGGATTCGCAGCGTGCGGCCGGACGGGCACACGATCGATTGGCTGATGTATGGCTCGGGGCATGTGCACGGCTTGCTGGTGGATGGAGAAGAGCGGCTGCAGCTGGAGCGCGATGATCTGCATCGCGAAGTGAAGCGGACGCTGTCGAGCCGGGTCGTGCAGAGCCTGATGTACGACCCGGCCGGGCGGATCGAGCGGCAGAGCATCCAGCGCGACAAGGCGCCGGCCGCGTTGAGCATGCGGCGGTATCGATACGATGCCGCCGGGCAGTTGACGCAGATTGAGGACAGCCGGAAGGGGGCGACGGATTACCGGTATGACCCGGTCGGGCGATTGATCGAAGCGATTGCGCCGGGCTTGCGTGAACGGTTTGCGTTCGATCCGGCGAGCAATATCGTGGATCCGGGGCGGCCGGAGAATGCGAGGACGCAAGCTGGCTTGGCGGCGCGTAGTGAAAGCACCTTGCCAGCTTCGGTGCCGAAGGTGCTCGGCAACCTGCTGCGGGAATATGCCGGGACGCACTTCGATTACGACGCGCAAGGGCATTTGATTCAGAAGCGTTCGCCCGCGGGGACGCAGCGGTATGAGTGGGATGCGTTTGACCGGATGCAGGCTGCGCAGGTTGAGGAGGGCGAGAGACGGAGCGCATCGAGTTACTACTATGACGCGCTGGGGCGGCGGATTGCCAAGGAGGTCAACGGCGCGCGGACCGTGTTCGGCTGGGATGGGGATACGCTGGCGTATGAATCCGACGAGGCACGGAGCACGCATTATGTGTATGAGGCGCGGACCTTCGTGCCGATGGCGCAGTATGTGACGGCGCCGGTCGAGGGGATCGAGACGCCGGTTGCGCGCGAGGGGGATCGGTATCGGCCGGAGGATGATCCGCTGCAGCGGGTGCCGGTGGCGCAGGGCGATGCGCGGGTGATGTTCTATTACTGCGACCAGATCGGTACACCGTTGATGATGACGGACGAGGCTGGTGAGGTGGTGTGGGAGGCGGCGTACAAGGCCTGGGGCGAGACGCGGGAGGTGATCGAGCGGGCTTCGGCTGCGTCGGGGGGCGCGGTGGCGAGGAATAGGCTGCGGTTCCAGGGGCAGCAGGTGGATGATGAGACGGGGCTGCATTACAACCGGCATCGGTATTACGATCCTGTGTCGGGCAGGTTTACATCACGGGATCCGATCAAGCTTGCGGGCGGTATTAATGTTTACCAATATGCTCCTAATTCCGTGTCTTGGGTGGATCAATTGGGCTTGGCTGGTACGCCGATCCAGGAAAATGAAGTTACTACTTATTCGGATTTTGTGAAGCGTTCTGCTGTCGGCGATAGGCTTGAAGGGCATGAGGTTCTGCAGCATGCTTGGCTGAAGAATCAAGGTTTGGCATCAAATCGATTGTCTACGGATTCTTCAAAAAATAATCCGGTAATTGCATTGAATTGTGATTGTCATAAGGCGGTGAATAAGGCGCAGCGGGCTTTGGATGTGACCAAGCAAACAGCTCAGCAGAATATTGAGGCGAATGCGGATATTTTGAGGGCGAATGGGATTCCTGACGCAACGGTGGATAACATCAGGCAGGCTGCCCTGAATCATGCAAAGACGCTTGGCAAATAATTTTCTGGGGATTTTTGATGGATGCTAAAGAAATAGAGAAAAGGTTGAATGATTTAAGTTCGTCTATGGATTTAGACGAGCTTGATGATTTGTGTGATGAAATTGATGGTCGAAGTGATGGAGGTCAATTTCTCGATGCACTGTTTTCTATATTGGAGAATAATCCAAACGAAGATTTTGGAAGCCCGGGGGCAATTGTTCATACGGCTGAGCGGTATTTCGGAAAAGGTTACGAGCAGAAATTGATCGAATCTTTGTCCAGAAATCCTACCGTTCATACTGTTTGGATGTTGAATAGGGTGATAAATGGTGTTGATGGGGATTTGAAGGTTTTTTTTATTGATTTGATGAGAAGGATATCAAGTGATAATTCGATCGGTGCTGATGTGAGAGGGGCGGCGAAGGAGTTTTTATCTTGATGTGAGTGTCGATAGGCTCTGGGCATTTGCGCGGGCTGCAACTGGAGCGCGATGATCTGCATCGCGAAGTGAAGCGGACGTTGTCGAGCCGGGTCGTGCAGAGCCTGATGTACGACCCGGCCGGGCGGATCGAGCGGCAGAGCATCCAGCGCGACAAGGCGCTGGCCGCGTTGAGCATGCGCCGGTATCGATACGATGCCGCCGGGCAGTTGACGCAGATTGAGGACAGCCGGAAGGGGGCGACGGATTACCGGTATGACCCGGTCGGGCGATTGATCGAGGCGATTGCGCCGGGCTTGCGTGAACGGTTTGCGTTCGATCCGGCGAGCAATATCGTGGATCCGGGGCGGCCGGAGAATGCGAGGACGCAAGCAGGTCTGGCGGCGCGTAGTGAAAGCACCTTGCCAGCTTCGGTACCGAAGGTGCTCGGCAACCTGCTGCGGGAATATGCCGGGACGCACTTCGATTACGAAGCGCAAGGGCATTTGATTCGGAAGCATTCGCCCTCGGGGACGCAGCGGTATGAGTGGGATGCGTTTGACTGGATGCAGGCTGCGCAGGTTGAGGAGGGCGAGAGACGGAGCGCATCGAGTTACTACTATGACGCGCTGGGGCGGCGGATTGCCAAGGAGGTCAACGGCGCGCGGACCGTGTTCGGCTGGGATGGGGATACGCTGGCGTATGAATCGGACGAGGCACGGAGCACGCATTATGTGTATGAGGCACGGACCTTCGTGCCGATGGCGCAGTATGTGACGGCGCCGGTCGAGGGGATCGAGACGCCGGTTGCGCGCGAGGGGGATCGGTATCGGCCGGAGGATGATCCGCTGCAGCGGGTGCCGGTGGCGCGGGGCGATGCGCGGGTGATGTTCTATTACTGCGACCAGATCGGTACACCGTTGATGATGACGGACGAGGCTGGTGAGGTGGTGTGGGAGGCGGCGTACAAGGCCTGGGGCGAGACGCGGGAGGTGATCGAGCGGGCTTCGGCTGCGTCGGGGGGCGCGGTGGCGAGGAATACGCTGCGGTTCCAGGGGCAGCAGGTGGATGATGAGACGGGGCTGCATTACAACCGGCATCGGTATTACGATCCTGTGTCGGGCAGGTTTACGTCACGGGATCCGATCAAGCTCGAAGGCGGTAGCAATCTATATCAGTACGCACCTAATTCTGCCGAATGGGTCGATCCGTTAGGTTTGTGGCCTGGGCAGCCAAGAAACAAGAACGGTACATTTTCTCAAGGGCAAAAGCCAGGAAAGAAATGTTCTTGTGATGATGATCCATGTGATGGAAAGGTTCATGGTAATAGCTTGGATACTAAAGTTCCGGCCATTGGTTACACACTAAGAGATCGAACTTCAGGCGCGATTCTTAAGTATGGTGAAACTACTTTGGGAAAGGCTCGGTATTCTCAAATTTATCTCGATAGCATTAACGCGGATATGCAGCCCGAGGTCGCTGGGACGAAGAGGGAGATGCACTGTTGGCAGCATCAAAAGATTTTGGCATACAAGGCGGTTAATGGTGGTGCGCGCCCACCTTTGAATTTGAGTGATTATTGAGGAGGGATAGATGAAATTGTGGATGTCCGGAGAGAACGAGGCGGATATTGGTGATGATGCTCGCGTTGTCAGAAATGCAATTGAGCCCGTCGTCAATCAATTCATGGAGGGGCAGGTTTTTTCGGAAGGATTTGAAAAATGGGCTTTTATGACGATAATTCTATCTGAAAAATTTATATCTGGATTTCCTGAGGTTGCGAAGGTTTCGTCGAAAGGCAAGGTGCTTGAGTTTCGTCTCAGAATTTCTCATGATGACTTCAAAAGGGCCTCGTCGGTTGATAAAATTTCCATGACTATTGATGCCTTGGAGCGATCGGTGGGCATGATGAGTAAATTGAAAGTTTCTGTGGAGAGTCAGAGGAAATTTCACAGCATTATTGATCAAACACGTCAAGCCTTACTATCCGATTAAATTGTTGTGTTTTGAGTCAATGCTTCTGTTCGAGCTTTGAGTGATTCGTGCCGCTGGCGCAGTATGTGACGGCGCCGGTCAAGGGGATCGAGACGCCGGTTGCGCGCGAAGGGGATCGGTATCGGCCGGAGGATGATCCGCTGCAGCGGGTGCCGGTGGCGCAGGGCGATGCGCGGGTGATGTTCTATTGCTGCGACCAGATCGGTACTGACCCTGCCTCGTTTCCACGTACAGCAGATCACGCTGCGATCATCGCGGCCTCGTAGGCGACAGGCGTGAGAAAGCCGATCGAGGTATGCAGGCGCTCGCGATTGTAATAGCCTTCGATCCAGTCGACGATATCCAAGCGAGCCTGCGCTCGCGTTTCGTAGCGGACCTGGTAGATCCTCTCGACTTTCAGGGTCTTGAAGAAGCTTTCCATCGCGGCGTTGTCCCACGCATTGGCACGACGACACATGGAGATCGTTGTCCTGAATCCGGCGGCCAGCTTCCGGTAGGCCCGGCTTGCATATTGCGCCTCTCTGTCCGAGTAGTAATAGCAGTCCCGGTGCCGGTTTGCGTTGCCAGCACGCGCTGCGCAGTGCCTGGCAAACCAGCTCGGCGTCGATGCGTTCGGACATGGACCAGCCCACGACGCGCCGGCTCGCCAGATCGAGAATCGCCGCGAGATACAGCCAGCCTTCCCCGGTCCTGACAAACGTGATGTCGCTGACCCAGGCGCGATCGGGCTGCCAGCCGTCGAAACGACGATCGAGCAGGTTCGGCGCTACGGGAAGGCTGTGCGTCGAGTCCGTTGTGACCCGCCAGGCACGCCTGTAGACCGGACGCAGTCCCTGGCGCTGCAAGCTACGCCGCACGCGCTCCTCGCTCGCCGAGCTACCCTGAGCTTGCAATTGCCGCACGATACGCGGGCGACCATACGCGCCTCGATGCTTGCGATGGATGGCCGCGACTTGCGCATCCAGGGCCGCGTTCGCGTGCGCCCTTGCGCTGGGTGGACGGACGCGCCACTGGCAATATCCGCTACGCGAAACGCCCGGAATCCGGCATAGTCGGGTGACGCTGTACCGGTCGCGGTGATCGTCGATCCAGGCGTACGTCACCGCGACCCCTTCGCGAAGTACGCCGTCGCTTTTGACAAAATTTCGATATCGAGTTTCGCGCTGGCCAGTTCCTTACGCAGCCGGCTGTTCTCTGCCTCAAGCTCGCTGATCGGGCGTGTCGCACGCTTGGCAAGCGCGTCATGACCACCTGTCTTTGGCGCGCTGCTCGAGAGCAGATTACGTCGGGTCCAATTCCCTAACGTGGCTACCGGGTAGTCCCCCCGTTTTTAACGGCGGTCAGAAGTAGAGGTTATGGCGCGATAAGCAACTTCTGTTTCGGCGGTACGCCGCCAATGGCCGTGTTCGGGCGTTCGTGATTGTATGACCACAGCCACTTCGTCGCATACTCCTGAACGTCGGCCACGGTCTCGAAGAGGTAATGGGCGAGCCAGTCGTATCGAACCGTTTTATTGTAACGCTCGATGTACGCGTTCTGTTGTGGCTTGCCGGGCTGGATAAACTGCAGAGCGATGCCGCGTCGAGCGGCTGTCTCCCGCAAGCGGACTCGTTTCATCAGAGCCTGAAACATTCCCCCATCCACTACCCGTAAGCTCGGATCTTGCGCATACACTTTCGCACAGGACCCGACATGAGCACCGCGACTTCCACCCCTCAACAAATCGCACACATCCACCGGCAGTGGCACAAATCGATCGTCGAGCGCGACCTCGACGGCCTGATGTCGCTCTACGCCGAGCACGCGCGTTTCGAGTCACCGACGATCCTGTTCGTGGAACCGGGGAATCAAACCGGTATTCTCGACGGACGCGAAGCCATCCGCGGATTCTTCTCCGAGGGCTTCCGCAAGCTGTCCGGCGCCTTCGCGCACTGGTATCGCACCGACGTCTTCCACACCGACGGCAAGCAACTTATCTGGGAATATCCTCGCGACACGCCTTCGGGCGATCAGACCGACCTGGTCGAAGCGATGGACATCGAACACGGCCTGATCGTCCATCATCGCGTGTACTGGGGCTGGCGCGGCCTGCAATCGCTGCTGAAGACCGTCGAAGCTACGCGCCGGCAACCCTGATAGTCACTGTCTTTACACCGATTTTAGAAATGCGCCGCTACGATCTCGCGGATTGGCGTTGCGGCGCCGCTGCATGACGCCATATCCGGGAGTCAACCATGTTCGAAATCGGAAAAGAGTATTCAAGCGAAGACATTCGCAGGATCACGGGCGGAAGCAAGCAGGCATTCCTGCCCGTGAAGGTCGGCAAGGTCGTCGCCGCTCGCTTGCGGCAGGACCTGAATCCCCACGCGCCCGACGTCATCGTCTGCGACGGCAGCGCATCGGCGCGCGCGGCGGGGCGCACGCTGGCGCGGCAGACGGAGCCGGTTCCGATCTTCCTGCGAACCGCATCGGACCGATTTCGCTATGCCGGCGACTACGTGGTGGCCGCTTCGCTGACCGTTCCCGCCGACTACGTGGCGTACGTGAAAAACAGCAGCTTCACGCTTGCGCAGATTTCGCGCGTGATCAAGATGAGGCGATGCTGACCGTATCGAAAGCCCGATCGAAAAGCGACGAAGCCATCGATCCTCGCGGATCGATGGCTTCAAACCGGCGCTGTATTGCAGCGCGCTACCTCAATCCTGAAGCGCAACCGCCATCGACCGCTCCGATCGCGCCCAGCCGATAAACGCTCCCACGCCGAGAATGCTCAAGCAAACGATCGGCACGATCATCGGCCCGAACGCCGTGCCCGTCAGCTTCCCGGCAAGCGGCATCAGGTTCTGGCTGAAGAAACCGCCGAGATTGCCGATCGAGTTGATCGCCGCCACGCTGGCCGCGGCCCGGGCACCGGTGAAATACCGCGGCGGCATCGACCAGAAGCACGGATAGATCAAGGGGATGCAGGCACCGCCGAGCACCAGCGCAACGAAGCGCAGCGGCGTGGTCGGCAGCACGAGGCTCAGCACGAAGCCGATCGCCCCCAGCACCGCCACGATGCCGATGGTCCGCAGCAGGCTCTTCGCGCGCTTGAGTTTCGGCGGCAGCCAGATCAGCAGCACGACGGCCAGCGCCCAGGGCAGCATGCTCAGGAAACCGTTCGTGGTGCTCGATACGCCGAACGACTTGACGATGGTCGGCAGCCAGTAGGTCACGCCGTACAGCGAGGTCGACATCATCATGTAGGTCGCCGCGAACAGCATCACGCGCGGATCGAGCAGCGCCTTCCACGGCTGCGAATGCTCGGCATGCGGCGGCGCCTCGCGTTCCAGCGCGGCCCCGACGATCTGCTTCTCGTTCTCCGACAGGAAGCGCGCCTCGCGATACGAGGTCGGCAGCAGGCGGAACACCGCGATCCCGACGACCACGGCGGGCAGCCCCGTGGCGATGAACACCCATTGCCAGCCGGCCAGGCCGCCTACGCCGCTGAGGCTCAGCAGCCAGCCGCCCACCAGCGAGCCGAGCATGTTCGCCAGCGCGCTGCCGAGCGTGAAGATCCCCAGCACGCGAGCTCGGTAGCTCTGCGGGAACCACAGCGTCAGGTAATAGATCACGCCGGGATAAAACCCGGCTTCGGCCACGCCGAGCACGAAGCGCAGCCCGGAGAACACCGGGCTCGAGGTCGTGAAGCCCATCGCCACCGTGATGAGCCCCCAGGTGAGCATGATCCGCGCGAGCCAGACGCGCGCGCCGAACTTGTGCAGCGCCAGCGTGCTCGGCACCTCGAACAGCAGGTAACCGATGAAGAACAGCGACGAGGCCAGCCCGAACGCGGCCTCGGACATGTTCAGGCTATGCACCATCTGCAGCTTGGCGAAGCCGACGTTCTGGCGGTCGATGAACGAGATCAGGAACATCACGACGAGGATCGGCATCAGGCGCCATGCGATCTTCGACATCACGCGCTGCTCTTCACCGGCGGCAGCGATAGGGGGGGAGGCAATGGTCACGCTGGACTCCTGTTTGATACGTCTTGCTGAAAGCTGCGGATGCAACGAAAAAAAAGCCAGTTCAGCGCGCCTGGTAGGCGCCGAGCTGGGCGGTGAACATGTCGCTCCAATTGGCCGGGCGAGTCTTGATAGTGCCCACGCCTTGAAGGAAATCGACGTACTCCATGAGCCGGTCAGGCACCACGGAGAAGCGTGTTTCCGGCATGCCGAGCATCGCGATCACGTCGTCGGGCGACACGCGTACGCCGGACGAGGACACATAGATCGCGGCCGCCTCGCGCGGATTCGCGGCGATGAACCGGTTCGCCTCGTCGAGCGCGCCGATGAAGGCCGCCGCCAGGCCGGGCTCGGCATCGACCACGCGCTTCGGCGCGAACATCACGTCGAGCGTGAGCGGCCCGAGCACCTGGACGGCATCGATCACGCGGTGAATGCCGGGCTGCCGCAATTCGAGCGTCGAGAACGGCGGCGAGGCGAAATGCGCGGTCACGCCGCCTTCACGGTGGATCAGGGCGTCCATCGCCTGCGGATGCGGCAGGTTCACGGTGATCGGGTCGAGATGCGCGAAACGCCGGATGCCCAGTTGCTGCGCGGCGATCATCTGCAGGATCACGGCCGCCAGCGAGGTGTGGATGCCGGGCACGGCAATCCGGTCCTCGGACGTGAAATCGGTGAGCGTGCGGATATGTGGCTGATTGGTATTCAGCGACAGCGAGGTGGAGGACAGTCCGCTGATGCCGATCACCTCCACGTTGGGAATGCCGCGCGCTCGCGCCCACAGCTCGATGAACCCGGGCGCGCCGGCGCCGGCGAAGTCGAGCGTGCCGGCCATCATCGCGTCGTTGACCGAGTTGCCGCCGTCGAGCAGCACCCATTCGACCTGTACCTTGCCGAGCCCGCGTTGCCGCGCGTGCGCCTCGAACAGGCGCTGCCGCTCCATCACGAGCAGGGGCAGATAGAGCACGCCATAACCTTTCGAAATCCTGACGGTTGGCGGGCTGGACAGCGGGAAAGGGAAGGCGCGGGAGACGAGCGGCGCCAGCGCGGCGCCGATGCCGCCAGCCAGCAACGCGCGGCGACGCGGCGAGGCTTTCGTCATCAGGCACGCCCCGCGACGCAGGACCGAGGAGACGGCACACATGCCGGCCTGCACGCTCGCGAACGCGCGTCTGCGCGGGCCACCTCGAGGGCGGCCACCGCGGTTGAACGCGAATCGGCTGGCGCGTGGGCACGCTGCATCGTGCAGGTCTCCTCCGGAAGGGCCGTTCGGGCCCGTGTATGAACTGGCATGGAGCTTAGCGAGCGAGTCTGAGAAAATGCTGACATCCCATCCTCGGGATTACCCGTAATTTCCCTAATCGGCAGGACTTCAACCATGCGCATTCTGGTCGTCGAGGACGACGCCGAGATCGGCGAGGCGATCGGCAGCCGTCTCACGCGGCTCGGCCACGCGGTCGATCTCGAGCGCGACGGCGCGGCCGCCTCGAGCTTGCTGGGCGTCGAATCGTTCGACTTGGTGGTGCTCGACGTGATGCTGCCGTCGATGGACGGCTTCGCGATCCTGCGCCGGCTGCGCGCCTCGGGCAGCACCACGCCGGTGCTGCTGGTCACCGCGCGCTCGGCGATCGACGATCGCGTCAGCGGGCTGGGATTGGGCGCGGACGACTACCTGGTCAAGCCGTTCGACTATCGCGAACTCGATGCGCGCGTGCAGGCGCTGCTACGCCGGAACAGCGGCCACGCCAGCGACGTGCTGCGCTTCGGCGCGCTCTCGATCGATCGCAGCAGCCGCCTCGCGGAGCTCGACGGCCAGCCCCTGCCGCTGTCGCGCCAGGAGTTCGCGCTGCTCGAAATCCTCGCCAGCCGGCCGCAGCGCGTGTTCTCCAAGGACGAACTGCTGAACCAGTTGTTCAGCTTCGGCCGCGAACCCTCCGCGAATGCGGTCGAACAATACGTGACGCGCGTGCGCAGGAAGCTGCAGGGCAGTGACGTCGAGATTCGCACGGCACGCGGAATGGGCTACCAGATTGCGACGCGCTGACTGGTTTCCGAAGACGCTGTTCGGCCGCACGCTGTTGTTCATCGCCTGCGTGGTGGTGTCGGGCGCGGCCGCGCTGTCGCTGATCGCGCGTTATTACGCCGGCGTCGCGGCCGAGCGCGCCTACGATCAGTTGTTGTCCGGCGCGGCGATCCAGGTGGCCGAGAATCTCTACGTGCAGGGCGGCGTGCTCGCGCTCAATCCGCCGGTGGCCGCGCTGTCGACGCTGTCGCGCTACGACCTCGTCTACTACAAGGTGGTCGATTCGCGCGGCGTGGTGGTGGCGGGCTACAGCGACCTGCCCGATGCGGCGGACGTCGCTGCCGCGCAGCGCGGCACCCGGTTCGCGACGGCGCGCTACCAGCAGCAACCGGTGCGCATCGCCACCATCGCGCGCCACATGCCCGAGGAGCGCGTGCCCGGCTGGGCGCTGGTGACGGTGGCGCAGACCACGCATGCGCGCGAGCAGTTGACCAACGACATGAGCATCAAGGTCTGGACGCTGATCGTGCTGATGACGGCGCTCGCGATTGGCGCCAGCGCGCTGGCGATCCGGCGTGGGCTCTCGCCGCTGGCGCAGATCGAGTCGATCATCGCGGCGCGCGATCCGGCCGACCTGCGGCCGGTGGTGATCGATACGCCGAGCGAGATCGCCGCGATCATCGGCGCGATCAACGGCCTGATGCGCCGGCTCGGCGAGCGCGTGGCCACCATGCAGCGCTTCATCGCCGACGCGGCGCACCAGATGCGCACGCCGCTGGCGCGGCTCGACGCGCAGATCGAGATGCTCAGCAACGAGTCCGACGCGGCGCGCCAGCGCGCGCGGCTCGAGACGCTGCGCGCGACCTGTTCCGACGTGGGGCGCCTGACGGGGCAGTTGCTCAATCACGCGATGGTGATTCATCGTACCGAAGTCGTGCCGTTGCAGCCGATCGACCTCGTGGCGCTGGCCAAGGAGGTGCTGGGCCGCACCATCCCGCTCGCCGACGAGCGCGACGTGCAGGTGTCGCTCGATGCACGGCTCGCCGACGCGACGATCGACGGCGATGCGATCAGCCTTCAGGAGGCGCTCTCGAACGTGCTGCACAATGCCTTGCATCACGGCATGGCGAACCAGATCGTCGTGACCATCGATGGCACGGCCGAGCAACTCATTCTGACCGTGACCGATAACGGCACTGGCATTCCACGCGAGCATTGGGACGCGGTGATGCGCCCGTTCGTGCGTCTCGACGGCAAGGGCGCCGAGCGACGCGATGGCTCGGGGCTGGGGCTGGCGATCGTGAAGGAGGTGATGGACGCGCACGGCGGGCAAGTGTCGTTCGCGGTGCCGGAGGCGGGTGGTTTTGCCGTGCTGCTGGTATTCCCTCGTAGCACGGCGGGGCATGTCCACCGCGAGTCGGTCTGATGGGATGGGTGCCGGCAGTGGGCTGATATCCCTAAGATTCCATTCCATTTCCGAGACAGCGGGTAGCGAATCGTCCTAGAATCCGCCAAGCTTCGCCCTAATTTCGAGATAAAAAGACGAGCCGGCGACACGCTAGGCCCACCATGACGATGCTTAAAGACTCCCTCGACGCCGACATTGCAGGAATCGATGTATCCACTCGCGTTTCCGACCTGCTGCAGGCCGGGCGGGTTTACACACGCGATGCCTTGCGCGGGATCCTCGATACCCAGGACTCCACGATCAACAATGGCGTGTTTCGACCGGCGGGTTTTACCTCGGTGCTGCTGTTCGTGACGGAGAAAAAGACCGAGGATCGAACCCAATACGTCGATAAGCTCGAAGGCGATCTACTGAGTTGGCAGGGGCAAACTGCTGGTCGTACCGACTCGCTCATCATCGAGCACGCTCAACGCGGTCTCGAGGTTTTGCTGTTCTATCGAAAGAAAAAATACGAGTACGAGGGGGCCGGGTTTCGCTACGAGGGCGCGTTCCGCTACGTTGCTCACCATGGTGAGCGGCCTGCGTCCTTCTCGCTTCAACGCAATGATCCACAACTTGCGGTCGCGGAGCGGGAGGTACAGGCCAGCGGCGATTTCGACCCCAGCGGCATCGAGGATGCGCGCAGCCGCATCAATCGCGCGATCGTTCGGCGCCAAGGCCAGCCGGCATTTCGTCGAGCATTGTTGAGCGCTTACGATGGCCGTTGTGCGATTAGCGGATGCGAGGTGCAGCCCGTCCTGGAGGCGGCCCATATCGTCGCGTATCGCGGCCCCGAAACCAATCATGTCGCGAATGGTTTGTTGTTGCGTGGTGACTTGCACACCTTGTTCGACATGGGGCTGTTGTCGATCGATCCGACGACATATCGCGTGGTGCTCGATGAAAGCTTGAGGGCTGGCGATTATGGCGTGTTGAATGGACGAGTCCTGCGTCTGCCAGCCGCCGAAGCCGAGTGGCCCTCGAAAGAGGCACTCGCGGTACGTCATGCGGAGTATCGAGCCAGATCGCGAGGCGTGGAGTAGAGCGTCTCTAATCAACCTATTCAGGAAGCACGGACGACGATGACTGAACTCTCTTTATCCGAAACCTACCGCGCCTACATCGCCTGCCTGAACCAGCAGGACTGGTCACGCCTGGGCATGTTCGTCGGCGACAAGGTGATCCACAACGACCAGCGCATCGGTTTGTCCGGCTATCGCAAGATGTTGGAGAGAGATTTCCGCGAGATCCCGGACCTGCACTTCGAGATTCAATTACTCGTGTGCGAACCGCCTCGTATCGCCAGCCGCCTGCATTTCGACTGCTCGCCGATCGGTACCTTCCTCGGCCTGCCCGTGAACGGGAAGCGCGTCGCTTTCACGGAAAACGTCTTCTATGAATTCCACGACGGCAGGATCCGGCAGGTCTGGTCGGTTATCGACAAGGCAGCGATCGAGCGGCAGTTATAGCGACCGACGCCGCTTCATTGTCGGAATTCGGAGCAGTTCACAGCCCGCCGCTCTTGTGTCAGTATTGCCGACATGGAACTTCGTAACGTACCCACTCGACTGCATCACCATCACGGCCGCCTTTCATCGCGCCGTGGTTCGTTACGTCCATGACACTGGAGCGGGATCCAAGCGGTCCCGCCCGGCTGATACGAAACCAAGGCGCCATCGGCGCCTTTTTTATTTTCATACGGAGAAAAACATGAGCATGCTTCGCGGCACCCGCTTCGTGGTCGGCAAGGACGCCGCCCAGATCCGCAATCTCGAGACCCGTTTCCGGAGCTACCTTCATTGAGGCTGGCGCTGAAGAAGCGATCGTCCCGGCACTGTGGTCGCAGGATACTTTTATCGAAAAGGCCGGAGGCAGCGAGATCATCGATCAGATGTGGGCGTTCCCCGACAAGAAAGGTCGTCCCTGTTGCCTGATTCCGGAAGCCACGGCCCTGTTCCAGGAGAGACGCCGGGAATTGCTGGCCGGCCGGCCCGAGCGGCGCTTCTTCTATGTTGCGCGCTGTTACCGTTACGAACGACCGCAAGCCGGGCGCTACCGCGAATTCACCCAGCTCGGTTTCGAATGCCTGGGCACCGACCTGGAGCGCGCATCGACATGCAGCCAGGAAATGGCCATCGGCTTCCTGGATTCATTGGGGCTTCGCTACGAACTCGACCGGGCTGCGCGACGAGGTATCAGCTACTACCTGAACGGGCAAGGGTTCGAGATTCGCTGCCGGGAACTGGGAGCGCAGCAGCAGATCGCCGGCGGTGGGGCGTATCGCGAAGGTGCCGGGTTCGGCATTGGCATCGAACGATTGCTGCTCGCGCTGTCGGCCCAGCAATTGCTCTGACCCGGCCCGGCGTCGAATCCGGACAATCATGAAAAAAGGGCGGCCGAAGCCGCCCAATCACTCGAAAGCCGCGACCAACGGGTCAATCGCTGCTTTACCGTGATACTCAGTTGGTCGACAGCGTCAGCGTGTTCGTCAGGTCGCCCATCGCCGTGCCGCCGTTCTTCACCAGCGCGTCGTCGCGCTGCTTGATACCGTCGAGCTTCGGCAGGTTGTAGCGGCGCGTGATGAAACGCAGGATCGACGCGGTGTCGTATTGCGTGTGGTCGACGAAACCCTTCTTCGCGTACGGCGAAATGACCAGTGCCGGAATCCGCGTGCCCGGGCCCCAGCGGTCGCCCTTCGGCGGCGCGACGTGATCCCAGAAGCCGCCGTTTTCGTCATAGGTGACGACCACCACCATGTTGTTCCACTGCGGGCTCTTCTGCAGGTGCGAGATGACATCCGCGATGTGGGCGTCACCCGAGGCCACGTCGGTGTAGCCGGCGTGCTCGTTCAGGTTGCCCTGCGGCTTGTAGAAACTCACCGCCGGCAGCGTGCCCGCGTCGATCGCCTTGATGAACTCCGTGCCGTTGATACCGCCGTCGAGCACGTGCGTGGCGCGTGCCGTGGTGCCCGGGGCCAGGTTCTTGAAGTAGTTGAACGGCTGGTGATGGTACTGGAAGTTCGCCTTGGCGATCGTCGTGCCGTCGGCCGCGGCTGCCGGCGTGCCGCCTTGCGAGGCCGTCAGCGCCGCGCCGAACGCGCCGCTGTACCAGGCCCAGGAGACGTTGGCGGCACTCAGCAGGTCGCCGATGTTGGTGGCGGTCTGCGGCGGCAGCGTGGTGGCCACGCTCGGGTCGGCCAGCAATGGGTCGGTGCTCGGCGCCTTGTTGCCGCTCGGCTGGTACGGCGGCTGCATGGTGTTGACGGCGAAGAAGTCCGGCGTCAGGTTGCCCGAGTTGACGAACTTCGGTGCGCCGTTGAGCGCCGAGGCCGGCGAGTTGGCGGTGTCGACCGTCAGCGAGACGCCGTCGGCGTTCACGGCCGAGATCGACTTGGAGGCCGGGCTGGTGTTCGCGTTCGGATAGAACGGCGCGCAGGCGCAGATCAGATACTGGTGGTTCAGGAAGGAGCCGCCGAACGCGCCCATGAAGAAGTTGTCGGCCAGCGTGTATTGCTGGGCGATCTTCCAGAGCGGCAGCTTCGACGAATCGGTGTTGTAGTGGCCCATCACCAGGCCGCCCGAATCCGCCCAGGCCGCGAACATGTTGTTCTTGCCGCCGTTGATCTGCATCTGGTTCTCGTAGAACCGGTGATACAGGTCGCGCGTCGTCACGTTCAGCGCGGTGTTGAAACCGTTCGGATCGTCGATCGCGAAAGGCTGGTTCGGCAGGTTCGCCGTCATCGCTTCGGTCACGGCCGGCGTCACGCCGGCGGCGGTCAGGCCGCCCCAGATCTTCGGCAGCGTGGCGAGCACAGTGCCGTCGCGGTCGAGCTGGATCGTATCGGAGGCCTTCAGGTCGGCCGTGCCGTTCGCACCGGGGAAGGCGCCATAGAGGTTGTCGAAGCTGCGGTTTTCCGCGTAGATCACGACGATGTTCTTCACCGACGACAGCGTCTGCGCGGCAGGCGGCGTGGCGTTGTTGTTGCCGCCGGACGGCGCGGTCGTGACGTCGTCGCCGCCGCAGCCCGCGAGGAAGGCTGCTGCGGCGAGCGCGATGAGCGTTACGCGGGTCAAAGTTTTCTTCATCTTGTCTCTCTAGTCGCACATGTACCGTAGGAACCGGCCGATCCCCCGTACAACGAATGACAGCCAGTCGATCGGATTATGTAAGCGACATTTGACAGCGAAATGTAGTGCAGCTTTCGTTTTCATATCTACTCACAGTCACGGAATTGACATTCGACTGACATACGCTCGCGCCTTCCTTTCTTGCCTTTCGGATCGACATGCGCAGCCTGCACGAAGACCTCGCCCGGCCTTGGCCGGATCGCCACCCCTTCGCCGTCCGGGCGGTCGCGATCGTCTCGCTTGCGCTCGCCAGCCTGCTGAGCGCCTGCGATTCGCGCGCGCCGCAGGCCGCGGGCGACCAGGCCGCCGCGGCATCGGCCGCCTCGCGATCGACGGCGCAGGCCGGCGCGTCGCAAGCGGCCGGCAACGAGATCGTGGTGGCTAACCAGCCGCAGACGCGTGCGCAGGTCTATGCCGCTGTCAAGAAAATGACAGCACTGGGTAAGCAGATGTTTTTCGATCCGGCGCTCTCGGGTTCCGGAAGGCTGGCATGCGCTTCCTGCCACAGCCCCGACCATGCTTTCGGTTCGCCTAACGGCCTGTCGGTGCAACTGGGCGGCGACGATCTCCATCAGCAGGGTTTCCGCGCCGTGCCGACGCTGATGTATCTGCAGAAGGTGCCGCCTTTCACGCGGCACTTCCATGATTCGGACGAGGAGGGCGACGAGAGCGTCGATGCGGGCCCGACCGGCGGTCTGACCTGGGATGGCCGCGTCGATCGCGGCGAGCAGCAGGCGCGCATTCCGCTGACCACGCGCTTCGAGATGAACAGCACGCCGACCAAGGTGGCCAGCGCGGTGCGTGCCGCGTCCTATCTCGCGGATTTCCGCGCGACCTTCGGCGACAAGGTGCTGTCCGACGACATGGCCACCTTCAACGCGGTGCTGCAGGCGCTCGGCACCTACGAGCAGACGCCGGAAGTCTTCACGCCCTACACCAGCAAGTACGACGCCTTCCTCGACCACAAGGCCAGGCTGACGGCCGCCGAGATGCGCGGCCTCGAACTGTTCAACGACGAACGCAAGGGCAATTGCGCGAGCTGCCATATCAGCCAGCGCGCGCTCGACGGCTCGCCGCCGCAGTTCAGCGACTTCGGCCTGATTGCGCTGGGCGTGCCGCGCAATCGCGAGCTGGCGGTCAACAAGGATCCGAAGTTCCACGACCTGGGCGCCTGCGGGCCGGAGCGCCAGGACCTGAAGGGCGAGGACGAGTTCTGCGGCATATTCCGCACGCCGACGCTGCGCAACGTGGTGCTGAAGAAGGCCTTCTTCCACAACGGCATCTATCACTCGCTCGATGAGGTGCTGCGTTTCTACGTGCAGCGTGATACCAACCCCGAGCGCTTCTATCCGGTGCGTCACGGCGTGGTGCAGAAGTATGACGATCTGCCGAAGCGCTACTGGGCCAACATCAATACCGATCCGCCCTTCGATCGCAAGCGAGGCGAGAAGCCGGCGCTCAGCGAGGCGGAGATCCAGGACGTGATCGCCTTCCTGCACACGCTCACGGACGGCTACCGGCCCGATGCGCAGCAGCAGAAGGTCGCGGCGCGCTGAGCCGGGGTGGGGCGGGAGGGCATGATATGCTCGCCGACGGGATGTGCGTGCAGCAGGCAGTGCGGCGCATCCCGTCCGGCAATCCCATTCCAAGGAGAACAAGACGATGCGGGCATCTCTCCCGAACGTGGCACGCGCGCTGGCCGGCGCCGTGCTCGTCGCCACCGCGCTGGGCGCGCAGGCGCAGAGCAACCTGAACTTCCTGAGCGACACGCCGATGGCCTATTTCAGCAAGGCCGATCGCGCCTCGCTGACCAAGGCCGTCTACCAGGCCCGCGACGAGGGCAAGGACGGCGAAACCACCACCTGGAGCAACGATGGCCGCGGCACGCCGATCGAGGCGAAGCTCACCCCCACCACCGCCGAGCAGGATGGCCGTAGCTGCCGCGAGATCGCCGTCGAGATCAATGCCAAGGGTCAGTCGATGACGCTGCGTCCGCGCTACTGCAAGACGGCGGCGGGCAACTGGCAATTCCAGAAGCGTTGACGACGATGGCCGGCAGGCGGCCATCGCACGCCCCGCGCGTGTTGTCGTGCGGGGTCGTGCTGCTCGACCCGCAAGGGCGGCTGTTGCTTGCGCACGCAACCGAGACGTCGCATTGGGATATCCCGAAGGGGCATCACGATCCCGGCGAATCGGAGCGCGAAGCCGCCCTTCGCGAGCTGTTCGAGGAAACCGGCATCGCGCTGGCGGCCGAGCGGCTGGTCGACCTGGGCCGCTTCCTCTACCGTCCCGACAAGGATCTCTACCTGTTCGCGGCGCGCCTGCGTGCCGACGAAACCGATCTCTCCCATTGCATTTGCACCTCGATGTTCCCGAGCCGTGCCACCGGCGCGTCGATCCCCGAAATGGACGCGTTCCGCTGGGTCGAATTGGACGAGGTCAGGCAGTACGCGAGCCGCAGCCTGGCGAAGGTGTTCGCCACCACGCTGTCGCTGGCGGACCTGCATCGGGATTTGCCGGGCTGAGATTGCCGGTGATTCTCCCCGCGCCACCGAAGCAGGCGCAAAAAAATACCCGGCCGAAGCCGGGTATTTTTCGTTCATCCACGCACTGGGCGCTTACTTCCCGCCCCAGCTATCGCGCAGCGGCACGATCCGGTTGAACACCGGCTGGCCCGGCTTCGAATCATGGCGATCGGCCACGAAGTAGCCATGACGCTCGAACTGGTAGCGCGCCTCGGGAGCCGCGCTTTCGGTACCCGGTTCCACATAGGCCTGCATGATCTTCTTCGAGTCGGGGTTCAGCGCCTCGAGATAGTTGCGTCCGCCCGCATCGGGATGGGCTTCGCGGAACAGGCGGTCGTAGATCCGCACCTCGGCCGGCACGGCCGCGGCCGCGCTGAGCCAATGGATGGTGCCCTTGACCTTGTAGTTGTTCGCGCCTTCGGTGCCCGAGCGGCTGTCCGGGAAGTAGTTGCAATGCACGGCGGTGACCTTGCCTTGCTCGTCCTTGTCGAAGCCCGTGCACTCGATCACGTAGCCGTAGCGCAGCCGCACCTTGTTGCCCGGGAACAGGCGGAAATAACCCTTGGGCGGCACTTCCTGGAAGTCCTCGCGCTCGATCCACAGCTCGCGCGAGATCGGGAAGGTGCGCACGCCGCGTTCCGGATGATGCGGATGCACGGGCGCCGTGCAGTCCTCGGTCTGGCCTTCGGGGTAGTTGTCGATCACCAGCTTGAGCGGGTCGAGCACGGCCACGGTGCGCGGCGCCTTCTCGTCCAGATCGTCGCGCAGCGCGCCTTCCAGCACGCCCATGTCGATCCAGGAATCGACCTTGGTCACGCCGATGCGCTCGCAGAACAGCAGCAGGCTCTCGGGCGTGAAGCCGCGGCGGCGGATGCCGACGATGGTCGGCATGCGCGGGTCGTCCCAGCCGTCCACGTGGTTCTCGGTCACCAGTTGCAGCAGCTTGCGCTTGCTGGTGATCGCGTAGGTCAGGTTCAGGCGCGAGAATTCGATCTGTTGCGGCAGCGGACGCGTGAACACGCCGGCCTCGGCCAGCTCGTTCAGCACCCAGTCGTACAGCGGGCGGTGATCCTCGAACTCGAGCGTGCACAGCGAATGCGTGATGCCTTCCAGCGCGTCCGAGATGCAGTGCGTGTAGTCGTACATCGGATAGATGCACCACTTGTCGCCCGTGCGGTAATGATGCGCGTAGCGGATCCGGTAGATCACCGGGTCGCGCAGGTTGAAGTTCGGCGAGGCCATGTCGATCTTCGCGCGCAGCACATGGGCGCCTTCGGGGAATTCGCCGGCCTTCATGCGGCGCAGCAGGTCGAGGTTCTCCTCGACCGGGCGCTCGCGGAACGGCGAGTTCGTGCCGGGCTCGGTGGCGGAGCCGCGGTTGGCGCGCATTTCCTCGGCGCTCTGGCTGTCCACGTAGGCCTTGCCGCGCGTGATCAGCAGCTCGGCGTATTCGTAGAGCCTGTCGTAGTAGTCGCTGGCGAAGTACGTGTGATCGCGGCCGTCCTTCTGCCACTCGAAGCCGAGCCATTGCACGGCGTCGACGATCGAGTCCACGTACTCGACGCTTTCCTTTTCCGGGTTGGTGTCGTCGAAGCGCAGATGGCAGACGCCGCCATAGTCGCGCGCCACGCCGAAGTTCAGGCAGATGCTCTTCGCATGGCCGATGTGCAGATAACCGTTCGGCTCCGGCGGGAAGCGCGTCTCGACGCGCCCGCCCCATTTGCCCGAGCGATTGTCGTCGTCGATGGTGTTGCGAATGAAATTGGATGCCGCGGGGGCGTCGTTGCGTTCGGTGCTCATGCGGGAACAGGAAGAAAGGTGGGCGCGCGCCGGTTGCGCCGCCTGAAACCGTCGATTCTACCTGAGCCGGGCGGCGGGTGAGGAGCGCCGGCCCGGCGCCGGGCCGCCTGTATCAGTCGTAACGGGAGGTAAAACGCGTTGGCGGGCGCTCGGCGGCTTCATAAGATTCGCTCACCCGGTTCCAAGCCGCATGAGCTGAGGAGGGATTCGATATGAACATTCAAATGAAAAAGACGCATTTCCTGGTTCGCACCACCGTGATCGCACTCGTCGTCGCCAGCCTCGGCGCCTGCACCATGACGCGCACCCAGCGCAACGCCGGCATCGGCGCGGCCGCCGGCGGCGCGCTGGGTTATCTCGTCACGGGCGGGCCGATCGGCACCGTGGCCGGCGCGGCCGCGGGCGGCATCGTCGGCGCGAACGTCCATCGTTGATCGCGGGCCGGGCCTGGCTGGCGCCTGAGCGCCGCCGGCCCGGCGGATCGATCGCTTCGAGTGATTCCGGCCCGGTGCCCCGAGGGCGCCGGGCCGAATCCAAGGTTTCCAGGCCGCCGTTGCGCGTCGGTCGACGGCCGGGAAACCGCCCATGACGCCCGCAACGGCGGCATGAAGACCATCAGACGGCAAGGTCGAACAGCAGCAACAGGCATCAGGGAGAAACCGGCGGCGACGCCGGGCAATGACACGTGACGTCGAGGGAGCGGCCGCTCGCGGTGGGTTCACCATCGACGCAAGGCGCCGGGACATGCGAATGCGTGTCCCGGCGTTTTTCATGGCGGCCGCGGTCGCGCCGCCCGCGCCTCAGACGGCGCCCTTGTCGCGCAGCGCCGCGATCGCGGCCTCGTCGTAGCCGAGCAGCTCGCGCAGCACCGCCTCGGTATGCTCGCCCAGCAGCGGCGGCGCGCTGCGCGCCTCGGGCGGCGTGGCGCTCATCTTCACGGGATTGCGCACCAGCTTGACCGGCGCGCCGCTCGGATGCGGCAGTTCCACCTGCAGGTCACGCGCCACCACCTGCTCGTTCTCGAACACCTCGGCCAGGTCGTTGATCGGCCCACAGGGCACGCCGGCCGCCTCCAGCGCGGCGATCCATTCGTGCTTGCCGCGCGTGCGCGTCATCTCGGCGAGGATCGGCACCAGGATCGGCCGATGCCGCACGCGCGCGGGATTGGTGGCGAAGCGCTCGTCGTCGGCCAGCTCGCCGCGCCCGCCGGCCTCCACGAACTTGCGGAACTGCCCGTCGTTGCCGACCGCCACGATGATCCAGCCGTCGCTGGTCTGGAAGGTCTGGTAGGGCACGATGTTGGGGTGGGCATTGCCCCAGCGCACCGGCGGCTGGCCGCTGGCCAGGTAGTTGGTGTTCATGTTGGCGAGCAGGGCCACCTGCACGTCGAGCAGGGCCATGTCGATGTACTGGCCTTCGCCGGTGCGGTCGCGATGCGTCAGCGCGGCGAGGATCGCCACCGAGGAATAGAGGCCGGTGGCGAGGTCGGCGATCGCCACGCCGGCCTTCTGCGGGCCGCCGCCGGGCTCGCTGTCGCGCTCGCCGGTGATGCTCATGAAGCCGCCCAGGCCCTGGATGATGAAGTCGTAGCCGGCGCGGTGCGCATAGGGGCCGGTCTGGCCGAAACCCGTCACCGAGCAGTAGATCAGGTCCGGCTTCAGCTCGCGCAGGCTGGCGTAGTCGAGGCCGTATTTCTTCAACTGCCCGGCCTTGTAGTTCTCGATCACCACGTCGCATTGCGCGGCCAGCTCGCGGATCACGCGCTGGCCTTCCGGGCTGGCGATGTCCACCGTCACCGAGCGCTTGTTGCGGTTCGCCGCCAGGTAGTAGGCGGCTTCGCGCGTGTCGCTGCCGTCCGCGGCGCGATGGTAGGGCGGCCCCCAGTGGCGCGTGTCGTCGCCCGCGCCGGGCCGCTCGATCTTGATCACGTCGGCGCCGAAGTCGGCGAGCGTCTGCGCGCACCACGGGCCGGCGAGCACGCGGCTCAGGTCGAGAACGCGGATATGACTCAATGCTCCCATCTGCTGTCTGTCTCCCTCGGAACTGGCAGGGCCCGGGCCTTGGCGCCCGGGCGGCGATCGCTGCATCTTAAAGCGATTCCCGCCCCGGCGGCGTGAAAGCGGGGCCAGGCGAGGGCGCGGCGCCGCTCTGGGCTGTTCCGTGCCGCTCTGGGCCGCCGCGCGCCGGCAAACGGGGCGCGAAGCGCCCGCCCCGTCGCGAGGCGCCCGCCGGCCGGCGCCATCCCGGGCCGTCCGCCCGCGCGACGCCGTTCCGCCCCCGCCGGCGCGGGCCTGCCGCCCCCGGGTCGCGATCCCGTATAATCGATCGTTTCAGAAACCAGCCGCCGTGCGCCCGATCCCCCCGGCGCACGGCGCCGATAGCCACAGAGCCAGTCTGGCAGGACCGTTCCCGCACGCTATGAAAGCCGCCGAAATCCGCGAGAAATTCCTCAAGTTCTTCGAATCGAAGGGTCATACGATCGTCCGTTCGTCGAGCCTCGTCCCGGGCAACGACCCGACCCTGCTGTTCACCAATTCGGGCATGGTGCAGTTCAAGGACGTGTTCCTCGGCACCGAATCGCGTCCGTACTCGCGCGCGACCACCTCGCAGCGCAGCGTGCGCGCGGGCGGCAAGCACAACGATCTCGAGAACGTCGGCTACACCGCGCGCCATCACACCTTCTTCGAGATGCTGGGCAACTTCTCGTTCGGCGACTACTTCAAGAAGGACGCGATCCACTACAGCTGGGAGCTGCTGACGAGCGTCTACGGCCTGCCCAAGGAAAAGCTGTGGGTCACCGTCTACCACGACGACGACGAGGCCTACGACATCTGGGCCAAGGAAGTGGGCGTGCCGACCGAGCGCATCATCCGCATCGGCGACAACAAGGGCGCGCGCTACGCCTCGGACAACTTCTGGCAGATGGGCGACACCGGCCCCTGCGGCCCCTGCTCGGAAATCTTCTACGACCACGGCCCGGACGTCTGGGGCGGCCCGCCGGGATCCCCCGAGGAAGACGGCGATCGCTACATCGAGATCTGGAATCTCGTGTTCATGCAGTTCAACCGCGACGCGCAAGGCAACATGACGCGTCTGCCGAAGCCGTCGATCGACACCGGCATGGGCCTGGAGCGGATCGCGGCGGTGCTGCAGCACGTGCACAGCAACTACGAGATCGACCTGTTCCAGACCCTGATCAAGGCCGCCTCGCGCGAGACGGGCGTGGCCGACCTGACGAACAATTCGCTGAAAGTCATCGCCGATCACATCCGCGCCTGCTCGTTCCTGATCGTCGACGGCGTGATCCCGGGCAACGAGGGCCGCGGCTACGTGCTGCGCCGCATCGTGCGCCGCGCGATCCGCCACGGCTACAAGCTGGGCCGCAAGGGCGCCTTCTTCCACAAGCTGGTGGCCGACCTGGTGGCCGAGATGGGCGGCGCCTATCCGGAACTGAAGGAAGCCGAAGGCCGCGTGACCGACGTGCTGCGCCAGGAAGAGGAGCGCTTCCTCGAGACCATCGAGCACGGCATGACGATCCTCGACGCGGCGCTGGCCGAGCTCGACGCCAAGGGCGCCAAGCAGCTCGACGGCGAACTGGCGTTCAAGCTGCACGACACGTATGGTTTCCCGCTGGACCTGACGGCCGACGTCTGCCGCGAGCGCGGCATGACGGTCGACGAGCCGGCCTTCGACGACGCCATGGCGCGCCAGCGCGAGCAGGCGCGCGCGGCCGGCAAGTTCAAGGCCACCCAGGGCCTCGAATACTCGGGCGCCAAGACCACCTTCCACGGCTACGAGGACGTCGCCTTCGACGATGCGAAGATCGTCGCGCTCTACGTGGGCGGCACGGCCGTCCAGCAGGCGCAGGTCGGCGAGCAGGCGGTGGTGGTGCTGGACCACACGCCGTTCTACGCGGAATCGGGCGGCCAGGTCGGCGACCAGGGCGTGCTGGCCAACGCGGCCACGCGCTTCGCGGTCGAGGACACGCTGAAGGTGCAGGCCGACGTGATCGGCCATCACGGCACGGTCGAGCAGGGCACGCTGAAGGTGGGCGACACGCTGCGCGCCGAGATCGACGCCGCGCGCCGCGCCCGCACCGAGCGCAACCACTCGGTCACCCACCTGATGCACAAGGCGCTGCGCGAGGTGCTGGGCAGCCACGTGCAGCAGAAGGGCTCGCTGGTCGACGCCGACAAGACGCGTTTCGACTTCGCGCACAACGCGCCGATGAGCGACGACGAGATCCGCCGTGTCGAGGCGATCGTCAACGCCGAGATCCTCGCCAACTCCCCGGGCATCGTCAGCAACATGTCCTACGACGAGGCGGTGAAGGGCGGCGCGATGGCGCTGTTCGGCGAGAAGTACGGTGATGAGGTGCGTGTGCTCGACCTGGGCTTCTCGCGCGAGCTGTGCGGCGGCACCCACGTGCGCCGCACCGGCGACATCGGCTTCTTCAAGATCGTGATGGAAGGCGGCGTGGCCGCCGGCATCCGCCGCGTCGAGGCGATCACCGGCGACAACGCCCTGCGCTACGTGCAGGAGCTCGACGCGCGCCTGAACACGGCCGCCTCGATGCTCAAGGCGCAGCCGGCGGAACTGACCCAGCGCATCGGTCAGGTGCAGGACCAGGTCAAGTCGCTCGAGAAGGAGCTGGCCGCGCTGAAGTCGAAGCTGGCCTCCAGCCAGGGCGACGAGCTCGCGCAGCAGGCCGTCGACGTCAAGGGCGTGCAGGTGCTGGCCGCCACGCTGGACGGCGCCGATTCGAAGACGCTGCGCGAAACCGTCGACAAGCTCAAGGACAAGCTCAAGCACGCGGCCGTGGTGCTGGCCGCGGTGGAAGGCGGCAAGGTCAGCCTGATCGCCGGCGTGACGGCCGAGGCGAGCAAGCAGGTCAAGGCCGGCGAACTCGTCAACTTCGTGGCCCAGCAGGTGGGCGGCAAGGGCGGCGGCCGGCCGGACATGGCCCAGGCCGGCGGCACCGAGCCGGCGAACCTGCCGGCCGCGCTGGCGGGCGTGCAGGCCTGGGTGGCTTCGAAGCTCTGAGCTTCAGCTTGGGCGCGGCCGGTTTCGGCGGCCGAAGCCTGAACGACAAAGCCGCGAACCGTGAGGTTCGCGGCTTTTTTCATGGGCGCGCGATATTCAACCCGCCTCCCAAGGCGCGGCCGTCCAGTTCTCCGAAAACACCGGCAACCCGTTCGCGCGCCGTTCCTGCACCAGCTCGATCAGGGCCCTCAAGCGCGCCGGCACGAAGCGCCGCCCCGGGTAATACAGCCGCAAGCCGCCGAACGGCTGGCACCAGTCGTCCAGCACCGGCACCAGCGCGCCGCGCGCGAGATCCTCGCTGACGAACCAGTCGCTCAGGAAGCCCAGCCCGAGCCCGGCCAGGGTGGCCTGGCGGATCGCGCGCGAGTCGCTGAACACCAGCCGCATCGGCGCGTTGACCGCGAACTTCTGGCCCGCGCGCTCCAGCTCCCAGTGATAGACGCCGCGCCCCAGCCGCATGCTGATCAACTGGTGGTCGACCAGCTCGGCCGGCTCGCGCGGCGTGCCGTGGCGCGCCAGGTAGCCTGGCGTGGCGACCACCCGCATGCGGATCTCGTCGGTCAGCGGCACCGCGATCATGTCCTGCGGCACCGATTCGGCCAGCCGGATTCCCGCGTCGAAGCCGTCGGCGACGATATCGATCAGCCGCAGGTCGCTGACCACGTCGACGCGCACCTGCGGATAACGGCGCAGATACTCGGCCAGCAGCGGCTGCACCAGCATGGTGGCGGTTTCGGGCGGGGCGTTCAGGCGCAGCGTGCCGCTCGGCATGTCGGGCCCGGTGCCGGCTTCCTCGTCGGCGCGGCGGATCTCGGCCAGCGCCGGCGCGACGCGCTCCACGTAGCGCTGGCCGGCATCGGTCAGCGCCACGCTGCGCGTCGAGCGGTTGAACAGGCGGACCTTCAGGCGCGCCTCGAGCCCGGCCACCGCCGCGCTGACGGCCGTGGTCGACATCCCCAGCTCGCGCGAGGCGGCGCGGAAGCTGGCGAGGCGGGCCACGGCCAGCACCACCTCGAGTTCGGTCAGGCCGGTGCGATGCATCGATCGTCCTTTTTTTCGGGATAACCCATGCATGATAGGACGGCTTATCGGAATAGTCCCGAATCCCTACACTCGACTCCATGCAAGACGACGCCGTCCCGGCGTCGCCCAACCAGACGGAGAAGGCAGATGCAAAGGATCGAGCACAGCTACATCAATGGCGAATTCGTGGTGCCCCATGGCGAGGAATGGTTCGACCTGGTCGACCCGAGCAGCGGGCAGGTGAACGGGCAACTGCGCCTCGGCGACGAGGAGGACGCGCGCCGCGCGATCGCCGCGGCCGCCGCGGCCTTCCCGGCCTGGTCGGGCACCACGCGGCAGGAACGGCTGGCCGCGCTGCGTCGCATCCACACGCAACTGGTGGCGCGCGAGGACGAACTGCTGGAGGCGGTGGTGGGCGAATACGGCGCGCCCTCGTCGCGGGCGCGCTGGATGGCCCAGTACCCGGCGCAGACGGTCCAGCAGGCGATCGAGACGCTGGAGGCCTATCCGTTCGAGGAGCAGGCCGGCGCGGCACGCGTGGTGATGACGCCGGTGGGCGTGGCCGCGCTGATCACGCCCTGGAACAGCAATGCCGGTTTCATCTGCAACAAGCTCGCCACCGCGCTGGCGGCCGGCTGCACGGCGGTGATCAAGCCCAGCGAGATGAGCGGCTGGCAAACCCGCGTGGTGATCGAGGCGCTGCACGCGGCCGAGCTGCCGGCGGGCGTGTTCAACATCGTCAACGGTCGCGGCGAGGTGGTCGGCGAGACCTTCGCGCGCGATCCGCGCGTCGCCAAGATCTCCTTCACGGGTTCGTCGGCGGTCGGCCAGCACCTGGTGGAGGCCGGTGCGGAAGGCATGAAGCGCGTCACGCTGGAGCTGGGCGGCAAGTCGCCCACCATCGTGCTCGACGATGCCGATTTCGCCGAGGTGATGCCGCTGGTGCTGCAGGCCGGCTTCATGAACAGCGGCCAGGCCTGCGTGGCCGGCACGCGGATCCTGGTGCCGCGCGCGCGGCTCGCCGAGTTCGAGCAACTGGCCGCGGCGGCCGTGGCGGGCATCAAGTCAGGCAACCCGCACGAGGCCGATACCGAGATCGGGCCGATGGTGAGCCGCAAGCAATGGGAGCGCGTGCAGGGCTACATCAGGCTCGGCGGCGAGGAGGGCGCGCGCCTGCTGGCGGGCGGCGAGGGTCGCCCCGACGGGCTGGAGGCGGGCTGGTACGTGAAGCCGACACTGTTCTCGGGCGTGAACAACGCGATGCGCATCGCGCGCGAGGAGATCTTCGGGCCGGTGCTGTCGATCATCGCCTACGAGGACGAGGAGGACGCGATCGCGATCGCCAACGACACGCGCTACGGCCTGAGCGCGCTGGTGCTCGGCAAGGATCGCGAGCGCTGCGAACGGGTGGCGCTGCGCATCGACTCGGGCCGGGTGCTGGTCAACACGCTGAACCACGAGCCGCGCGCGCCGTTCGGCGGCTTCAAGCATTCGGGGCTCGGCCGCGAAATGGGCAAGTGGGGGATCGCCGCCTACCTGGAGCCGAAGACGCTGCTGGTGGGGTGAGCTCGAGGCTGAAGCTCGCGGCCTGTCGATCCGGCCGCGAATAGCGGGAACGACCGACGTGGAAACGGCGGCGGGGCATCGAGCCCCGTCGCCGTTTTTGTCATGGCGCGATCGTCACGCGATAGCGCGTGTCCTGCCGATAGACCTGGCCGGGGCGCAGCACCACGGCCTCGGCCCGCGGCGAGTTGATCTGGTTCGGGAACGCGCCGGCTTCCAGGCACAGCGCGCCATGTCGGGCGAACGCGCCCGACAGCCCGTTGCCGGTATAGAGCTGCAAGCCCGGCTGGTCGGTCAGCACGCTCAGCTCGCGGCCGCTGCCGGGTTCGTAGACGCGCGCCACCTCGCGCACGCGCGGCGCGCCCTGCTCGTCGGTCTCGGCGGGGCGCAGCACGAAGCAGTGATCGAAGCCGCCCGCCAGCGCGAGCTGCGCATGCGGCCAGCCGAGCCGCGCGCCGAGCGGCGCGGCGTGGCGGAAATCGAAGGCGGTGCCGGCCACGCCGGCCTCGCGCTGCGGGATCAGGCGCGCATCGACCTCCAGGTAGCGATCGGCGTCGATGCTCAGCACATGCCCGCCGATATCGCCGTGCGGCCGCCCGCTCAGGTTGAAATAGGGATGGCTGGTCAGGTAGAGCGGGGTGGCTGCGTCGGTGCGCGCCTCGTAGCCGATCGACAGCGTGCCGTGGTCGTCGAGCGCGTAGCGCACGCACACCTCCAGGTTGCCGGGAAAGCCGCCTTCGCCTTCCGGCGAGGCGAGCCGCATCAGCAGCGCATCCTCGCGCGGCTCGGCTTCCCACAAGGCCCGATGAAAGCCGCTGAACCCGCCGTGCAGGCATTGCGCGCCGTCGTTGCGGTCGAGCGGGTAGTCGATGCCGTCGAGCGAGAAGCGCGCAGCGGCGATGCGGTTCGCGCAGCGCCCCACCAGCGCGCCGAAATAGGCGTTCGAGGCCAGGTACTCGGCCGGCGTGTCGTGCCTGAGCAGGATCTCGCCGAGCCGGCCGGCGCGGTCGGGCGCCTGCCAGGACACCAGGGTGGCGCCCAGCTCGCTGATCGCCACGCGCATGCCGTGCGCGTTGCGCAGCGTAAACAGGCGCACCGCGTCGCCGCCGGGCAACCGGCCCCAGGGGCGTTCCGTCAGGCCACGCGCATCCGGCGCATAGGCTCGTTGCGATTCGATCGCGCTCAAGCATGACCTCCCGTCATGGTGCGTTCCTGGTATTCGCGCGGCGTGCAGTCGAGTTCGCGACGAAACACGGCGTACATGTATTGCGGCGAGGTGAAGCCGCAGCGCACCGCCACCTCGGCGGTGGCCAGCTCGCGCGTGGCCAGCAGTTGCTTGGCCGCGTCGAGCTTGTGGCGCAGGATTTCCTGGTGCACGGTGCAGCGCAGCTCGCGGCGGAAATGCTCCTCCAGCGAGGAGCGCGACACGCCCACGTAGTCGGCCACCTGCTCGGTGCGGATGCCCTGGCAGGCGTACTGGCGGATGAAGTGGCGCGCGCGCATCACGTAGGGGCTGGCCAGCGGCTGGTGGCGCGTCGAGGCCAGCACGTTGATGCCGACCGGCGGCACCAGGATCTGACGGCCGCCGAAGCGCGCGCCGCCGAGCATCTGGTGCAGCAGGTGGGCGGCGGTGCGGCCCATCTCCACGGTGCCCTGGATCACCGAGGACAGCGGGATGCGGCTGAGCGTGCGCGTGAGCGGATCGTTGTCGATGCCGATGATGGCGATCTCCTCGGGCACCGCCAGCCCGGCCGCCACGCAGGCTTGCAGCAGGTGCCGCGCGCGCGCGTCGGTCACCGCGATCACGCCGACCGGCTTGGGCAGCGCGCGCAGCCAGTCGGTCAACTGGCGCGTGGCGTGATGCCAGGTCGGCGCGCTGGTCGACAGGCCGCGATAGATCTCGGCCTCGATCGGCACGTCGGGCACGTCATGGCGGCGCAGCCGCGTATAGACCAGCTCGCGCTGCTGGGCCCAGCGGTTCTCGTCGGCGGGCGGCAGGCTGTACATCGCGAAATGCTCCAGCCCGGCCTCGATCAGGTGCGTGTAGGCCAGCGCCACCAGCTGGCCGTTGTCGGTCGCCACGTAGGGCAGGCTGGGCGGGTAGTGCGCCGCGTCCTCGTAGGACGAGCCCACCGCCACCACCGGCAGGCGGCAGCCGCGCAGCGCCGCGTCCACGGCGGGGTCGTCGAAGTCGGCGATGATGCCGTCGCCGTCGAAGCGCTCGATGCCCTGCACGCGGCAGCGGAAATCGTCCTCGAGGAACAGATCCCAGCTCACCCGCGTGGAGCGCATGTAGTCGCCGATCCCGGTGATCAGTTCGCGGTCGTACACCTTGTTCGCATTGAACAGCAGCGCGATGCGATGCGCGCGCGCCGGTTGCGGCGAATCGGACGAAGCACGTTGCATGGTCGGTTCGTGTCTCGCGAGGCGTCGTTATGCATCTGGCCGCGGACCTGGGCACGGCTCGCGCGACGCGGCGGGCGCCTCTTGCCCGCGGCCCGCTCATTCTAGTGGCAAGCGGCGGCGCCGGCCGGGCCTTCTCGCGCGGCCCGGCAAGAAATGTTAGGGCGCTTGGGCAATTTCGTAATTGCCGCTGCGCCGCGCCCGCATGCACCATGCCGCTTGTCCTCGGGCCGGGCCGGCCCCGCCGGTGCGCGGTTCGCTCCGGGCGGGCGCTTCGTGCGCCGCAGCATCGAGCGACGCCAGGCGTGAAGACGCCCTACAAGAATCAGACCGAAATGGAGACAGACATGCCCCTGAATCGCCGTCGTTCCGTTCTCGCTTCACTCGTTTCCGGCGCCGTGCTGGCCGGCCTGGCGCTGATGGCGCCGCTGGCGCACGCCAGCAAGGATCACCCCGAAATCGGCTTCTGCATCGACGACCTGCGCGTCGAGCGCTGGTCGCGCGATCGCGACTACTTCGTGGCCGCCGCCGAGAAGCTCGGCGCGAAGGTTTCGGTGCAGTCGGCCGACGCCAGCGAGGAGCGCCAGATCTCGCAGATCGAGAACCTGATCTCGCGCGGCGTGGACGTGATCGTGATCGTGCCGTTCAACTCGAAGGCGCTCACCAACGTGGTGGCGGAGGCGAAGAAGGCCGGCATCAAGGTGGTGTCCTACGACCGCCTGATCCTCGACGCGGACGTGGACGCCTACATCTCCTTCGATAACGAAAAGGTCGGCGAGCTGCAGGCGCAGGGCGTCCTCAAGGTCAAGCCGAAGGGCCGCTACTTCCTGCTCGGCGGCGCGCCCACCGACAACAACGCGAAGATCCTGCGCGAAGGCCAGATGAAGGTGCTCAAGCCCGCCATCGACCGCGGCGACGTCCAGGTGGTCGGCCAGCAATGGGTGCCGGAATGGAGCGCCTCGACCGCGCTCGGCATCATGGAGAACGCGCTGACCGCCAACAACAACCGCATCGACGCGGTGGTGGCCTCCAACGACGGCACCGCCGGCGGCGCGATCCAGGCGCTGGCCGCCCAGCACCTGGCCGGCAAGGTGCCGGTCTCGGGCCAGGATGCCGACCTGGCGGCCGTCAAGCGGCTGGTGGCCGGCACCCAGACCATGACCGTCTACAAGCCGCTCAAGCTGATCGCGAGCGAGGCCGCCAAGCTGGCGGTGACGCTGGCCCAGGGCGGCAAGCCGGCCTACAACGCGCAGTACGACAACGGCCGCAAGAAGGTCGACACGGTGCTGCTGCAGCCCACCTTGCTGACGAAGGACAACGTCGACCTGGTCGTCAAGGACGGCTTCTACACCCAGGCGCAGATCGGCGCGCAGTAAGCGCGAGCCCATCAGACCGAAGAGGACGACGCATGTCGGAACCCCTGCTGGAAATGCGCGGCATCGTGAAGAGCTTCGGCGGCGTGAAGGCGCTCGACGGCATCGACCTGGTGGTGCGCCCGGGCGAATGCGTCGGCTTGTGCGGCGAGAACGGCGCCGGCAAGTCGACGCTGATGAAGGTGCTCTCGGGCGTCTACCCGAGCGGCACCTGGGACGGCGAGATCCGCTGGGAAGGCAAGCCGCTCAACGCCGCCGGGATTCGCGACACCGAGCGCGCCGGCATCGTGATCATCCACCAGGAGCTGATGCTGGTGCCCGAGCTGTCGGTGGCCGAGAACCTGTTCCTCGGCAACGAGATCACGCTGCCGGGCGGGCGCATGCACTACGCGGCCATGTACCGGCGCGCCGACGAGCTGCTGGCCGGGCTCGGCATCGAGGGCATCAACGTGGCGCTGCCGGTGATGCATTACGGCGGCGGCCACCAGCAGCTGATCGAGATCGCCAAGGCGCTCAACAAGCGCGCGCGGCTGCTGATCCTCGACGAGCCCTCGTCCTCGTTGACGGCGGCCGAGACGCGCATCCTGCTCGACATCGTGCGCGACCTGAAGGCGCGCGGCATCGCCTGCGTCTACATCTCGCACAAGCTCGACGAGGTCGAGGCCGTGTGCGACACGATCACCGTGATCCGCGACGGCCGCCACGTCTCGACCCAGCCGATGCGCACGCTGTCGACCGATCGCATCATCGCGCAGATGGTGGGCCGCGAGATCGCCAACCTGTTCCCGCGCGAGCCGCATCCGATCGGCGAGGTGGTGCTGGAGGCGCGCGAGGTCACCTGCCTGGATGTCAACAACCCGCGACGCAAGCGCGTCGATGCCGTGTCCTTCTCGGTGCGGCGCGGCGAGATCCTCGGCGTGGCGGGGCTGGTCGGCGCCGGGCGCACCGAGCTGATGCAGGCGATCTTCGGCTGCTACCCGGGCGCGAGCCAGGCCGAGCTGCGCCTGGACGGCAAGCCGCTCAGAATTCGCGCGCCGCTCGACGCGATCCGCGCCGGCATCGCGATGGTGCCCGAGGACCGCAAGCGCCACGGCATCGTCCCGCAGCTGAGCGTGGGCCACAACATCACGCTGGCCGTGCTGCAGCGCTACGCGCGCTTCGGCCGGATCGACGCGGCCGCCGAGCACGACGCGATCCGCGTCGAGATGCAGCGCCTGTCGGTGCGCGCGGCGCACCCGATGCTGTCGATCGCGAGCCTGTCGGGCGGCAACCAGCAGAAGGCCGTGCTCACGCGCATGCTGCTCACCGAGCCGCGCGTGCTGATCCTCGACGAGCCCACGCGCGGCGTCGACGTCGGCGCCAAGTACGAGATCTACAAGCTGATCGGCGAACTCGCCAGGCGCGGCATGGCGATCGTGATGGTCTCCTCCGAGCTGCCCGAGGTGCTGGGCATCTCCGATCGCGTGCTGGTGATCGGCGACGGCGAGCTGCGCGGCGATTTCCCCAACGAGGGCCTGACGCAGGAGCAGATCCTCAGCGCGGCGATCCGGCCCGCGCGCTCTTCCACGACTTCGACCGAGGCAAGCCCCGCATGACACCCGAGACCATTTCCCAGGCCGCCGAGCAGACCGGCCGCGCGGCCGGCGCGAGCGGCTCCGCGCAGCAGCTGCGGCGCCTGTTCGCGCGCTACAAGATCCTCGCCCTGCTGGTGGCGGTGGCGGCGATCTGGCTGCTGTTCTCGATCCTCACGCACGGCGCCTTCATCACGCCGCGCAACCTCTCCAACCTGCTGCGGCAGATGTCGATCACCGGCATGCTGGCCTGCGGGATGGTGTTCGTGATCATCGCCGGCGAGATCGACCTGTCGGTGGGCTCGCTGCTGGGCCTGCTCGGCGGCGTGGCGGCGATCCTCGACCAGGTGCTGGGCTGGCCGGTGGCGGCCACCGTGCCCACCGTGATGGCGCTGGGCGTGGCGATCGGCCTGTTCAACGGCTGGTGGTCCACCTATCGCGGCGTGCCCTCGTTCATCGTCGGGCTGGGCGGCATGCTGGCCTATCGCGGCATCCTGCTGGGCCTCACGCACGGCTCGACCATCGCGCCCGTGTCGGACGGCTTCGTCGCGATCGGGCAGGCCTACCTGCCGCCGCGCATCGGCGACGCGCTGGCGGTGCTGATCTTCGCGCTGCTGGTGGCCGTGGCGATCCGCCAGCGCGGCGCGCGGCGCCGCTACCAGCTGGCGGTGCCGCCGCTCTGGCAGGACGTCGCCAAGCTGGTGGCCGCCGGGCTGATCATCGCCGCCTTCGTGGCCACGCTCGACGGCTACGGCGGCATCCCCGTGCCGGTGCTGATCGTGCTGGCCCTGCTCGGCGCGTTCTCCTGGATCGCCACCCAGACCGTGTTCGGCCGGCGCATCTACTCGGTCGGCTCGAACCTGGAGGCCACGCGCCTGTCGGGCATCAACACCGATCGCGTCAAGCTGGCGATCTTCGCGCTGATGGGGCTGATGTGCGCCTTCGCCGGCATCGTCAACACCGCGCGGCTGGCGGCGGGCTCGCCCTCGGCCGGCAACATGGGCGAGCTCGACGCGATCGCGGCCTGCTTCATCGGCGGCACCTCGATGCGCGGCGGCGCGGGCACCGTGCACGGCGCGCTGATCGGCGCGCTGGTGATGGCCAGCCTCGACAACGGCATGTCGATGCTCGACGTCGACGCCTACTGGCAGATGATCGTCAAGGGCTCGATCCTGGTGCTGGCGGTGTGGATCGACGTGATGTCGCGCGCCGGGCGCCGCTGAGCGGGCCGCCGCAAGCCTCTTCTTTCTCATCAACGTTTTCCTGACCGCTTTTCCGGAACATCCATGACCCATGCCATCTATCCGAGCCTGGCCGGCCGCCATGTCCTCGTCACCGGCGGCGGCAGCGGCATCGGCGCGGCCATCGTCGCGGCCTTCGTCGCGCAGGGCGCGCGCGTGAGCTTCGTCGACGTCGCGCGCGAGGCCTCCGAGGCGCTCGCGGCCTCGCTCGCCGGCGCCGCGCATCCGCCCGTGTTCCGCCATTGCGACCTGCGCGACATCGAGGCGCTGAACGCGGCCTTCGCCGCGATCGAGGCCGAGGCGGGGCCCGTCGAGGTGCTCGTCAACAATGCCGCCAACGACGATCGCCACGAGATCGGCGCGGTGAGCGCCGACTACTGGGACCGCCGCATGGAGGTGAACCTGCGCCACCAGTTCTTCTGCGCGCAGGCGGTGCTGCCGGGCATGAAGCGGCTCGGGCGCGGCGTGATCCTCAATCTCGGCTCGATCTCCTGGCATATCGCCGAGCGCGGGCTGTCGATCTACATGACCGCCAAGGCCGGCATCGAGGGGCTCACGCGAGGGCTGGCGCGCGACCTCGGCGAGTTCGGCATCCGCGTGAACTGCATCGTGCCCGGCGCGGTGAGGACGCCGCGCCAGATGCAGCTGTGGCAGTCGCCCGAGAGCGAGGCGCGGCTGGTGGATGCGCAGTGCCTGCACCTGCGCGTGGAGCCGGAGCACGTGGCGAGCATGGCGCTGTTCCTCGCCTCCGACGACGCGGCGCGCTGCACGGCGCGCGAGTATTACGTCGATGCGGGGTGGTTCGGCGGTTGAGCGGGCGGGTTTCGTTTCGTCTTGACGACGCGCGGCAGGCGGCGCCGCGTTCAGGCCGCCGCCGCGCTCGCCCGCTTGCGCCTCGCGCGGCCGGGCTTGCCGGCGACAGCCTCGCCGGTCGTCGGCGCCCGGGCCTGGTCGTCGGTTCCGCCGGCCTGCGCGAGCAGCGCGTCGCGCAGCGCCAGCAAGGCGGCCGAGCCGTGGCCGCGCCGCCATACCAGCAAGGTGTCGACAGGCGCGATGTCGGCCACCGCGTGGATCGACATCGCCGCCGCCATCGGCGAGCCGTCCAGCACGTTGCGCGGCGCGATCGCCACCCCCGCGCCGGCCGCCACGCAGGCCAGGATCGCGTGGTAGGAACCCAGTTCGAGCACGCGCGAGGGCTGGCATTCGGCGGCCGCGTACCAGCGCTCGACATAACCGCGATAGGCGCAGCCGCGCTCGAAGGCCACCAGGGTCGGCACGCGCAGGTCGCGCGCGGAGACGATGCGCGGATGGCCGCGCGGCGCGATCAGCGCCAGCGGCTCGTGATAGACGCTCACCTGCTCGAACACGACCGGGTCGAGCAGCTCGGGCTGCGGCGGCGTGGCGAGCAGGGCGGCGTCGAGCTCGAAATCGCGGACCTGCTCGATCAGCCGCCGGGTCACGCCCGTCACCAATTCCAGGCCGACCTCGGGCCAGCGCTGGTGATAACGCGCGAGCACCTCGGGCAGGCGCGCCGCGGCCGTGCTCTCCATGGTGCCGAGCCGCAGCCGTCCGTGAGGATGATCCTCGCGCACCGCGTGCCGCGCCTCGTCGGCCAGCGCCAGCAGGCGCTCGGCATAGGGCAGCAGGGTCTCGCCGGCCGGGGTCAGCACCAGGCGGCGGCCGTCGCGCGCGAACAGCGCGGTGCCGAGCGCCGCCTCCAACTGGCGGATGCGCGTGGTCACGTTCGACTGCACGCGGTTGAGCTTGGCCGCCGCGCGCGTGACGCCGTTTTCGCGCACCACGGCGCGGAAGATCGCCAATGCCGCCAGATCCATGATTCTCTCCTGGAGAACAATTGCTTCTCGATTATTCATTTTTCGAGATCTAGCGGGCAGGCTAGCATGAAATGACGCGTCGGATGGCCGATGCGCCCTTTCGCCGACCCGGAGCCGCATGACTCGCCCGCTTGCCCCGCCAGCCCCGTCTTCCTTCGATTCGACCGCCTCGGCTGCCGCTGCCGCTTCAGCGACTTCGGCCGTCTCGACCGCTTCGGGCGCCACGAACGGTTCCACGGCAACCAACCCGGCCGCCGCGCGCGGTCCCGGCCCGCTGCGCATCGCGCTGGCCTGCGCCGCCGTGCTGGCCGTCGCGCTCGGCGTGGGCCGCTTCGCCTTCACGCCCTTGCTGCCCTTGATGCTGGCCCAGGGCGCGCTCGACATCCGCCACGGCGGCTGGCTGGCCTCGGTGAACTACGCCGGTTATTTCGTCGGCGCGCTGAGCTGCGCGGCGATCCGGATCGACGAGACGCGCATGGTGCGCGGCGGCCTGCTGGCCACCATCGCGCTGACCGCCGCGATGGGCCTGCTGCCCGGCTTCGCGTTCTGGCTGCCGGTGCGTTTCCTGGCCGGCGTGGTGAGCGCCTGGACCTTCGTGTTCGCCGCGCAATGGGGGATGCGTCGGCTCGCCGAGCAGGACGCGCTGCAATGGGGCGGGGTGATCTTCACCGGAGCCGGTTTCGGCATCGTCGTGACGGGCCTGATCGGCGCCGCGCTGGCCGGCCGGCGCGCCGAGCCCGGCTGGCTCGGCTTCGCCTTGCTCGCGGTGCTGCTGGCGGCGCCGATCTGGCGCATGTTCGCGCCGAGGGCGGGGGAGCGGGCGAGGGCAGGGAAGATGCGGCGGCCCGTGTCTTCCGGCCGGCCGGGCCTGCACGCCGCGGCACGTCGCGATGCGCGCCGGCTGGTGCTGCTCTATGGCGCGCCCGGTTTCGGCTACATCATCACGGCCACCTTCCTGCCGGTGATCGCGCGCGGCGCGCTGCCGATCGGCTCGCCCTGGCCCGATCGCTTCTGGCCGATGTTCGGCGCGGCGCAGATGCTGGGCGCGGTGTTCGGCTCGCGGCTGCCCGCGCGCTGGGACAATCGCCTGTTGCTGGCCTTGTGCTACGCGCTGCAGGCGCTGGCGATCGTGCTCGGCATCGTCTGGCCGAGCGCGGCCGGGTTCGCCCTGGGCAGTGCGCTGCTGGGCCTGCCGTTCACGGCGATCACGCTGTTCGCGATGCGCGAGGCGCGCCGCCTGCACGGCGACGACGCGGCCGGCCTGATGGGTTACGCCACGGCCTGCTACGGGCTCGGGCAGATCGCCGGGCCGCTGGTCGCAGCGCCCGTGGTGGCACGCGCCGGCTCGTTTACGCCGGCGCTGTGGATCGCGGTGGCGGTGCTGCTGGCGGGCGCGGCCGGTTTCGCGGCCTGGGGGCTGGCGGCACGCGGCCGGGCGGTCGAGCGGGGCGGGCAGGGCGCTTGATGTGGCGGGGGCGGCGTGGGCTGCTTCGCGGCGGGGACGATCGGGGCGACTTGCTGCCGCTCGCGTTCCGGCGCGGCCGGCAGGACCGGCGCGTGCCGGGCCGACGAGGCGGCCCGGCCCATCGGCCAAGGCGAACGTGCCACCGGTGCGCAAGCGCCAAACTCGCTAGAATGAGCGCTTCGCCGATCCCCCGAACGACGGCGCGCCTGGCGGTTCCAGGCCGCGCCGCATGCGCTCCCCTCCGATGACCACTGCCGAGTACCGTTTCTGCCCGCGCTGCGCGAGCCCGCTCACGACCCGCGCCGATTCGCCCGAGGAGGGCGGCCGCACGCGCCAGGCCTGTCCCGACGTCGAATGCGGTTATGTCCACTGGAACAACCCCTTGCCGGTGGTGGCCGCGATCGTCGAGATCGACGGCAAGGTGCTGCTGGCGCGCAATGCCGCCTGGCCCGAAGGCATGTTCGCGCTGATCACCGGTTTCCTCGAGAACGGCGAGACGCCGGAGGAAGGGATCGCGCGCGAGGTGCTGGAGGAAACCGCCTTGCGGGCCGACACGGTCGAGCTGGTGGGCGTCTATGAATTCATCCGCAAGAACGAGCTGATCATCGCCTATCACGTGCGCGCCTCGGGCGAGGTGCGGCTCTCGCCGGAGCTGCTCGAATACCGCCTGGTCGAGCCGCCGAAGCTGCGCCCCTGGCGCGCCGGCACCGGCTACGCGGTGGCGGACTGGATGCGCGCGCGCGGCCTCGAGGTGAGCTTCGTCGACCGGCCGGGGCAATAAACCAGTCAACCGAACCGGCGGCAAACATGCAAAGGCCGCGCGGGCATCGACCCGCGCGGCCTTCTTGCTTTCTTGTTTCCCGCGGCGGCGCCGCCGCCGCTCAGCCGGCCGCGGCCGGCACCACGCGCACGGCCGTGCCGTAGCAGAGCACCTCGGTGATGCCCGAGCCGATCTCGGTGGCGTCGTAGCGCATGCCGATGATGGCGTTGGCGCCGAGCCCGGCGGCCTGGGCCAGCATCTTGTCGTAGGCTTCCTGCCGGGCGCGCTCGCACAGCGAGGTATAGAGCGAGATATTGCCGCCGAAGATCGTCTGGATCGCGGCGCCGAACGAGCCTACGATCGAGCGCGAACGCACCACGATGCCGCGCGCGATGCCGAGCGAGGCCTCGATGCGCTGGCCGGGCAGTTCGAAGGCGGTGGTGATCAGGTGGGAAGCGGGCATGGAATCCTCGTCACGTAGGTGGTCGATATCGCGAGATTGTCATCTCGATGTCAGGTTTCGACGAGCCCGGCCGGCGCGAATTCCCGGGACATCGTGTCTTTTCGTGTCGCCGCCCGGCTGGTCAGTACCCCGACGCTCCCATAGAATCGCCGGCATCGTCACGAATTCGAGCAAGCGAGCGAGACATGGATCCTTACTGGTTCCCGGCGAAAACCCATGGCTGGGGCTGGGGTGCGCCCGCCACCTGGCAGGGCTGGCTGGTCCTGCTGGTCTATGTCGCGCTGATGTCGGGCGCCGCCTTCGTCTACCCGCCCAAGCGCGGGCAGGGGCGCTTCCTGCTGGCGGTGCTGGTCCTGAGCGCGGTGTTTCTCGCCGTGGTCTGGGCCACCAGCGAACCGCCGCGCTGGCGTGCCTGAGCAAGCTTGCGATCATCCACCCAACGGAGCGCGTCTCCCATGAATCAATCCGCCGGCAAACCCGCGCCGCTCGGCCGCGAGGCCTACCGCCATTTCCTCGCCATCCCGACGCGCTGGATGGACAACGACGTCTATGGCCACGTCAACAACGTCGTCTACTACAGCTACTTCGACACGGTGGTCAACGACTACCTGATCGCGTGCGGCGTGCTCGATTTCGAGCGCGGCGAGACCATCGGCCTGGTGGTCGAGACGCAGTGCAACTACTACGCCTCGCTGTCCTTCCCGCAGCGCGTCGAGGCAGGCCTGCGCGTGGCGCGGCTGGGCAGCTCGAGCGTGCGCTACGAGATCGGCCTGTTCGCCGAGGGCGAGGCGGCGCCGGCCGCGCAGGGTCATTTCGTGCACGTCTACGTGGGCCGCGAGAGCCGGCGCCCGGTACCGCTGCCCGAGGCGCTGCGCGCCGCGCTCGCGCCGCTGGCGCTCTGACGCGCGTGCAGTCCTTCCTGGTCAACCTGCTGACGGGCCTCGGCTACGGGCTGCTGCTGTTCATGCTGTCGGCGGGGCTGACGCTGATCTTCAGCCTGTTGGGCGTGCTCAATTTCGCGCATGCCAGCTTCTACCTGCTCGGCGCCTACTTCGGCGTGCTGCTGGCGGCGCGGCTCGATCCCTGGGCGGCCTTCGTGCTGGCGCCGTTGCTGGTGGGCGGGCTCGGCGCGCTGGTCGAGCGCCTGCTGCTGCGCCGCGTGCGCGCGCAGGGGCATCTCGGCGAGATGCTGCTGACCTTCGGGCTGGCCTACCTGATCGCGGAGGGCGCGAAGCTGGCCTGGGGCGCCGCGCCGCTCGCCGCCACCGTGCCCGCCGGGCTCGACGGCACCTGGTTCACGCTCTACGGCGCGGCCTTCCCGCGTTATCGCGGTTTCGTGATGCTGGTCTCGGTGGCCATGCTGCTGGCGCTGGGCCTGCTGCTGCGCGTCTCGCAGACGGGCCGCATCGTGCGCGCGGCGCTCACCCATCGCGCCGCGGTCGAGGCGCTCGGCCACGACGTGCCGCGCCTGACCACCCTGGTGTTCGCGGCCGGCACGGCGCTGGCCGCGCTGGCCGGGGCGATCGGCGCGCCGCTGACGGTGGTCGAGCCGTCGATGGCCGGCACGGTGGGCTCGGTGGTGTTCGCGGTGGTGGTGATCGGCGGGCTCGGCTCGCTGGGCGGGGCCTTTCTCGCCTCGCTGCTGGTGGGCTGCGCGCAGACCTTCGCGGTGGCCAGCACGGCCTCGCTCGGCAGCCTGGCCGACGCGCTGGGCGCGGCCTTGCCCGAGGCCTGGCGCGCGCTGAGCGTGGCCCGGTGCGCGCCGCTGGTGCCCTACCTGCTGCTGGTGGCGGTGCTGGTGAGCCGCGCGCGCGGCTTGTTCGGGGAGCGCGAGGATGCCTGAGGCGCGCCGCTCGCGCGAAGCGGCCGGCTGGCTCGCGCTGGTCGGCCTGCTGGTGCTGCCGGCGTTGATCTGGCCGCAGGGCGCGGTGCTGGCCTGGCTCGCGCAGACGGCGGCGCTGGTGGTGCTGGCGCTGTCCTACAACCTGCTGCTCGGCAGCACCGGGCTGCTGTCCTTCTGTCACGCGGCCTTCGCCGGCCTGGGCGCCTTCGTCGCCGCGCATGCCTTCAACCGCTTCGGGTTCGCGCTGCCCTGGCTGCCGCTGGCCGGCGGCCTGGGCGGCGCCGGCTTCGGCCTGCTGTTCGGCGCGATCGCCACGCGCCGCGCCGGTACCGCCTTCGCGATGATCACGCTGGGCCTGGGCGAGCTGATCGCGGCGGCGGCCTGGAGCGTGCCGGACTGGTTCGGCGGCGCCGGCGGTCTCGCGATCGATCGCACCGCGGGCGCGCCGCTCGGCGCCTGGCGCTTCGGCGCCGATCGCGAGGCCTATGCGCTGATCGCCGCGTGGTGCCTGTTGTCGGCCTTGGCGATGCGCGTCGTGCTGGCCACCCCGTTCGCGCGGCTGGCTCGCGCCGTGCGCGACAAGCCGCGCCGCGTCGCCGCGCTCGGCACCGATCCACGCCGGGTGCGGCTGCTGATGATGGTGATCGCCGCGTTCTTCGCCGGCGTGGCCGGCACGCTGACCTTGATCGACGTCGAGCTGGCTTCCTCGGACAGTGTCTCGATGCTGCGCTCGGCCACGGTGCTGTTCGCGACCGTGATCGGCGGCAGCGCCGGCTTCTTCGGGCCGGTGCTCGGCGCGGCGGTGATGGCCGCGTTCGGCAGCTTCGTGGCGGGGCTGTCGCGCGCCTGGTTGTTTTATCTCGGCCTGCTGTTCGTGGCGGTGGTGGTGGCCGCGCCGGGCGGCTTGCTGGGCGCGCTGGCCGCGCAGGCGGCGGCCTGGCGCGGCGCCGGCCGGGAAGCGCGGCTGCGGCAGTTGTCCAGGCTGGCGGCCTGGCTGGTGGCGGTGCTGGCGATCGTGTTCGGCGTCGAGCTCGGCTACGCGCTGCAACTGGGTGACGGCGAGGGCGGGCAGCGGCTCGCCAGCATCGGCGTTTGGCAATTCGATGCGGGCTCGGCGCCGGGCTGGGTGATCGCGATCGCGTTGGCGCTGGCCGCGACGGCGCTGGGCCGGCTCGGGCGACGCCGACCTGTCGGCGGCGCGGCCGCGGCGCCGAAGCAGGGCATGAGGGCCGCTGCGACGAACGATCGGGCCATGCGCCATCCGGCGGTGAGCAGCTTGGCCGCGAGTCATCCGGCGGTGAGCAGCCTGACGATGAGCGGCTTTGCCGTGAACGACCCGGCCGCGAGCAAATCGACCGAGGACAACCCGGTCGTGGGCAAGCCAGCCGTGAACGACCCGGCCGCGAGCAGATCGACCGAGGACAACCCGGTCGTGAGCAAGCCAGCCGCGATCGACCCGGCCGCGATTGACTCAATTGCGAGCGATCCAACTGAGAGCGACCCAGCCTCGCGCAGCAGCCCAGCCACGGGCAAGCCCGCCGCGATCACTTTCACCACACCCCCCGCCGCCCTCGAACTGCGCGGCATCGCAAAGCGTTTCGGCGCGACGCGGGTGCTGCACGGCGTCGACCTGCGCGTCGAGCCCGGCGAGCGCCACGCGTTGATCGGCCCGAACGGCGCCGGCAAGTCGACGCTGTTCGAGCTGATCGCGGGCGGCAGCCGACCCACGCGCGGCTCGATCCGCCTGCATGGGCGGGAGATCGCCGGCCGCGCGCCTTACGCGATCGCGCGGCGTGGGCTGGCGCGCGGCTTCCAGCAGACCAGCGTGTTCGAGCGCCTGTCGGTGCTCGACAACCTGCGCTGCGCGGCCATGCACGCGCCCGCGCAAGGCCGCGAACCATTGCGCTGGTGTCGCGATCCCGCCGCGCTCGACGGCGCCGCGCGGCGGACACTCGAGGCGATCGGCCTGGGCACGCGCGGCGAGGTGCCGGCCGGCGAACTCGACTATGCCGAGCAGCGCGCGCTCGATCTCGGCATCGCCCTGGCCGGCGGCGCCTCGGTGTTCCTGTTCGACGAGCCGACCGCCGGCATGAACCGCGAGCAGGCGCGCGGCACGCTGGCACTGATCCGCGCGGCCACGGCCGGCTGCACGGTGCTGATGATCGAGCACGACATCGACGCCGTGTTCGATTTCGCGGACCGCATCTCGGTGCTGGTGCGCGGCGAGCGGATCGCCACCGGCACGCCGGCCGAGATTCGCGCGAACGCCGCGGTACGCGCGGCCTACCTTGGCACGGACGAAGGCATGGACGATCTCGACAACCGCGGTGATCGCGTCGGCGCGGGAGCTCGGCCATGACCGCGCCCCTGCTCGAATTGCACGGCGTGAGCGCGGCCTATGGCGCCTTGCCCGTGCTCGACGGCGTCGATCTCAGGCTCGGCCGCGGCGAGGTGCTGGCGCTGCTGGGCCGAAACGGCTCGGGCCGCTCGACGCTGGCCAGGGCGGTGATGGGCATGATCGCGTCGAGTGGTTCGATCCGCATCGACGGCGTGGAAATGGCGGGGCGGCCGACCTTCGAGATCGCGCGCCGCGGCGTCGCTTACGTGGCCGAGCGGCGCGACGTGTTCGGGCTGCTGAGCGTCGAGGACAACCTGCGGCTGGGCTGGCGCGAAGGCCCGCGCGCGGCGCGCGAGCGGGCCTTCGACGAAGTGAGGACGCTGTTCCCGGCGCTGGCCGAGCGCTGGCGCGCCAAGGCGGCCGTGCTGTCGGGCGGCGAGCAGCAGATGCTGGCGCTGGCGCGCGCGATGGTGGGCGCGCCGCGCTTGATGATCGTCGACGAGCCGACCGAGGGGCTGGCACCGCAGGTCGCGCGCCTGGTGGGCAAGGCACTGGCGCGGCTGGGCGAGGCCGGCGTCGCGATCCTGCTGATCGAGCAGCGCCGCCAGTTGGCGGCCACGCTGGCGACGCGGATCGCCGTGATGGAGCGCGGCCGGATCGTCCACGACGGCGCGCCGGGCACGCTGACGTGCGAGGACGAGGCACGCTGGCTCGGCGCCGGTTGAGGCCTCGACCGGACAAACGCAACGGCGGCGGACGATGGCGCGGCTTGCTTGCCGCTTCATCGTCCGCCGCCGCGCTGCACCTTCGACGTTGCCGCCGCGACGCCTCAGCCCGCCTTGGCCGCCGCTGCCGCCGCGTCGCGCTTGGCGATCCAGTCGTGCTCGGGATCGTTCTTGAAGTGCCAGACGCGGGTCGGCCCGGCCATCACGTTCAGGTAGTAGGAATCGTAGCCATAAGGCACCACCACCGGGTGATAACCACGCGGCACCATCACCACGTCGTGGTCCGACACGGCCATCGACTGGTCGATGTCGCGCTCGTCGGTATAGACGCGCTGGAACACGAAACCCTGCGGCGGGTTCACGCGATGGTAGTAGGTCTCCTCCAGGAAGCTCTCGACCGGCACGTTGTCGGTATCGTGCTTGTGCGGCGGGTAGCTCGACGAGTGTCCCGAGGGCGTGCGCACCTCGACCACCAGCAGCGATTCGGCCGGCTCGGTCTGGGGGAGGATGTCGCAGACGTAGCGCGTGTTCGCGCCGGTGCCGCGCACCGAGCGCTTCATCTCGCCCGGCTCGATGCGGCGCGGCGGGAAGCGGCCGGTGCCCGGCGCGCTGGCCACGCCCAGCTCGGTATCGCGCGTGGCGGTGACCGTCACGCGCCGGTCGGGCGGCAGGTAGAGCGCGGCGGGCGCGCTGTCCTCGAACACGCTGTCGCGCGAGCCCAGCGCGTCCCAGCGCGTGCCGTCGGCATCGACGATGTCGACGCGGCCCGCCATCACCACGATGCAGGTCTCGCGCGCGGCCTCGTGCAGCGCCAGCGATTCGCCGGCCTTGAGCCGATAGGCGGCGAAGCCCACGTGGTTCCAGCGCGCCGATTCCGGCGTGACGGTGGCGATCGAGCGGCCGCTGGCGGCGGCCTTGACCAGCAGGTCCTGCGAATGTCCGGGCTTGGCGGTGCTCATCACGCGGCCTCCTTGCGAGCGGGTTCGAGCGGGGCGTCCACCAGCGCGCGCAGCGTGCGGTAGCCCTTCTCGGCATAGGCGTAGCTCGGCGCGATCACCGGGTCCTGCTCGGCCTCGACCACGAACCAGCCGCGATAACCATGACGCTTGAGCCGCTCGATGACGGCCGGGAAATCCACCGCGCCGTCGCCGGGCACCGTGAAGGCGCCGTTGATCACCGATTGCAGGAAGCTCCAGTTGCGGTTGCGCGCGAGCCGGATCACCTCGGGGCGCACGTCCTTGCAGTGGACGTGGCAGACGCGGCCGATGTGCTTGTCGAGCACGGCGAGCGGATCGCCGCCGCCGAAGGTGACGTGGCCGGTGTCGAACAGCAGGCCGACGGCCTCGCTGGTGGCGGCCATCAGGCGGTCGATGTCGGCCGGCGCCTCGACATAGGCGCCCATGTGGTGGTGATAGGCGGTGCGCACGCCGTGGCTGAGCGTGAAGCGCGCGAACTCGTCGAGCCGCCGCGCGTACTGCTCCCATTGCGCCTCGCTGACGAAGCGCGGGCGCTGGTAGAGCGGCACCTCGGCCGAGCCCTGGATCGAGGCGGCCACCTCGCCGTAGACCATCACCGTCGCGCCGTTCTTCGCCAGCAGTTCGAGATGCGGGCCCACCGCGTCGATCTCTTCCTGCGCGCCGCGCTCGGCCAGCCGCCCCGAGTACCAGCCCGAGACCAGCGCCAGCTGGTACTCGGCCAGCAGCGCCTTGAGCGCCTGCGGCTCGCGCGGGAACTTGTTGCCGAGCTCGAAGCCCTCGTAGCCGATCTGCCGGCCTTCGGTCAGCGCGACCGACAGCGGGGTTTCGCCGCCCAGCGAGGGCAGGTCGTCGTTCATCCAGGACAGCGGGTTGATGCCGATGCGGATCGGGTAGTCGCTCATGTCGATGCTTCCGGAGTATGGGGTTCGGGCTTGCCGGCGCGCTCGGCCAGTTGCCGTTCGTAGCTCGCGCGCGCCTCGCGCACGGCCGGGCGCGAGGACACCTCGGGCACCGCCACCTCCCACCACCAGCCGCCCTCGGCGGTGGTGCGGGTGGCATCGGTGTCGATGCAGATCAGGTAGCTGCGATCGGCGGCGCGCGCGCGTTCGAGCGCGGCGTCCAGCGCGGCGACGTCGTCGACGTGCTCGGCCAGCGCGCCCAGCGCGCGCGCATGCGCGGCGAAGTCGATCTCGGGCGCGCCGAGCGGCCCCTGCACGCAGTCCTCGATCATGTTGTTGAAGGGCGCGCCGCCGCAGGCCTGCTGCAGGCGGTTGATGCAGCCGTAGCCGCGGTTGTCGAGCACCACCACGATCAGCTTGGCGCCCAGCATCACCGAGGTGGCCAGCTCGCTGTTCATCATCAGGTAGCTGCCGTCGCCGACGAACACGATCACCTCGCGCTCGGGCCGTGCCAGCTTGGCGCCCAGGCCGCCGGCGATCTCGTAGCCCATGCACGAATAGCCGTATTCGACGTGGTAGCCGCCCGGCACCGCCGCGCGCCACAGCTTGTGCAGCTCGGCGGGCAGCGTGCCGGCCGCGCACACCGCGATGTCGCCGGCGGCCGAGGCCTCCAGGTTGCGTTGCACGGCGCCGATCACGTCGGCGTCGTAGGGCAGGGTGCCGGACTGGGCGGGCGCGTTGGTCAGCGTCTGCACCGTGTCGCGCCAGGCCGCGGCCAGCGACTGCGCGCGCGTGGTCCAGCCGTCCTCGGCCCGCCAGCCGGCCAGGCGTGCGTCGAGCGCATCGAGGGCGAGCCGCGCATCGGCCTCCACGGCCAGCGCGCGATGCTTGAGCGCGTCGAAGGCATTGGCGTTGATGCCGATCACGGCGGCATTCGCGAACAGCGTGTTCGAGCCGGTGGTGAAGTCCTGCAGGCGCGTGCCGACGGCGATCACGCAATCGGCGTCGGCGGCCAGCGCGTTGGCGGCAGGCGAGCCGGTCACGCCGAGCGCGCCGGCGTTGAGCGGGTGGTTCCAGGGCAGGCTGCTCTTGCCGGCCTGCGTCTCGGCCACGGGGATGCCGTGACGGTCCGCGAAGGCGCGCAGCGCGGCGCTGCCGCCCGCGCTGTAGAGCGCGCCGCCGCCGGCCACCAGCAGCGGCCGGCGTGCCTCGCGCAGCACCGCGAGCGCGGCGGCCAGCTCGGTCTCGACCGGCGCCGGGGCATGGAAGGAGACCACGCGCGGCGCGAAGAACGACAGCGGGTAGTCATGAGCCATGGCCTGCACGTCCTGCGGCAGCGCCAGCGTGACGGGGCCGCACAGCGCCGCGTCGGTCAGCACGCGCAGCGCGCGCGGCAGGGCGTTGAGCAGTTGCGCCGGGTGCACGATCCGGTCGAAATAGCGCGACACGGGCTTGAGCGCGTCGTTGGCGGAGATCCCGCCGTCGTGGAAATCCTCGACCTGCTGCAGCACCGGATCGGGCGCGCGCGAGACGAAGATGTCGCCGGGCAGCAGCAGCACCGGCAGGCGGTTCACATGGGCCAGCGCGGCGGCGGTCACCAGGTTGGTGGCACCCGGGCCGATCGAGCTGGTGACGGCCATCATGCGGCGGCGAAAATGCGCCTTCGCATAGGCGATCGCGCTGTGCGCCATCGCCTGCTCGTTGTGGGCGCGGTAGGTGGGCAGCACCTCGCGCGCCTGGTACAGGGCCTCGCCGAGCCCGGCCACGTTGCCGTGGCCGAAGATCGCGAACACCCCGCCGAACAGCGGCTCGGTGCGGCCGCTGCCGTCCTCGGCGGCCACCTGCTGGGCGGCCAGGTAGCGCACCAGGGCCTGGGCCGCGGTCAGGCGCACGGTGCCGGTCGCCTCGGCGGTGGCCTCGCCCGGCCAGGGCGCGGCGGATTCGATCGCTCTATGGTTCATGGTCGGCTCTCCTAGGCGACGCGGCGGGCCGCGACCTCGCCGGCGCGCGCGCCGCGCCAGGCGCCGATCAGGGTCTCGAAGATCTCGCGCACGCGGGCGATCACGCCGGCATCGTCGAGTTCGCCGGCCAGCCAGGCGCGGCTCGGCTCCCAGAAGATGGTGCGTCCGACCGTGAAGCCGCGGCAGCTGTTCGAGGCGGCCGCGGCGGCGAACCCGCCGATCAACTGCTCGACCGGCGCGGACAGGCCCAGCAGCACCACGCCGCGGCAATGCGGGTCGCGCTCGGCGATCAGTTGGTCGACCGCGCGCCACTGCTCGGCGTCCAGCGGTTCGAGCTTCCACCATTCCGGGTAGATGCCGAGGTTGTAGAGGCGCTTGAGCGCGCGATAGACCACGTCGGGGCCCTCGGGCAGGTCGGCGCGATGCGGCGGGATCACCTCCAGCAGCAGTTCGTGGCCGCTGGCCTGCACCGCGTCGTAGAGCGTGCGCAGCTGGGTTTCCTGCTCGAGCCGGGTTTCCAGCGCCTCGTCGGGGTGGTAGCGCACCAGGCACTTGGCGACGTGCTCGGCCGGCCAGGTCTCGAGCGTGGTGCCGATCGAGCGGCCATGGTCGAACTCGAGCGGCAGCGAGCCGGGCAGCTCGGTCGGGCGGCCCACCCACCAGCCGCGGCCGGTGGCGTCGTTGAGCGCGTCCTGGCCGTAGCGGTCGTCGATCAGCACGCCGATCTGGCCTTGCAGGCCCAGTTGCGATTCGGTCTGCGCGACCGCCTCGACGAACAGGCGCTTCAATCGCGGAATCCGTTCCAGCGGCGCGCCGGCCTGCTGCGCCAGCTCGAAGAACTGGTTGCGGTGATCGAAGGCGAAGCCGAGCACCTGCTCCCACTGCTTGCGCGGCGGCGTGACGCGATGCAGGCGCGCCAGCGTCGCATCGAGATCGGGGCGGCGCATGCGCTGCGGGTCGCGCGCGGCTTCCTGCAGGAAGTAGCTCAGCTCGGCCGGCGTGGGCATGGCCGGCGAGCAGCCGTGGCGCGACACCACCAGCGCGCCGCAGGCGTTGGCCGCGCGCGCGGCCGCCTCCAGCGTGCCGCCGCGCAGCCATTGCGAGAGGAAGCCGGAGGCGAAGGCATCGCCCGCGCCCAGCACGTTGAGCACCTCGACCTCGACGCCGCCCACCAGCTTGAGCGCATCGAGCGACTTCGGCACGGCGGACTCGACGATCGAGCAGCCGAGCGGGCCGCGCTTGACCACCAGGGTCGCGCTGCTCACGCGACGCACCATCTCCAGCGCGTCGAGCAGGTTGTCCTTGCCGCCGGCGATGCGGAATTCCTCCTCGGTGCCGATCACCAGGTCGAACAGCGGCAGGATCCGTTGCAGATGCGCGGTCACGCCCTCGTTGGCGATGAAGCGGGTCTCGCCGTCGGCCTTGCCGGTCAGCCCCCACAGCACCGGGCGATAGTCGATGTCGAGCACGGTGCGCACCTGGTGGCGGCGCGCGTAGTCGAGCGCGCGGCGGCTGGCGCGGTTGACCTTGTCGGTCGAGAAGTGTGTGCCGGTGATCAGCAGCGCCTTCGAGGAGGCGATGAAGTCCTCGTCGATGTCACCCTCGTCGATCGCCATGTCGGCGCAGTTCTCTCGGTAGAACACCAGCGGGAAGGTATCGCGGTCCTTCAGGCCGAGCAGCACCAGGGCGGTGAGCCGCTCCGGGTCGGTCAGCAACTGGCGGGTGTCGCAGCCCTCGCGCTCCAGCGTGTCGCGCACGAAACGGCCCATGTGGTCGTTGCCGACGCGCGCCAGCATGGCGGATTTCAGGCCCAGGCGCGCGGCGCCGAAGGCGATGTTGCCGGACGAGCCGCCCAGGTATTTGGCGAAGCTGGTCGCGTCCTCGAGACGGGCGCCGATCTGCTCCGCGTACAGGTCGACCGCGACGCGGCCGATGCAGATCACGTCGAGCGGGCGGTTCGGCGCGAAGGGAAGGGGGGAGTGAGCCATATCGGTTCCTGGTTAGATCACGGCGCCGTCGAGTTCGGCGACCATCTTCTGCATTTCGGCGCCGCCCGCCATCATGTCCAGCACCTCGTCCTTGCTGATGGTGTCCTTGGTGAAGGTGCCGAGCGAGCGGCCGCGGTTGAGCAGCGTGAACGAATCGCCGATCGGGTAGGCGTGGTGGACGTTGTGGGTGATGAAGATCACCGAGATGCCCTTGGCGCGCGCGGTGTGGATCAGCTTGAGCACGTTGAAGCTCTGCTTGACGCCGAGCGCGGCGGTGGGCTCGTCGAGGATCAGCACGCGCGCGCCGAAGTGGATCGCGCGGGCGATCGCCAGGCACTGGCGCTCGCCACCCGACATGGTGCCGATCGGCTGGTGCGCGTCGCGCACGTTGATGCCCATCTCGGCGAGCTTGGCGCGGGCGATCTCGGCGCTGGTGTCGAGGTCCATCACGTTGATGAAGCCGAACAGCTTCTTCTTCGGCTCGCGGCCCATGAAGAAATTGCGCGCCACCGAGAGCAGCGGCACCAGGGCGAGATCCTGGTAGACGGTGGCGATGCCCAGGTCGAGCGCGTCCTTGGGCGACTCGAAGCTGACCGGCTGGCCGTCGACCAGGTAGCGGCCCTCGGAGGGCGAGTGCACGCCGGCCAGGGTCTTGATCAGGGTGGACTTGCCGGCGCCGTTGTCGCCGAGCAGGCAATGCACCTCGCCGCGCCGCAGCTTCAGGTTGATGCCGGACAGCGCGATCACCTTGCCGAAGAACTTGCTGACGTTGTCGAGTTCGAGAATCGTGTCGTGCGTGGAGGGCGTGGACATGGTTCGGCTCCTCAGGATTGCGCCACGCGACGGCGCACGTAGTGGTTGAACAGCACGGCGATCAGCAGCATCACGCCGAGGAACACGCGGAACCAGTCGGAGCTGATGTTGGTGTAGGTGATGCCGATCTGCACCACGCCGAAGATCAGCGCGCCGAACGCGGCGCCCACCACCGAGCCGTAGCCGCCCGTGAGCAGGGTGCCGCCGATCACCGCGGCGATGATCGCCTCGAATTCCTTCTGCAGCCCGCGGTCGGCCGCGGCCGAGCCGATGTCGGCCACCTGCAGCACGGCGAACAGGCAGGCGCAGAACGCGGTCAGCACGAACAGCAGGATCTTCACGCGGCGCACCGGCACGCCGACGTTCTTGGCCGCGTTGGCGTCGCCGCCCACCGCCAGGATCCAGTTGCCCCAGCGCGTCTTGGCCAGCACGAAGGCGCCGATCGCGGTGACCGCCAGCCACCAGAGGATCACCTTGGGGATGCCGGGCACCAGCGGGTCGCCGTTGTCGAGCACGCCGCCGATGCCGGCATGGGCCAGCCAGCGGAACAGGCCGTGGAAGGCCACGCCCTGGAACAGCAGGTGGGTGACCGGGTCGGCCTGGGCGTAGTCGCCCAGGCCCGAGATGATGGTGCGGTCGGCGAACATCACCGAGAGCGCGAGCGTGAGGCCGCGCAGGATGAACATGAAGGCCAGCGTGACGATGAAGGAGGGCAGCCTGGTGCGCATCACCAGGTAGCCGTTGAGCGCGCCGAGCGCCATCGAGCCGGCGAAGGCGAAGATCACCGCGGCCCAGATCGGCCAGTGGAAATACGCGGTCGGGATCGCCACCATCATGCCGGCGAAGCCGATCATCGAACCGATCGAGAGATCGAACTCGCCGGCCACCATCAGCAGGCAGGCGCCCACCGCGAGGATGCCGAGATAGGCCGCCACCTGCGACCAGTTCATGATCCCGTCGAGGTTGAACATGCCCGAGCCGCCCGCGCCGATCGCGAAGATCGCGAACACCAGCACGGTGCCGGAAATCGCGGCGAATTCGGGGCGGTTGAGAAAGCGCGAGAACCAGGCCTCGCCGCGCAGCCGTTCGTCGGCGCGCGTGCCGGGCGGCGGGGTTTGCTGGGACTGCGCTGTCAGATGCTTGCCGGCTACACCCATGATGTCTCCTTGATGCCCGGCGCGCGGGGCCAGCCCGCGGCGCCGGTGAACAGGCGCGGCCTCGCGCCGCGCGGTGAACGATGCCCTGTGCTGCTTTTAGCGGTACTGGCCTGCGTACTTCACGACCTTGTCGAGGTTGTCCTTGGTGATGAAACCCGGGCCCGAGCGGATGTTCTTCGGGCCGTAGGAGGGCTGCAGCCCGTAGGTGGCCAGGCGCGCCTGGAATTTCGGGTTGGCCTCGAGGATCTGGCGGATCTTCACCGGGTCGGTGGTCTTGTCCTTCTTCACGATCGCCAGCACGGCCACCGGGATGTAGCCCTGCAGGTAGGGCTGCTGGTCGATCGCGAACTGGATCGTGCCGGCGCGGATCGCCTTGGCGATATCGTCGGAGAAATCGAAGGTCGCGAAGTAGACCTTGCCCGACAGGCCCATCTGCTGCAGCGCCTTGAGCGTGGCGGCGGCCGGCACCGGGCCGAGCGTCAGCACGGCCTGGGTCTTGGGATGGTTGCGCAGGTAGGCGCTGACCTTCGACTGGATCTCGGTCGGGTCGGTGCCGGCGTCGATGGTGGAGGACTTCATGTCGGCGCCGATCGCGTCGGCGAAGCCGCGGCAGCGCTCGAAGGACACCGGGTTGGTGGCCAGGTGGTTCACGCACAGGAAGGACTTCACGCCGGCGGCCTTGGCCTTCTCGCCGGCCGCCTGGCCCGCCACGTACTCGGGCTGGCCGACGTGCATGATCGCGCCGAGCTGGGCGCTCTGTTCCTCGGTGCCGGAATTGATGGTGACCAGCGGGATCTTCTTGGCGGTGACCTTGCCGATCGAGTTCTTCAGCACGTCGAAGTCGGCGATGGTGGTGATCACGCCGTCGTAGTCACGGGCCGCGGCCTGTTCGATCAGGCGCGACATGTCGGCGATGTCGCCGTTGGGGGGATTGCGGTAGTCGGTCGTGACGTTGAAATCCTCGTCCGCCTGCTTGATCGCGTTCTTGATGGTGTTCCACCAGGAATCGGAATCGGGTGCGTGGCTGATCAGCACGAATCGGCCATCGGCCGCCTGCGCGGGCAGCGCGGCGGCGCCCAGCCCGGCCGCGACGGCCAGCGCCGCGACCACGCCCCGAAGACCCGCCTTGATTCCGTGCGTGCGAAAGCCGGCCTTGCCATTGCAAAGTCTCATGTCTCCACCTGTGTCGGTTCTGTTATGGGTCGAACGTTGCCGTTCACGAGCAAGATTAGGTCAACTCGCAGGCGATTGCAAAGAAAATTTTATTTACGTTGGAAATGGAAAATTTGTTCCATTTCGACGGGTGACTGCCTATACTCGGCTCACGACATCAGCATCGAGTCCGGCGCCGCGCGCTTGCCGCGCTGGCGGCGCACGGGCCGCACACCATGGACGAGACATCGCAACCCGACATGCCGGTCGAGGCGCTGCTGCAGCGCATCACCGAGGCTTTCGACACGCTGCCGCGGCAGCTCAAGAGCATTGCCTCGTACATCGACGAGAACCGCTCGAGCGTGATGATGGATCGCACCAGCGACATCGCCGAGCGTTGCGGCGTGCATCCCTCGGCGGTGGTGCGCTTCGCGCAGCGTTTCGGCTTCTCGGGCTTCTCCGATCTGCAGGCGGTGTTCCGCGACGCCTACACGGGACAGAACCCGAGCGTGCAGAGCTACCAGCAGCGCATCCGCAGCCTGATCGACGACAAGGGCGTCGGCGGCGCGCTGTCGGTGCCGGCCATGGCGCACCAGTTCATCGACGCCTCGCGCGCCGGGCTCGACGAGCTGGCGGCCGGGCTCGACGACGCGCAGTTCGACGCGGCGGTCTCGATGCTGGAGCGCGCCGACAACATCTACGTGATCGGCGTGCGCCGCTCGTTCCCGGTGGCCAGCTACATCGTCTATGCGCTGCAGCACACGGCCAAGCGCGTGCACCTGGTGTCGGGGCTGGGCGGCATGTACCGCGAGCAGATCCGCAGCGTGAGGAAGGGGGACGTGGTGGTCGCGATCAGCTTCGCGCCCTACGGCAAGGAGACCCAGTACTGCCTGCGCGCGGCGCGTCACAACCATGCGAGCACGCTCGTGATCACGGACAGCCGGCTCTCGCCGCTGGTCCGCGAGGCGAGCGCGCATCTGCTGGTCAAGGAGGGGAGCGCGTTCGCGTTCCGCTCGCTGACCAGCACCATCTGCCTGTGCCAGGCGCTGTTCATCGCGCTCGCGTACCGGCTCGAATTGAACGTGGAAGAAGTGAAGGACACTGGAGGATACGATGACTGAAGCAGTTCCGACGATCGACGTCGCGGTGTTCGGCGCCGGGCGCATCGGCCGCATTCATGCGGCGAATCTCGCGCGCCAGCCGGGCGTGCGCCTGAAGTACGTGATCGACGTCGACGCGGGCGCCGCCGCGGCGCTGGCCGCCGAGCACGGCGCGCGGGTCGCCGACGTGGAAGGAGCCCTGGGCGATGCGGCGATCGGCGCGAGCGTGATCTGCTCGAGCACCGACACGCATGCCGACCTGATCGAGCGCTCGGCCGCGGCGGGCAAGCACGTGTTCTGCGAGAAGCCGGTCGATCTCGCGCTGGCGCGCGCGCGAGCCTGCGAGCAGGCGGTGGCGAAGGCCGGCGTGGTCTGCATGATCGGTTTCCAGCGCCGCTTCGATCCCACCTTCGAGGCCGTCAAGGCGCGCATCGAGGCGGGCGAGGTGGGCACCCCCGAGATGCTGGTGGTGACCAGCCGCGATCCGGGCGCGCCGCCGGTCAGCTATATCCAGCGTTCGGGCGGCATCTTCAAGGACATGCTGATCCACGATTTCGACATCTTCCGCTGGATCCTCGACGACGAGGCCGACACCCTGCATGCCACCGGCAGTTGCCTGACCGACCCGGCCATCGCCGAGGCCGGCGACGTCGATGCGACCGCCGTGACGATCCGCACCAAGGCGGGCCGGCTCTGCCAGATCAACACCTCGCGGCGCGCCGCCTACGGCTACGACCAGCGCTTCGAGCTGCTCGGCAGCGCCGGCATGCTGCAGGCCGGCAACGTGCGGCCCACCGAGGTGACCGCCTACAGTGCCAAGTCCGTGTCGAGCGACCTGCCGGAAGCCTTTTTCCTGGAGCGCTACCGCATCGCCTACGCGCGCGAGATCGCGCATTTCTTCGCGGCCGTGACGCGCGGCGAGCCGGTGCGCACCACCATCGCCGACGGCGTGAAGGCGCTGGAGCTGGCCGAGGCCGCCACGCGCTCCTGGCGCGAGGGCCGCGCGGTGCGGCTCGGCGAAGCGGTGGCCTGAGGAGACGGCGATGCCTGAGCAGACTTCCCCGGCCAAGGTCCGGATCGGTATCGCGGGGCTCGGCCGGCTGGGCCGCCGCCACGCGGAGAATCTCGCGCGCCGGGTGGCCGGCGCCGAGCTGGCGGCCGCCTGCAGCCCGCTGGGCGAGGAGTTGGCCTGGGCCCGCGACACGCTCGGCGTGCCGCGCCTGTACGAGGACTTCGAGGCGCTGGTGGCCGATCCGGCGCTCGACGCGCTGTGGCTCGTCACGCCCTCGTCGCTGCATGCGCAGCAGATCATCGCCGCGCTGCGCGCCGGCAAGCACGTGTTCTGCGAGAAGCCACTGTCGCTCGACATCGCCGAATGCGAGCGCGTGATCGCCGAGGCGAACGCGCGTCCGCAGCTGCAGGCGACCATCGGCTTCATGCGCCGCTTCGACCCGAGCTATCGCGAGGCCTTCGAGCGGGTGGCCGAAGGCGGCATCGGCCGGCCCTTCCTGGTGCGCTCGCAGACCACCGACCAGAACGATCCGGACGGCTTCTTCGTGCGTTTCGCGCCGAGCTCGGGCGGCATCTTCCTCGACTGCTCGGTGCACGACATTGACGTGGCGCGCTGGCTGCTCGGCAAGCCGCGCGCCACGCGCGTGTTCGCGGCCGGCACCATCGCGCTGCACCCGGGCTTGAGCGAGTGCGGCGACGTCGACAACGGCGTGGCGATCTGCGAGTTCGAGGGCGGCGCGCTGGCGATGTTCTATGCCTCGCGCACCATGGCGCACGGCAACGACTCGCATTCGGAGGTGATCGGCACGGCCGGCGCGCTGAGCATCGGCCGCAACCCGCGCGCCAATCGTGTCGAGATCTATGACGCGAGCGGGATCCGCAATACCTGCACGCCGACCTTCTTCGACCGGTTCGAGGCGGCCTTCCTGGTGGAGGCGCAGGCCTTCGTCGACGCGGTGCGCGGGCTGGGTGAGTCGGGCGGCGCGACGCTGGCCGACGCGCTGGAGGCCACCCGCATCGGCCGTGCGATGCGCGAGGCGCTGCACACGGGGCGGGCCGTCGAGCTGTAGGAGCGGGCGTCGGGCGGACGCATGGCGGAGCGGGGTGTCGCGGCGGGTTGGCCGGCGCGGCCTGCGCCGCTCATGGCTGCCCACGCGAGCGGGCCGCCTGCGGTAAAATCTCGCCTTCACTCCGCGCCTTGCCGGCGCGTCACTCGAAGGTCGAAAGCCGATGGAAGTTCACAAGGAAGTGGATGCGCGCGGGCTCAACTGCCCGCTGCCGATCCTGCGCGCGAAAAAGGCGCTCGCCGACATGGAGAGCGGCCAGGTTCTCAAGGTCCTCGCGACCGATCCCGGTTCGCAACGCGATTTCGCCGCGTTCGCCAAGCAGACCGGTAACGAAATCGTCGAATCGTCGGTGCACGACAAGATCTTCACCTTCCTGATGCGCCGCCGCTGAACACGCGACATGGGCCGGCTTCGGCCGGTCCTGCCGACATGCCGCCCGGGCTCCTGGCCCCGGCGGCATTTATTTTTCGCCGGCGGCCTTTCGTTTCGATATCGATTGCCTATTTTTAGCCGAATGGCTAACTATTCGGCATCTCACTCGGCTTCCGTTCCCGCCTCGCGGCCGGCTTCGATCAGCGAGCTGTTCCAGACGTTGGCGGACCCCACGCGCTGCGCGATCGATCGTGCGCGCGCTGGCGGACGGCGCGCAGACGGTTTCGGTGCTGGCCGAGCCCTTCGAGATGGCCTTGCCCTCGTTCATGAAGCACCTCGGGGTGCTGGAGCGCTCGGGGCTGGTGCGCAGCAGCAAGAGCGGCCGCACGCGCCGCTGCGAGCTGGTGCCGGCGCGGCTCGCCCAGGCCGAGCAGTGGCTGGCCGAGCAGCGCGCGATGTGGGAGGCGCGCTCGGACCGGATGGTGGCCTTCGTCGAACGACTACACCAGGAGGAGCAAGCCCATGTCAAAGCCCGCCGCCGCACCGATTGATTCCCGCGACCTCGTCATCAGCCGGGTGCTGCGCGCGCCGCGCGCGGCCTTGTGGCGGGCCTGGAGCGAACCCGCGCTGCTCGCGCAGTGGTGGTGCCCGACACCCTGGACCACCGAGGTGGTCGCCTTCGAGCTGCGCCCCGGCGGCGCCTTCCATACCACCATGCGCGGCCCCGACGGCGGCGTGAGCGACAATCCCGGCAGCTTCCTCGAGGTGGTGCCGCAGGCGCGCCTGGTGTTCAGCTCGCTGCTGACGGCGGGCTGGCGACCCGCCAAGCCGTGGCTCGGCTTCACGGCCGTGATCGACATGGAAGACGATCCCGCTGGCTGCCGCTACACGGCCCACGTCATGCACCTGGACGAGGCGGCGCGCGAGCGGCACGAGCAGCTCGGTTTCTTCGACGGCTGGAACACGGTGATCACCCAGCTCGAGGCGTTCGCCGCCACGCTGGCCTGAGGACGGGGTGCCGGACGCGCCTCGCGCGCCCGGCATGGCCGATTCGCGTTTTATACAAAATCCGTACAGGAAAACGACAAATCGACACAGCAGGCGAGCGGCTTTATCGGCAGGATCCCGATCCGGCCGCCGACGGTTTTCAAAAACGCAGGCCGCGCCCAGGCTCGCCGATTTCACCTTTCCTCACCTCGACGAATTGACGATTGGCGAGCCCGGCTTGACGATTCGCGCTGAAACAAAATGCCTGATGCCCGCCCGGATGTCGCGCCGGGCACGCGATCACGGCCGGCGCGGCGAGGTGGAAAATCGGCCGAAATGCCTAAAAAGCAGGCAATATTCGAGGCATCTTCAAAGAATCGAATCGAATCACCGGGTTTTTATCATCGATTATTTACGATCTGACAATTCTTAAACGACAGTCGCACGGGTGCTCCTTATACTGCGCTGCAACGGCAGGCGTGCGCATTTTGTCGCGGGGAGGTATCGTATTTCGCCGCGACGCGAATGGGCATCGGCCGCACCAGGGAGAAATCATGTTCTTGAGGCCCGGAACGGTCCGGATACCGTTCGCGTCGCGCGGCAGGGCACGCGAGCGCGCGCGGGCGATGCAGCGCGTCGAGCTCGACCCGGCTCACGATCCTCACGCGCGCGCCGCGCTCGAAGCCTATGCGGATGCCTGCGCGGCCGACATGCCGTGGCTGGCCGAATGGCTGCGCGACACGCTCGGCACGCCGCAGGCGGAGCTCACGCGCTGCGCGCCGACCCTCGCGCGGGTGTTCGACCTGGCGCAGGCCTGGGCCGCCGAGCAGCCCGACTATGCGCGCACCGCATGGGAGCATGTGCGCGGGCAATTGCATGCCGCGCTCGCGCGGCAGGTGCAGGACGAGGCCGGCGACGATGCCGGTCGCGGCGACGGCCGGCAGGACGGCGGCCGCCGCGCGGCGGCGCAAACCGGCGCCGAGCCGGAATCCGGTCCGGACGCCGGGCCGAAATCGCGGGACCCGCAGGATGCGGGCTCGCCCTCCGGCGGCGACAAGGCGCGGCGCCTGTCGCCCGGATCGATCTGAAAGACGTTCGCCCGGCCGTTCGACGGTCGGGCGGCGGCGGTTGCGGCGGGTGCCGATGCCAGCCCCGCTCGCGGTCCCTTGGGTAGTAGGCGACCCGATTTTGAGAAAAGCGGCGCTCCGGACACAATAGCGTCCGGAGCGCCGCCAGCGCGGTGATGCCTGCCGGCCCGAGGCCACGGGCCGGCACCGGGCACACGCGATCGGGCGTGGAACGCGGGACGGCTTCCTGCCGTCGCCGCATTGCGGGGTGTTATGAGAATTGCTGTATTGGACGACGACGAGGCGCAGACGGACTTCGTCAGCCAGACGCTGACGGCGGTCGGTCACACGTGTTATGCGTTCAGCGAAGGCAAGGTGCTCAAGAAGCGCCTGCAGCGCGAGACCTTCGACCTGCTGGTGCTCGACTGGAACGTGCCCGACCTGTCGGGCGAAGAGTTGATGAAGTGGGTGCGCGAGAACCAGACCGAACATCGCCTGCCGATCATCTTCATGACCAGCCGCGACGACGAGGCCGGCATCACCGAGATCCTCAACGCGGGCGCCGACGACTACGTGGTCAAGCCGGTATCGGCACCGATCCTGCGCGCGCGCATCGGCTCGCTGCTGCGCCGCGCCTATCCCGCCAACACCGATTCGGTGATGCGTGAATTCGACAGCTACCGCTTCGACACCAACCTGAAGCAGGCCTTCGTCGGCGACCAGGCGGTCAGTCTCACGCAGAAGGAATTCGATCTCGCGCTGCTGCTGTTCCAGCACGTCGACCAGCCGCTGTCTCGCGCGCACATCCTCGACCTGGTCTGGAAGCAGGCGACCGACATCCCCTCGCGGACCATGGACACGCATATCTCGATGCTGCGCACCAAGCTCGCGCTGCGGCCCGAGAACGGCTACCGGCTCGCGCCGATCTACGGCTACGGCTATCGCCTCGAGCGGCTGCCGCAAGGGGCCGCCGAGTGAGCGCCGCGCCGGGTTACCCGCGCGGCCTGCGCCGCGCGATCGCGGCCGCCTGCCTGGCGCTCGCCGCGGGCGGTTGGGTCGGCACGGGCAGCGCCTGGGCGCAGGCCGCCTCGGCCCCCTCGCTGGCGAGCATGACTCGGCCCTCGTCGGAACGCGTCGCGGGCGGCATCGTCACCTATGTGACGCGCGACGGCGACTCGCTCTACGAGATTTCGCGGCAGTACCTGCAGGGCGCCGACGACTGGCGCCTGGTGGCGAAGATGAACGGCGTGCCGGCGCCCAAGCGCCTGCAGCGCGGCATCGAGATCCGCCTGCCGGCCGCGCGCCTGCGCAAGGAGCCGCTCACCGCGCGCGTGGTCGCCAGCCACGGCACGGTCGAGCGCGCCGGGCGCGACGCCGCGTTCGTGGCGCTCACGCCGAATGCCACGCTCGGCGAGGGCGATCGCCTGCGCACCGGCAGCGACGGCTTCGTCACGCTGGAGCTGGCCGACGGCACGCACCTGAGCCTGCCGCCGGGCAGCCAGATCGACGTGGCCGCGCTGCGCCGCACCGTGCTGACCGGCACCCTGGAGCGCGTGATCGACCTCAGGCGCGGCTCGGTCGACAGCGACGTGAGCCACATGAAGAAGCCGGACGACCGCTTCCAGATCCGCTCGCCCTCGGTGGTGGCCGGCGTGCGCGGCACCCGCTTTCGCGTCAACTACGATGCCGACGGGCAGGCGCTGACGCGCGTCGAGGTGCTGGACGGCACGGTCGGCGTCGCGCCGGGGCGTAGCCGCGCCGACGCGACCCTGGTGCAGGCCAACTTCGGCAGCGTGGCGGGCGCCGACGGGCAGGTGGGCGCGCCGGTGCCGTTGCTGGCGCCGCCGAGCCTGGTCAAGCCGGGCCGCGTGCAGGACGAGGCGCAGGTGAGCTTCGAGCTGGTGCCGCAGGAGGGCGCGCGCAGTTGGCATGTGGAACTCGCCAGCGATGCGGGCTTCCTCGACCTGATCCGCGAGGCGCGAGTCGACACGCCGCGCGCGAGCTTCGATGCGCTGCCCGACGACAGCTATTTCGTGCGCATCGCCGCGATCGACGCGAACGGCCTGGAAGGCCAGCCGCGCACCTACGGCTTCGAGCGCCGCCGCTTCGGCCTGCGCAGCGAAGCCGGGCCGGCCGCGGGCGGTTACGCGTTCCGCTGGATGCCGAGCGGCGCGCAGGGCGAGGCGGCCACGCATTACCGCTTCGTGCTGTCGGCCGCGCGCGACCTGTCGAACCCGATCGTCGACCAGCCGGGCCTGACCGACACGCGGCTGGTGCTCTCGCACCTGCCGCCCGGCGACTACTACTGGCGCGTGATCGCCGAGCAGTTCTCGAACGGCCGGTTCTACGACAAGGCGGGCGCCGTCAACAGCTTCACGCTCGCGCGCTGACGCCCGCCGATGAAGCCTGAATCCGGCTCCCGGCGGCGCCAGCCACTCGGCCGGCGCTTCCTGGTCGAGTGGCTCGCGATCGGCTGCCTGGGCGTGGCGGCGATCTGCGCCGGCGTGTTCTGGCAGGCCACCTCGAGCGTCGATCGCCTGATCTACGATCATCTGCTCGGCGCGCGCCATCTGGCGCTCGATCCCGACATCGTGGTGGTGCAGATCGACAACGCCAGCGTCGACCGGCTCGGCCGCTGGCCCTGGCCGCGCAGCGTCCATGCGCGCCTGCTCGACGAGCTGGCGCGCGCGCGGCCGGCCGCGGTGGTCTACGACGTGCTGTTCATCGAAGCTTCCCCCGACGATGCCGAACTCGGCCAGGCGCTCGCCCGCGTGCCCGCCTGGCTGCCGGTGCTGCTGAGCCCCGAGGCCGCCGACGGCACGCGCGAGGTGAGCCCGCCCGTGCCCGAGCTGGCCGCGCGGCTGGCGGGTACCGGCCATATCAATTTCGAGGTCGATCCGGACGGCATCGTGCGCAGCGTGGCGCTTGCCGAAAGCGACGGCCGGCGCGACTGGCCGCAACTGATGCTGTCGGTGGCGCGCGCGCTGGATGCGCCGGCGGGCGGGGCAGGGCAGGACGCGGTCGACGCGGCCTCGACGGCATCGTCGATCGCCGCCTCGACCGCTTCGACTTCAGCCTCCGCCGCCTCGACTTCCCCGCCCGCCGCAGCGCCGGCCGCCTCCGCTCCCGCCTCCGCCTCGGCGGCTGCGTCGCGCCTGGTGAAGGCGGCCTTGCCCGCGCCCGGGCGCTACCTGATCCCGTTCAGCCGCTCGACGCTCGACTACCCGGCCTATTCGCTGTCCGACGTGCTGGCCGGCAAGGTGCCCGAGGCGGCGCTGCGCGGCAAGATCGTGGTGGTCGGGGTGACCGCCGCGGGGCTCTACGATCGCTTCGCCACGCCGATCTCGGGCGACTTCGGCACCCTGCCGGGCGTCTACCTGCATGCCAGCGTGCTCGACATGCTGCTGACCGGCCGCGCCATCACGCTGGCCTCGCCGGGCTGGCTGCTGCTCGCCTCGCTGCCGCTGCTGGCCGCGCTGCTGGCCGGCATCCTGCTGCTCTCGCCGCTGCGCGCGCTGCTGCTGGCGGCCTCGCTGACCGTGCTGGCGGTGGCCGGCAGCGCCGCGCTGCTGTTCGGCGGGCGCTGCTGGGGTTCGCCCGCGCCCGCCATCCTCGGCCTGATCGTGGTCTACCTGCTGTGGAACTGGCGGCGTCTGGAGATGACCATGACCTACCTGCGCGGCGAGCTCGAGCGGCTCGCCGCCGAGCCGCACCTGCTGCCCGAGGCGCCGCGCGATCCGGCCCAGCGCGCCGAGTTCGGCGGCGACGTGCTGGAGCGGCAGATGAACCTGATGGCGCAGGCCGCGCGCCGCGTGCAGGACATGAAGCGCTTCGTGTGGGACAGCCTGGACAGCATGCCCGAGCCGATCTTCGTGACCGACGTGAAGGGCACGGTGCTGATCGCCAACCACGCGGCCAAGCGCTATTGCGCGCGGGTCGGCGTCAACGCGCCGGAGGGGCGCTCGCTGCAGGGGGCGCTCGGCGCGCTCGAATTCGTCAAGACGGTGGCGCATCCCGAGCGCGAGCCGGAGCTGCGCGCGGCCTGGCCGGCCGCGCTCGATCCGACCCGCGGCGAGGCGCCGGCGCTGCTGATCAGCGGCCTGGAAGTGCGCGATGCCGACGGCCTCGACCATCTGCTACGCTACGCGCCGTGCACCAATGCCGAGGGCCGCGCGATCGGCTGGATCGCGGGCCTGGTCGACGTCACGGCGCTGCACGCGGCGGAGCGCCAGCGCGAGGAGGCGCTGCACCTGCTGTCGCACGACATGCGCTCGCCGCAGGCCTCGATCCTCGCGCTGGTGCAGATCGAGCGCCAGCGCGGCGATGCCTCGGCGCCGCAGCGCGAGCTGTTCGGCCGCATCGAGCGGCACGCGCAGCGCGCGCTGACGCTGGCCGACGAATTCGTCCAGCTCGCGCGCGCCGAATCGCAGACCTACCGGATCGACACGGCCAGCTTCGCCGACCTGCTGATCGACGCCAGCGACGAGGTCTGGCCGCAGGCGCAGGCCAAGCGCATCCGCATCGACACGGCGCTCGACGGCGAGCCCTACTGGATCGGCGCGGATCGCTCGCTGATGGCGCGCGCGCTGGTGAACCTGCTGAACAACGCGGTCAAGTACAGCCCGGCCGATACGCTGATCAGCTGCAGCTTCGCCACCGAGGAGGGACCGCCGCGCGTGACCTGCACGATCCGCGACCAGGGTTACGGGATCGCGCCCGAGGACCAGGCGCATCTGTTCGAGCGGTTCCGGCGCTTCCATGCCGGCGAGCGCCCCGAGGTGAGCGGCACCGGGCTCGGCATGGTGTTCGTGAAGACCGTGGTGACGCGGCATGGCGGCAGCATCGCGGTGGACAGCGCGGTCGGCGTCGGCACCGCGATCTCGATCACGCTGCCGCGCCTGGACGAGCCCGCGGCCTGAGCGGGACCCTATCAATCGCAGTCGCGCGCGCTCGTGCCTGGCACGCGGGACTGAATTCGCCGGACAACGGCATGCTGGGGAGAGTTCTCATGAAGACGATCGGGACAGGGGCCGCCGTCGCCCTCGCGCTGGCGCTGCTGGGCGGTTGCGCGGCGCCGACCACGGGCGTGAGTGTCGCGGGCCGGGCAGCCGGCTTCGGCGCGGATGCCCGGAACTACGCGTTCGCGCGTACCGAGACGCAGGACGGCGACGGCCAGGACGACGACGCGACGCGGCAATACCGGCGCGTCGAATCGCTGGTGCGCGACGAGCTGGCCCGGCAGGGTTATCACGAGCAGCCGGACGGCGCGCCCTACCGGCTGGCGATCGCCTATGCCACCCAGCCGGGCGCGCTCGCGCTCGGCGCGGGCGCCGCGTCGGGCGCTTCCGGCACGCCGGGCGCCGCGTCGCCGGGCGTGCGCGTGGACGGCTCCGCGCCGCTCGCCTTGCCGTTCGCGGGGCCGGTCTACCGGCACCTGCTGACGCTGCGTTTCGTCGACTCGCGCAACGGCGAGACGGCCTACCAGGTCACGGCATCCTCGCGCGACCGGCAGGCCGATCCGCTCGCGGCGATGCCGAACCTGGTGCGCAGCGCGCTGGCGAAGCTGCCTTACCAAGGCGGCACCGGCTGGCTGGTGCGGACCCGGCCGGATGCGGCGGGCGGCATGCCGGGGGTGGTATCGGTGAAACCCGCCGAACCGAAGTAGCCAGGGCACCCGGCCGCGCGCCGGCACAGCAAAAAGCGCCGCATGAAGCGGCGCTTTTTGGATTCCCGCCGGTGGAGCGGGCAGGGCGCGAGCCCCGATTGATTACACCGACTGCGAGGTGCCGCGTTCGCGCAGATACTGCTCGAACTCGTCGCGCACTTCCGGGTGGCGCAGCGCGAACTCGACGGTCGCCTTCAGGTAGCCGAGCTTGCTGCCGCAGTCGAAGCGCGTGCCTTCGTACTTGTAGGCCAGCACCTGTTCGTCGGCCAGCAGGGCCTGGATCGCGTCGGTCAGCTGGATCTCGCCGCCGGCGCCGGGCTTGATCGCGCGCAGGTGCTCGAAGATGCGGGGCTTCAGGATGTAGCGGCCGACCACGCCGAGGTTCGAGGGCGCATCCTCGGGCGCCGGTTTCTCGACGATGCCCGACAGCTTGACGATCGACTCCTCCCACTCCTTGCCGTCGACGATCCCGTAGGACTTGGTGTCCGAGGCGGGGATCTCCTCCACGCCGATGATCGAGCTGTGGTAGTGGTCGAAGGTATCGACCATCTGCTTCATGACGGGCGGCTGCCCGTCGAGCAGATCGTCGGCGAGGATCACGGCGAAGGGATTGTCGCCGACCAGCTTCTCGGCGCAGAGCACGGCGTGGCCGAGGCCGAGCGCCTCGGGCTGGCGCACGTAGAAGCAGTCGACATTGGCGGGCTTGATGCTGCGCACCAGCTCGAGCAGCTTCTCCTTGCCGCGTGCCTCGAGTTCGGCCTCGACTTCGTAGGACTTGTCGAAGTGATCCTCGATGGCGCGCTTGCTGCGCCCGGTGACGAAGATCATCTCGGTGATGCCGGCCGCGATCGCCTCCTCGACGGCATACTGGATCAAGGGCTTGTCGACGACGGGCAGCATTTCTTTCGGGCTTGCCTTCGTCGCCGGCAGGAAGCGGGTGCCGAGACCGGCAACCGGAAATACCGCCTTAGTGACTTTCAGCATGTGATCGACCTTTCATCCTTGGATTGATTCATTCGTGCCGCCCATGGTGATTGGGCTGGCACGGTCCGTGCAAGCGAGCTTACCCTTTGTTACGCCGGCCATTGCGCCTGCAAATGGCCGGAAAACGTCCTCTTATGCCGGCAAACGGGCCAACTGCGCGGCCAGCTTGTCGAGCGTGCCGCGGAATTCGGCGATCCGCTTCTGCTCCTGTTCGACCACCGCCGGCGGGGCCTTGGCCACGAAGGCCTCGTTGCCGAGCTTGGCCTCGCACTTGCGGATCTCGTTCTCGAGCCGCGCGACTTCCTTCGACAGGCGCTCGCGTTCGGCTTTCACGTCGATCTCGACCTTCAGCACCAGCTTGTTGGCGCCGACGATGGCGATCGGCGCGCCCTGCGCCTCGCTGTCGAGCGCGGCCTCGTCGGCCACGATGGTGACGTCCGACAGGCGCGCCAGCGCCTTCAGGTAGGGCGCGAAGCTGGTGAGGCGCTCCAGTTCGCCGGTGGCCAGCAGCGGCACGCGGGTGGCCGGCGACAGGTTCATCTCGCCGCGCAGGTTGCGGCAGGCGTCGACCACCGCCTTCAGCTCGAGCGCCCATTGCTCGGATGGCTCGTCGAGCTTGGCGAGGTCCGCCACCGGGTAGGCCTGCACCATCAGCGAGGCCTCGCCCTCGGCCGCGCCGGCCGGGTAGCGGCCCGCCAGCGGCGCGACCTTCTGCCAGAGCGCCTCGGTGATGAACGGGATCACCGGGTGCGCCAGGCGCAGCACCGTCTCCAGCACGCGCAGCAGGGTGCGCCGCGTGGCGCGCTGCTGCTCGGGCGTGCCGTTCTGGATCTGCACCTTGGCCAGCTCGACGTACCAGTCGCAGTACTCGTCCCAGACGAACTTGTAGATGCTGTTGGCGATGTTGTCGAAGCGGTAGTCGTCGAAGCCCTTGGCGATGTCGGCTTCCACGCGTTGCAGCAGCGAGACGATCCAGCGGTCGGCCGCCGAGAAGTCCAGGTAGCCGCCGGGGCCGCAGTCGCCGGCGCCGCAAGGCTCCGGCTTGGCGGTGCCGCAATCGTGGCCCTCGCAGTTCATCAGCACGAAGCGCGTGGCGTTCCAGAGCTTGTTGCAGAAGTTGCGGTAGCCCTCGCAGCGCGCCAGGTCGAAGTTGACGTTGCGCCCGAGCGTGGCCATCGAGGCCATCGTGAAGCGCAGCGCGTCGGTGCCGAAGGCGGGGATGCCGTCGGCGAATTCCTTGCGCGTCTTCTTCTCGATCGAGGCCGCCTGCTTCGGGTTCATCAGGCCCGTGGTGCGCTTGGCGACCAGCTCCTCCAGGCCGATGCCGTCGATGATGTCGATCGGGTCGAGCGTGTTGCCCTTGCTCTTCGACATCTTCTGGCCTTCCGCGTCACGCACCAGCCCATGCATGTAGACGGTGTGGAACGGCACCTTGCCGGTGAAATGCGTCGTCATCATGACCATCCGGGCGACCCAGAAGAAAATGATGTCGAAGCCGCTGACCAGCACCGAGGAGGGCAGGAAGTGCTTCAGCTCGGGCGTCTCGCTGGGCCAGCCGAGCGAGGAGAACGGCACGAGCGCCGAGGAGAACCAGGTGTCGAGCACGTCCTCGTCGCGCTTGAGCGCGCCGGCGTAGCCGGCCGCGTCGGCCTTGGCGCGCGCGCCGGCCTCGTCGCGGGCGACGAAGATCTCGCCGTTCTCGCCGTACCAGGCCGGGATCTGGTGGCCCCACCAGAGCTGGCGCGAGATGCACCAGTCCTGGATGTTTTCCAGCCACTGGTAGTAGGTGGTGGTCCAGTTCTCCGGCACGAACTTGATCTGGCCGTCGCGCACCACCTCGAGCGACACCTCGGTGATCGACTTGCCCGGGTTGAAGCTGCCTTCCGGCGCCGGCTTGGTCATCGCCACGAACCACTGGTCGGTCAGCATCGGCTCGATCACCACGCCGGTGCGGTCACCGCGCGGCACCATCAGCTTGTGCGGCTTGACCGAGTCGAGCGCGCCGGCCGCTTCCAGGTCGGCCACCACGCGCTTGCGCGCCTCGAAGCGGTCCAGGCCGCGATAGGCCTCGGGGGCGTTGTCGTTGATCTTCGCGTCGAGCGTGAGGATCTCGATCTGCGGCAACTGGTGGCGCTGGCCGACCTGGTAGTCGTTGAGGTCGTGCGCGGGTGTGACCTTGACCACGCCGGTGCCGAACTCGCGATCGACGTAGTCGTCGGCGATGATCGGGATCTCGCGGTTCGACAGCGGCAGGCGCACCGACTGGCCGATCAGGTGGCGGTAGCGCTCGTCTTCCGGGTGCACCATCACGGCGACGTCGCCGAGCATGGTTTCCGGGCGCGTGGTGGCCACCGTCAGGTGGCCCTCGCCCGAGACCAGCGGGTAGTTGATGTGCCAGAGGCTGCCGTCCTCTTCCTCGCTCACCACCTCCAGGTCGGAGACGGCCGTCATCAGCACCGGGTCCCAGTTGACCAGGCGCTTGCCGCGATAGATCAGGCCCTGCTCGTAGAGCTGCACGAACACCTCGCGCACCACGCTCGAGAGCTTGTCGTCCATCGTGAAGTATTCGCGGCTCCAGTCGGTGGAGGCGCCGAGCCGGCGCACCTGGCCGGTGATCGTCGAGCCCGATTTCTCCTTCCACTCCCAGACGCGCTCGACGAACTTCTCGCGGCCCAGGTCGTGGCGCGAGATCTTCTGCGCGTCGAGCTGGCGCTCCACCACGATCTGCGTGGCGATGCCGGCGTGGTCGGTGCCGGGCACCCACAGCGTGTTGTCGCCGCGCATGCGGTGGTAGCGCGTCAGGCCGTCCATGATGGTCTGGTTGAACGCGTGCCCCATGTGCAGCGTGCCGGTGACGTTCGGCGGCGGGAGCTGGATCGCGAAATCCGGCTTGGCCGGATCGATCTTCGGGGCGGCGTAGCCGCGCTTTTCCCACTCCGGCCCCCAATGGGATTCGATGGTCTGGGGCTCGAAACTCTTCGCCAGCGTGCTGTCGCTCATGGTCGGAAATGCCTGAAAGAATGCGTGATTGATGCGGAAACCGGCAATTATAAATGGATGCGCATCGCGCCGGGGCCGGCGCGGCGTCGGGCCGGGCGCGCGCGGCGGTGGCGGGGCGGGTCGAGGGGCCTGCTTGCGGGGGCGATCGCGGGGTCGATTGCGAGGTCGCGCCGGGCCCGGGTCGTGCCTGGATGGTGCCTGGCTCGTGCCCGGATCAGGCGCGGCCCGGCGGCCCGCGAACCGCTCGCGGCGGCGGCCCGATCGTGCCGGCGCGACCGTTCTATAATGGCGGTCCTGGCGCTTCACCTCCCTTCTTCCGTCCCGCTCGATACCCGCTTCTTCATGCCCGATCTGCTCGCCAACCTGAACCCTGAACAATACGCTGCCGTCACGCTGCCGAACGAGCCGGCGCTGATCCTCGCCGGTGCGGGCAGCGGCAAGACGCGCGTGCTGATCACGCGGATCGCCTGGCTGATCCAGCAGGGTTTTGCCTCGCCGCCCACCGTGCTGGCCGTGACCTTCACCAACAAGGCCGCGCGCGAGATGCTCTCGCGCCTGTCGGCGATGATGCCGATCGACACGCGCGGCATGTGGATCGGCACCTTCCACGGCCTCTGCAACCGCATGCTGCGCGCGCACTATCGCGACGCCGGCCTGCCGCAGACCTTCCAGATCCTCGACACGGCCGACCAGCTCTCGGCGATCAAGCGCCTGATGAAGGCCTCGAACATCGACGACGAGAAGTACCCGCCGAAGAACGTCCAGTACTTCATCAACAATGCCAAGGAGCAAGGCCTGCGCCCGGACAAGGTGGACGCCACCGACAACTTCAACCGGATGTTCGTCGAGCTCTACCAGGCCTACGACCAGCAATGCCAGCGCGAGGGCGTGGTCGACTTCCCCGAGCTGCTGCTGCGCTGCTACGAGCTGCTGAGCCTGAATGCGCCGCTGCGCGCGCATTACCAGGCGCGCTTCCGGCACATCCTGGTCGACGAGTTCCAGGATACGAACAAGCTGCAGTACGCCTGGCTCAAGCTGCTGGCGGGCGGCCAGAACGCGATCTTCGCGGTGGGCGACGACGACCAGTCGATCTACGCCTTCCGCGGCGCGAACGTCGGCAACATGCGCGACTTCGAGGACGAGTTCCGGGTGCGCAACCTGATCAAGCTGGAGCAGAACTACCGCTCGCACGGCAACATCCTCGACGCGGCCAACCACCTGATCTCGCACAATTCGCATCGGCTCGGCAAGAACCTGCGTACCGACGCGGGGCACGGCGAGCCGGTGCGCGTCTACGAGGCGGCCACCGATTCGCAGGAGGCGGGCTGGATCGTCGAGGAGATCCGCTCGCTGATCAACGGCGGCATGGCGCGCAGCGAGGTGGCGGTGCTCTATCGCAGCAACGCGCAGTCGCGCGCGATCGAGCACACCCTGATGACGGCCGGGATTCCCTATCGCGTCTATGGCGGCCTGCGCTTCTTCGAGCGCCAGGAAATCAAGCACGCGCTGGCCTACCTGCGCCTGATCGACAATCCGAGCGACGACACCGCCTTCGCGCGGGTGGTCAACTTCCCCACGCGCGGGATCGGCGCGCGCTCGATCGAGCAGTTGGCCGACGCGGCGCGCCTCTACAACTGCGCGATGGCGGCGGCGATTCCCTACGTGACGGGCAAGGCCGGCACCAGCCTGGGCACCTTCGCCAACCTGATCGCGAAGATGCGCGCCGAGACCGCGCAGATGAGCCTGCCGGAAACCGTCGAATACGTGGTGCGCGCCAGCGGCCTGGCCGATTTCTACCAGGGCGAGCGCGAAGGGCAGGACCGCCTGGAGAACCTGCAGGAACTGGTCAACGCGGCCACCGCCTTCGTCAGCGAGGAAGGCTACGGGCTCGATACGCCGGCGCGCTCGATCCCGCTGCGCCCCGGCGCGATCGCGGCGCCCGAGATCACGCTGGACGGCGGCGCCGATGAGGTGCTGGCGCCGGCCGAGCTGGGCGACCCGGCCCAGAACCCCGACACCATGACGCCGCTGGCGGGCTTCCTCTCGCATGCCTCGCTGGAGGCCGGCGACAATCAGGCCCAGGCCGGCCAGGATGCCGTGCAGCTGATGACGGTGCACGCCGCCAAGGGGCTCGAATTCGCGGCGGTGTTCATCACCGGGCTGGAAGAGGGCCTGTTCCCGCACGAGAACAGCGCGCTCGAATCGGACGGCCTGGAGGAGGAGCGCCGGCTGATGTACGTGGCGATCACGCGCGCCAAGGAGCGGCTCTACCTGTCCTTCGCGCAGAGCCGGATGCTGCATGGCCAGACGCGCTACAACATCCGCTCGCGCTTCTTCGACGAGCTGCCGCAGCAGGTGCTGAAGTGGCTGACGCCGCAGGTCGAGGCCGGCAGCCGCTGGGGCGGCCGTGCCGACAACGCCGGCTGGGGGCGCAACTGGTTCTCGCGGCCCGGCGGCGGCAATGGCGGCGGCTCGCGCGAGAGCGTGGTCGACGCGGCCGTGTCGGCGCCGCTGCCGGCCTTCGCCAACGCGCAGCGCGCGAGCGGCAGCGGTTTCAAGGTCGGCCAGCCGGTGTTCCATACCAAGTTCGGCGAGGGTACGGTGACGGCCCTCGAGGGAGAAGGCACGGACGCGAAGGCCCAGGTCCGTTTCAAGCGACACGGCGAGAAATGGCTGGCGCTGGCGGTGGCAAAACTCCAGGCGGTGGAATGACCATGCAATTCGATAGGAAAAGGCCGCTCGGCATCCTCGCCGCGCTGCCCCAGGAACTCGGCGACCTGCTCGCCGCGATGCAGGCCGAGGGCGCCGTCGAGACGGTCACGCTCGGCCAGCGCGAGTACCACCTCGGCACCGCCCACGGCGTGCCCTGCGTGGTCACGCTGGCGCGGGTGGGCAAGGTGGCGGCGGCCACCACCACCACCGCGCTGATCCACCGCTTCAACGTGCGGGCCGTGGTGTTCGCGGGCGTGGCCGGCGGCGTGGCGCGCGAGATCGCGGTGGGCGACATCGTGGTGGCGCGCGCGCTGATGCAGCACGATCTCGATGCCTCGCCGATCTTCCCGCGCCACGAGGTGCCGCTGCTCGGCATCACCCGCTTCGCGGCCGACGCGGCCTTGTCGGCGGCGCTGCAGGCGGCTTGCGAGGCCTTCGTGGGCGAGCAGGGCGAGGCGCTCAAGGAGCGCTTCCGGCTGCGCGGGGCGCGCGTGCATGCGGGGCTGATCATCAGCGGCGACCGTTTCGTGTCGAGCGAGCCGGAAGTGGTCGCCTTGCGCGAGATGCTGCCCGAGGCGCTGGCCGTCGAGATGGAGGGCGCGGCGCTGGCCCAGGTCTGCCACGAATATGGCGTGCCCTGCGCGGTGGTGCGCACCGTGTCGGACACGGCCGACGATCACGCGACCGCCTCGTTCACCAATTTCCTGACCGAGATCGCCAGCAGCTATTCCTCGGGGATCCTGCAGCGCTTCCTGCTGGCGCTGGCCGGCGAGGCGGCGCCGAGCACGGCGGACGGCGTGCCGGCCTGAGCGACGCGTTTGCCGACGGCATGACAAAACGCCCGGATCGTCACGATCCGGGCGTTTTGTCTTGGGCGAGGCATCGCCCGCCGCGGGCTCAGGCGGCGGCGCGCTGCTTGGCTGCCTTCCTGCCCTCGACGTCGGGCAGGAACACCGTCAGCACGCCGATCAGCGGCAGGAAGGCGCAGATCTGGTAGACGAAGGCCACGCTGGTGGCATCGGCGATATCGCCGAGCACGGCCGCGCCCACGCCGCCCATGCCGAAGGCGAGGCCGAAGAACAGGCCTGCCACCATCCCCACCTTGCCGGGGATCAGCTCCTGGGCATAGACGATGATTGCCGAGAAGGCCGAGGCCAGCACCACGCCGATGATCACGCTCAGCACGCTGGTCCAGAACAGGTTCACGTGCGGCAGGGCCAGCGTGAAGGGCGCCACGCCGAGGATCGACACCCAGATCACCCACTTGCGGCCGATGCGGTCGCCGATCGGCCCGCCGATCACGGTGCCGGCCGCCACCGCGGCGAGGAAGATGAACAGGTGCAGCTGCGCGGCCTGCACGCCGAGGTGGAACTTGTCGATCAGGTAGAAGGTGAAGTAGCTGGTGATGCTGGCCAGGTAGAAGTACTTCGAGAACACCAGCAGCATCAGCACGCCGAGCGCGAGCCAGACCTGGCGGCGGCTCAGCGTGGCATGGCGCTCGCCGGCCGACTTCTTCCTCGGCGCGGGCTGGCGCTGGTACCAGCGGCCGATCTGGGCCAGCACCACGATCGCCACCAGCGCGGCCACCGACACCCAGGCGATGCTGTGCTGGCCATGGGGGATGATCACCAGCGCGGCCAGCAGCGGCCCGAGCGAGGAACCGGCATTGCCGCCCACCTGGAACAGCGACTGCGCCAGGCCGTGGCGGCCGCCCGAGGCCATGCGCGCCACCCGCGAGGATTCCGGGTGGAACACCGAGGAGCCGCAGCCGACCAGCGCGGCGGCCACCAGCAGCACGCTGAAACTGGGCGCGGCCGACATCAGCAGCAGCCCCGACAGCGTGAAGCCCATCCCGACCGGCAGCGAGAACGGCAGCGGCCGCTTGTCGGTGTAGAGGCCGATCAGCGGCTGCAGCAGCGAGGCGGTGATCTGGTAGGTCAGCGTGATCAGGCCGATCTGCGCGAAGGACAGCGCGAAATTGGCCTTCAGCATCGGATAGATGGCGAGGATCAACGACTGGATCATGTCGTTGAGCAGGTGCGAGAAGCTGATCGCGCCGAGCACCGGGTAGTTGGTGCGGGCCGGCGCCGTCGCGGGGGCGGCCGCGGCGGATATCGTCTGGCGGTTGTCGAGGCTGGTTTGCATGATGAGCGGCGTTGGGGCGGTGCTGGGACCGCGGCGTCATTGGAATTCGGGATAAGGTCACCGGAGTGTAAAGTGGCTCACTCGAATTGTCAGGCCAACTTTTGTCGTGATTCGGACATGACTGGGCCATGAATGGCCAGGTTTCGGTCGAGGCCCATCGAGGCTTCGGACAAGCCGCGAGTTTCCTGACGATTGGCCTACGGGGTGCGATCGTCGCGTGCGCACAACTGGGTGCGATCCCGACTCAAGAAAAAAATCATTGCTGCCGACAAGCCCTTATCCGTGACCACACGCGCGGAATGGGCCATGCCGCAGATCCGCGGCGGACGGCCGTACGGTGAGTGCCGGAGCCGACGTTTCCGGCAGCAGAAAAAGTACAGGGGAATCGATGATGGGAATTTCGCTGCGGGCCAGGCCGGCGACCGAGGGCATGGCGGCGGCCGCCGCGCTGCCGGCCGCCTCGGGCGGCGCCGGACGCGCCACGCGCCGTGCCGCCGGCAAGCCGTCGCGAGCATGGTCGGTGCGCGCGACGCTGTATGCCGCCTTCGCCGTGCTGTTGATCGGCACGCTCGCGATCGGCTTGTTCTCGCTCTGGCAGATCAGCCGGCTCGACGAGTCGATCCGCTCGGTCTACGAGCAGGGCCACGTGGCCAGCCATGCGGCCGAATCGGTGCGCGGCCATGTGCTGCGCGCGAGCCGCGCGCAGAAGATGCTGCTCACGGCGACCACCGCCAAGGAGCGTGACGATCTCGGCAGCGATATCGAGAGCGACCTCAACGGCATCACCAGCGACCTCAAGACGCTCGACGGCTACAGCGACGCCGGCGATCGCGCCATGCTCGATGCCTTCACCAAGTCGGTCGCCGGCTGGAGCGCGCACCTGCGCGACTTCGTGGCGCTGATCAAGCAGCAGCCGCTGGACCTGTCGCAGATGAACTGGCAGGTCGGCACCCAGGACGTCGGCTTGCTGGTGGAAACCGGCAAGCTCGAGAAGCAGGTCGACGCGCTGGTGGCCTCGCGCGGCGAGGCGGCCAGGCAGACGCGAGATGCCTCGACGGCGCGCTTCCACGCCTCGCTGGCGATGATCGCCGTGATGACCGCCGCGCTGATCGTGCTGGCGATCCTGATCGCCTCCTGGGTGGTGCGCCGGATCGGCGCGCAGCTCGGCGGCGAGCCCGCCACTGCGAAGACGATCGCCGCCGGCATCGCCAGCGGCGACCTGACCCAGCCGGTCAGGCTGGCCAGGCGCGACCGCGGCAGCGTGCTTTACGCGCTCGACGAGATGCAGCGCCAGCTCGCCGGCACGGTGCGCGAGATCGCGGCCAGCGCCGAGGCGATCGCCTCGGCCTCGGGCGAGATCTCGACCGGCAACCTCGACCTCTCGCAGCGCACCGAGCAGCAGGCGGTGGCGCTGGAGCGCACCTCGTCGAGCATGTCGCAGTTGACCTCGACGGTCCACCAGAACGCCGAGAACGCGCGGCAGGCCAGCGCGCTGGCGCAGAACGCCTCGGACGTGGCCGAGCAGGGCGGCGAGGTGGTGGGCCGCGTGGTGGCGACCATGAACCAGATCGACGAGAGCGCCAAGAGCATTCGCGACATCATCGGCACGATCGAGGGCATCGCCTTCCAGACCAATATCCTGGCGCTCAACGCGGCGGTCGAGGCGGCCCGCGCGGGCGAGAACGGGCGCGGCTTCTCGGTGGTGGCCAGCGAGGTGCGCACCCTGGCGCAGCGCTCGGCCACCGCGGCCAAGGAGATCCGCCAGCTGATCGGCGCCTCGGTCGAGCGCGTCGCCAACGGCGCGCAGCTCGCCAGCGACGCGGGACGCACCATGGAGGAGGTGGTGCGCGCGGTGCGTCGCGTGACCGACATCATCGGCGAGATCTCGGCGGCCTCCACCGAGCAGAGCGCCGGCATCGACGAGATCGGCCGCGCGGTCGAGCAGATGGACGACGGCACGCAGCAGAACGCGGCCCTGGTCGAGCAGGCCGCGGCCGCTGCGCGCTCGCTCGACGAGCAGGCCCAGGCGCTCAAGGCGCTGGTCGGGCACTTCCGGGTGAACGCGCAGGCTTGAGCGTGAGGGCGGCGCCGCGCGCGTCGTCCCCGCCATGAAGATCGGCCCGCGATGCAGGACGCATCGCGGGCCGATTTCGTTCGGGGGCGCTGGCCGCTCGTCGTTCAGGCGACCGACGCGATCACGACTTGGCGGGGGCCGGTGCCGGCGTCGCCGCCTTGCGCTCCTTGCCCTCGTCGACGATCACCGTGCAGGTGGTGCCGGCCGACAGCACCAGGCCCTCGGGCACCTCGTCGATATGGATGCGCACCGGCACGCGCTGGGCCAGCCGCACCCAGTTGAAGGTCGGGTTGACGTCGGCCACCAGGTCGCGGCTCTGCGGGTTGTCGCGGTCGTAGATGCCGCGCGAGATGCTGTCGACGTGGCCCTTCAGCACGCCGCCGCTCATCAGCCGCATCTCGGCCGGCGCGCCCAGCTTCACGCGCGGCAGCTTGGTTTCCTCGAAGTAGCCGTAGACCCAGAACGAATGGCTGTCGATGATCGCCAGCTTGGCGTTGCCGGCGGTGGCGTAGTCGCCGCGGAACACGTTCAGGTTGGTGATGTAGCCGTCGACCGGCGCGACCACCCGGGTGCGCGCCAGGTTCAGCTGGGCGGCGGCCAGCGCGGCCAGCGCCTGCTGGTACTGGGCGGCGGCGCCCGAGGCGGTCTGCGAGGCGTTCTCGCGGTTCTCGCGCGACACCACGGCGGCGTCCAGGTCGGCGCGACGCGCGGCATCGGCGCGGCGCATCGCCAGCTCGGCGGCGCGCGCGGCCACCGCGGCCTTGGCCTGCTCGACGGCGATCGCGTAGTGCGAGGGATCGATCTGCATGATCAGGTCGCCCTTGTGGACGAACTGGTTGTCGCGCACCGGCAGCTCGACCACCGCGCCCGACACGTCGGGCGCGACGTTGACGATCTCGGCGCGCACCCGGCCGTCGCGGGTCCAGGGCTCGTCCATGTAGTGGACCCACAGCCGGTGGCCGATCAGGATCGCGATCACGAGGATGACGGCCGTCGCGATGAAGCCGAAGAGTTTTCTGAGGAGCATGGTTCGATTCATTTCAACGATAGACGGCAAGGCCCAGGCCGCCGCAGATGCACACCAGCAGGCTGGCGCGGAACAGCGAGGGATGCCAGACGAGGCGGTACAGGCCGGTGGCGGCCAGCAGCCGGTCGACCATCCAGGTGAGCAGGGCGCCTAGCACGAACATCAGCACGACGGTCGGCATGTAGGCGTCGAAGACGGCGATTTCACGCGGCATCATGATGGGTTTCCCGGGGTGGGGCGCGCCGTGCCGCCGTCGAGCGACGCCAGCGGCGATTCGCGATCGAGCAGCGCGGTGCGCACGAAATGCAGGTGGCTGAGGATGCGTTGCAACTGGTGGCGTTCCTCGGCGGGCGGCGCGAAGGTCTCCAGCGCCTGCCGGGTCGCGGCGATCGCGTCGATGGTGGCGGCCAGCGCGGCATCGAAGCGGGCCGGGCGGGGACGTGCGAACAGCGCGGTGACGCTGCGCCGCATCGCGCGGATCGCCTGGCGCCAGGGCATCGAGGCGGCGTAGCGCGGGTCCCTCGGCAGCGCCGCCAGCTCGTGGCGCAGGTCGATGATCGCGTTGCCGACCTCCAGCACCGCGAACATCCAGCGCAGCGCGTCGCGCTGCACGCCGGGCTGGTCGGCCGACAGCGTGTGGGCCTGGAACATCAGGTCGCGCGCGCCGCTCTCGAAGCGCGTGCGCAGCCCGCTCAGACGGTCCTGGCAGGCCATCACCACCTGCCGGCGCAGGTCGGCGAACAGGCGGCGCTTGAGCCAGGGCGAGCTGGGCGGCACCAGCACCGCGAAGGCCAGCGCCGAGACCAGCATCGACAGCACGATCGCCAGGCCGTTGTTGAGGAAGTCGGTCGGGTCGTAGTGCGTGACGTTGTCGGGGCCGGCCAGGAAGCTGAAGAAGATCAGGTAGCCCATGCCGTGCGCGCCCGTCTTCGGTCGCAGCGTCAGCCAGATGCCGATCGACAGCAGCGGGGCCAACGCCACGCACAGCATCGGGAAACCGTCGATGCGCGGGTAGACGAAGAACATCAGCAGGATGCCCATCACCACCCCCAGCGAGGCGCCCATGCCCATCTGCATGGCGGTCGCGCTCGGCCGCGGCGAGGCCGAGGCCAGCGCGCACACGGCCGCCGCGTTGAGCACCAGCATCACGCCGCTGGGCCAGGCGCTGTGGATCCAGAACCAGCCCAGCAGCAGCATCACCACGGCGGTGCGCAGGCCGGCGATCAGCGAGGCGGTCAGGTTGGTCTTCGGCTCGAACTGCTCGATCCAGCGCTCGCGCTCGTGCGTCTCGCTGGCCAGCGACCCGTAGGTGGCGGCGTAGGCGTGCACGTCGGTGATGAAGCGGTAGAGCAGCTCGGCGGCGGTGTCGAAGTCGAGCAGGGGGAAATCGGGGTGCGTCTCCAGCTCGGCGCGGGTGGCGCGGATCCTGCGCGGCAGCGCGTCGCGATAGGCCAGCAGCGGCTCGGCGATGCGCGCCGCGTCGGCCGCGGTGCGCACCGGCTGGCCCTCGGGCTCGAGCAGCGGGGCGATCTCGCGGTAGTAGGGCTCCAGCGCCGCGATCACCGCCGTGTCGTGCGCCGCGCGCAGCCGGTTCATCAACTGGTGCAGCGCGTGGAAGCGGCTCGAGGCGGTCATGAACTCGCTGTTCAGGCGCGCCAGGCGCCCGTTGCGCATGCGCGACTCGTGGTTCTCGAACACCGCCATGCTGCGCGCCGATTCGAAGCCGATCACGTCGGCCACGAAGCGCGTGTGCACGCTCTCGATGTGGGCGCGGTCGAGCTTGCCCGACAGCGCCGAGGCCACGTAGTCGACGAAGGACGAGAAGCGCCGGCGCACCGTGGCGCGCATCTGCTCGCCGGTGTAGCGCGGGAACAGCAGGGCGCTGACCAGGCCGGCCGAGACGATGCCGACGCAGATCTCGGCCACCCGCGTGAGCGCCGACATGAAGGCGCCGTCGGGCTGCTGCGAGGCGGGCAGGCCGATCAGCGCGGCGGTGTAGCCGGCCAGCAGGAAGCCGTAGCTGCGGAAGTTGCGGTTGCGCGCGGCGCCGGCGTTGCAGATCGCCACCCACAGCGCGACCGCGATCAGGAACAGCCAGGGCTGCTGCGGGAACAGGCCGACGAAGGTCAGGGTGGCGGCCAGGCCGACGAAGGTGCCGGTCAGGCGATAGAAGCTCTTGGCCAGCACCGCGCCGCTTTGCGGCTGCATTACGATGAACACGGTGGTCATCGCGGTCTTCGGCGCGGGCAGGTCGAGCACCATCGACACGCCGATCGCCAGGAAGGCCGCCGTCAGTGCCTTGAACAGGTAGAGCCAGGCATTGCCGTCGGTGCGCGCCCAGTCGGCGCAGGTCGCGGCGAGCGCGGCGAACGGCGAGCGGGCCGGCGGCGGCGCCGAGGCGGGAGTGGACGAGGGGGCGGACATCGCGGCTTTCCTCACTCGGCGGCCGGCACGGCGGCGCGGTCGGTGTCGGCCAGAGCGGCGCCCGCGGCGACTTGCCGGCGGCGCGTCGGGCGGCCCGATTCGCTGGTCGCGGCGCGGGTGAGCTTGGCGGCCGGGGCCGGCGCGGGCGAGGCGGCCGACGGTCGGGCGGCTGCGGAGGGGGCCGGCGAGGCCAGGGCCTCGCTGGCGGTCCGGGGCAGGAGCGAGGTCGGTGCCGCCGATGCCGACGCAGCGTCCTTGGCCGGCGCCGGCTGCGTCGCCCCGTTCGGAGAAGCGCCGGCCGCCGGTGTGCCGGCCTTGCCGGGCGCGGCCGCGCCGTCCCGCGGCGCGTCCTCGGGGGCTTCGAGCCCGCCGCCGAGCGCGGCCATCAGCGAGGCGTGCGCGGCGAGCCGCTCGGCCTCGACGCGGGTCTGGCTCTCCTGTGCGCGCAGCAGTTGCGACTGCGCCACCAGCACGTTCACGTAGTCGGTCAGCCCGCGCTTGAAACCCTGGTGCGAGAGATCGAAGGTGCGGCGCGTGAGCGCCACCGAACGGGCGGCGTCCTCGCGCTGCGTGTCGAGCGAGCGGATCCGCACCACGTCGTCGGCGATATCCTTGAGCGCCGAGACCAGCGTCTGGTTGTACTGGTCCACGGCCTCGTCGTAGCCGGCCGAGGCAGCGCCCAGCTGCGCGCGCAGGCGCCCGCCCTCGAAGATCGGCAGCGTGATGGCGGGCCCCGCCGACCAGCCGCCGTTCATCGAGCGCAGGAAGCCGGCGAAGGCCGAGCCGACGCCGAAGCCGCCCAGCGAGGCAAGCAGGTCGACATTCGGGTAGAACTGCGCCTTGGCCACGTCGATGCCGCGCGCCTGCGCGTCGACCAGCCAGCGCGCGGCCACCACGTCGGGGCGCCGGCCGATCAGCTCGGCGGGCAACGCGGAGGGCAGGCTGGCCGGGGTATCGAGCGCGAGCTTGGGGCGCGTCAGGGTATCGCCCGCACCGGGGCCCTTGCCGGCCAGGGCGGCGAGCTGGTGGCGGCCGAGTTGCACGGCCTCCTGGTAGCTGTCGATCTGGCGCGAATAGTCGGGCAGCGGCGATTCGGCCTGGCTCAGTTCGAGTTGGGTGCCGATGCCGGCGCGCAGGCGCTTCTGCGCGAGCTGGATCAGTTCGTTCTGGCGGTCGTAGGTCTGCTGCGCGATGTCGAGCAGGGCGAAATTCTTCGCGAAGTCGATATAGGCGCGCACCACGTTGACCTCCAGCTCGAGGCGCGCCGCGCGCTCGTCGGCGGCCTGGGCGCGGGCCGAATCGAGCGCGCGCTCGGCGTTGTTCTTGTCCTTGCCCCAAAGATCGAGGTGGTAGGACAGGTTCAGCGTGCCGGTGTTGTTCCAGCTATTGGTGTTGGCGAGCGTGCCGGGGCCGTAGAAATAGTCATCGGGCCAGTGCTTGCGCTGCAGGGCCAGTTCGCCGTCGAGCTGCGGGAGTTCGTCGGCGTGCGCGATGCGCGCCACCGCCTGCGCCTGGCGCACGCGCGCCTGCGCGGCGGCCAGCGACGGATTGCCGGCCTGGGCAGCCGCGATCCAGCCGTCGAGCTGCGGGTCGCCATAGGCGCGCCACCAGTCGGCGCTGGGCCAGCCCGCGTCGCGGTTGGCCGCGCGGATCGCGGCGCCCGCGTCCAGCGTGGCGGGGTCGACGCGCGTTGCTTGCGGTGCAACATTGCCCATGCTCGCGCATCCGGCCATTGTTAATGAGATTGCAAGAACCGCAAGTGCGAGCGTCCCTTTTGTTACCGGAGACTGCACGATTTTCTCCCGTTCGGATAAAGATGATTCGGAAGCGATTATATTTTTTCGCTTATTGATGGATAAGCCGGTAAGGGTGCAAGGAATCTTTACGTATCTCGAGATAATATTGCCGCAGCTTTGTGCAACAATCTGCCCGCATTGAAGGGGGAATCAGTATGGATACGCTTCAGAACATGCGTGTGTTCATGCGCGTGGTCGATGCGGGCAGTTTCACCGCGGCCGCCCAGCAGCTCAATTCGACGACCGCCTACGCCTCGCGGGCGGTATCGGACCTGGAAGCGCACCTGCGCACGCGCCTCCTGAATCGCACCACGCGGCGCATCGCGCTGACGGAGGCCGGCGAGCGCTACCTGCAGCGCTGCGAGCAGATCCTGGCCTATGTCGACCAGGCCGAGGCCGAGGCCAGCGACGCGCATGCGCGGCCTTCGGGCAAGCTCAAGGTGCATTGCATGACCAGCATGGGCCAGCACTACACGGTGCCGCTCGCGGCGCGCTACCGGCAGCGCTACCCGGAGGTGCAGGTGGACCTGACGCTGGCGCAGCGGCTGCCCGACCTGCTCGACGAGGGTTTTGACGTGTCGATCGTGCTCGGCCGCGAGTTGCCCGATTCGGGGCTGGTGTCGCAGCGGCTCGGCGAGACCTTCAGCGTGGTCTGCGCCTCGCGCGACTACCTGGAGCGGCACGGCGTGCCGCGCCGGCCGAGCGATCTCGACGCCCATACCTGCATGGGCATGGTGGCGCCGGGTTTCCAGTGGGACGAATGGACCCTGCTCGGGCCCGACGGCAACGAAACCCTGTCGGTGGCCTCGCCGCCGTTCAGCGTGAATGTCGCCGAGGCGCTGGCGGTGGCGATCCGCGAGGGCATGGGCGTCGGCGTGCTGCCGCTCTATACGGCGATCACCGGCCTGCGCAACGGCGATTTCGTGCGTGTGATGCCCGAATACCGCTCGCACGTGATGAACATCTACGCGCTTTATCCCTCGCGCCAGTATCTCGACGCCAAGATCCGCACCTGGGTCGATTTCATGCGCGAATCGCTGCCGGCCACGCTCGAGGCCGACATCACCGCGCTCGAGCAATTCAGCCACGAAACCTGAATAGAGGGGAGCATCGAAAACCGCGCCTGAACGTCGGCCTGACGTTTCTTTGCAGTGAGGCAACATTTTTTTACGCTTGAAACGCGCGGGGTTTGCTACTGTTGAGTCATCGAATCAACGCACTGACTGACGGAGAAAGGCAATGAACGCGCACTGGGTGATGTTGGGTCTCGCGGCCGTGATCGGCTGGACAGGTATCGTCGCGGCGCGCGAACTGCTGCGCGAACGGATGCAGCGCCAGTTGGTGCCGATTCGGGTGCGTCGTGATGCGCAGCGCTTCGATGCGCGTCGGTCGTCGCGCTACTGAGCCGGGCGCGTTGCCGGCTCGAAGATGTTTCAGGCTGTGACGGCGGCGGGCGGCCTGGAAAATCGGCCGGCCTGAGCGGCGTCGCGGCGGCAGGGTCCTGCCGGATCGGAAAGACGGGCGTGCTTCTCGCACGCCCGTTTGTCGTTTACGGCGCGGCTTCGTCCCTCAGGCTTCCAGCGTCACCACCTTGTCCCAGGCAAAGGCCGGATTCTCGCGCTCGCCCGTCCTGCGCCGGATATAGCCGCGCGGATTGCAGACCACGCGCGTGCCGCTCGCCGCGGTGTAGTCGAAGGACGTATGCGTGTGGCCGTGGATCCACAGATCGACGGGCGGCGCGACCAGGCTTTCCAGGTCGGAAATGAAGCCGGCCGAGACGATTTCGTTCGCGTAGCGCTCGGCCAGGCTGTCGCGATGGGGCGCGTGATGGGTGACGACGATGGTCGCGCCGGCCCAGGGCCGGGCCAGTTCCGCCGCCAGCCAGGCACGCGAGGCGCGATGCAGGTCCAGCGTGTCGGCGGGCGTCAGCGCCCGCGAGGCTTGCGTCGCGAGGGCGCCGCCTGCCTCGCTGGCGCCGCTGCCCGGTGCCCAGTCCACCTGGATCGCGCCGTTGAAATCGAACATCGCGCGGGCGCAGGCGGTCATCGCCTCGGCGCGGCGCACCTGGTCGCCGCCATATAGCTCGAAATCGGTCCAGAGCGTGGTGCCGAGCACACGAAAGCGTCCATCCGGCGCGTGGTAGACGCCGCGATTGAGGTAATGGACCTGGTCGAGCGTGCGCGCCGTGTCGCGCATCGCGGTCTCGAGCGCGCCGAAGTCGCCGTCGTAATACTCGTGGTTGCCGGGCACGTAGATCACCGGTACCTCGGCCTCGAAGGTTCCGGCGGCCCAGCGCAGGCCTTCCGCGTGATTGTGGATATCGCCGGCCAGCACCACCAGGTCGGCCGCCGCGCCCGGGATCGCCTCGGGGGTATTGCCTTCGAGATGAAGATCGGACAGCACGCGCACGCGGATCGACATGGGGGCTCCTGGTGACGGTCGCGGTATCGAGGGGAAGGGGCGGCAGGGCGGGCGCGTCCGGCTGCGCGCGCCGCGCCGCCGCCTGCCGGGTCAGCGCAGTACCTTGCCCGGGTTCAGCAGCTGGTGCGGATCGAGCGCGCGCTTGAGCGTCTTCATCAGCTCGATCTCGACCGGCGACTTGTAGCGCTGCGCGTCGTCGATCTTCAACTGCCCGATGCCGTGCTCGGCGCTGATCGTGCCGTGGTGACGATGCACGTTGTCGTAGACGACACGATTGATCGGCTTCTGGAACTCGACCAGGAAGGCCTTCGGGTCGCCGCCCTCGGGCGTCTGCACGTTGTAGTGCAGGTTGCCGTCGCCGAGGTGGCCGAAGGTGACCATCCGCGCGCCCGGGGCGACCTGCTGGATCGCCGCGTCGGTTTCGTCGATGAAGCGCGCGATCGAGGAGATCGGCACGGCGATGTCGTGCTTGATGTTGAGCCCCTCGTCGGCCTGCGCGAGCGGGATGTGCTCGCGCAGGTCCCAGAACGCGCGCGACTGCGCCAGGTTTTCCGCCACCACCGCATCGACCACCAGCCCCGCGTCGAAGGCCTCGGCCATCATCGATTCGAACAGCGCGCGCGCGTGTTCCTCGCTCTCGTTGTCGGACAGCTCGAGCAGGACCGTCTGCGCATGGGTGGTCGAGAACGGGTAGCGCAACTGCGGGTAATGCTTGCCGACCAGCCGCATGCAGAAATCGGACATCAGCTCGAAGCCGGTCAGCAGCGGGCCGGCGCAGCGCTGGGCCAGCGCCAGGAAGTCGAGCGCGGCATGCGGCGATTCGAGCGCGGCGAGCGCCGTGACCTGGGCGGCCGGGCGCGGATGCAGCTTCATCACGGCGGCGGTGATGATGCCCAGGGTGCCTTCGGCGCCGATGTAGAGATCGCGCAGGTCGTAGCCGGTGTTGTCCTTGCGCAGGCCGCGCAGGCCGTGCCAGATCTCGCCCTGCGGCGTGACCACTTCCAGGCCCAGGCACAGCTCGCGCGTGTTGCCGTAGCGCAGCACGGCGGTGCCGCCGGCATTGGTCGAGAGATTGCCGCCGATCGTGCAGCTGCCTTCGGCGGCCAGGCTCAGCGCGAACAGGCGCCCGGCTTCCTGCGCGCGCGCCTGCACCTCGGCGAGGATCACGCCGGCCTCCACCGTGATGGTGTTGTTGTGCGCATCGAGCTCGCGCACGCGATTCAGGCGCGCCAGGCTCAGCACCGCCTGGGTGCCGCTGTCGTCGGGCGTGGCGCCACCGGCCAGGCCGGTGTTGCCGCCCTGCGGCACGATCGCGACGCGGTGCTCGGCGGCCAGTTTCACGATCGCCGCCACCTCGTCGGTGCTGCCAGGGCGCAACACCGCGCAGGCCGTGCCGCGGTAGCGCTTGCGCCAGTCGGTCAGGAACGGCGCCGTGTCGTGCGCGTCGCTCAGCACGTGGTCCGCGCCGATCGCGGCGCGGCAGGCATCGAGGAAGGCGGAGGAGGTGGTCATCGCGGGAGTCTCGAAGGGGAGGGGCGCGGCATCAGGAGCGGCGGCGCCGCGCGGATTTCGTATTGTCGCCTGCCTGGGCCGGCCTTGCGCCGGCCTTGGGGCGGGCGGCGCCAGCCGGCGCTTCGGCGGGCGTCGCGTGCTGTCTGGCCGCTTGCTTCGCCGCGCGCTTGAAGGGCGCCACATAGGCCAGCGCGGCCGCGAAGAAGCCGGCCGCCAGCAGCAGCTCCAGCCAGCCGAGCCGCGCCGACAGTCCGCCGTCGGTCATGCCGCGCACCACGCCCTCGGCGACATAGAGCAGGATCAGCATCGACGCCCATTGCAGCGTGTACACGCTGCGCCGCCACACGCCCGGCAGCATCAGCGCGAGCGGCACCGCCTTGAGCATCAGGGCCGAGCCGCCGGGACGCAGTGGCGCGAGCCACAGCTCCCAGGCGATCGACAGCGCGATCAGCGCGACCAGGCAGCCGGCCGCGGCCAGCGCGAAGGCGGGGCGGGCGGCGGCCGGGGCGCTCATTGCGGATCGGCCAGGCGCAGCGCGGCGCGTGCCAGCCGGTTGCCGAGCGCGACGGCCAGCGTCTTCTCGTCGGCCGAGATGCCCTGGCGCGAGGCCGGCGCGCCGCTGCGCGCGTGATGCGAGGCGCCGTAGGGCGTGCCGCCGCCGTCGGTGGTGGTCAGCGCGCTTTCGGTATAGGGGATGCCGACGATCAGCATGCCGTGGTGCAGCAGCGGCAGCATCATCGACAGCAAGGTCGATTCCTGGCCGCCGTGCAGGCTGCCGGTGGAGGTGAACACGCAGCCGGGCTTGCCGGCCAGCGCGCCCGACAGCCATTGCGGCGTGGTGCCGTCGAGGAAATACTTGAGCGGCGCGGCCATGTTGCCGAAGCGGGTCGGCGAGCCGAGCGCCAGACCCGAGCATTCCTCCAGGTCGCGCAGCTCCGCGTAGGGCGGGCCGTCGGACGGAATCTCGGGCGACGTGGCCTCGCAGACGGTGGACACGGGCGGCACGGTGCGGATCCGCGCCTGCGCGCCGGGCACCGCGTCGATGCCGGCGGCGATCGCCAGGGCCAGCTCGCGCGTCGCGCCGTGGCGGCTGTAGTAGAGCACCAGGATGTCTTTCATAAGCCTCTTGAGTGAGCGGCTATTATAGGGGGTGCGACCGCCGCGACGCGTGGCGGCACGCCTGCAGCCCGAAGGAGAAAGCCGTTGCCGAAGCTGAGTGTTGATCTGGTCACGATCCGGCGTCTTGCCCGATTCGCCGCGAAGCGCGGCGCCGAGGACCGTATTCCGCAGGTCGCGGGCAGCCTGACCTTCACCACGATCCTCGCGGTGGTGCCGCTGGTGACGGTCGCCTTCGCGCTGTTCACGGCCTTCCCGATGTTCTCCTCGTTCCAGTCCTCGCTGCAGGGCTTCCTGGCCGACCACCTGATGCCGGCCCAGATCAACAACCAGATCTTCAAGTACCTGAACCAATTCTCGGCCAAGGCCAAGGGCCTGACGACGGCCGGCCTGATCGTGCTGGTGGTCACCTCGGTGATGACGATGATGACCATCGAGTCGGCCTTCAACGTGATCTGGCGCGTGAGGAAGTCGCGGCCGTTCGCGCAGCGCGTGCTGGCCTACTGGGCCTTCATCACGCTGGCGCCATTGCTGTTCGGCATCAGCCTGTCGATCTCCTCCTACCTGTTCACCAAGTCGCTGGCGATCGCCGGCGCGCCGGGCGCGACCACCTCGGTCGAATGGCTGCTGACGGCCGCCTCGCTGCCGCTGACGGTGCTGGCCTTCACCCTGCTGTATGTCTATCTGCCGAATTGCACGGTGGCCTGGCGCGATGCCGTGGTGGGCGGGATCTGCGCGGCGATCGCCTTCGAGCTGGCCAAGCGCGGCTTCGGTTATTACGTGCGGCGCATTCCGACCTACACGGCCGTCTATGGCGCCTTCGCGGCGGTGCCGCTGTTCCTGCTGTGGATGTACCTGAGCTGGCTGATCACGCTGGCGGGGGCGATGGTGGCCTCGGCGCTGCCGGTGATCCGGATCGGGCAGTTCCACCGGGTGGACTACCCAGGCAGCGACCTGCTCGACGCGCTGGCCCTGCTGGCGCGCCTGGCCGACGCGCAGGAGGCCGGCAAGCCGGGCCATTCGGCGGCGCGCCTGGCCGTGATGGTGCGCTGCGGCATGGAAACCGCGCAGCGGCTGCTGTCGGCGATGGAGGATCGAGAGTGGGTCGCGCGGCTGGAGGGCGGGGACATTGCCGTGTCGCGCTACGTGCTGCTGGCCAATCCCGAGCGTTTGACGGTGTCGCAACTGTTCGATGCCTTCGTGGTCGATCGCGACGAGCTGCTGTACCAGGTGCAGCGCGGCCGGCCTTCGATCGACGGCGAGCGGCTGGTGGCGGCGCTCTCGGGCGAGCGGCAGGGGGCGACGCTGGCGCAGTTGCTGGTGAGGCGCGGCGAGGCGCTGGCGGAGGAGCTCGGCGAGCAGGCCGGCGCCGCGGCCGCGGCGCCGCCGAAAACGGCCTGAGCGCGGCCTGAAAACGGTCCAGGTTTTGCGGCCGGCGGCCGTCGCGGCTGTTCGGAGCCGCGGGAAATGCACACGGCCCGCGATCGACTGCCGGTGCCGCACCCGCCCGAGGCGCGGACCTTACAAGGAGATCCGACCCAGGCAGATGTCCTTGAACATCACCCAGTCGCCCATCAGGCTGTAGATCGGGTGCCGGAAGGTGGCCGGGCGATTCTTCTCGAAGAAGAAGTGGCCGACCCAGGCGAAGCCATAGCCGCAGACGACGGCGGCGGGCAGCCAGCCCCAGTGACCGGTCGCGACGGCCATCGCGAGGCAGCCGATCACGCCCAGCGAGCCGACGAAATGCAGGCGGCGGGAAACCAGGTTGCGGTGTTCGTTGAGGTAGAACGGGTAGAACTGCGCGAAATTGGCAAAATGTTCGCCCTGGGCGGTCTGGCTCATGTCTGTCTCCCGCGGGCGGCATGCCCGTCGCGACGCAGGCTTCATTGTGCGGCGAGGGCCGGCGGTCCGCAACCGGCCGCCATTTTGCCCGCTTCCCGCCGCGAACTGTCCCACTCGGCGCATCGCCCGCGGCGGCTTGTGCGGCGGGCCGCGCGCTTTCCTTTTGATGGGCTTTCCGCTAGCATCGGAGGCCGGTTAAGTACCATCCAGTTTTTGGGGGCGAGAATGCGCGTCAGCGATATTCTGAAAGTCAAGGGCAACACGCTGTACACGGTGACGCCCGATATGCCGCTGCGCGAGGCAGTCGACACGATGGCCGAGCGCGATATCGGCTCGCTGGTCGTGATGGAGTATGGCGACCTGGTCGGCATCCTGACCTTCCGCGAGATCATCCTGCGGCTGAAGGAAAACGGCGGCGCGATCGGCGACGTGCAGGTCCGCAAGGTCATGGACGATCCGCTCACCTGCACGCCGGAAACGGACGTCAACGAGGTGCGCCGGATGATGCTCGAGCGTCACGCGCGCTACATGCCGGTGCTCGAGAAGCGCGTGCTGATGGGCGTGATCTCGTTCTACGACGTCGCCAAGACGGTGGTGGAGGCGCAGAGCTTCGAGAATCGCATGCTCAAGGCCTATATCCGCGACTGGCCGCCCGAGCCGGACGGCGAGGTCCACCACAAGCCGGTGGCGAGCTGAACTGAATCATCGGCGGCGCGATGGCGTTCGCCGCAAGCCGCCGCGGCGAACCGCGCGGCCCCGACATTCCTGGTGCGCTGGCGAGCCGCGCATCCTTTCACGGCCGGTATGCGCGAGCGTGCCGGCCGTTTTCGATCCGACACTGACCGCGCGTGCGGCGTCGCAGCCGCGCGCCCCGAGCGCATGAGCGATTCAACACACACCAATACCGAACGGCGCAACGAACGCCACGCCCACACCTCGCAGTTCGATCTGCTTCGTCAGCGGCGCTTCGCGCCATTCTTCGCCACGCAGTTCTTCGGCGCGCTGAACGACAACGTCTTCAAGATCGGCTTCACCTCCCTGATCACCTACCAGAGCGCGAAATTCAGCGGCGTCGACCCGAAGACGGCGGCCTTCCTGATCTCGGCGGTGTTCATCCTGCCCTTCATGCTGTTCTCGGCCACCTCGGGCCAGATCGCCGACAAGTACGACAAGGCGCGGCTCACGCGCTTCGTGAAGAGCTTCGAGATCGCGCTCATGCTGGTGGGCGCGGCCGGCTTCGTGACCCATACCGCGGCGCTGCTCTATCTCTGCACCTTCATGATGGGCATGCATTCGACGCTGTTCGGCCCGGTCAAGTATTCCTACCTGCCGCAGCACCTGAGCGACCAGGAGCTGGTGGGCGGCAACGGGCTGGTCGAGATGGGCACCTTCATCGCGATCCTGATCGGCACCATCATCGGCGGCGCGGCGGCCGGCATCGACGGGCGCGGCGAGCTGCTGCTGGCAGTGAGCTGCGTGCTGATCGCGGTGATCGGGCGAGGGGTGGCCTCGGGCGTGCCGCACACGCCGGCGCCGCAGCCCGATCTGAAGATCAACTGGAACCCGGTTTCCGAAACCTGGCGCAACCTGAAGCTGGCGGGGCAGAACCGCACCGTGTTCCTGAGCCTGCTGGGCATCTCCTGGCTGTGGTTCGTCGGCGCGACCTTCCTGACCTCGTTCTTCGGCTTCGCCAAGGACGTGCTGTCGGCCAATCCCGACGTGGTGACGGTGCTGCTGGCCACTTTCTCGATCGGCATCGGCCTGGGCTCGATCCTCTGCGAGCGGCTCTCGCGGCGGCGCGTCGAGATCGGCCTGGTGCCGCTCGGCTCGATCGGCATCAGCGTGTTCGCGATCGACCTGTATTTCGCCAGCCACGCGCTGCCGGCCCAGACGCACCTGCTCAGCGTCGGCGAATTCCTCGGCCAGGCCGCCCACTGGCGCGTGCTGGCCGACCTGTTCCTGCTGGCCATGTTCGGCGGCTTCTACAGCGTGCCGCTCTATGCCCTGATCCAGAGCCGCAGCGCGCCGACCCATCGCGCGCGGATCATCGCCGCCAACAACATCCTCAATTCGCTGTTCATGGTGATCTCGGCGCTGATGGCGATGGCGCTGACCCATGCCGGCGTCGGCATCCCGGGCCTGTTCCTGGTCACCGGCCTGCTCAACGTGCTGGTCGCCACCTATATCTACTCGCTGGTGCCCGAATTCCTGCTGCGCTTCGTGGCCTGGGTGCTGGTGCATACCTTCTACCGGATCCGGCTGGTGCATGCCGAGCGGATTCCCGAAACCACCGGGGCGGTGCTGGTCTGCAACCACGTCAGCTATGTCGACGCGCTGGTGATCGCCGCGGCCAGCCCGCGGCCGATCCGCTTCGTGATGGATCACCGGATCTTCCGCGCGCGCTTCGCGAGCTGGGCGTTCCGCCACGCCAAGGCGATCCCGATCGCGCCGCGCCACGAGGATCCGGCCATGCTGGAGCGCGCCTACGCGGCTTGCGAGGTCGCGCTGAAGGAGGGCGAGCTGGTCTGCATCTTCCCCGAAGGCAAGCTGACCAAGACCGGCGACATCAACACCTTCCATCACGGCGTGAGCGAGATCCTGCGCCGCGTCGAGGCGCCCGTGGTGCCGATGGCATTGCGCGGGCTGTGGGGCAGCTGGTTCTCGCGCCATGGCGATGCGCGCTGGCCGCGGCCGATCCGCAAGGGCGCGATGAGCCGGCTGACGCTGGCGGTCGGCGAGCCGATCGCGGCCTCGGCGGCCACGCCCGACATGCTGCAGCAGGCGGTGAGCGAGCTGCGCGGCGCGCGCAAGTAAGGGCCGGGCCGGGGCAGGGCCTTGCGTGCCGGCCCGAGTCGCCGCGAGTGAAGGCTTCATGAAAGCAGGGCCGGTCGCGCGACCGGCCCCGGCGCGGCGCGCCTCCCGCGATGGCCGGGGCGGCTGGCATAATAGCGGTTTCCCCGACTTTTTCTCTGGAACGGCTCCCCATGTCCGGCAATACCCTCGGCAAGCTTTTCACTGTCACGACCTTCGGCGAATCGCACGGTCCCGCGATCGGCTGCGTGATCGACGGCTGCCCGCCGGGAATGGAACTGACGGAAGCCGACATCCAGCTCGAACTCGATCGTCGCAAGCCGGGCACCTCGCGTCACGTCACGCAGCGCCAGGAGCCGGATGCGGTCGAGATCCTCTCGGGCGTGTTCGAGGGACGCACCACCGGCACCCCGATCGCGCTGCTGATCCGCAACACCGACCAGCGCAGCAAGGACTACGGCAATATCGTCGAGACCTTCCGCCCCGGCCACGCCGACTACACCTACTGGCAGAAATACGGCATCCGCGACTATCGCGGCGGCGGCCGTTCCTCGGCACGCCTGACTGCGCCGATCGTCGGTGCGGGCGCGGTGGCGAAGAAGTGGTTGCGCGAGCGCTTCGGCATCGAGGTGCGCGGCTACATGAGCGCGCTCGGCGCGATCGAGGTGCCGTTCGTCGATTGGTCTCATGTGCGCGAGAACCCTTTCTTCGCGCCGAACGCCGAGATCGTCCCGCAGCTCGAGGACTACATGGACGCGCTGCGCAAGGACGGCGACTCGATCGGCGCGCGCATCGACGTGGTCGCCTCGGGCGTGCCGGTGGGCTGGGGCGAGCCGCTCTACGACCGTCTCGACGCCGATATCGCGCACGCCATGATGGCCATCAACGCGGTGAAGGGCGTGGAGATCGGCGCGGGCTTTGCCAGCGTCGCCCAGCGCGGCTCGGAGCACGGCGACGAGCTGACCCCGAAGGGTTTCGTCGGCAATCACGCGGGCGGCATCCTCGGCGGAATCTCGACCGGCCAGGACCTGACCGTGTCGATCGCCATCAAGCCGACTTCCAGCATTCGCACGCCGCGCCGCTCGATCACCAAGGCCGGCGAGCCGGCCGTGGTCGAGACCTTCGGCCGGCACGACCCCTGCGTGGGCATTCGCGCCACGCCGATCGCCGAATCGATGCTGGCGCTGGTGCTGATCGATCACGCGCTGCGCCATCGCGCGCAATGCGGCGACGTCGTCACCGAGACGCCGAGGATCGCCCCGGAAGCGCCGTAATAGCGCAATACACCAGGGCCCGCGCCGGGCAGGGCGCCCGGCACCGGCGGCAATGAAAAAAGGGCATCGCGATTCGCTTCGCGATGCCCTTTTCACTTGCGGCCGGCGCCGAGGCCGGCCGATCCGCTTACATGTTCGGGTAGTTCGGGCCGCCGCCGCCTTCCGGCGTGACCCACACGATGTTCTGCGTCGGATCCTTGATGTCGCAGGTCTTGCAGTGCACGCAGTTCTGCGCGTTGATCACCAGGCGGTCGCTGCCGTCGTCGTTCTTGGTGAACTCGTAGACGGCGGCCGGGCAGAAGCGCGCCTCGGGCCCGGCATAGGTGTGCAGGTTCACGTTGACCGGCACGCTGGCGTCCTTCAGCGTCAGGTGGGCCGGCTGGTTCTCCTCGTGGTTGGTGTTCGAGATGAACACCGAGGAGAGCCGGTCGAAGGTCAGCTTGCCGTCGGGCTTCGGATAGCTGATCGGCGTGCACTGCGAGGCCGGTTTCAGCATCTCGTGGTCGGCATGCTGGTGATGCAGGGTCCAGGGCACGTTGCCGCCCAGCACCTTCTGTTCGAGGCCGACCATCAGCGTGCCCAGGTAGAGACCCTTGGCCATCCACTGCTTGAAGTTGCGCGCCTTGTAGAGCTCGGTGTGCAGCCAGGATTGCTTGAAGGCTTCCGGGTAGGCCACCAGCTCGTCGCGCTCGCGGCCGGCCTGGACCGCCTCGAAGGCCGCGTCGGCGGCCAGCATGCCGGTCTTGATCGCCGCATGGCTGCCCTTGATGCGCGAGGCGTTCAGGAAGCCCGCGTCGTCGCCGATCAGCGCGCCGCCCGGGAACACCGTCTTGGGCAGCGACACCAGCCCGCCCGCGGTGATCGCGCGCGCGCCGTAGGACACGCGCTTGCCGCCTTCCAGGAACTTGCGGATTTCCGGGTGCGTCTTGTAGCGCTGGAATTCCTCGAACGGCGACAGGTAGGGGTTGCTGTAGCCGAGCCCGACCACGAAACCGACCACCACCTGGTTGTTGTCCATGTGATACAGGAAGGAGCCGCCGTAGGTGTCCGAGGCGAGCGGCCAGCCGGCGGTGTGGATCACCAGGCCCGGCTTGTGCTTGGCCGGGTCGATCTCCCAGAGCTCCTTGATGCCGATCCCGTAGGCTTGCGGGTCGCTGTTCGCGTCGAGCCGGAATCGGTCGATCAGCTGGCGGCCCAGGTGGCCGCGGCAGCCTTCGGCGAACAGCGTGTACTTGGCGTGCAGTTCCATGCCGAGCTGGAAGTTCTCGGTCGGCTCGCCGTCCTTGCCGACGCCGAGGTTGCCGGTCGCCACGCCCTTCACCGAGCCGTCCTCGTGATAGAGGATTTCCGCGGCGGGGAAGCCCGGGAAGATCTCGACGCCCAGCGCCTCGGCCTGCTGGCCGAGCCAGCGCGTGACGTTGCCCAGGCTGATCACGTAGTTGCCGTGGTTCTTGAAATTGTCGGGCAGGGCCCAGTTCGGCACCGACTTGGCGCCGGTCTCCGAGAGGAACAGGAAGCGGTCCTCGCTCACCTCCACGCTGAGCGGCGCGCCTTTTTCCTTCCAGTCGGGGAACAGTTCGCCGATCGCGCGCGGGTCCATCACGGCGCCCGACAGGATGTGGGCGCCGATTTCCGAGCCCTTCTCGAGCACGCAGACGTTGATCTCGCCGCCTTTGCCGGCCGCCAGCTGCTTCAGGCGGATCGCCGCCGACAGCCCGGCCGGGCCGCCGCCGACGATCACGACGTCGTATTCCATCGATTCTCGTGGACCGTATTGCTCGATGAGGCTTGCGGGGGTCATTGGCGTTCCTCTAACCGTTAGAATGCTTTTTAATTGGGAGCGTATTGTCGGCCAAATAAAACGGTTGCCGCAACAGAATGCGGCCAGATTAGCACGATCGTTCTATTTATATGATAAGGTTCACGCCCGGCAGCAAGCTGCGTGCCGGGCCATCCAGCAAGGAGCAGTGATGGGTCGTTCGATCAATCTGGAAGGCAAGGTGGCGATGGTGACGGGCGCGTCCAGCGGCCTGGGCCAGCGTTTCGCGCAGGTGTTGTCGGAAGCGGGGGCGAAGATCGTGCTCGCCAGCCGCCGGGTCGAGCGCTTGAAGGAATTACGCGCCCAGATCGAGGCGGCGGGCGGCGCGGCGCATGTGGTCTCGCTCGACGTGACCGATCATCAGAGCATTCGCGCGGCGGTCGCGCATGCCGAGACGGAAGCCGGCACGATCGACATCCTGGTCAACAATTCCGGCGTCTCGACCATGCAGAAGCTGGTCGATGTGACGCCCGAGGATTTCGGCTACGTGTTCGATACCAACACGCGCGGCGCGTTCTTCGTGGCCCAGGAAGTGGCCAAGCGCATGATGATGCGCGGCAATGGCCACGGCAAGCCGCCGTACCGGATCATCAACATCGCCTCGGTGGCGGGCCTGCGCGTGCTGCCGCAGATCGGCCTGTACTCGATGAGCAAGGCCGCGGTGGTGCACATGACGCGCGCCATGGCCAACGAATGGGGGCGCCACGGCATCAACGTGAACGCCATCTGCCCGGGCTACATCGATACCGAAATCAATCATTACCTGTGGGATACCGAGCAGGGCCAGAAGCTGCAGTCGATGCTGCCGCGGCGCCGGGTCGGCAAACCGCAGGATCTCGACGGCCTGCTTTTGCTGCTGGCGGCCGACGAGTCGCAGTTCGTCAACGGCTCGATCATCTCGGCCGACGACGGATTCGGGCTCGCATGAAGCGGTTGTTTGTCTGTCGTGGGAAGCAGTGAGATGAGCGAGTACGTACCCGTTTTCGAAATGTCGATGCCGATCCGCTGGGGTGACATGGACGCGTTCGGCCATGTCAACAACACGGTCTATTTCCGCTACATGGAGCAGGCCCGGATCTCCTGGTTCGAGCAGTTGGGCATCGCGGGCGGCAATGGCGAGGGGCAGGGGCCGGTGATCGTCACCGCCTCCATGGAGTTCCTCAAGCAGCTGCACTACCCGGGCGACGTGATCGCGCGGATGACGGCCGCCAAGCCCGGCCGCAGCAGCTTCGACACCGGCTTCGAGCTGAGCCGCGCCGACGATCCCAGCCAGCTCTATGCGCGCGGCAACGCGCGCTGCGTGTGGGTCGACTACGCGCTGGGCAAGTCCACGCCGCTGCCGGAGCTGCTGCGCGAGACCATCGAATCGGCGCTGCGCCAGCGCGTCGCGTAAGCCGGCGTTCCTTCCGTCGCGCCGTGACGGCGTGCCCGATGCGGCACGCCGGCCGCGGCCTCACTGGCCGAGCAGGCGCTGCATCAGCTCGGCGGTGTTTCCCGTTCCGTATTTGCGCATCAGCCGCGCCCGGTAGATGTCGACCGTGCGCGAGCTGATCTCCAGCACCCGGCCGATCTGCTTGCTGGTCTTGCCGGTGGCCAGTTGCGCGGCGATCTCGCGTTCGCGCGGCGTGAGCTCGACGGCCACCCGGCGCGTCGCGCTCAGATCCTCGAAGGTCCAGATGCCGTCGGCCAGCGGCGCGGCGCGCTCGAGCGCGCGCCCGGTCACGTGGCACCAGAACAGGTCGCCGTCGGCGCGCTTCATGATGCGCTCGTCGGCATAGCTGCCGGTCGCGCCCATCACCTTGGTGATCCGCTCGCCGATGCGCTGGAATTCGTCCGGCGAGGGGTAGAGCACGCGATACGACTGGCCGATCAGGTCGGCGCGCTGACAGCGGAACATGGTGGCCAGCGCGTCGTTGCAGTCCTCGATCACGCGGTCGCGCGACAGCACGAGCCCGATCGGGGCGAGATGGAAGGCGGTCTGGTAGTCGAGTTCGGGCATCGGGCGGAAGTGGTCGGGCGCGTTCTCCGCGCCTGCGGCGAACGCTTATGTATTTTTGCGTATTGTGCCGCATCGGCCGGCCATCGTACCCTTTCCAGCAGTGACGTCCCCGGTGGCCGGCCTTCAAGGCAGGGTCATCGAGGCCTGTCTAGAATGATGCGGCGGGTTCGTCGCGCATCGCGAACCGGTTCAGCTGGTTTCCATAGAGGAAGGGACAGAAACATGAACAAGATCTACCCAGGCGCGGCTGCCGCGCTCGAGGGCATCGTCGCGGACGGCCAGACCTTCGCGGTCGGCGGCTTCGGCCTGTGCGGCATCCCTGAGGCGCTGATCGCCGCGCTGCGTGACAGTGGCGTGAACGGCATCACCTGCATCAGCAACAACGCCGGCGTCGACGGCTTCGGCCTCGGCCTGCTGCTCGAGACGCGGCAGATCCGCAAGATGATCTCGTCCTACGTGGGCGAGAACAAGGAGTTCGAGCGCCAGTACCTGGCCGGCGAGCTCGAGCTGGAATTCACGCCGCAGGGCACCCTGGCCGAGAAGCTGCGCGCCGGCGGCGCCGGGATCCCGGCGTTCTTCACCAATACCGGCTTCGGCACCGTGATCGCCGAGGGCAAGGAAACGCGTCAGTTCGGCGACAAGCACTACGTGCTGGAACCCTCGCTGACGGCCGACGTCGCCCTGGTCAAGGCCTGGAAGGCCGACAAGTCGGGCAACCTGATCTATCGCCGCACCGCGCGCAACTTCAACCCGATGTGCGCGATGGCGGGACGCATCACGGTGGCGGAAGTCGAGGAGATCGTCGAGAACGGCGAGCTCGATCCGGACCACATCCATACGCCGGGGATCTTCGTGCAGCGCCTGGTGCTGAACGCGACGCCGGAAAAACGCATCGAACAACGCGTGGTGCGCGCAAAAGGAGACTGACATGGCTTGGAATCGTGACCAGATGGCCGCGCGCGCGGCGAAGGAACTGCGCGACGGCTTCTACGTGAACCTCGGCATCGGCCTGCCGACCCTGGTGGCCAACCATGTACCGGCCGGCGTCGAGGTCTGGCTGCAATCGGAGAACGGCCTGCTCGGCATCGGCCCCTCGCCGACCGAGGAGGAAATCGACGCGGACCTGATCAATGCCGGCAAGCAGACCGTGACGACCCTGCCGGGCTCCTCGATCTTCTCCTCGGCCGATTCGTTCGCGATGATCCGCGGCGGCCACATCAACCTGGCGATCCTCGGCGCGATGCAGGTCAGCAAGAACGGCGACCTGGCGAACTGGATGATCCCCGGCAAGATGATCAAGGGCATGGGCGGCGCGATGGACCTGGTGGCCGGCGTCAAGCGCGTGGTGGTGCTGATGGAGCACGTCGCGAAGGGCGACCAGCACAAGATCCTCGAGGAATGCAACCTGCCGCTCACGGGCGTGGGCGTGGTGGACATCATCATCACCGATCTCGGCGTGATCGAGGTGACCGAGGCCGGCCTCAAGCTGGTCGAGCTGGCCGAGGGCGTGAGCGTCGACGAGATCAAGGCCAAGACGGGCGCGCCGCTGGACGTCAGCGCGGTGTCCTGAGCGAAATCGAGGTCGCTCCGGTGTCGCCGCCCGGCGACGCATGCCGGTGAGCAACGCCCCGCGATCGGTTCGACGCGGGGCGTTTTGTTTGGGTTGGCCTTGTGTGTTGCGTGCCGTATGTGCCCGCCGCCGCCACCGAGGCCGCGCCCGGTTCCGGGCGCAAGCCGCGATCGAAGCGGTTTAGAATCGACCCGGTCTGCGCGCGGGCCGTTCCGGGCCCGCCGGTCCGCCGGCCCGGCCGGCCCAACGCGAGGACGCGTCGATGCCCGATTCCCTTCCGCCTTCCGCCACGCCGCGCGAGCGCCACCTGCAATGCGCGAGCCCGGCGGGCCTGCACCGGCTCGCCTATACCGAATGGGGTGATCCCGACAATCCGCGCGTGCTGGTCTGCGTGCATGGACTGACGCGTTCCGGCCGCGATTTCGACCGGCTCGCGCTGGCGCTTGCGGATCGCTATCGCGTGGTCTGCCCCGACGTGGCGGGCCGCGGGCGCTCGGGCTGGCTGGCCGATCCGCGCCTCTATGGCCTGCCGCAATACGTGGCCGACATGGTCACCCTGATCGCGCGGCTCGATGTCGAGCGGGTGGACTGGTTCGGTACCTCGATGGGCGGCCTGATCGGCATGCTGCTCGGCGGGCTGCCCGGCACGCCGATCGCGCGCATGCTGATCAACGACGTCGGCCCGCGCATCGAGCCCGACTCGCTGACGCGGATCGGCGAGTACCTGGGCAAGGACGTCCATTTCGAATCGGAGCAGGCCGGCATCGACCATCTGGCTTCGCTGGCGGCCTCGTTCGGGCCGCTGTCGGACGAGCAATGGCGCGAGATCAATGCGCCGCTGCTGCGCCCGGATGCCGAGCAGGGCGGCTGGCGCGTGCGCTACGATCCGCGCATCGCCGAGCCGTTCCGCGCCACCACGCCCGAGCAGGCGGCGGCCGGCGAGGCGGTGCTGTGGCGCTCGTTCGAGGCCTTCGCCGGGCCGGTGCTGGTGGTGCGCGGCGCCGAATCGGACCTGCTCTCGGCACGGACCGTCGAGGACATGAAGGCGCGCGGCCAGGCCGTGTCGAGCGTCGAGATTCCCGGCGTCGGCCACGCGCCGGCCTTCCTCGATCCGGCACAGATTACGATCGCCTGCCGTTTTTTCGACCAGGACGCGTCATAATATGCAGTTCGGCCGCAGCGCCCCGGGCGAATGCCGCCCGAGGCGCCGGCCGCCTTCCTTCACCACTTTCCGGGAATTTCCATGGCAGTCATCCGTCACCACGTCGGTCCCCGTCTTTCCGAAACCGCGGTCTACAACGGCACCGTCTACCTCGCCGGCCAGATCGCCGAGGACACGAACCAGGACATCAAGGGCCAGACGCGGGAAGTGCTGGGCCATATCGACCGCCTGCTGGCCGAAGTGAACAGCGACAAGGCCAACCTGCTGTCGGTGCAGATCTACATCACCGACATGGCCAATTTCCCGGCCATGAACGAAGTCTGGGAAGGCTGGGTGGTGCAGGGCGCCACGCCGCCGCGCGCGACCGTCGAGGCCAAGCTCGCGAACCCGGCCTGCCTGGTTGAGGTGGTGGTGGTCGCCGCGCAGAAGAGCTGAGCGTTTCGTGATTTCCCAGCCGGTCCGTCGATGAATCTCGATTCCGTTTCCGCGGCCACCGTGTCGCCCGAGTTCGAGGACGTGCTCGCCTTCGTGCGCGAGCACGCGGGCGAGGCCTGCCTGTCCTCGGGCGAGCGGCTCGTCGATCACGCGGCCGGCACGGTTGCGTTGATGCGCACGCTCAACGTCGATCCGCAGGCGGTGCGCGCCGCCGCGCTGTTCGCGCTGACGCCGCACCTGAGCGATCCCGAAACCGAGATCGCGCAGCGTTTCGGCGAAGAGGTCGCCCGGCTGGTGGCCGACGTGCGCAAGCTGCTGCGACTCGGCACGGTCAGCCTGATGGCCGCCAAGCAGGTGCCCGAGGGCAACCGCGACGCGCAGGCCGAGCGCCGCGCGCAGATCGAGGCGCTGCGCAAGATGCTGCTGGCCTTCGCCCAGGACATCCGGGTGGTGGTCATCCGGCTCGCCTCGCGCCTGCAGTCGCTGCGCTATTACGCGGCCGCCAAGATCGAGCCGCCGCCCGACGTGGCGCGCGAGACGCTCGAGATCTACGCGCCGCTGGCCAACCGGCTCGGCATCTGGCAACTGAAGTGGGAGCTCGAGGATCTCGCCTTCCGCTTCGAGGATCCGGTCACCTACAAGCGCATCGCCAAGCTGCTCGACGAGAAGCGCGTCGAGCGCGAAGCCTATGTCACGCAGGCCATCGCGCGACTCGAGCAGGAGCTGGCCGCCGCGCAGATCCCGGCCGAAGTCAGCGGCCGACCGAAGCACATCTACAGCATCTGGCGCAAGATGCGCGGCAAGGAGCTCGATTTCTCCGAGCTCTACGACGTGCGCGCGTTTCGCGTGATCGTCCCCGACATCAAGGATTGCTACGCGGTGCTGGGCATCGTCCATCATCTGTGGCAGCCGGTGCCGCGCGAGTTCGACGACTACATCTCGCGCCCCAAGCCGAACGGCTACAAGTCGCTGCATACGGTGGTGATCGGCGACGACGGTCGTGCCTTCGAGGTGCAGATCCGCACCCAGGAGATGCACCGCTTCGCCGAGTACGGCGTGGCCGCGCACTGGCGCTACAAGGAGGCCGGCACGCGCGGTTACGGCGGCCAGTTCTCGGCCAGCGACAAGTACGACGAGAAGATCGCCTGGCTGCGGCAGTTGCTGGCCTGGAAGGACGAGATCGCCGACGGCTCTTCCGAGAGCGCCGGCAACGAGGCCTGGGCGCAATTGCGCGAGACCTCGCTCGACGACGACCACATCTACGTGCTGACGCCGCAGGCGCGCGTGATCGCGCTGCCGCACGGCGCGACGGCCGTCGATTTCGCCTATCACCTGCACAGCGAGCTGGGGCACCGCTGCCGCGGCGCGCGAGTCGACGGCGCGATGGTGCCGCTCAACACGCCGCTGGCGAACGGGCAGACGGTGGAGATCGTCGCGGTCAAGGAGGGTGGACCCTCGCGCGACTGGTTGAACCCGCAGCTCGGCTATCTGCAGAGCGGCCGGGCGCGGCAGAAGGTGCGTGCCTGGTTCAACCTGATCGACCAGCAGGAAATCATCACGCGCGGCCGCGCGCAGGTGGAAAAGACCTTGCAGCGCGAGGGCAAGACCTCGGTGAGCCTCGACAGCCTGGCCGCGCGGCTCGGGTTCAAGGCGCCCGAGGAACTGTTCGCGGCGGTCGGCAAGGAAGAGTTCAGCTTGCGCAATATCGAGCAGGCGCTGTCCGATGCGCCGCCGCCCGAGCCCGAGATCGAGGTGCCCGAGCGGTTCGAGAAGCGCAGCAGCGGCGCCAGCGTGGCGCACGGTGCCTCGACGGGCGTGCTGGTGGTCGGCGTCGACGCGCTGCTGACCCAGCTCGCGCGCTGCTGCCGGCCGGCGCCGCCCGATCCGATCAGTGGCTTCGTCACGCGCGGCAAGGGCATGTCGATCCATCGCAGCGATTGTGCGACGTTTCGCCGCATGTCCGAGCGCGCGCCCGAACGCGTGTTGCAGACCACCTGGTCGGCCGACGTGCTGGGTGGGCGCGGCGCCTCGGTCTACCCGGTCGATCTGATGATCGACGCGAGTGATCGGCAGGGGTTGCTGCGCGACATTTCGGAAGTGTTCGCGCGCGAGAAGATGAACGTGATCGGCGTGAAGACGCAGAGCCGGCGCAATGCGGCGGTCATGCAGTTTACCGTCGAGGTCTCGAATTCGGCGCAGGTGCAGCGCGCCTGCACGCTGCTCGGCGAGGTGCCGGGCGTGGTGCGGGCCTCGCGCAAGACCTGAGGGCGGCGTGAAGGCGGGGCGGCTGGTCTGCCGCTTTGCACAAAAAGCTTGCCTGCCCGGAAAAAGGTCCATATAATCTCGTTTCTCCAGGCTCGTAGCTCAGTTGGTTAGAGCACCACCTTGACATGGTGGGGGTCGTTGGTTCGAATCCAATCGAGCCTACCAACGACAATCGGCTCCAGTGAAGTTTCATGCGCTGGGGTGGCGGTAGACACTTCTCTACGCACAAGGCGAATACGGTTATGACACCGCGAACGTTGACCGAAGGCATTTCGGAGCGGCGCTAGTCGAGGAACGTTTTCGCCTGTGGTTTGGATGCACCGGAATGCGGCCCCTCGAAAGCGGGGCCGCATTTTTTTTGGTCGATTTTTAACTCATTGCTGCCGCACCCTACCGGCATCACACGGAGATAGCCATGGTTTCGATACGCCTGCCCGACGGCTCAGTTCGACAATACGAGCATCCGGTGACAGTCGCCGAAGTGGCCGCATCGATCGGCCCCGGCCTCGCGAAGGCCGCGCTCGGCGGCAAGCTCGACGGCGAACTGGTCGACACCTCGGCGCTGATCGATCGCGACGCGTCGCTGGCGATCGTGACCGACAAGGACGCCGACGGCCTCGAGATCATCCGTCACTCGACCGCCCACCTGCTGGCCTATGCCGTCAAGGAGCTGTTCCCTGAGGCGCAGGTCACGATCGGGCCGGTGATCGACAACGGCTTCTACTACGACTTCTCCTACAGCCGGCCGTTTACGCCCGAGGATCTCGAGAAGATCGAGAAGCGCATGCAGGAACTCGCCAAGAAGGACGAGCCGGTCTCGCGCCGCGTGGTGTCGCGCGAGGAGGCGGCCGAGTATTTCCGCGGCATCGGCGAGAAGTACAAGGCCGAGATCATCGAGTCGATCCCGTCTAGCGACGAGATCAAGCTCTATTCGCATGGCGGCTTCACCGACCTCTGCCGCGGCCCGCACGTGCCGTCTACCGGCAAGCTCAAGGTGTTCAAGCTGATGAAGGTGGCGGGCGCCTACTGGCGCGGCGACTCGAAGAACGAGCAGCTGCAGCGCATCTACGGCACGGCCTGGGCGAAGAAGGAAGACCAGGAAGCCTACCTGCACATGCTCGAGGAAGCGGAAAAGCGCGACCACCGCAAGCTCGCCAAGCAGCTCGACCTGTTCCACATGCAGGAGGAGTCGCCGGGCATGGTGTTCTGGCACCCGAAGGGCTGGACGCTCTGGCAGCAGGTCGAGCAGTACATGCGCCGTCGCGTGAACGAGGCCGGTTATCTCGAGATCAAGACGCCGATGATCATGGATCGCTCGCTGTGGGAGGCCTCGGGCCACTGGCAGAACTATCGCGAGAACATGTTCACGACCGAATCGGAGAAGCGCGACTACGCGATCAAGCCGATGAACTGTCCGGGCCACGTCCAGGTGTTCAACCACGGCCTGCGCTCGTACCGCGACCTGCCGCTGCGCTATGCCGAGTTCGGCTCGTGCCACCGCAACGAAGCCTCGGGCGCGCTGCATGGCCTGATGCGCGTGCGCGGCTTCGTGCAGGACGATGCGCACATCTTCTGTACCGAGGAGCAGTTCATCTCCGAGTCGATCGCGTTCAACGAACTCGCGATGAGCGTCTACAAGGATTTCGGGTTCGATCAGATCTCGATCAAGCTGTCGCTGCGCCCTGACCAGCGCGCCGGCACGGACGAGACCTGGGACCGTGCCGAGCAGGGCCTGCGCGATGCGCTGACCGCCTGCGGCCTGGAATGGGAAGAACTGCCGGGCGAGGGCGCTTTCTACGGCCCGAAGATCGAGTACCACATCAAGGACGCGCTCGGTCGCTCCTGGCAATGCGGCACGCTGCAGCTGGACATGGTCCTGCCGGAGCGGCTCGGCGCCGAGTATGTCGCCGAGGACAACAGCCGCCGCCGGCCTGTCATGCTGCACCGGGCGATCGTCGGCTCGATGGAGCGTTTCCTCGGGATCCTGATCGAGCACCATGCCGGCGCGATGCCGTCCTGGCTGGCTCCGGTGCAGGTCGTGGTGATGAATATTGCGGAAAATCAAGCCGAATATGTACGGTCGCTGAGCCAATCGTTGCAAAAACAAGGGCTTAGGGTTGAGGCCGATTTGCGCAACGAGAAGATTAGCTATAAAATACGCGAGCACACGCTCGAAAAAGTGCCGTACCTGCTGGTGGCAGGCGACAAGGAGCGTGAAGCACAAACGGTAGCCGTGCGTGCCCGTGGCGGCGTCGATCTTGGCGTAATGCCGGTCGAAGCCTTCGTTGAGCGTCTGCAGCAGGATCTGCGGGCGTTCAAGTAACCGCCCTGGCAGCGCGGCTCGTTTTTTTAATTTTTAGAGGAAACGTAACATCGCTACTGATAAGTCGTCGCATCGCATCAACGGTGAAATCAATGCGCCGGAAGTGCGTCTGGTCGGAGTCGATGGGGAGCCCATCGGCATCGTGAAACTCGCCGATGCCTTTCGCAAGTCGGAAGAGCTGGATGTTGATCTGGTGGAGATCGCGCCGCAGGCCGTCCCCCCCGTTTGCCGTCTGATGGATTACGGCAAGTTCAAGTACCAGGAATCGAAGAAGCAGCACGAGGCGAAGCTGAAACAGAAGGTCATCCAGGTCAAGGAAGTGAAGTTCCGCCCGGGTACCGACGACGGTGACTACAACGTCAAGCTTCGCAACCTGACGCGTTTCCTCGAGGAAGGCGACAAGACGAAGATCACGTTGCGTTTCCGCGGCCGCGAAATGGCTCACCAGGAAATCGGCATGCGCATGCTGGAACGCCTGCGTACCGATCTCGACGAGTTCGGCCAGGTCGAGCAGATGCCGAAGATGGAAGGGCGCCAGATGATCATGGTGCTCGCTCCGAAGAAGAAGAAGTGATCGCGAGGCCGCCGTGCCCGGCACGGCGGCCAGCACGAAGTTCGGCGGGTGGCCCGGCAGGGCGGCTCGCCAACATGACGACGCGCGAGCAGTGTGCGCGTCGTACACAAGTGGACTGGGTTTCAAAGGGCGGAGCCAGGGCGCAAGCCAGCCGCACACCCACCTCCATCTAATAAACTGGAGTTGTTATGCCTAAGATGAAGACCAAGAAGAGCGCTGCGAAGCGCTTCGTGGTGCGTCCGGGCGGTACCGTCAAGCGCGGTCAAGCCTTCAAGCGTCACATCCTGACCAAGAAAACCACGAAGAACAAGCGTCACCTGCGCGGCGCAACGGCAGTTCATGATTCCGATCTGAACTCCGTCCGCGCGATGCTCCCGTTCGCGTAACCCCTAACTGATACTCCAAGGAGAGAAACATGCCTCGAGTCAAACGTGGGGTAACCGCGCGGGCCCGTCACAAGAAGATCATCAACCTGGCCAAGGGTTATCGCGGTCGCCGCAATAACGTCTACCGCATCGCCAAGCAGGCGGTGATGCGTGCCGGTCAGTACGCTTATCGCGACCGTCGCAACAAGAAGCGTGTGTTCCGCGCACTGTGGATCACGCGTATCAATGCGGCAGTTCGTCAGCACGACATGACCTACAGCGTGTTCATCAACGGCCTGAAGAAGGCTTCGATCGAACTCGACCGTAAGGTGCTGGCCGATATGGCGGTGTTCGACAAGGCTGCTTTTGCCGCGATCGTCAAGCAGGTGAAAGCCGCCGTTGCAGCCTAATTGCGAAATTAGCACTGCGTGGTCAGTTGCAGCGAGGATCCGGTAGTCACGGCCGCTGCAGCGAAAACGGGGCTCATCCGAGCCCCGTTTTTGTTGGATCGAGCGATTCGCTCGCCGAGAACGATTGACGTTGGAAATGATGGGATCAATGGATCTGGACCAGATTGTCGCTGACGCGAAGCAGGCCTTCGAACAGGCTGCCGATATCACCACGCTCGAAAACGAGAAGGCACGCTTTCTCGGCAAGTCGGGCGCGCTGACCGAGCTGTTGAAAGGGCTCGGCAAGCTCGATCCCGAAGCGCGCAAGACCGAGGGCGCGCGCATCAATGTCGCCAAGCAGCAAGTGGAAGGCGCGCTCACCGCGCGACGCCAGGCGCTTGCCGACGCGCTGCTCAACCAGCGCCTCGCCTCCGAGGCGATCGACGTCACGCTGCCGGGCCGCGGCGCCGGTGCGGGCAGCCTGCACCCGGTGATGCGCACCTGGGAACGCGTCGAGCAGATTTTCCGCTCGATCGGCTTCGATGTCGCCGATGGTCCCGAGATCGAAACCGACTGGTACAACTTCACCGCACTGAACAGCCCCGAGAATCATCCTGCGCGTTCGATGCAGGACACCTTCTACGTCGACGGCAAGGATGCGCAGGGGCGCCAGCTGCTGCTGCGCACCCACACCAGCCCGATGCAGGTGCGCTATGCGCGCATGAACAAGCCGCCCATCAAGGTGATCGCCCCGGGCCGCACCTATCGCGTCGACAGCGATGCGACCCATTCGCCGATGTTCAACCAGGTCGAAGGCCTGTGGATCGAGGAGAACGTCAGCTTCGCCGACCTCAAGGGCGTCTATACCGACTTCCTGAAGAAGTTCTTCGAGCGCGACGACATCCTGGTGCGTTTCCGCCCCTCGTATTTCCCGTTCACCGAGCCCTCGGCCGAGATCGACATGATGTTCGAACACGGCAAGAACGCGGGCAGGTGGCTCGAGATCTCGGGCTCCGGCCAGGTGCACCCGACGGTGATCCGCAACATGGGTCTGGACCCGGAGCGCTATATCGGCTTCGCGTTCGGCAGCGGCCTCGAGCGTCTCACGATGCTGCGCTACGGCGTGCAGGACCTGCGCCTGTTCTTCGAGAACGATCTGCGCTTCCTTCGCCAGTTCGCGTGAGCCCGGCGCGTGGCGCGCGTCGGTCGACGCGAGCCGCGCCGCGCTGTATCGATCTAACCTGTTTCGAACGTAGACACCCATGCAATTCCCTGAATCCTGGTTGAGAACCTTTGTCGATCCGCAACTGACGACCGACGAGCTGTCGCATGCGCTGACGATGGCCGGCCTGGAGGTCGAGTCGCTGCGCGCCGCCGCGCCGCCGACCTCGCGGATCGTCGTCGGCCGCGTGCTCGAGGTGGTCAAGCACCCGGACGCGGACAAGCTGAACGTCTGCCAGGTCGATGCCGGCACCGGCGCGACGCTGAACATCGTCTGCGGCGCCCCGAACGTGGCACCCGGCATCAAGGTGCCGGTCGCGCTGGTCGGCGCGGAGCTGCCGCCCGCCGAAGAGGGCGGCAAGCCGTTCCTGATCAAGCTCTCGAAGCTGCGCGGTGTCGAAAGCCAGGGCATGCTCTGCTCGGCTCGCGAGCTGAAGCTGTCCGAGGATCACAGCGGCCTGCTGGTGCTGCCCGAGGACACGCCGATCGGCCAGGACATCCGCGACACGCTGAACCTGAACGACACGATCTTCGAGATCAAGCTGACGCCGAACAAGGCGGACTGCCTGTCGGTGTACGGCATCGCGCGCGAAACCGCCGCGATCACCGGCGCGCCGCTCAAGCTCGTCGCCTTCCCGCCGGCCAAGGTCGAGCTGGATGAGACGCTGCCGGTGCGCATCTCCGCGCCGGATCTGTGCGGCCGCTTCTCGGGCCGCGTGATCCGCGGCGTGAACGCACGCGCGAAGACGCCGCTGTGGATGGTCGAGCGCCTCGAGCGCGCGGGTCAGCGCAGCGTCTCGGCCCTGGTCGACATCTCGAACTACGTGATGTTCGAACTGGGCCGGCCCTCGCACGTGTTCGACCTCGACAAGATCCACGGCGGCATCGACGTGCGCTGGGGCAAGCGCGGCGAGACGCTCAAGCTGCTGAACGGCAACACGGTCGAGCTCGACGAGCAGGTGGGCGTGATCGCCGATCAGAGCCAGGTCGAGAGCCTGGCCGGCATCATGGGCGGCGACAGCACGGCCGTCACGCTTGACACCACGAATATCTATCTCGAGGCCGCCTTCTGGTGGCCCGACAGCATCCGCGGCCGGGCGCGCAAGTACAACTTCTCGACCGATGCCGCGCATCGCTTCGAGCGCGGCGTCGACTATTCGACCACCGTCGAGCACATCGAGCGGATCACCCAGCTGATCCTCGATATCTGCGGCGGCCAGGCCGGCCCGGTCGACGACCAGGCGGTGAACCTGCCGTCGCGCGCGCCGGTGACGATGCGCGTGTCGCGCGCCAATCGCATCATCGGCGTGGCGGTGGCGGCCGAGGAGATCGCCAGCATCTTCACGCGCCTGGGCCTGAGCTTCACGCAGGACGGTGACAGCTTCGCGGTGACGCCGCCGCCGCATCGCTTCGACATCGAGATCGAGGAAGACCTGATCGAGGAAGTCGCGCGGATCTACGGCTTCGAGCGGATCCCGGCACGCCCGCCGGTGGCGACCAGCGAGATGCGCGCGACCAACGAGACGCAGCGCTCGATCCACACGATCCGTCATGCGCTGGCCGCGCGCGACTACGCGGAAACGGTCAACTTCAGCTTCGTCGATGCGGACTGGGAACGCGATTTCGCCGGCAACACCAATCCGGTGCGCCTGCTCAATCCGATCGCCAGCCAGCTTTCGGTGATGCGCACCACGCTGTTCGGCAGCCTGGTCAGCGTGCTGCGCCACAACCTGAACCGTCGCGCCGATCGCGTGCGCGTGTTCGAGACCGGCCGCGTCTACCTGGCCGATGCCGAGGTGGCGGCGGGCGAGCTGAGCGTGGAGGGCTACCGGCAGCCCAAGCGGGTCGGCGCGCTGGCCTATGGTCCGCTGCTCGACGAGCAATGGGGCGCGCCGACCCGGCAGGTCGACTTCTTCGACGTGAAGGGCGACCTCGAGGCGCTGCTCGCGCCGGCCGTCGCGCGTTTCGTGAAGGCCGAGCATCCGGCGCTGCACCCGGGCCGCAGCGCGCGCATCGAACTCGATGGTCGCGCGGTGGGCTGGATCGGCGAGCTGCATCCGCGCCTGATGCAGCAATACGAACTGCCGCATGCGCCGGTGATGTTCGAGATCGACGCCGAGGCCTTGATCGCGCGCGCGCTGCCGGTGCCGACCGAGGTGTCGAAGTTCCCGCCGGTGCGTCGCGATATCGCCGTGGTGGTCGACCAGCAGGTCGAGGTGCAGGCCTTGTTCGACGCGATCAAGGGGGCGTTGTCGGGCGAGGCATGCAAGTTCGTCCAGAAGGTTGTACTCTTTGACGAATTTCGTGCAAAATCAAACACTTCCGGTGGATTGGCGGCGCACGAGAAAAGCCTGGCATTCCGCGTCACCCTGCAGGATCCGGCCGGGACGCTGCAGGACGAGACGGTCGATCTCGCGATCCAGGCCCTCGTCGAGAGCATGCGGGTCCACGGCGCGCGACTGCGCGGCTGATACGCGGAAGCCGGCCGGGATGCAGCAGGTTCCGGCCGGTTTTGACCAGGGATAATGCGCAAGTTTTGCAGATATGAATGACATGAACTCGAGTGAATTCGAAGCCCTTCTGACGGCGCAGCGCAGCGCCCTGAACCGCGACGTGGCAGCGGCGCCGTCCGGCGAGACGCCGACGCTGACGAAGGCCGAGCTCGCGGAACTGCTGTTCGACAGCGTCGGGCTCAACAAGCGGGAAGCCAAGGACATGGTCGAAGCCTTCTTCGAGGTGATCCGCGACGCGCTCGAGAATGGCGAGAGCGTGAAGCTGTCCGGCTTCGGTAACTTCCAGTTGCGCGACAAGCCGCAACGGCCGGGCCGCAACCCGAAGACGGGCGAGGCGATTCCGATTGCCGCGCGTCGTGTCGTCACCTTCCATGCGAGCCAGAAGCTGAAGGCGCTCGTCGAGAACGGCTCGGACACCCCGATCACACGCTGACCGGCACATTCGTGCCGCCGCGCGGTTTGCCCGCGCTTACCGACGGTTGACTGACGATGACATCGACGGTTGAGAAAGTCGTGTTGCCCCCGATTCCCGCGAAGCGCTACTTCACGATCGGTGAGGTCAGCGAATTGTGCGGCGTGAAGCCTCATGTGCTGCGCTACTGGGAACAGGAGTTTACGCAGCTGCGTCCGGTCAAGCGTCGCGGCAACCGGCGTTATTACCAGCACCACGAGGTGCTGTTGATCCGGCGAATTCGCGAACTGCTGTACGAGCAGGGCTTCACCATCAATGGCGCGCGCAACCGGCTCGATTCGCATGGTTCCGATCGCGGCATGCCGACCGAGCAGGAAGAGATGTTTCCGGCCGCGCAGGCCGAGGCCGCGTCGGCCGGGCAAGCGGTGGATGTCGACCAACTGCGGCGCGCTTTGCTCGACGTGATCGACGTGCTGGAGCGCAAGTAGGCGGCATCGTCGCCGTGCATGCAGGATCTTGTGAAAAAGCCCGCCAGGTTTGTTGCCTGGCGGGCTTTTTCATCGTCGCGAAGCCGATAGGCAGCGGCGTGCTCAGGGTGCCAGCGGATTCGCGCGTCCGAGATCGACCAGCAGGGTGCCGTCGGCCGCCATGCGCACCGAGCCCTTCGAGACCTGCTCGCGATAGTCGTAGAGATCGAAACGCATCGCCCCTGGCTGCGCGGTGTTCTCGATCAGCGCGCGCAGGTTGGTCTCCAGCACGTTGAACATCTTCATGTCGCCGCCTTCCATCCAGATGTAGCTGCTCGCGTTGGTGCCGGGTTTCGGCAGCGGCGGCGCGTCGGGCGCGCGATGAAAGCTGAGCCGCAGACCGGCCGGCTCGACGCGCACCTGCGCGAGCTGGCCCTTCAGCACGGGCGGCGGGAACACCGTGTACTGGTCGAGCACCAGTGCGTCGCCGCGCAGCTGCGCGCCGCGCCGGCGCAGCGGCGTCAGCGAGGCCAGCTCGATGCCGAGCGCGCGCAGCAGCGTCGCCTGCGGCACGCCGAGCACCGAGACCTGCGAGGGCGTGTAGGCGATATGGCGCCCGTCGAGCACCGAGAGCGTGCCCGTCATCGAGGTCGGCAGCCAGACGCCGGGCGGGACATGATTCCACAGCCGGATGCCGCCGGTCACGCGCAGCTTGTCGCCGTCGGGCGCGAGCTTCAGGTCGTTGAGCGCGCGCGGCGTGTAGTCGAGCAGGTAGTCGTTGAACAGCGCATTCATGGCCGGCCAGGTCTCGAGCACCGAGCCGCCGAGGATGCGGATTTCGTACTGATTCGGATCGTCGAGATCGACCGGTTCCCCGGGGCGGCGCGGCACCATCTGCGCGTCGAGCTGGTCGACGTGGAAGCCGATCTGGCCGGCGATGCTGAAATCCACGTTGCGCAGCTGGATCGCCGTGGTCCGGCTCGAGACGTGCCGCTCGTCGGCCGGCGCGCCGGTGGCCGCGTTCACGGCCAGCGAGGCGCCGCCGCCGGGCAGGGCTTCGGAGAACCAGCGCTGGCGCGCGTCGCGCAAGGCCGCCTGCTGGGTTTTGACGAAACTGTCGTTCAGGCGTGCGCCGGCCGAGCCGATCGCGTCCGGAGGCGGTTTCGCGCCGACATAGGACGGGATGTGGATGGTCATCGCGCCGCTCGGCGCGAAGCTGAAGTAACCGGTCGAGACCTGGTCGCGATAGTGGTAGAGATCGAACACGAAGGGCTCGTCCTTCGTCGCGGGCCGGGCCGGGCCGATCAGGATGTCGGCGTTCATCGGCATCGAACGCATGAACTTCACGTCGCCGCCGCGGATCAGCATGGCCTGCTGCGGCGCGCCCTCGGGCATCGCGAAGCCGGCGCCGGTGCCGTCGTCGAAGGCGAGGTCGAGCCCGTCTGGCGTGATGCGCAACGCGACCACCTTCAGCTTCAATTGCGGCGGCGGCATCAGCTTGTCGACCTGCATCACCAGGTCGTCGCCGGACAGCTTCGCCACCGGCGTGTCGATCTTCAGCAGGTCCGCCATCTTCACGTTGGCCGCGCGCATCACCGGGTTCGCGTCCAGCCCCTGCACGCGGACCTCGGTGGGATGGAATACCAGCGCGGTGCCGTCGCGCACCGAGAGCTTGCCGGTCAGCGAGAACGGCACCCAGCCGCCGCGCTGCATCTCGCCCTGCAGATGGATCACGCCGTCGCCTGCCGAGACCTGCAGCTTGCGCAGCGGCGCGCCGCGATAGCCGAACAGGTAGGTATTGAAGACCGCGGTGAGCTTGCTGTCGTCGAGCGTGACGATGCCGCGATGCACGTCGATGCCGAAGCTCGAGGGATCGTCGAAGACGATCGGGGCGCCGGGGCGGGTCGGGCGCAGCGTGGCCGACAACTGGTGGACGTAGAAGCCGAGCTTGCCGACGATGCGGAAATCGACATCGCGCAGCATCGTGATCGCGCCGTCCTGGCCCGAATCGCGCAGGCTGAGCGGCCGCGATCGCGTGATGGGAATCGAGCCGAGCGAGGGCAGGCTGCTCGCGATCTGCTGCTCGCGCCGCAGTTGCTCGGCCTTGTCGCGATCGATTTTCGGCAGGCTGCCGCCCGCGGTCGTGGCCGGGTTCGCCGAAGGTTCGGCGCAGCCGGTGGCGAGCAACGAGCCCGCGAGCGCGAGCGCGGCGAGCGCGCGCGTCAGGCCCTGGCCGCAGCTGGCGCGACGCGCAGGCGCGAAACGCGTGCGCCAGGCACGCGATGCCGGTGTTCGCATGATGTTCGTCTCCCTGTCGATCGGTCCGTGATGGCGTCGAGCCGTCCGGCCGCGGTGTCGGTGCGATTCCGACTGCCCGGAAGTCTGGCACGAGGGGCCTAGAGAAGCGGTACCAAACAAACGGTTGGCGTGTTGCGGCGCGGCGGATGACGTTCCGGCGCGAAAGGCGGCGATCGCGCGGATCGAATTCAAACGCGCGAATTCAAACGAACGTATGAGTTGGCGTTAAAAATAGGGCGGAAGTGAAGGTGGAAATCGCCACGAATTTCGTGGTAGATCGCCATTGCGACGTCACGTGCGAGGCGTATCATCGCCGCAATAACGATCAAACAAGATTTCAACGATGCACGTGGGGAATGAAATGAAGGCAGTGTGGAAGCGTTTTCTGGCCGACGAGACGGGTGTGACCGCGGTCGAGTATGGATTGATCGGCGGTTTCGTGGTCGGGGCCGCGGCGCTGGGCGCAACCGCCTTGAGCAATAGCGTGGAAAGCCTGTTTTCGTTCGTCACGAGCTTTTTCAACAGATTCTGACCCGCGGCGCTTTCTTCTGCCGGCCTTCCCGGGCCTGCCGCGCCATCCGCCTCAGGATGGCAGTTCCCGAACCAGTTGCCCGAGCCGTTCGACCGCCGCCTCGATGCGCGAATCGAACGGCATGCCTGCGCTCAGCCGCAGGCAGTGACCGAAGCGGCCGGTATTCGAGAACATCGAGCCGGGGCTGATGCGGATGCCTTCGTGCAGGGCGCGCTCGAACAGCCGGTCGGTATCGGTTTGCCCGGGCAGCGTCACCCATAGCAGCAGGCCCGCCGCCGGGCGAGTGAGCTCGGTGCCGGCGGGGAAATGCTCGGCGATCGCTTGGGCGAGCAGGGCGCGTTGTCGCGTGAGCTGCGTCTGCATGCGCCGCATCTGGCGATGGAAGGCGCCGCTCGTCAGGAAGTCGGCCACGGCCAGTTGCGGGATCTCCTCGCGGTGGCGCGACACGGCGTACATCAGCATCTCGATCCGGTTCTGCCATTTGCCACCCGTCAGCCAGCCGATGCGCGCGCCGGGCGACACGGTCTTGTTCAGCGAACTGCAGTGGATCACGTTGCCGGTGCGATCCCAGGACTTGAGCGGGCGCGCATGCGCGGGATTGGGCAGCAGCGCGCCGTAGCTGTCGTCCTCGATGAGCGGGACGCCGCTTCTCTCGCAGGATTCGACCAGCCGCGCCTTGGCATCGTCCGGCATGATGCTGCCGAGCGGATTATGCAGGGCCGGCGTGCAGATCACGGCCTGCACGCCGCCTGGGCGGCGCAGGGCGATCTCGAGGGCTTCCGGCGAGAGGCCGCGTTGCGGATCGGTCGGCAGTTCCAGCGCGCGCAGCCCCAGCGATTCGAGGATCTGCAGGATGCCGAAGTAACAGGGCGATTCGATCGCGACCACGTCGCCCGGCGAGGTGACGGCGCGCAAGGCGAGCGACAGGGCCTCGCTGCAGCCGTGGGTGACGAGCACGGCGCCGGGGTCGAGGTCCAGCCCGCGCGTGATCGAGACGCGCGCGATCGCCTCCTTCAAGCGGGAGACGCCGCCGGGATCGGGGCTGGCATCGTAGAGACTCGGGCGGGCGCGCAGGATGCGCAGCGCATGATTCCTCAAGGCCGCGCCCGGATACATCGCCGGCGCGCAGACCGCCCGCGCCAGGTCGACCTCGGGCGCGCGTTGCATGGCGCGCGCGAGCATCACCGAAATGCGCTCGTGGACGCCCACGTAATCGGCCGCATCGATGTGCGGCTCGTCGGGTTCCGGGGTGCGGCCGGGTTGGTCGGCGTGAGGCGCCGCGGATCGCTTGGGATGACGAACGAAGTAGCCGGCCCTGGGTCGCGCCTCGACATAACCCTGCCGCTCCAGCAGGCGGCAGGCCTCGACCGTGGTCGCGAGCGAGACGCGATGCAGGTTGGCCAGCTCGCGCAGCGAGGGCAGGCGCTCTCCGACAGGCAGCAGGCCGGTCTCGATCGCCCGACTGTAGTGCGCGGCGATGGTGCGGTATTTGTGGGTCATGTCTCGGGCGGGAAGCCGGGTGCGGGCGGAAATTGTAGCAACGCGGCCGCGCTTCGAGCGGCTCGCTATACCGGTCGATTTTCCGTTTTTCTGTATGTGTCGCGCGCGGCGGGCATGCGCGAAGATGGGCTTCGACTCGTGTCGCCCATGGCCTGGTTCCGTGGCGCCGAGCCCCAGCCACCGCGGCGCACGCCGCGATCGACGGAAATCCGCCTTGAAACCCAGCCTGCCCATGTCCCGCGTCTTGCCCGGGGAGTCGACCGACAGCTATCGCTGGACCGTGCTCGGCGTCGCCGCCCTGGCACAGACCACCGCGTCGATCACGGCGCAGGGCATCTATACGCTGATGCCTTCGCTGCAGGCGGCGTTTCACCTGTCGGAGGCGGCCGGCGCGCTGGCGATCAGCGCCTTGAACGGCGGCCAGGTCGTGACCATGCTGATGCTCGGTTGGCTGATCGACCGCTTCGGCGAACGCCGCGTGGTTGCATCGACGATGAGCATGATGGGCCTGGCCGCCATGCTCGGCGCCTGGATAGCGCCGTCCTTTCCGGTACTGCTGGGGTTCATCGCGATGATCGGCGCCACCTACGCTTCGGTGCAGCCCGGCGGCACGCGCGCCATCGTCCGCTGGTTCCCGCCGCGGGAGCGCGGCATGGCGACCGGCGTCAGGCAGGCCGGCTTGCCGCTCGGCACCGCGCTGGCGGCCATGGCGCTGCCGCTGCTGGCAGCGACCCAGGGCTGGCGCCTCGCGCTGGTCGTGCAGGGGGCGATCGGCCTGGCCGGCGGCGCGCTGTTCGCGCTGCTGCATCGCGACGAACGCAAGGCGCCGGGCCTGCCGTCGGCCGCGCCGCCGGGGCTGCTGACCTCGATCCGGCTGGTGGCCGGCCACACCGTGCTCTGGCCGGTGATGGCGGCGGGTGCCGCGATGGTCGCGTTCCAGTACACCTTCGCCACGCACGCGATCCCGTTCGTCGCGACGCGTTTCCATTACCCGCTGGTGGCCGCGGCCTTGCTGTTCTCGCTGTCGCAGTGGTTCGGGATCCTGGGGCGTGTCGGGCTCGCCTGGCTCAGCGACCGCTGGTGGCCGGGGCGCCGGCTGCGTTCGCTGGGCATGTGCATGGCGATCTGCATCGCCGTCGCGCTCGGCCTGCCGCTGTTGCCCGCCGAGACGCCAAAGCTGGTGCTGGCCGTGATCTTCGGTGTCGTCGGGCTGGTCGGTGTCGGCTGGTATCCGCTCTATCTGCTGCAGATCGCCGAGATGGCGCCGAGCAGCGTGGTGGCCTCGACGCTCAGCTTCTCGATGACGCTGAACATGCTCGCGATCAGCATCCTGCCGCCGCTGTTCGGCGTGCTCGTCGACCGCTTTCATTACGGCGCGGCGTGGAGCGCGCTGGCTTGCCTGGTGCTGCTGGGGGGCTTGGTGTTGTGGCGCGGAGCGAGCTTGTCGGGGCGTGAATCACGGGCGCCGAAGGCATGAGAAGGAGAGGTGCGGAAGCCCCCGATGAAAAAGTGCACGATGGTGGTTCTATCCTGGCAAACTGTCTGATATACTCTTTTTCTTTCGGGGCGTAGCGCAGCCTGGTAGCGTACCTGCATGGGGTGCAGGTGGTCGGAGGTTCAAATCCTCTCGCCCCGACCAGAATAAAACCCGCATCGGTGAAAGCCGATGCGGGTTTTTTCGTTATGCGCTGCAGCTCAACTCGGCGCTATCTGCGCGATTTCCCTTTATCCGGGTCGTCCCCGGTACAAACGACAGCCTGCTTTTTGCACTTGACGGCGCGAGCCCGGTAAAATGCGCGGTTGATCCACGGAAAAGTGCCCGTGGCCTCTAAGCCGGAAGGATTCCCTGAACATGTCTGATCTTCGTCTTACCAAGCGGTTTGCGGTTGTGCTGGCAACCGGCGCGTTCGTGGCAGGGTGCAGCTCGCCGTCGCCCACGAAAATCGACTACAAGAGCGATTCCCGGGTCAAGGAGGCGTCGCTCGCGGTGCCGCCGAACATGATGGACGAGACGGCTGACCAGCGTTCGCTGCCGCCGGTCAACGGCGAAACCTCGCTGTCGAGCCTGCAGCAGACGCAGCAGATCGCGCCGCAGTCCGATACGGCCGTGGTGCCCGTCACGCCGGGCATGCACCTGCAGCGCGACGGCACCGAGAGCTGGCTCGTCATCGACGACCAGGCGCCCGCCGCGGTCTGGCCGCAGATCCGCCGTTTCTGGCAGGAGCAAGGTTTCCTGCTCGTGATCGACCAGCGCGACAAGGGCGTGATGGAAACCGACTGGAACGAAACGCATCCGTCGGTCAACCAGGGCCTGATTCGCGGCGTGATCACCAAGGCGATGGGCAATTCCTACGTCACGGCCGAGCGCAACAAGTACCGCACGCGGCTCGACGCCGCGCCCAATGGCGGCACCTATGTTTTCATCAGCCAGAAGGGCATGCGCGAGGCCCTGACCGGCCCGAACAACGATTCGAGCAAGTGGGAAACCCGGCCGAACGATCCGGCGCTCGAGACCGAATACCTGAAGCGCCTGATGGCCGTGCTGGCGCAGAACGATGCGCGCGCCAAGGCTGGCGGTACCACGGCGGCAGCCGTGGCGGCGCCCGCCGATACGAAGAAGGGCGGCGATGCCGCGGCTGCCGCCGTGGCCGCACAGAACGTCGCCAACTCGGTGGCACCGGCGCGTTCCTCCGGCCGCGTAGTCAGCGGCGACGTGCCCGATGTGCCGTCCGAGCTCACGCTCGGCGAGCCGTACGACCGTTCCTGGCTGCGTGTCGGCCTTGCGCTCGATCGCGCCAATTTCACGGTCGACGATCGCGATCGCACCAAGGGGCTCTATTACGTCAGCTACGTCGATCCGAAGGACCTGACCGCCGCCGAGCAGGGCTTCTGGAGCCAACTGTTCCACGGCAAGAAGGAAAAGACCGCGAAACAGTATCTCGTCAACGTCAAGGCGCTGACGCAGGACCAGACGCGCATCGCCATCGTCGACGCCAGTGGCAACATCGACTCGACCGGTCCGGCCCGCCAGATCATGGCACTGCTGGCGAACCAGTTGCGCTGATCCGGTTCTCCGCCGCTCTCGAAAGCCCGCCATTCGGCGGGCTTTTTCCTTGGTGCGCGCGAAACGATACGACGTTACGTAACGTTACCCGGTAACGAAATCGGTCAACGCCCGTTTAATTTCGATGTGCATGATTGTGAATTCAATTAAATCAACGAGTTAGGATGAAATTTTCGCCTGGCACGGAAGCTGCTCTTATACCTCGGAATGATGTTGCCCCGGCACATCGTTCACGAGGCGGAACGGCATGGCGCCGGATCCGCCGTCACGAATCGTTCGATGGCCCGATGCGCCTTGAGCATCGGCCCGGCTTGATGGCCCGTGCGCGAGCATGGGCCTCGTTGGCCCCGTCGCCTATCCTCGTAGGGCGACGGTTTTGCCCGCGCTTCGAAGGAAGCGCGGGCAATTTTTTTTGTAGGGCTGGAATCCTGGCGTCACGGCCGAGCCGCGAGGATTCGTGTACGCTGCCCATTTTCTTGACGGGAGTTCAGAGATGTCGGAAATCGCAGTGGTGGCCACGATCATCGCCAAGCCGGGGATGGAGGACAAGCTGCTGGAACAGGTCGGGACCATCGTCGGGCCGACGCGCCTCGAGGCCGGGGCGCTGCAATACGACCTGCACCGCGATCGCGACGATCCACGGCGCTTCGTGTTCTTCGAGCGTTGGGACAGCGAGGCGGCGCTGGCGGCGCACGCCCAGTCCGCGCATATCCTGGCCTACCGGAAGGCCGCGGCGGACTTCATCGACAGCGCGGAGATCCGCGTGATGCAGCGGATCGCCTGAAGACGGGCCGTAGCGGGGCGGCGCGATGCCGTCCCGCTTTCAATGTGATGCCTCAATGCGCGTTCGGCACGTCGAGAATCAGGATGATGGTCCAGTCGGCGTCGCCGTCATGGTGATACTGCCGTTCGACCACGATGAACGGCTGCTGCTTGCCTTGCGGCCCCAGGAACAGCACGTCGCCTTCCATCGGCAGGCACTCGATCGGCGGCAGGGCGAGATACGCCTCGTCGGAGCCGCGCGGCATCAGTTGCTTGATCTTGTGCGTTGCCGCTTCGGTCCATTCGATGTCTAGCTGGATATTGCTCATTCTGTCCTCCGCACCGGAGTGCGCACGGGTGGAAAAGTCGGGTGCGCGACTTTAGCACAGCGTGCGCGATGTGCCGTGCCATGAAAAAAGCCGAACCCGGATCGACCGGATTCGGCTCGTGGCGGCCGCGCGGCCCGACAGGCTGCGGTGTAGGCGCTTACTGGCTGGCCGCCTCTGCCTTGGCGGCCTTCTTGCCGGCGTGATGCTTCTTGCCCATATGGTGCTTCCCGTGCATCGGCTGCTCTTCACGCGCGGCACGCTGGGCGTCCTGCTGCTGTTGCAGAGCTTGAGCCCGCTGCTCGATTTCGGCGATCTTGGCCGGGTCGGTGATCGTCGTGATCGTCGTGCTTTCTTGCGCATAGGCCGCGCCAGCCAGAGCCGACATCGAAACCAGAATAGCCAGGGACATTTTCTTCATTGCTCTACCTCCGCTAAGTGGTGATGGACCCGAGTTTGCCGATCCGTCCGGCACTGCAACCGAGTGAGCCGAGTGTAGCAAAAGTGACGGATCAATGCACTTTCGGGCATCCTGAACGATCCGGCGTGTCGCGGTGGCGACAGTGGCGCGTGCCGCCATGCGCGCGCCACGGACCTATGGACGGGTCGATTGATGCCCATGGCTTGATGATGTTGCTGCGCCGTGACATCAGAACCAGCCGAGCCGCCGATACGCGTAAAATTGCATGATTCCGGCGATCTCGTGCAGGGCGCGCGAGGCCGCGACGAAATTGTGCCAGACCGGGCGCCAGCCGAGAATCGGTCGCAACTGGTTCGCGTAGACGGGCTGCGGCTCGATATCGAAGCGTGCGAAATCGAGCAGGGCGCGGCGCATCTGGTACGAGGATGTCACGAGAATTGTCACGTCGTAATGTTGGGCGAGTAGGATGGGTGCCGTGTACTTCGCGTTTTCGTAGGTCGTGCGGCTGCGCGTCTCGAGAATCAGGTCGCGCTCGGCGACGCCACGCTCGCGCAGCAGCGGCGCGTAGAGTTGGGCCTCGCTGATGCCATGGTGATGCGGATCGCCGCCTGTCACGACGATGTCGCATTGCGATGCGATTGCTTGGCATACCGAATGGAGTTCGGCGGCGCGGACGATGCGCGAGAGCGCGTCGTCGGGCGGCACCAGTTCCCCGTGGCGGTGCTCGATGCCGCCGCCGAGCAGGATGATGGCGGTGTGCCCGCGCATCGCAGGCGCTTCGACCGGTTCGACCCCAGCTTCGGCCAGGGCGACCAGCGGCGCGGCCAGCCAGCCGGTGCCGATCGCCAGCAGCAGGGCGAGGCCGGTGGCGGCGATCGCGAAACGGCGCTTGCGCCAGAGGGCGGCTGCTACGAAGAGCAGCACAAATGAATCGAACAGAATCAATTTGAATGGGGTAAGGTAACTTTTTGCCCGCTCGGGTTCGACCGGTTCCAGGTGCCGCGAAATGTGGCGAGGAACGGGTAGGGAAGGCGCAGGTGGATCATCGGTAGCGTCCGCCTGTCGTTGCGTGGCGGTGTCGGCCGGAGCAGTCCCGGGCCGGCGAGGCCGCCAGCAGGATCGCTGTACTTTGAGAAAGAGTCCAGATGGCCACGTATTCCAACGAAGCAGTGCTCGATGCCTTGAGGCGCGTGCAATACCGGCAAGTCCCCTGGGCGCGGCGCCCTAACGTCTTCGGATACCTTCGCAGCCTGGGACTGATGGATACGGTGCGCCAGAAGACTGTCGCGCCGGCCCCGGGCTTCCATGCTCCCGTCGACATCGCCGTGCTGACCGACACCGGCCGCGCCGAATTCGCCAGGCTGGAACATGACGAAAAGCAACTGAGCTGGACCGATCGTCGTATCGACGACTACGTGCTGAGCGACGCGAGCGCGGTGTCGATCCTCGAGAGCCGCCTCTAGCATAGGGACTAGTAAAAAAACGCCCGTATCGCGAGATACGGGCGGTACCGGGTACATTGCTGCTGCCAGGCTGTGCTCATGGCATTCGTTGTGACTGCCGGCCTCGCCCGCAGTTCCCGGCTTTCTGGATATTTGCCGCGGCGCCTAGCGTCGTGGCAGCACGCCGGACGAGCGCGGCGACGGAGCGCCGTGGATCCGGGCATTGCTGGCGATATCGCCGCGCAGGTCGCCGCGCGGCACCACGGCGGGCCGATCTGACGGCGGCGCCGGTGGCGGATGTGCATGACCGGCATGCCCCGCCTGGCCGCGCGGCGTTCTCGCTGGCTGGTCGGCCAGTGCACGCGGGGCGAGCGCCAGGGCAAGCACCATGCTCGCGGTGGCGAGCAGCAAGTGGCTTGGCATGGTTCGGGCTCCCTTCAGGCCGTCATCGCGGCCTGTTTTACCTGATCTTACGGTAGGGGTGGGAGCGCCTGCACGCTGTAAGCAATGGTAAAGAGATGTTTCGCGCACGCCGCCATCGGGCGATGGCAGGCGGCGGCGAATCGGCTGCGCGGGCGGAGCGAGCTGCCCGGCGTCGTTGGCGGATCAGGCCATCTTCACGGGGGCGCGCCAGGATTCCGGATTGGTCCAGAATGCGCCCCGCAGGCGATCGCGGCTCGGCGGCGCCGGCGGCTTCACGGCGCTGGCACCGATCCGGCCGCGCAGCGAAACCTGGCGGCCGCTGGTGCCGAGGCGTTTCACGACTTCGGCGAGGGTGCCGTCGGCCTGCCACTCGTCGAAGCGCCGACGGCAGGTCGGCGGCGACGGATAGCGCCCGGGCAGCTTCGACCAACCCTCGCCCGTCGACAGTACCCAAAGAACGGCGTTCACGACCGAACGTGCTTCCACGCGGGGACGGCCACGACGCTCACTGCGTGTGGGTTCCGCGCAGAAAAGTCCTTCGACCAGCGCCCATTCGTTATCCTTCAAATCGTCGAACAGCATCATGTCCTCACCTCAGCGAAGCTAACTCCGGTGCGCTGCCCTGCGCCGCGCACTCTTCAAGCACCCGATCCACGTCGGGTGCCGGGTGGGGGTGCCGTATTCCTTCTTCCGCCGAACGTATCGCCGTGCATCCGAAGGTTCCCGCGACCCTGTACGCGACTTGATGCACGAAGCGTGCCATGTCGGCGGCAATCCCCGTGAAAGCCGCATCGCACCGGGCCGACGGCCAAGTCAGCTAGGGGCGTATAAGACGCCAAAATGACCCCGCGGCAAATCGGGACAATCACCAATCTTGTGCAATCGAGCCCGCGCGGCGTGCGCCGCGGGCCCTGCTGCACCGCACCGACTCATCGCGAGCCGTTCCTCGGCGAAGGCCCTACAATCGCGCATCGAAGCGTGAGATTGATGAGGGCATTCAATGAATATCACCCTGCGCCAACTGAGGGTGTTTATCGAAGTCTCCCGGCTGCGCAGCTTCAGCCGGGCCGGCGACGAGATCGGGCTCACGCAGTCCGCCGTCAGCCGCTGCGTGCGCGAACTCGAGGGCGAGATCGGCCTCAAGCTGATCGATCGCACCACGCGCGACGTGCAGTTGACCGATGCGGGGTCGAATCTGATCTCCAGCGTGTCGCGTCTCCTGGTGGACCTCGACGATGCCCTGCGCGAGATTCGCGAGATCGGCGAACAGCGGCGCGGCCGCGTGGTGGTGGCGGCCAGCCCGACCATCGCCTGCCGTTTGATGCCTCGCGTGGTGGCGGCCGCCGAACGGCAGTTCCCGTTCGTCACGCTCGGGCTGCGCGACGATGTGCAGAGCGACGTGCTGCGCAAGGTGAAGTCGGGCGAGGTCGATTTCGGCGTGGTGATCGGGCCGCTGGCGGTGGTCGACCTGGTCTGCGAACCGCTCATGACCGATTCGTTCTGCTTGGTCGCGCGCGCCGATCATCGGCTCGCGGCGGCCGAGAGCGTGCCCTGGAGCGCCCTGGACGGCGAGCGGCTGGTGCTGCTCGACTACGCCTCGGGCAGCCGGCCGCTGATCGACGCGGCACTGAGCCTGCACCGCGTCGGCGCATCGGTGGTGCAGGAGCTCGGCCATTCGGCGACGGTGTTCGGCCTGATCGAGGCAGGGGTCGGCGTGAGCGTGCTGCCCTGGCTGTCCCTGCCCTTGCCGGCGGGTTCCTCGCTGGTGGCGCGCCCCTTGTCGCCGCGCACCGAGCGCACCGTGGAGCTGGTGCGACGGCGCGACCGTTCGTTGTCGCCGGCCGCCGAGGCGATCTGGGGGCTGGTGAGGGACATGCCGGCACGGGCCGAGGACCTCGCCTGAAGGCGGGCGCCGCGACGCCTGGCACCAGAATCGGGCGCGGCCCGCTACACTGGCGACGATCATCATGGGAGAGTCGGGCTTGGATGCTTTCGTCAACACCTCGGGACCTGCACCGGATGTGCGCGTGGCGGTCGAATCGCTGCGGCCTTCGCTGATCCGCGAAGTCGCCAATGCCGGATTCGGCCTCGACGGCGTACTGCCGTTCTGGTTCGGCGAATCGGACCGCGTCACGCCGGCCTTCATCCGCGATGCGGCCAGCGCGGCGCTCGCCCGCGGGGAGACCTTCTACACCCACAATCTCGGCGCGGCGCCGCTGCGCGAGGCGTTGGCCGACTACGTTTCGTCCCGCCACGGCCGGACGCGGGCCGCCCAGATCGCGGTTACCAGTGCCGGCGTCAGTGCGCTGATGCTGGCCGCGCAGTTGCTGGTCGGCGCCGGCGACCGCGTGGTGGCGATCACGCCACTGTGGCCCAACCTGGTCGAGATCCCCAAGATTCTCGGCGCGCGGGTCGAATGCGTGCCGCTGGCGTTCGGCGAGGCAGGGTGGCGTCTCGATCTCGGGCGGCTGCTGGCGGCGCTGACGCCGGACACGCGCATGCTGTTCGTCAATTCGCCCAACAATCCCACCGGCTGGACCCTTTCGACGGCCGAGCAGGCCGCTATCCTCGCGCATTGTCGGCGACACGGCATCTGGATCGTGGCCGACGAAGTCTACGAACGGCTCGGTTTTGGCGAAGGCGGCGCGCCCTCGTTCCTCGATCTGGCCAGTCGCGACGAGCGCGTGATCGTGGTCAATTCCTTCTCGAAGGCCTGGGCGATGACGGGCTGGCGGCTCGGCTGGCTGGTGGCGCCCGAGCGCATCATGGACGCCCTGTCCAAGCTGGTCGAGTACAACACCTCGTGCGCGCCGGGCTTCGTGCAGGCCGCGGGCGTGGCGGCGGTGCGCGAGGGCGAACCGTTCGTCGCCGAGTTCGTCGCGTCGCTGCGCACTGCCCGCGATCACCTGGTGGCTGCGCTCAACGGCTTGTCCGGCGTGCATGTCGAGGCGCCGGACGGCGCCATGTACCTGTTCCTGCGCCTGCCGGGCGCGGCCGATAGCCTGGCGTTCTGCAAGCGCCTGGTGCGCGAGGCGGGGCTCGGGCTGGCACCGGGACGCGCCTTCGGTGACGAGGGAGAGGGTTTCGTGCGCTGGTGTTATGCCTGTGACGTGGCCCGGCTCGACGCAGGCGTCGAGCGCCTGAAAGCCTTTTTGCAGGGCGCGGGCGGCTGAGGGCGCGGGCGGGCTGGTCGGAATGGCGATTGAAAACCATTGCCCGAAAAAGCGTGGCATCGATCTAATGGCCGGCTTTACGCGTCGTCGGAATGTGCGTAAGATGGCGTCCAGTCACGCGATTCCATCATGGTTTCGTGCTGTTCCGTCCGGTCAGGGTCAGGCAATACGCTGGTTTCGCCACCCCCGGTTCGTGCTCCCATCAATATGACCGATCAGAATCGGGCGAGCGCGTCTTCTGTTCCTTATCGTCTGTTTCGTATATTGATCCGGTTCGTTTGACCAGAGGGTCTGGCCTAGCTGCATGAATACCCAAGAGGCGAAGATCGTCCTCGAGACTGCCTTGATCTGCGCGCAGGAACCGCTCAAATTGGGCGATCTGCGGCAGCTCTTTGCCGACACCGTGTCGGCGGATACAGTCCGAACGTTGCTCGAAGAATTGAAGGAAGCGTGGTCCGGCCGCGGCGTGGAGCTTGTCGCGCTGGCGACGGGCTGGCGCTTTCAGAGCAAGCCGGCGATGCGCGTCTATCTGGATCGCCTGCATCCGGAAAAGCCGCCGAAATATTCGCGCGCGGTGCTCGAGACGCTGGCGATCATCGCTTATCGCCAGCCGGTCACGCGCGGCGATATCGAGGAGATTCGCGGCGTCACGGTGAATACGCAGGTCGTGAAGCAACTCGAGGATCGCGGCTGGATCGAGGTGATCGGCCATCGTGACGTGCCGGGCCGTCCGGCGCTCTATGCGACGACGAAACAGTTTCTCGACGATCTCGGGCTGAAGGCGCTCGACGATCTGCCGGCGCTCGAAGAGCCCGCCGCGCATCTCGAGGCGAGCCTGCTGGCGCAGGCATCGATGGAATTCAACGAAGGCGAGGCCGGTCTCGACGTGGCTGATCCCGCGGCATCGAGCGAGTCGCTCCAGGCGAATGCCGGGGGCGAGCCGGTGCCGGGCGCGAGCGGCGATGCTGCCGACCTGTCGCTGGGGGAGAGCCAGGCCGCAGGCGGCGAGGTGCGCGGTCCCATCGGCTTGGATTTGGCCGGCTCGGTCGAGTTGGTCGAAGCAACGGATGCCTCGGAGCAAGTCGAGCCGGCCGCCGAAACCGTCATCGAACAGCAGGAATGGCAGCCTGTCGAGGCGAGCGCCGAGCAGGCGGAGACGGAGCCCGCCCGGCCGCTCGCGGTCGAGCATGAAGCAGGACAAGGCCCCGTGCCTGGTGCCGAGATCGACGACGAGTCGGCCCGCCACCACGATGCGCAAGCCAGCCGCAACCCGGCGGACGCAGTACCACACGATATTGACGCGGCCCCGGCCTACCGGCACGGCGACGCAACCGGTTCGGCGGAAGACACCGGCTCGGGCGATGCCTCGCCCGACGAGGACGAGCCCGCGCAACGCCGCGCTTGATTGCGGCCAAATAGAGATTGCCGCGCCCGCGACGGGCGCGAGACCTGACATTTCGAGGTTGTTTTGACTGATACCCACGACACTGATTCGTCCGAATCCGCGCACGCCCAGGCTTCGCGCGCCGAGGACGCTCCCGAGCAGACCGGCCAGGACGCGGGCGGCGAAGACCGTCCGCGCCGCGGTCTGCGTCGCGGCCCGCGCAGCCTGATCGCGCGTCGTCGCGCGGCGGCGAAATCGAAGAATGCCGATCCGGCGGCAGAAGGCGCGGAAGCCGCGCCGGCCGAGGCAGCCGAAGAGGGCGCGCCGGCCGAGGCCCCCGCGCCGCGCGCTGCGCGCAGCAAGGACGGCGCCGCGAAGGCACCGCGCAAGACGGCCGCCAAGCGCGAAGGCGCGGCAGCGCAACCGCGGCAGGGCAAGCGCGGCGCGGCAGCCGCTGCTCCCGCTGCGCCGGCCGCGGAGGCTCCCTCAGGCGGCGGTAGCGCCGGGCAGGACGACATCTTCTCCTACGTGACCTCGCCGGCCTTCGATGCCGACAACTCCGGCGGCGGCAATGGCGTGCGCGCCCCGATGCTGCGCCGTGGCCGCCAGGCGCCCAAGCGCGTGCTTGCACCGGAAGACGACGCGCCGAAGCTGCACAAGGTGCTGGCCGAAGCCGGCATGGGTTCGCGTCGCGAGATGGAAGAGCTGATCGTTGCCGGCCGCGTGTCGGTGAACGGTGAGCCTGCCCACATTGGCCAACGTATCCTGCCGACCGACCAGGTCCGGATCAACGGCAAGCCGGTCAAGCGCAAGCTGGCGAACAAGCCGCCGCGCGTGCTGCTGTATCACAAGCCGACCGGCGAAATCGTCAGTCATGCCGATCCGGAGGGCCGCGCCTCGGTGTTCGATCGCCTGCCGCCGATGAAGACGGCGAAATGGCTCGCGGTCGGCCGGCTCGACTTCAATACCGAAGGTCTGCTGATGCTGACCACCTCGGGCGACCTGGCGAACCGCTTCATGCACCCGCGCTATAGCGTGGAGCGCGAATACGCGGTGCGCGTGGTCGGCGAGCTCAACGAGGCCTCGCGCCAGAAGCTGCTGCACGGCGTCGAACTCGAGGACGGCCCGGCGAACTTCCTGCGGATCCGCGACGGCGGCGGCGAAGGCACCAATCACTGGTACCACGTGGCGCTGGCCGAAGGCCGCAACCGCGAGGTGCGTCGCATGTTCGAGGCGGTCGGCCTGATGGTGAGCCGGCTGATCCGCACGCGTCACGGCTCGATCCCGCTGCCGCGCGGCCTGAAGCGCGGCCGCTGGGAAGAACTCGACGAGGCGCAGGTCCGCAAGCTGATGGCGACCGTCGGCCTGAAGGTCGCCGCCGACGAGAAAGGCAAGCGCGGCGGGGCCGGCCAGGCCGAGCGTCGCCAGCCCGATCCGATGCAGACCTCGATGGGCTTCCTCAATCGCGAACCGGTGCTGACCACCCATGGCCAGCTCGACCAGCCGCGTCGCGGCGGCCGTCGCGGCGCCCAGGGCGGCGGTTTCGGTGCCGGCTTTGGCGGCGGTGGCGGCGCGACGGGCGGCGGCTTTGGCGGTAACGCCAACGGCAACCGTCGCGGCGGCGGCGATGTCGACGGCAATCGCCTGTCGTATGGCGCGAACAACGGCAGCAAGCGCGGCGGCGGCAAGAGCCAGGGCCCGCGCGGTGCCAACGGCAATCGCACGGACGGCGGCGGCAATGCCGGCGGCAGCGCGCGCGGCGGCCAGCGCCCGCAGCAGCAGCGCAACCGCGCTCGCGGCCGCTGAACCTCGGTCGCTGCACCGATCAATCGGAAAACGATGGGGAAACCGGCCTTTCAGGCCGGTTTCATGGGCGATGCTTTGCGTTTGGGTTAAAAAACGCTATAATCGCAAAGTCGCTGGGCGTACGGGTTTAATGTGCGGCCTAGGTGCGACCACCAGAGTAAGAAGATGGGCGTTTCGCCCATTTTTTTTTGCTGAAACGGTTGGGCATCTCGGGTAGCGCTTCCTGCGCCGGCAAGGCGCGCGTCTGCGGGTGAATCGCGAACGGCGGGCGCGAACACCTGAGAGGACACTGTGCAACTGACGGAACTGATAGAAACCACGGTCACCGGGCTCGGTTACGAGCTGGTCGATCTCGAGCGCACCGGGCGCGGCATGCTCTGCGTCTACATCGATCAGCCGGCGGGCATCTCGATCGACGATTGCGAAAAGGTCACGCGTCAGCTCCAGCACGTATTGACGGTCGAAAACATCGATTACGAACGGCTCGAGGTTTCGTCGCCCGGCCTTGATCGTCCGCTGAAGAAGCTGGCCGACTTTGAACGGTTCGCCGGAAACGAAATCTCCGTCACCCTGAAAAAGCCGCTGGAAGGCCGCAAGACCTACCGCGGCATTCTGCATGCGCCGAACGGCGAAACGATCGGTTTGGAATTCGAGAGGAAGAAGGGCGAGGCGGCCATGCTGGATTTCACGCTGGCCGACATCGACAAAGCCCGCCTGATTCCGCAAGTTGACTTTAGGAGCCGCAAACAATGAGTCGCGAAGTGTTGATGCTGGTGGATGCGCTGGCACGCGAGAAAAACGTCGACAAGGATATCGTGCTGGGTGCGCTCGAAGCCGCGCTCGCCTCGGCCTCCAAGAAGCTGTTCGACGAAGGCGCCGAAATCCGTGTCCATATCGATCGTGAAAGCGGCGAGCACGAAACCTTCCGGCGCTGGCTGGTGGTGCCGGACGAAGCCGGCCTCCAGGAGCCGGATCGCGAGATCCTGTTGTTCGAGGCGCGTGAGCAGAAGGCCGAGATCGAGGTCGGCGACTACATCGAGGAATCGGTGCCGTCGATCGAGTTCGGCCGGATCGGCGCGCAGGCCGCCAAGCAGGTGATTCTGCAGAAGGTTCGCGACGCGGAGCGCGAGCAGATCCTGAACGACTACCTCGAGCGCGGCGAGAAGATCATGACCGGCACGGTCAAGCGTCTCGACAAGGGCAACTTCATCGTCGAGTCGGGCCGTGTCGAGGCGCTGCTGCGCCGTGACCAGCTGATTCCGAAGGAAAACCTGCGCGTGGGCGACCGCGTGCGCGCCTATATCGCCAAGGTCGATCGCACCGCGCGCGGTCCGCAGATCGAGCTGTCGCGCACGGCGCCCGAATTCCTGATGAAGCTGTTCGAGATGGAAGTGCCGGAAATCGAACAGGGCCTGCTCGAGATCAAGGCGGCAGCACGCGATCCCGGCGTTCGTGCGAAGATCGGCGTGGTCGCCTACGACAAGCGGATCGATCCGATCGGCACCTGCGTCGGCATCCGCGGTTCGCGCGTGCAGGCCGTGCGCAACGAGCTCGGTGGCGAAAACATCGACATCGTGCTATGGTCCGACGATCCCGCCCAGTTCGTGATCGGCGCGCTCGCGCCGGCAGCAGTGCAATCGATCGTCGTCGATGAAGAAAAGCACTCGATGGACGTCGTCGTCGACGAAAGCGAGCTGGCTGTCGCGATCGGCCGGAGCGGCCAGAACGTGCGCCTTGCCAGCGAACTGACCGGCTGGCAGATCAACATCATGACGCCGGACGAATCCGCCCTGAAGCAGGGTGAAGAGCGTGACCGTCTGCGCAGCCTGTTCATGGCGCGCCTCGATGTCGACGAGGAAGTGGCCGACATCCTGATCGACGAAGGTTTCACCAGCCTCGAAGAAATCGCCTACGTCCCGCTGAACGAAATGCTCGAGATCGAGGCGTTCGACGAGGAGACCGTGCACGAACTGCGAAACCGCGCGCGCGATGCCCTGTTGACGATGGCGATCGCCAACGAGGAAAAGGTGGAAAATGCTGCGCTCGACCTGAAGAGCCTCGACGGCATCACGCCGGAGTTGCTCGCGAAGCTGGCAGAACATAGCGTGGCGACGCGCGACGATCTCGCCGAGCTGGCTGTCGACGAACTGGTCGAGATGACCGGAGTGGAAGAGGAAGCCGCGAAAGCGCTGATCATGAAAGCACGTGAACACTGGTTCCAGTGAGAAATGACCATGGCGCACTGATATTTGGCGGCCGGAAGGCCGCATGACCCGATGCTAACCGCAAGGAATCGGTCCTTGCACTAAGAGGAATGAATGGCGAGTAACAACGTAGCCCAATTTGCCGCGGAACTGAAAATGCCTGCTGGTGTGCTGCTCGAACAGCTGCAGGCAGCGGGCGTCCAGAAAGCGAGTGAAGACGATGCGCTGTCGGAAACCGACAAGGCGCGTCTGCTCGATCATTTGCGTAAATCGCACGGCTCGTCCGACGCCGACAAGCGCAAGATCACGCTGACCCGCCGGCACACGTCGGAAATCAAGCAATCCGATGCAACGGGTAAGGCTCGCACCATTCAGGTCGAGGTGCGCAAGAAGCGGACGTTCGTGAAACGCGACGATGTCGCGGAGAACGGCGCCGATGTGGGCCAGGACCAGGCGGACGATGCGGCCGCCGAGGCTGATCTGAAGCGTCGCGAGGAAGAAGCGCGCCACGAGGCCGAGCTGCTCGAGAAGCAGGCTCAGGAGCTGCGCGAGCGCCAGGAACGCCTCGAACGCGAGGAAGCCGATCGTCGGGCTCGTGAGGAAGCGGCCGAGGCCGAGCGTCGCCGCGCCGAGGAAGAGGCGGCCAGCAAGCGCGCGGCTGCGGCCCAGGCGCAAGCCCAGGCCCAGCAGCAGGCTGCCGCGCAGCAGGCCGCGGCCGAGCAGGAAGCCGCGCGTGCGCAGGAAACGCAGAACGCGCAGCAGTCGGCCCAGGACGAAGAGCGTGCGGCGGCTGAACGTGCCGCCCAGCGCGAAGCGGCCAAGAAGGCCGAGGACGCTGCCCGCGAGGCGGCCGACAAGGCGCGTGCCGAGCAGGAGGAAATCCGCAAGCGTCGCGAGAAGGCCGAGGCCGAGGCGCGCGCGATCCGCGAAATGATGGCGACCCCGCGCCGTGCGCAGGTCAAGGCCGTCGAGCCGCCGAAGCCGGCCGAGCCGCCCAAGGCGGCCGAGGCCAAGGGCACGCTGCACAAGCCGGCCAAGCCGGCGGGTGAAGCGGGCGCGCGTCCGGCCAATGCGGCAGCGGCGAAGAAGCCCGCCACCGCGGCGCCGGCGAACGCCAATGCCAATACCAGCGCACCGGGCGCGGCCGATCGCAACAAGAAGCCTGCCGGCAAGGGCGGTTGGCAGGACGACGCATCGAAGCGTCGTGGCATCAAGACGCGCGGCGATTCCAGCGGCGGCGTCGACCGCGGCTGGCGCGGCGGCCCGAAGGGTCGCGGCCGTCACCAGGACAGCGCTTCGTCGTTCCAGGCGCCGAGCGAGCCGATCGTGCGCGAAGTGCACGTGCCGGAGACGATTTCCGTCGCCGATCTCGCGCACAAGATGTCGGTGAAGGCGTCCGAGGTCATCAAGATCATGATGAAGCTCGGCCAGATGGTCACCATCAACCAGGTGCTGGACCAGGAAACGGCGATGATCATCGTCGAGGAGCTGGGTCATCGCGCCGTGGCCGCCAAGCTCGACGATCCGGAAGCGCTGCTGGTCGAGGGCGAGGTCGGCGTCGATGCGGAGCAACTGCCGCGTCCGCCGGTCGTCACGGTGATGGGTCACGTCGACCACGGCAAGACCTCGCTGCTGGACTACATCCGTCGCGCCAAGGTGGCGGCGGGCGAAGCGGGCGGCATTACGCAGCATATCGGCGCTTACCACGTCGAGACGCCGCGCGGCGTCGTCACCTTCCTCGATACGCCGGGTCACGAGGCCTTCACGGCCATGCGTGCACGCGGCGCGAAGGCGACCGACATCGTGGTGCTGGTGGTGGCCGCCGATGACGGCGTGATGCCGCAGACCAAGGAAGCCATCTCGCATGCCAAGGCGGGCGGGGTGCCGATCGTGGTCGCGATCAACAAGATCGACAAGCCGGATGCGAATCCGGATCGCGTCAAGCAGGAGCTGGTTGCCGAAGGCGTGGTGCCGGAAGAGTACGGCGGTGATTCGCCGTTCGTGGCGGTGTCGGCCAAGACCGGCTCGGGCATCGACGACCTGCTTGAGAACGTGCTGCTGCAGGCCGAAGTGCTGGAACTGAAGGCACCGGTCGAGGCGCCGGCCAAGGGCATCGTGATCGAAGCGAAGCTCGACAAGGGCAAGGGCCCGGTGGCGACGGTGCTGGTACAGTCCGGCACGCTGTCGCGCGGCGACGTGGTGCTGGCCGGCACGGCCTATGGCCGCGTGCGGGCGATGCTCGATGAGAACGGCAAGCCGACCAAGTCGGCCGGCCCGTCGATCCCGGTGGAAATCCAGGGTCTGTCGGAAGTGCCGGGCGCTGGCGAGGAAGTGATCGTGCTGCCGGACGAGCGCAAGGCGCGCGAAATCGCGCTGTTCCGCCAGGGCAAGTTCCGCGATGTCAAGCTGGCCAAGCAACAGGCGGCCAAGCTCGAAAGCATGCTCGAACAGATGGGCGAAGGCGAAGTGCAGAACCTGCCGCTCATCATCAAGGCCGACGTGCAGGGTTCGCAGGAAGCACTGGTGCAGTCGCTGCTCAAGCTGTCGACCGACGAAGTGCGCGTGCAGATCGTGCATAGCGCGGTGGGTGGCATCAGCGAAAGCGACGTCAACCTGGCCACGGCCTCGAAGGCGGTCATCATCGGCTTCAACACGCGCGCCGATGCCCAGGCCCGCAAGCTGGCCGAGTCGAACGGCATCGACATCCGCTACTACAACATCATCTACGACGCCGTGGATGAGGTGAAGGCGGCAATGTCGGGCATGCTCGCGCCGGAAAAGCGCGAAATCATCACCGGCATGGTCGAGGTGCGCCAGGTCATCAAGGTGCCGAAGGTCGGCCTGGTGGCGGGTTGTATGGTCACGGACGGTGTGGTCAAGCGCTCCTCGTCGGTGCGCGTGCTGCGCAACAACGTGGTCATCTTCACGGGCGAGCTCGATTCGCTCAAGCGCTTCAAGGACGACGTGAAGGAAGTGAAGCAAGGCTTCGAGTGCGGTATGTCGATCAAGAACTTCAACGATATCGTCGAAGGCGATCAGTTCGAAGTGTTCGAGGTCACGGAAGTCGCTCGGACGCTGTAAGGCCGGCGTGAACGCTGATGGGCGGGGCAGGCGTGGGCCTGTCCCGCCCATTTTCATGGCGACGGCGATATGTGTCGTCGCCCGTTCGATGAACGGAATGACGGAAATACCATGACGAAGAAACGTACCTCTCCCAATCGCAACGTGCAGATTGCCGACCAGATCCAGCGCGATCTGTCCGAGCTGATCATGCGCGAGGTGAAGGACCCTCGGATCGGCATCGTGACGATCCAGAGCGTCGAGCTGACGCCCGACTACGCGCATGCGAAGGTCTATTTCACGGCGCTCACCGGCGACCCGCTGCAGACCCAGGACGCGCTGAACCACGCCGCGGGCCACCTGCACAACCTGCTGTTCAAGCGCCTGCATATCCATACCGTGCCGACGCTGCATTTCCATTACGACCAGACGATCGAGAAGGCTGTCGAGATGTCGCGCCTGATCGAGCAGGCGAATTCGACGCGCGCCAAGGACGACTGAGCCGCCCCGCCGATCCCGATCTCGCCATGACGACTGCTCCTCAACGCCCGCGCGTGCCGCGCCGGCTGCTCGACGGCGTGCTGCTGCTGGACAAGCCGATCGGCCTGTCCAGCAATGACGCGCTGATCCGCGCGAAACGCCTCTACCTCGCCAAGAAGGCCGGCCACACCGGCACGCTCGATCCGCTCGCCTCGGGCCTGCTGCCGCTCTGTTTCGGCGAGGCGACCAAGTTCTCCCAGGATCTGCTCGAAGCCGACAAGACCTACGAGGCCACCATGCGCCTCGGCATTCGCACCACCACGGGCGACGCCGAGGGCGAGGCGATCGAGACGCGTGAGGTGCAGGCCGATCGTGCGGCGATCGAGGCCGTGCTGCCGCGTTTTCTCGGCGAGATCGTGCAGGTGCCGCCGATGTATTCGGCGCTCAAGCGCGACGGCAAGCCGCTCTACGAATATGCGCGCGCCGGCCAGACCGTCGAGCGCGAAGGGCGCCAGGTGACCATCCACCTGCTCGAGCTGCTCGACTGCGCCTTGCCGGACGTGAGTTTTCGCGTGACCTGCAGCAAGGGCACCTACGTGCGCACCCTGGCCGAGGATATCGGCGAGGCGCTCGGCTGCGGCGCGCACCTGGTTGCGTTGCGCCGCACCGGTGTCGGCGCGCTGACGCTGGAGCATGCCGTCACGCTCGATGCGTTGTCCGATGCCGAGGCGGCCGAGCGCGATCGCTGGCTGCAGCCCGTCGACGCGCTGCTGTCGACCTTCGTGCGTGTCCAGCTCACGGCCGAGGAGGCGAAGCGTTTCCGTCATGGCCAGCGCCTGCGGCTCGCCTCGGTGCCCGAATTGGGCGTCCAGGATGGCGATCGCGTGCGTGTGTATGACGAGGCCGAATGCCTGCTCGGCGTGGCTCGCCTGAGCGAGGGCGTGCTGGCCCCGGAGCGCCTGGTAGTGAGCGGCGAGCCGCAATGACGCTGGCCTGAAGCGCTGGCGGATACGAAAATGCCCGGTCGATCGGTTCGACCGGGCATTTTCCTTTCTGCGCGACGAGCGAGGCGAGCTGCTTGCCTCAGTGTGCCGCCGAAGCCGCGGCGCTCGAATCGCCGCCGCCGCTGTTGGCCTTTTCCGGCTTGGTGATCCAGATCAGGCCGATCAGCACCACGAAGATCGCGGCCGACAGGTAGAACAGGTCGTTGACGCCAAGCTGCGCGGCCTGCTGGGTCGCCATCTGGTTGATCAGGCCGTTGGCCTGCTGCTCGCTCAAGCCCAGGTTGCCCATCTGCGTGACGGTCTGGTTGAAGATCGGGTTGTAGACGTTGGCCTGCTCGACGATCTGCGCGTGATGGAAGTTGTTGCGATGGTCCCAGGCGGTCTGGAAGATCGAGGTGCCGATCCCGCCGCACATGATCCGCACGAAGTTCGACAGGCCCGAGGCGGCCGGGATCCGGTGGCCAGGCAACCCCGACAAGGTGATCGACACCAGCGGGATGAAGAAGCCCGCCATCGCGATGCCCTGCACGAAGGTCGGCGCCATCAACGACCATTCGTCCACGCCCGTGGTATAGCGCGAGCGCATCCAGAAGCACAGCGCGAACACCAGGAACGCGGCCGTCGCGATATAGCGCGGATCGGTGCGCGGCAGGAACTTGCCGGTCAGGGGCGAGAGCAGGATCGCGAAGAAGCCGACCGGCGCCAGCACCAGCCCGGCGTCGGTCGCCGTGTAGCCGATCTGGGTCTGCAGCCACAGCGGCAGCAGCACCAGGTTGCCGAAATAGAGCCCGTAGCCGATCGCCAGCGAGATCGTGCCGCCGGTGAAGTTGCGTTGCCGGAACAGCGACAGGTCGACCACCGGGTGCTCGGCCGTCAGCTCCCAGATCACGAAGAACGCGAAGGCGATGATGGCGGTCAGCGCCAGCACCACGATGGTGGTCGAGGCGAACCAGTCGAGGTCCTTGCCCTTGTCGAGCATGACCTGCAGCGAGCCCACCCAGATCACCAGCAGGGCCAGGCCGACGCCGTCGATCGGCGCCTGGCGCGTCTGCGATTCGCGGCTGCGGTAGATCATCCAGGTGACGATCGCGGCGGCGATGCCGACCGGGATGTTGACGTAGAAGATCCACGGCCAGGAGTAGTTGTCCGAGATCCAGCCGCCGAGAATCGGGCCGGCCACCGGCGCGATCAGCGTTGTCATCGACCACAGCGCGAGCGCCATCGGCGCGCGTGCGCGTGGATAGCTCGACAGCAGCAGCGATTGCGAGAGCGGGATCATCGGGCCGGCCACCGCGCCCTGGATCACGCGCGACACCAGCAGGAAGGGCAGGCTCGGCGCCAGGCCGCAGAGCCAGGACGAGATCACGAACAGGATGATCGAGGCCAGGAACAGGCGCACCTGGCCGATCCGGTCGGTCAGCCAGCCGGTCAGCGGCACCGAGATCGCATTGGCCACCGCGAACGAGGTGATTACCCAGGTGCCCTGGTCCGAGGACACGCCGAGGTCGCCCGAGATGGTCGGGATCGCCACGTTCGCGATCGAGGTGTCGAGCACGTTCATGAACACCGCGAGCGACACCGCGATCGTGCCGAGCACGAGCTGGCCGCCTTGCAGCGGCGGGTGGGGAGCGGGTGGTTGGGGCTGGGCCATGAGCGCTCCGCGCTTACATCAGGTTCGGCGCCGGGCGCGCGGCCGGCCTGGCCGAAGCGGGCGAGGCGGCACCGCGCGAGGACGTGGCGCCGGCGGCATTCTGCGCGATGATGCGGGCGATCTCGGCGTCGGCCTCGTCGCCGTACTTGGCGAACACGTCGGTCTGGTAGACCGTGTTCGGCACGTTGCCGAGCTGGCCGCCGTGATCGTCCTTGATGTCGACATCGACCTGCATCGACAGGCCGATGCGCAGCGGATGCTGCTCGAGCTCCTTCGGATCGATCACGATGCGCACCGGCAGGCGCTGCACCACCTTGATCCAGTTGCCGGTTGCATTCTGCGCCGGCAGCAGCGAGAAGGCCGAGCCGGTGCCGGCCGAGAAGCCGACGACCTTGCCGTGGTACTTGACCGAGGAGCCGTAGATGTCGGCCGTCAGCTCGACCGGCTGGCCGATTCGCATGTGGGTGAGCTGGACTTCCTTGAAGTTGGCATCGACCCACACCGCGTTGAGCGGCACCACCGACATCAGCGGCGAGCCCGGCGCGACGCGCTGGCCGACCTGCACCGAGCGCTTGGCGACGTAGCCCGTGACCGGCGCGGGCAGCGTGTTGCGCGCGTTGTTCAGGTAGGCGTCGCGCACCTTGGCGGCGGCGGCGAGCACGTTCGGGTGATCGGCGATGGTGGTGTTCGCGGTCAGCGCGCGGTTCGAGGCGAGCTGCTGTTGGGCGGCATCAACCGAGGCCTGCGCGGCCTTCACGGCGTCGCGCGCGTGCGAGATCTCTTCCTGCGAGACCGCGCCGGTCTGTGCCACCGCGAGGCGCCGGCGCAGGTCGTCCTGCGCCTTCGACAGATCCGATTCGCGCAGCGCGACCTGGGCGCGATACTGGTCGTCGTTGACGAACAGGCCACGCACCTGGCGCACGGTCTGCGCCAGGTTGGCCTCGGCCTGCTGCAGCGCGACCTGCGCGTCGGCCGGGTCGAGCACCACCAGCGGCGCGCCGGCCGTGACGGTCTGCGTATCGTCGGCGTTCACGGCGATCACGGTGCCGGTGACCTGCGGCGTGATCTGCACCACGTTGCCGTTCACGTAGGCATCGTCGGTGCTCTCCCGGAAGCGCGCGACCAGGAAGTAGTAGAGCCCGTAGGCGATCGCGGCGATCAGGATGATGACGGCCAGCAGAGTCATCATCCGTTTGCGTTTCGCGTTGTTCGGCCGGGCGGCGGCGTTTTGCTGAGGGTCGCTCATGGCGAGGTTCTCCGTCGATTCTTGTCGGTGGTGCGAGTGGTGTCAGGCAGGTGCGGACGATGCGGCCGGCATCAGTTCGCGGCCTGTTGCTGCGTGGCGGTCGCGGCCGGTGGCGGCGCATGTGCCGTCGTCGCGTCCCGGGCTGCCGCGCCCGCCGGTTTCTCCGGGGCGGCCGCGAGCGGCGTGCCGGTCGCGTCGAAGCCGCCGCCCAGCGACTTGATCAGGCCGATCTGCATGTCGCGGCGGCGCATCACCAGGTTGGTGACGGTCTGCTCGGCGCTCAGGCGGTTGATGTCGGCACTGAGCACCTGCAGTTGCGGCGAGAGGCCGGCCTTGTAGCGGATCACGGCGAGTTCGTAGGCGCGCGTCGACGCGTCGAGCGCGCGCTGCGCATCGCCCATCTGCTTGTCGACGGCACGGATCGTGGCGACCTGGGTGGCCACGTCGTTGAGCGCGCCGATCAGCGTCTGGTTGTAGTTCGCCACGCTCAGGTCGTAGTCGGCGTAGCTGCCGCGCAACTGCGCGCGCAGGGCGCCGCCGTAGAAGATCGGCAGGTGCACGGCCGGGCCGAACTGCGCCTGGCGACTCGCGAACTTCAGGAACTGGCCCCAGCCGAAGGCATCGAAACCGAAGCCCGCCGCGAGATTCACGTCGGGGAAGAACTCGGCCTTGGTTTCCTTCACGTCGGCGATGCGTGCCTCGACCTGCCAGCGCGCCGCGACGATGTCGGGGCGGCGCGAGACCAGGTCGGCGGGGATGTTGCCGGGCAGGTCGATGGCGCCGCCCGGCTTCAGCACCGGCATGGCGATCTGCAGGCCGCGGTCGGGCCCCTTGCCGAGCAGGGCGGCGAGCTGGTAGCGCACCGTGGTGATCTGGCCGTCCAGTTCGGACAGCGAGGACTGGCTGGTCGCCACGTTGCCGCGCGCGGTCTGCCGTTCCACATTGGTATCGAGCCCGGCGCCGACGCGGCCCTCGGTGATCTTGCCGACCGTCTCGCGATTGCCGATCTCGCGCTGGGCGATATCGCGCAGCGCATAGAGTTGGGCGAGCTGGTTGTAGGTGCGCGCGATCGAGGTGGCGAGCGTGATGCGCGCCTGCTGGAACTCCGCCTGCGCGGCCTTCTGCTGCGAGACCGCCGATTTCAGCTTTTCACGGTTCTTGCCCCAGAGGTCGAGCTCCCATGAGGCGCTGAGCAGTGCGTTGTTCTCGCTGAACCAGCTGCCGCCATAGGGGGGCGGAAACAGTCCGTTGCCCGAGTAGAGTTCGCGGGTCCAGGAATAGCTGCCCTCGACCTTCGGGAACAGGGTGGCGCGCGAGGACTGGATATAGGCCGAGGCCTTGGCCAGGCGCGCCTGGGCCTGGGCGATGCTCGGATTGTCCTCGAGCGCCTCGTCGATCAGCTTCGGCAGTTGCGGATCGCCGAACTGGCTCGCCCAGTCGAGCGCCGGCCAGTGGCCGCCTTCGGCGGGCAGGCTCTGCGTGCTGTCGAACTGCGATTCGGGCGCGATTCGCTTATCGCTGTGGATGCCCATGTAGTTGGCGCAGCCGGCCAGTGCGAAGGCGGCGATGGCCGCCGCCAGCGTGCCGCGCATCGGCCGGACAGCGGCCCCCGACCCTGGATGAATGGTGGACATTGCAAGGATTTCCTTATGTCGATCCATTGAAAATTATTGTTATGGCACGGTTTATTGGGCGGAGCCGGCCGGGTTGCCGGTGCCGCCGTCGCCGCAGTAATTGCTGAGAATCCGCCGCAGCATGCTTTTCAGGAAGCCGACTTCCTCCGGCGTGAAGCCGTTCAGCAACTGGTCGAGCACGCTGATGAAGATCTCCGGCATCCGCTCGGCCAGCTCGCGTCCTTCGTCGGTCAACTCGAGCCGCACCACCCGGCGGTCCTCGTGGCTGCGCACGCGCGACAGCAGCCCGCGCTTCTCGACACGGTCGAGCAGCCGTGTGACGGCGCTGGCATCGATCGCGTATTCACGCGCCAGCTCGGCGGCCGTCGAGCATTTTCCGACCGCCAGCATGAACAGCATGCTGGCCTGGGTGCCGGTGATGCCGAGCTCGGTCTGGGTGCGCTGCGTGACGAGGTTGGTCATCAGCGAGCGCACGCGCGACAGCAGGTAGCCGACGCTGTCGTTGATCGGATAGGCCGACAGCGACAGGCCGCGGGCGGAGGAAGAGGTGGAATCCGGCATAGTCTCTGATTCTGCAATAGTTGACTAGGCAGCAGTATAGGCGTGCTTGATTGCCGCGGCAAATAATGAACCGCCGTGACGACGCGGGCAATCGGGGCCGATACGTAGACGGTCGGCCGGCGAATCGGGGAAGGGCGGCGATCGAGGGGCCGGAATGGCGCCGGCGCGACAGTCAGTGTGCACCGCAGCGAAAGCTCGGTTCGCGACATCCCGGCGTGCTATAATCCTAGGCTTTCCAGGATGCAATAAGCAGCAGCGCGCGTGAGGCACGACCATCCACGCGCGTTTTTGCGTGTCCGATCATCAGGTTTCGATTTCAGGTTTCTATGACCCGCGCCCTTCGCAATATCGCCATCATCGCCCACGTCGACCACGGCAAGACCACGCTCGTCGACCAACTGCTGCGCCAGTCCGGCACCTTCCGCGAGAACCAGCAGATGGTCGAGCGGGTGATGGACTCGAACGACATCGAAAAAGAGCGCGGGATCACGATTCTCGCGAAGAACTGCGCGGTCGAGTACGAAGGCACCCACATCAACATCGTCGACACCCCGGGCCACGCCGACTTCGGCGGCGAGGTCGAGCGCGTGCTGTCGATGGTCGACTCGGTGCTGCTGCTGGTGGATGCCGTCGAAGGCCCGATGCCGCAGACCCGCTTCGTGACCAAGAAGGCACTGGCGCTGGGACTCAAGCCGATCGTGGTGGTCAACAAGATCGACCGCCCGGGCGCGCGGATCGACTGGGTGATCAACCAGACCTTCGACCTGTTCGACAAGCTCGGCGCGACCGAGGAGCAACTGGACTTCCCGATCGTCTACGCGTCGGGCCTGAACGGTTATGCCTCGCTCGATTCGTCGGCACGCGACGGCGACATGCGTCCGCTGTTCGAGGCGATCCTCCAGCACGTGCCGGTGCGCCCGGCCGACCCGGAGGCGCCGCTGCAACTGCAGATCACCTCGCTCGACTACTCGACCTACGTCGGTCGGATCGGCGTGGGCCGCATCACGCGCGGCCGCATCAAGCCGGGCCAGCCGGTGGTGATGCGCTTCGGCCCGGAAGGCGAGGTGCTGAGCCGCAAGATCAACCAGGTGCTCTCGTTCAAGGGCCTGGAGCGCGTTCAGGTGGAGTCGGCCGAGGCCGGCGACATCGTGCTGATCAACGGTATCGAGGATGTCGGCATCGGCGCGACGATCTGCGCCGTCGACACGCCGGAAGCGCTGCCGATGATCACGGTCGACGAGCCGACGCTGACCATGAACTTCCTGGTCAACTCCTCGCCGCTGGCTGGTCGTGAAGGCAAGTTCGTGACGAGCCGCCAGATCCGCGATCGCCTGATGAAGGAACTGAACCACAACGTGGCGCTGCGCGTGCGCGACACCGGCGACGAAACCGTGTTCGAGGTTTCGGGCCGCGGCGAACTGCACCTGACCATCCTGGTCGAGAACATGCGCCGCGAGGGCTACGAGCTGGCCGTGTCGCGTCCGCGCGTGGTGCTGCAGGAAGTCGACGGCGTCAAGCAGGAGCCGTACGAGCAGCTGACCATCGACGTCGAGGACGAGCACCAGGGCGGCGTGATGGAAGAGCTGGGCCGCCGCAAGGGCGAAATGCTCGACATGGCTTCGGACGGCCGCGGCCGCACGCGTCTCGAGTACAAGATCTCCGCGCGGGGCCTGATCGGCTTCCAGAGCGAGTTCCTGACGCTCACGCGCGGCACGGGCCTGATGAGCCACATCTTCGACTCCTACGCACCGGTCAAGGAAGGCTCGGTCGGCGAGCGCCGCAACGGCGTGCTGATCTCGCAGGACGACGGCGCGGCCGTGGCCTACGCACTCTGGAAGCTGCAGGATCGCGGCCGCATGTTCGTGAAGCCGGGCGATGCGCTCTACGAGGGCATGATCATCGGCATCCACAGCCGCGACAACGACCTGGTGGTGAACCCGATCAAGGGCAAGCAATTGACCAACGTGCGCGCCTCGGGTACCGACGAAGCCGTGCGCCTGGTGCCGCCGATCCAGATGTCGCTCGAATACGCGGTCGAATTCATCGACGACGACGAACTGGTCGAAGTGACGCCGCAGTCGATCCGCCTGCGCAAGCGCCACCTGAAGGAGCACGAGCGTCGCCGCGCCAGCCGCGAAGCCGAGTAAGCCTGTCTCGAGCCCTGGCCCTGCCTCGGAAAGAATCCAGAAAAGCCGCCTCCGGGCGGCTTTTTTGCGTCCTGCCGACCGGGCCTCGTAAAACACTATTACGAGTCCTGTCAAAATCGGGGCCATTTGTCGCGAAAGCCCGCCGCGAAGGGCTTCGAGGGTGCGACATTGTGACCTTCGTTGGTGCGTATTGTGATATGCTGCGCGCACGCAAGTTTTAGGTCCTTCCAAGCAAGACTTGATTCGCGCAATCCGCTAAACGGTCAGGCCGTGTCGCGGAAGGTTGAGTAACCCGCTATTTCTCGAGAAGCTCGAAGAAAGGTGAGCGTAAAATGTCAGATGTAATGAAGCAGTTCCAGCTGAACTCCTATCTGTTCGGCGGCAATGCTTCGTATGTAGAAGAACTGTACGAAGCCTACCTGGACAACCCGGCATCGGTGCCGGACAACTGGCGCGAGTATTTCGACGCGCTGCAGAACGTGCCGGCTACGGATGGTTCGAACGCGAACGACGTCGCCCACTTTCCGATCGTCGAATCCTTTGCCCAGCGCGCCAAGGCCAATGCCTTCATTCCGCGCGACAGCGGCAATGCCGGCAATCTGGCCACCGCGCGCAAGCAGGTCCACGTCCAGTCCCTGATCAGCGCCTATCGCTTCCTCGGCTCGCAATGGGCCAATCTCGATCCCCTGAAGCGTCGCGAGCGCCCCGCGATCCCCGAGCTCGAACCCGCGTTCTACGACTTCTCCGAGGCCGACCTCGACCAGACGTTCAGCGCCAGCAACCTGTATTTCGGTTTCGAGCAGGCTTCGCTGCGTGACATCGTCAAGTCGCTGCGCGACACGTATTGCGGCACGATCGGCGCCGAGTACATGTACATCGGCGATCCGGAGCAGAAGCGCTGGTGGCAGGAGCGTCTCGAGTCGACGCGCGCCACGCCGAACTTCACGGCCGACAAGAAGAAGCACGTGCTGAACCGCCTCACGGCCGCCGAAGGCCTCGAGCGCTACCTGCACACCAAGTACGTCGGCCAGAAGCGCTTCTCGCTCGAAGGCGGCGAAAGCTTCATCGCGGCGATGGACGAAGTGGTCCAGCATTCGGGCTCGAAGGGCGTGCAGGAAATCGTCATCGGGATGGCCCACCGTGGCCGCCTGAACGTGCTGGTCAATACGCTCGGCAAGATGCCGGCCGACCTGTTCGCCGAATTCGAAGGCAAGCACGTCGACGACCTGCCGGCCGGCGACGTGAAGTACCACAAGGGCTTCTCGTCGGACATCGCCACCGAAGGCGGCCCGGTCCACCTGTCGCTCGCGTTCAACCCTTCGCACCTGGAAATCGTCAACCCGGTGGTCGAAGGTTCGGCCAAGGCCCGGATGGACCGTCGCGGCGACGCCGACGGCCTGCAGGTGCTGCCGGTGCAGATCCACGGCGACGCGGCCTTCGCGGGCCAGGGCGTGGTGATGGAAACGCTGAACCTGGCGCAGACGCGCGGTTACGGCACGCACGGCACGCTGCACATCGTCATCAACAACCAGATCGGCTTCACCACCTCGGACCCGCGCGACGCGCGTTCCACGCTGTACTGCACCGACGTGGTCAAGATGATCGAGGCGCCGGTGCTGCACGTGAACGGCGACGATCCGGAAGCGGTGGTGCTCGCGGTGCAGATCGCGATCGACTATCGCATGCAGTTCCACAAGGATGTCGTGATCGACATCGTCTGCTTCCGCAAGCTCGGCCACAACGAGCAGGACACGCCGGCGGTCACGCAGCCGCTGATGTACAAGAAGATCGCGCAGCACCCGGGCACTCGCGCGCTGTACGCCGAGAAGCTGGTGCAGCAGGGCGTGATCACCGCCGAGCAGGGCGACGAGTTCGTCAAGGCCTATCGCAAGGCGATGGACGACGGCCACCACACGGTCGATCCGGTGCTCTCGAACTACAAGAGCAAGTATGCGGTCGACTGGGTGCCGTTCCTGAACCGCAAGTGGACCGACGCGGCCGACACGGCCGTGCCGCTGGCCGAGCTGAAGCGTCTCGGCGAGCGCATCACCACGGTGCCGGAGAACTTCAAGGTCCACCCGCTGGTCGAGCGCGTGATCAACGACCGCCGCAAGATGGCCCAGGGCGATCAACCGCTCGACTGGGGCATGGGCGAGCACCTCGCGTTCGCCTCGCTGGTCGCATCGGGCTACGCCGTGCGACTGACCGGCCAGGATTCGGGCCGGGGCACCTTCACGCACCGTCACGCGGTGCTGCACGATCAGAACCGCGAGCGCTGGAACGACGGCACCTACGTGCCGCTGCAGAACATCTCGGAAGGCCAGGCGAACTTCACGGTGATCGACTCGGTGCTGTCGGAAGAAGCGGTGCTCGGCTTCGAGTACGGCTACTCGACCGCCGAACCGAACACGCTGGTGCTGTGGGAAGCGCAGTTCGGCGACTTCGTGAATGGCGCGCAGGTGGTGATCGACCAGTTCATCTCCTCGGGTGAAGTGAAGTGGGGCCGCGTCTCGGGCCTGACGATGCTGCTGCCGCACGGCTACGAAGGTCAGGGTCCGGAGCACTCGTCCACGCGTATCGAGCGTTTCCTGCAGATGTGCGCGGATCACAACATGCAGGTGGTCCAGCCGACCACCCCCGCGCAGATCTTCCACCTGCTGCGTCGCCAGATGATCCGCCTGTTCCGCAAGCCGCTGATCGTCGCCACGCCGAAGTCGCTGCTGCGCCACAAGGAAGCGGTCTCGGACCTGTCGGAACTGGCCAAGGGTTCGTTCCAACCGGTACTCGGCGAAACCGACCAGTCGATCGACGCGAAGAAGGTCAAGCGCGTGCTGGCCTGCTCGGGCCGCGTGTATTACGACCTGGTCGCGCATCGCCGCGAAGCGAAGGCGAACGACGTGGCGATCATCCGGATCGAGCAACTCTATCCGTTCGCGCACAAGCAGTTCGAAGCGGAACTGAAGAAATACGACAACGCGACCGAAGTGGTCTGGGTGCAGGACGAGCCGCAGAATCAGGGCCCGTGGTTCTACATCGAACACCACCTGAAGGAAGGCATGAAGGAAGGGCAGAAGCTCGCGTACAGCGGCCGCCCGGCTTCCGCCTCGCCGGCGGTCGGTTACTACGCGAAGCACTACGAGCAGCAGAAGGCCCTGATCGAAGGGGCATTCGGCCGCCTGAAGAGCGCGTCGATCGCAAAATAAGCGGACCTCACGAACCGGGAGCGCGCTAGGCGCGTTCCCGGTTTGTCTCGTCGCGCGCGGCAACGCGAGCGCGAGCCAGGCCGCAGGATCCCGACATTACCCAGATCAAGCATCCAGGAATCAAGTCATGGCTATCGTAGAAGTCAAAGTCCCCCAGCTTTCCGAATCGGTTTCGGAAGCCACCATGCTGCAGTGGAAGAAGAAGCCCGGCGAGGCGGTCGCGCAGGATGAAATCCTGATCGAACTCGAGACCGACAAGGTCGTGCTGGAAGTGCCGGCACCGGCAGCCGGCGTGCTGTCGCAAGTGCTGCAGAACGACGGTGACACGGTCGTCGCCGACCAGGTGATCGCCACCATCGACACCGAGGCGAAGGCCGGTGCCGTGGCCGCCGCCGCGGGCGAAGCCGAAGTGCGTCCGGCCCCGGCGCCGGTCGCGGTGGAAGCCGCGCCGGCCGCGCAAGCGGCTGCCGCCTCGGGCTCGAGCAACACCACGGCCTCGCCGGCCGCGGCCAAGCTGCTGGCCGAGAAGGGCGTCGATCCGAGCCAGGTCTCGGGCACCGGCCGCGACGGCCGCATCACCAAGGGCGACGCGCTGAGCGCCAACGCCACGCCGGTGAAGGCTGCCTCGGCGCCGGCCGCCGCCGCGCCGAAGAAGGCCGCCGCGCTGCCGGACGTCAAGGTTCCGGCTTCGGCCACCACCTGGCTGAACGATCGTCCGGAGCAACGCGTGCCGATGTCGCGCCTGCGCGCGCGTATCGCCGAGCGTCTGCTCGAGTCGCAGCAGACCAACGCGATCCTGACGACCTTCAACGAAGTCAACATGCAGCCGGTCATGGACCTGCGCGCGAAGTACAAGGACAAGTTCGAGAAGGAACACGGCGTGAAGCTCGGCTTCATGTCCTTCTTCGTCAAGGCGGCGGTCCACGCGCTGAAGAAGTTCCCGCTGGTGAACGCGTCGATCGACGGCAACGACATCGTCTATCACGGCTACTTCGACATCGGTATCGCGGTCGGTTCGCCGCGCGGCCTGGTGGTGCCGATCCTGCGCAATGCCGACCAGTTGAGCCTGGCCGACATCGAGAAGAAGATCGCCGAATTCGGCCAGAAGGCCAAGGACGGCAAGCTGTCGATCGAGGAAATGACGGGCGGTACCTTCTCGATCTCGAACGGCGGCGTGTTCGGCTCGATGCTGTCGACGCCGATCATCAACCCGCCGCAGTCGGCGATCCTCGGCGTGCACGCCACCAAGGAGCGCCCGGTGGTCGAGAACGGCCAGATCGTGATCCGCCCGATCAACTACCTCGCGCTGTCGTATGACCACCGGATCATCGACGGCCGCGAAGCGGTGCTTTCGCTGGTCGCCATGAAGGACGCGCTGGAAGATCCGGCACGCCTGCTGCTCGACCTGTAAGCCCAGCCTTTCCCGCATTGAATCGCCCAGGTCGCGCGGCGCACGCAGGACGTGCCGCCGCGCGCGGGGCAACAGAGAAGGATAGTCATGTCCAAGGAATTTGACGTCGTCGTGATCGGCGCCGGCCCCGGCGGCTACATCGCCGCGGTGCGCGCCGCGCAACTCGGCAAGACGGTTGCCTGTATCGAGAAGTGGAAGAACCCGGCCGGGGCGCTCAAGCTCGGCGGTACCTGCCTGAACGTCGGCTGCATCCCGTCGAAGGCGCTGCTGGCCTCCTCGGAAGAGTTCGAGAAGACCTCGCACCACCTGGCCGACCACGGCATCACGGTGGGCGACGTGAAGATCGACACCGCCAAGATGCTGGCCCGCAAGGACGCCATCGTCGAGAAGATGACGGGCGGCATCGAGTACCTGTTCAAGAAGAACAAGATCACCTGGCTCAAGGGCCATGGCAAGTTCACCGGCAAGACCGACGCCGGCGTGCAGATCGAGGTCAGCGGCGAAGGCGAGACCGAAGTCGTGACGGCCAGGAACGTGATCATCGCGACCGGTTCGAAGGCACGTCACCTGCCGAACCTGCCGGTAGACGGCAAGATCGTCGCCGACAACGAGGGCGCGCTGACCTTCGAGACGGTGCCCAAGAAGCTGGCCGTGATCGGCGCCGGCGTGATCGGCCTGGAACTCGGTTCGGTGTGGCGCCGCCTGGGCGCCGAAGTGACGGTGCTCGAAGCGCTGCCGGCGTTCCTCGCCGCGGCCGACGAAGCCGTCGCCAAGGAAGCCGCCAAGCTGTTCAAGAAGCAAGGCCTGGACATCAACCTCGGCGTGAAGATCGGCGAGGTGAAGACTTCGGACGCGGGCGTGTCGATCGCCTACACGGACAAGGACGGCGCGGCCAAGACGCTGGAAGCCGACCGCCTGATCGTGTCGATCGGCCGCGTGCCGAACACCGACAATCTCGGCCTCGAATCGATCGGCCTGAAGGCCAACGAGCGCGGCTTCATCGACGTCGACGACCACTGCCGTACCGCGGTGCCGAACGTCTACGCGATCGGCGACGTGGTGCGCGGCCCGATGCTCGCGCACAAGGCCGAGGACGAAGGCGTGCTGGTCGCGGAAGTGATCGACGGCCAGAAGCCGCATATCGACTACAACTGCATTCCGTGGGTGATCTACACCTCGCCGGAAATCGCCTGGGTCGGCAAGACCGAGCAGCAGTTGAAGGCAGAGGGCCGCGAGATCAAGGCGGGCAAGTTCCCGTTCTCGATCAACGGCCGCGCGCTGGGCATGAACGCGCCGGAAGGCTTCGCCAAGGTGATCGCCGACGCGAAGACCGACGAAGTGCTGGGCGTGCACATCATCTCGGCCAACGCCTCGGACCTGATCGCCGAAGCCGTGGTGGCGATGGAGTTCAAGGCGGCGTCGGAAGACATCGCCCGGATCTGCCACGCGCACCCGTCGCTGTCGGAAGTGCTGCGCGAAGCGGCCCTGGCCGCCGACAAGCGTTCGCTGAACAGCTGATCGAGGCGGCCTTCGGGCCGCCACGGCGCCGCGCCGGCCCTGCTGGCCGGCCGGCGCTGCCGTTTGATGCCGAAGGCGGGCGGGAGTTTTCCGCTCGCCTTTGGTTTTTCCGGTTTGCATGATGAACGTCACCGAATACTACGAGCGCGAACTGGGCGCGCGCGGCTACCAGGCCGATACCGCGCAGCGTGTCGCGATCACGCGCCTGCAGCAATGCTTCGACGAATGGGTCGCCTACAAGGCGCGTCGCTCGAACGCGTTCAAGAAGCTCGTGATCCGGCCGGAACTGCCCAAGGGCGTCTACATGTGGGGTGGCGTGGGCCGTGGCAAGAGCTTCCTGATGGACAGCTTCTATGCCGTGGTGCCGGTGCAGCGCAAGACGCGCCTGCATTTCCACGAATTCATGCGCGAGGTGCATCGCGAGCTCGAGGAATTGAAAGGGCAGGCCGATCCGCTCGACGAACTCGCGCGCCGCATCGCCAAGCGCTACCGCCTGATCTGCTTCGACGAGTTCCACGTCTCGGACATCGCCGACGCGATGATCCTCTACCGCCTGCTGGACCGGCTGTTCACCAACGGCGTGCAGTTCGTGATGACCTCGAACTACGATCCGGATCTGCTCTACCCGGACGGCCTGCATCGCGACCGCATGCTGCCCGCGATCGCGCTGATCAAGCAGAAGCTCGACGTGATGAACGTCGATGCTGGCGTCGACTACCGCCAGCGCACGCTGACCCAGGTGAAGATGTATCACACGCCGCTCGGCGCCGAGGCCGACCGCGAGTTGCGCAGCGCCTTCGCCAGGCTCGCGGCGGTGCCCGACGAGAGCCCGCTGCTGCATATCGAGAAGCGCGAACTGAAGGCGCTGCGCAAGGCAGACGGGGTGGTCTGGTTCGATTTCGCGACCTTGTGCGGTGGCCCGCGCTCGCAGAACGACTATCTCGAGCTGGCCTCGCGCTTCCACGCGATCGTGCTCTCCGAGGTGCCGCAGATGTCGCCGCGCATGGCCTCCGAGGCACGCCGCTTCACCTGGCTGATCGACGTGCTCTACGACCACAAGGTGAAGCTGCTGATGTCGGCTGCGGTGCCTGCCGAGGATCTCTACGTGGAAGGGCCGATGGCCAACGAATTCAGCCGTACCGTCTCGCGCATCGTCGAGATGCAGTCGCTGGAATATCTGGAGACGCCGCGGCGCGTGGTCGATACCTCGCTGACCTGAGCCTCGGTGCGGGCGCCGTCCCGCCGTCCGGGCACCTCGCCGGCTGCGTCGGATCGATCCGGGGCGCCCTGCAATTTTCGGAATCGTCCAATATTCATGGCGATTCCGGCTCGATATCTTGGTCCTGTTCCCGTAATCGGAGGGGTGACATGAGGCCGTATCGAGACATCACCGACAGCGAGTGGCAACGTGTTGCCCGCTTGCTGCCTGAATTGCGCCCGCGCAAGGAGCTGCGCGGGCGTCCTCTTGCCGACGCACGCGACGTGCTCAACGGTGTGCTCTGGGTGATCTTCAGTTGCGCATCATGGTCGGCGATTCCTCGCCGCTATCCGGCTTACCAAACCTGCCATCGCCGCTTCATGCTCTGGTATGAATCAGGCACGCTGCACGCGGTGCTGAACGAGCTGTTCGGGCCGGATTGCGACGATCTCTACGAAACCGTCACCGTGCGCATGCGCAAGCACGTCCATTCGCGCGCTGCCGAAATCCGTCATGCCCTCGTGCCTAACCGGATCCACGTAGCCTGCACGGAACCACGCCCGGAAGTGAAGCCGCGCCTGGAGCCGCGCATGCCGTCCCCATCCGATCCTCATTCCAGCGCCTGAGCGCGGCGCGGTCTCCCTTCGAAATCCACGCGGCGACTTCTCATCCACGTGCCGCATCATGCGACACGCTAGGTGTCGCACCCATCGGCTTTTATTGCTGGCGCACCCAGGTCTGCGAACGACCGAGCAGCGAGACGCCGATATAGCCGCGCACCACCAGCTTCTGGCCTCCATCCTCCAGCGTCATCTTGCACTTGTAGACCTTGCCGTTCTCCGGATCGAGGATGTTGCCGCCGTCCCAGTGATCGCCATCCTTCTGCATGTCCTTGATGATCGTCATACCCTTGATCAACTGATCCTTGCGCTCGTCCGTGCAGGCGGTGCACCGGCGGTCGGGCGTGTCGTTCGCGCCCAGGCCCTTGGTCACCACGCCGGAGAGCGTGCCGTTGCTGTCCTGCGAGATCTGCACCAGGGCTTTCGGGTTGCCGGTGTGATCGTCGATCGTCTGCCAGGTGCCGATCGGGCTGTCGGCCTGGGCGAAGGCGCTGCATGCGGCCGCCAGCAGGGCACCGCCGACGGCGAGCTTGCGCAGCGAAAGAGTGAAATGGCGCATTGTCTTCCTCCTTGGATAGCTTGTCTTTTTCGTGGGATTTCTCGGCGCCGGCCCGTCCTGCATCGAGGTCGGGCCTGCCGGAAAGCTCTTCGGAGAATACGTCAAAGCCACTGCCGCGTCTGATAGAGGTGCCTCTAATCGAGACGGCCCGCGTGTGTATCGAGAGCGCGGGCTGGCGGCCGGGGTCAGTTCAGTTGGTAGGAGAACGACGCATTGATGCGCGGGCTGCGTGAAGCGCTTTCGATTGGGGCGTCGCCGATCGCTTTCGCCACGTTCAGGTCGAGGTTGTAGTGCTGGCCGTCCGACACGCGAATGCCGATGCCGACCGAGGACAGGCGATTCGGCAGGGGCGTTCCCGCGTGCAGGTAGACGCGCGCCATGTCGTAGGCGATATACGGCGTGATCGACTTCAGGTACGCATAGCCGACCGAGAACTGCCGGTTGATCTCGGCCGACATGCCCCAGCCCGAATCGCCGGAGGTTTCGCCGGGCTCGTAGCCGAGCGCGAAACGCTGCGCGCCGAACGCGATCTGTTCGGTGGTCGGCAGCGACACGGGGCTGAACTGGCCGGTCAGCTGCACGGTCGTGCCGATCTTGAACGGCCACTGGTTGCTCTGCACGACGGTGCCGCCGGTGCGCACGAAGGTGATCGAGGCCGGGTTGTTCTGGACCGTGCCGGGGATGTTCGTCTCTCCGGATTTCGAGGCGCCCAGGATGTCGAAGGCCTTCGCCACGTTGAAGCTCAGCTTGGTGACCGAACTCGTCCGCACGGCAGTGTAGTCCATCTGCGCCTGCAGCACGCGCACCTGGGAGCGCAGGCCGATGAACTGTCCGCCGAGCTGGTTCTGGTAGTTGTCCTCGCTGTGCGAGGCATAACCGGACACGGTGGCCAGCAGGCTGCGCTGGTTGTTGAGCAGAATCGGGTAGGAGGTCGAAATACCGATCTTGTCGTTGACCACGGTGCGCTTCACGTAGGACGGCAGGCCCGGGTTGTCGCTGGGATTGCCGCGATAGTGGGTGGCATCGACGCGCGCGGTCCAGCCATTGCTGCCGATCGGCACCGCGGCACTGGCCGCCACGTAGGTGACGTTGTTCGGCCCCTTGGGCGCGAGCGCCGAGATGCTCAATTGCTCGCCCAGCGAGGTGAGGCCGCTCTCGGTGACGGTGAACACGCCCTGCACGCCGGGATTGGTGGTGGCGATGCCGCTGCTGATGTTGATCGGCTTGCGCGACACGTCCAGCGTCATGGTGGTGGCGCCGTCGGTGTTCTGCGGCGGCGGCACGTTGGCCTTCACGGTGATGCCGGGCAGCAGGCCGAAAGTGTTCACGTAGCGCTCGAAGGTGTCCTTGCGCAGCGGCCGGTCGGCCGTGATGTGGGCCGCCACCGCGCGCAGCTTCGACTCCATCGCGCCGGGCTTGCCGGTGATCTGCACGTCGGAGACGAAGCCCTCGACCACTGTGATCCGCACCACGCCGTCCTCGAAGGTCTGCGCCGGCACGAAGGCGAACGACAGCGCATAACCGCGTTCCTGGTAGAGCTTGGTCACGCCGTTGGCGGTCTCGATCAACTGGCCGATCGTGACGTCCTTGCCGACCAGCGGCGTGAAGCGGGCGGACACGAGATCGAAGGGAATCGACTTGACGCCCTCGATGCGGATCGTCGAGGGCGTGAGATGGCGGGCCAGCAGCTCCTGCACCTGTTGCGCCTGCGGTTCGACCTGGACGGTCACCGTCGAGCGCTGCGGGGCGTTGATCTGCGGCAGCGATTCGAGCGGGTTGCCGGCGGGGCGGCTCTGGGCATGCGCGGGACCGGCGGTTGTCGCGGCAAGCGCGAACAGCATCGTCCAAACCTGGTGAGTGGATCTCATTATGGGTAAGTCCTCGTAGGCCAGCTTTTAGTTTTCTACTGCGAACGGGCGGCATCGCGATGCCGCCCGTTCCGTGCAACTGGTGATGACCGTGCGTGCCTCCCGCCGGCACGCACGGATGCTGCCTTACTTGCCGACGCTGCCCAGCGTGCCGAGCAGGCCCGTCACCGGCGCGAGCAGGCCGGTGGAGCCGCCGCTGGCGCCCGAGGTGGCCGAGCCCAGCGTCGAGGTCAGCGAACCGACCAGGGTGGTGACCGGCGAGAGCAGCGAGCCGGCGGCGCCGCTGCCCGAGGTGCTGGCCCCGCCCGTCGCGCTGCCGAGCGTCCCGGTGACAGTATTCAGCAATCCCGTGACCGGCGCGAGCGGATTCGCGCTGCCTGTGCCGCCCGCGCCACTGGTGGCCGAGCCGAGCGCGCCGGTGAGCGAGGAGACCACGCCCGTGACCGGCGCGAGCAGGCCGCCCGCACCCGTGCCGCCGGTGGCGCCGCCCAGCGAGCCGAGCAGGCCGGTGAGCGGATTGCTCGCGGGACTGCCGCTCGACGCACCGTTGGCGACCGTCACGCTGGAGCTGCCCACCAGGCTGGTGATGAGCCCCGAGATCGGGTTCGCGCCGTTCGGGCCCGAGGCGTTGACCAGGCCGCCGGCATTGCTGACGGTATTGCCGATCGACGAGACCAGGGTGCCGACGTCGCCGACCAGCGGCTGCGAGGAGGTGCTGCCGATCTTGGTGCCGACCGAGGCGACCGCGCCGCCGAGTTGCTGCAGCAGGCCCGAGACCGGGGTGCCGAGGCCGGTGGCCGCGCCCACCGTCTGGGTGGTCTGGCCGACCGTGGTGACGATCGGCGTGATGGCCGAGCTGATCGGTTGCGTGACCGCCGTGACCGGGCCCGAGGAGAGCACCGTGCCGAGCGTCATGCCGCCGGCCTGCACGCCGTTGGCGACCGTGTTGAGCAGGGTGCCCAGCGGCGTGGTGATCGGCGAGAGCGCCGACAGCTGGCCGGTGCCGAGCGAGGTCACGGTCTGGCCGAGGCCGGCCACCGTGGTGCCGGCGGCGCTGACCACGTTGCCCAGGCCGGCGACCGTGGTGCCCACCGGGTTGGCGGTCGTGCCGATCTGGCCGAGGCCGTTGGACAGTGCGTCGGCTGCCGCGCCGACTACCGTGCCGACGCCCGACACGCTGTTGCCGAGGCCTTGCGTGACGCCGCTGCTCAGGCCGGGGATGCTGACCGAGCCGATGGTGTTGCCGAGGTCGCTGACGGTCTTGCCGGTGGTGCTCAACAGGCCCGTGGTGCCGCTGCTCGAGGACGAGCTGGTGCCGCTGGTGGTGGTGCCGCCGCTGGTGCCCTGCGGCGTGTTGTTGCCGCCGCCTGCGGTGGTCACGTCGCTGCCGCCGCAGGCCGCGAGCGCGGACAGGGTGGCGGCCGCGATCACGGTCAGGGCAAGGCGTGCGACGCGCTGCGCCGACGGGGTCGAGTGGATCGAGTTCATGGTTGGGCTCCTAACGCTATTTGGTCTATGTGGTCGATGCTTAGTGCTTGCCGCCGCCGAGCAGGCCGCCGACCAGCGAGGTCACGGGCGAGAGCAGGCCGCCGCCCGAACCGCTGGTGCTGGTGGTGCTGCTCGAGCCGCTCAACCCGGCTACCGTGGTGCCGGTGCCCGAGGTGGCCGCGCCGCCGGTGGCCGCGCCGGCTGCCGAGCCGAGCGCGCCGGTCAGGCCTGACACGAGGCCGGTGACGGGAGCCAGCAGGCCGCCCGCGCCGCCCGCGGAGCCGCTGCTGCCGCCAGCCGCGCCGCTGAGCGCGCCCGTGACGCCCGATACCAGGCCCGTGACCGGGGCCAGCAGGCCGCCCGCGGCACCGCCGCCGGTGGCGCTGCCGAGCGCACCCGTGACGCCCGACACCAGGCCCGTGACCGGTGCCAGCAGGCCGCCCGCGGCACCGCCGCCGGTGGCACCGCCCGTGGCGCTGCCGAGCGCACCCGTGACCGAGGAGACCAGCCCCGTGACCGGCGCCAGCAGGCCGCCTGCGCCGCTGCCGCTGGTACCGCCGGCCGCTCCGCTGAGCGTGCCGGTGACCGAGGAGAGCAGGCCGGTGACCGGTGCCAGCAGGCCACCCGCGCCGCCGCCGGCCGAGCTGCCGCCGAGGCTGCCGAGCGCGCCGGTGACGGTCGACACGAGGCCGGTGATCGGGGCGAGCGGGCCGCCCGAACCGCTGCCGGAGCTGCCGCCGAGGCCGCCCAGCGCGCCCGTCAGGCTGCCCAGCGCGCCGGTGATCGGCGCCAGCGGGTTGGAGCCGTTGCCGCCCGTGAGCAGGCCGCCGAGCGAGGCGACCGTGGTGCCGGTGGCCGATACCGTCGAGCCCAGGCCCTTGGTGATGGCATTGCCGCCGCCGGTCGACGAGATCAGGTTGCCGGCCTGGTTCAGGCCGCCGCCGATGGTGCCGAGCAGCGTGTTGACCGGCGCGCCGAGCCCGGTCGCGCTGCCGATCGTCTGCGTGGTGTTGGCGATCACCGAGGTGATCGGCGTGATCGCCGAACTGACGGTCTGCGTGATCTGCTGGACCGGGCCGGTGGTCAGGACCGTGCCGAGCGTGGTGCCGCCGTTGGCCACCGCGGTGCCGAGCGTCGAGACCAGGCCGCCGACCACCGAGGTGACCGGCGCGAGCGGCGAGAGCGGGCCGCTGCCGAGGCTGCTGACCAGTTGGCCGGTGCCGGTGACGGCGTTGCCGAGCTGCGATACCACGTTGCCGGTCGAGCCGAGCGTGGTGCCCAGCGGGTTGGTCGAGGCGCCGAGCTGGCCGAGGCCGCCGGCCAGGCCGTTGCCGAGCGCGCTGACCGCGCCGCCCAGGCTGTTCACCACGCCGCCGAGAGCCTGCGTCTGCGCGTTGCCGAGGCCGGGCAGGGACTGGCTGGCGATCGTCGAGCCGATGCCGGACACCGCCGTGCCCGCGTTCGAGACCACGTTGCCGGTATTGGCGACCACCGTGCCGAGCGCATTGACCGAGGAGGTGCCGCTGCTGGTGCCGGAGCTGGTACCCGAGGAGGTACCGCTGCTGGTACCGGAGGACGTGCCGGAGCTGGTGCCCGACGAGGTGCCACTGCTGGTACCGGAGGACGTGCCACTGCTGGTGCCCGAGGAGGTGCCGCTGCTGGTACCGGAGGACGTACCGGAACTGGTGCCGGAGGACGTGCCGCTGCTGGTACCGGACGAAGTGCCCGAGGACGTGCCGCTGGTGCCTTGCGGCGTGTTGTTGCCGCCGCTGGAGCCGCCCGTGCCCTGGCTCAGGGTGCCGGAGCCGCCGCAGGCGGAGAGGGAAAGCATGGCTGCCACGGTGGCCGCGATCAAAGTCGTCCGGAGCGTGCCCTGCATGATCGGTTGAGTGTCCATTTCGTCCTCGCAGTGGTGTTGTGTGATCTGTGTTACCGCGACGAAGACTCTGCAACACTCGTGCCACGCGATTCGACTGCCTCTCGAAGACGATTCCCGGCGCCTCGGAAAGCCTTGTTCCATCTAGGTTTAACGATTGCTGAAAACGATTTTTAATCGTTTCGAAACGATCGTCTGGAGCCCGATATTTGGGGTTCCGTAACGTAACGTCACAGGATTTCCGTTACGCCGCTCTCGTAACGTGGTGGGCGCGATACGGTTCACTCGAACGATTGTTTTACTGGTGGATTAGACAGGGTGATCTAACCTATCGTTAGCCCTTATGGGGCTGCCGCCGAAAGATAGTAAAAATTGTGATGCCGGGGGAACCGGCGATCGCGAAATTCATAAAAAAAGTTGGAAAGAAAAGATCTTCGGATTAAGATTCGTTCGTGCATGCCCACGAATGCACTGCAACACCAAAGTGGAGGTGCCTATCGAAAGCATTGCAAAAGTGTTAACTGGCATCGAAATATGTTAAGAGCTCCTGGAAAAACGAGCTATAAAGAAATGGCTGGAGCCGGACGTCGAAGCCGGTGAAGGTGGACGGCCAAATATGCGAGGCGCATGAGGCCAACGAAACTCAAGGCACGAGGATTACCATGAACGCACTCATCAATCGCTTCCTCAAGGAAGAAGACGGGGTTACCGCTGTCGAATACGGTCTCATCGCGGGCCTCATGGCAGTGGCCCTGGTTGCCGGCGTCACCGCGCTGTCCGGCAGCATTCAAAACCTGTTTACCTATCTCAAGGGCGTGCTCGACGCAGCGCGTTAACCCTGTATAGGGGCGTGTCTCCGTAATCGGGGGTGCGGTTGCCAATTCGGCGTCCGCACTGTTTAAGCACGTCGTTGGGATGCTCGATGATTCTGCTTTTGAGTGTCGGGATATTCCTGGCTTGGGTGGCGCTGGTCGCAATTGCCGATTTCCGTTATCGGCGTATTCCCAATTCCTTGGTAGTTGCCGGACTCATCTGCGCGCTGGTATCAGCGTCGACGGGCCATAACCCATTTGGCAACCCCTTGCTTGGCGCAATAATCGGCGCCATGGTTGCTTTTGTCGGATTGTTTCCATTTTTTGCATTCCGGATGATGGGGGCGGCCGACGTCAAGGTGTTTGTGGTGCTGGGCGCCTGGTGCGGGGTGATCCAATTGTTCTGGTGCTGGGTATTTGCCAGCCTGGTGGCCGGCATTCACGCGCTCGGCATTATGTATTTGACCGGCGCATCAGTCCGGTCGCTGTGGCAGCGAAATGGGGCGGCGTTCGCGCTGGGAGGCTTTCGCGGGGCGCCTTATGCGGCGTTTCTCGTGATCCCGGCCGCGGCATGGCTGGTGTTTCAGATCGTTACGGGGAACCTGCGATGAAGACGAAGCTTCTCGCACGACGGGGCAGGCGGGAACGGGGGGCGACGTCGGTCGAATTCGCGCTGATGCTGCCGCTGTTCTTCATGGTGCTGTATGCAGTCGTGACCTATGGACTGATCATTGCCGCCCAGCAGAACCTGACGCTTGCCGCCACCGAGGGCGCGCGTGCCGCGCTGAACTACCAGGTGAGCACGTCCGCCCAGGCTGCGCTGGGAGCACGCGCTGCCGCTGCCTGCACGGCGGCCACCAATCTGACCGGCTGGCTGCCGGGCGTGACCTGTTCCTCGACGCCGGCGGGTACCTGTTCATACGACCCGTCGATGTACTGCATCAAGGTGACGGTCACCTATGCCTACACGACCAATCCGCTGATCGCGCCGTTGCCGTTGATCGGCATGTTGCTGCCGGTACCGTCGGCACTCACGGGTACCGCGACCGTGCAGATCAGCCCGGTGAACATCATCTAGGAGGAGCGTTCATGGCCTTGTGCCGAATGACGGGGTGCTCGGGTGCCGCGCTAGCGCCGACGAGAGCTTGCTGAACAGGATGCTCATACAACAACCATGGCCAACAATCTGACGAAAATTCTCGCGGTCGCCCTGATTGCCATCGCGCTGCTGTTAGGCATCTTTGCCTGGGTGCTCGGCCGCAAGCCGGCGCCGGTCGTCAATAACGCGCAGCAGGCGACGCCGGCGAAGCTGTTCCCGGTGGTGGTGGCGGCGCATCCGCTGAAGGGCGGCCAACCGATTCCGGCCGACGGTCTCAAGGTGCAGCAGGCCGCCGCCTTGCCGGAAGGGGCATTCGCCGACCCGGTGCAGATCGTCGGGCGAGTGCCGATCGCCGATGTGCCGGAGCAGGCCGCCGTGCTCGAGAGTTCGCTCTCATCCGGCGTGGCCGATCAGATCGCCCCGGGCGAACGTGCGATCGCAGTGAAGGTCGACGAAACGAACGCGGTCGGCAACAAGGTGCGGCCCGGCAACTTCGTCGACGTCTTCCTCAATCTCAAGAAGGATTCCGCCGCTGGCACCACGCTCGCCGGCAATGGCGGCTCCGAAGTCCCCAAGACCCAGGCCAAGCTGCTGCTGTCCAGGATTCGCGTGATTGCATTCGGTGATGCGACCACGGCGCGCGACTCGTCGGGCGGGGCGCTCAACGGCGTGCGTACCGCCGTGCTGGCCGTGCCGGCGGCCCAGGTCGACGCGCTGACGCTGGGCGAGGCGAGCGGCAGCCTGACGCTTGCCCTGCGCAACCCGCGTGACGAGGAGGTCGCGACGCAGACCGTCGCGATGCAGGTCGGTGCCGACAAGGATGCGATGACGCGCGCAGCCCAGGGGCTGAGCCTGTCCGAGCTGTCTCGCGGCACCGCCGACGCGACGCCGGCGCCGCGCAAGGCCGCGCCGGCGCGCGTGGTGGTTCGTCACTCGGACGGAGGCAATATCGAAGTGATACGGGGCGGGCGGGCCGAATCGGTCGCCTATTGAGTGAAGCGCAACAAGCAGCTTGCAACTGACAGGGAGAGGTCCGGCTGCGGGCCTCCGACACAATGAAAAAGAAACTGATTGCATTGGCCATTGCAGTGAGCGCACTGGCGCTGTCGTCCTGGGCAAGCGCAGCCGGCCCGGAGGCAGGCGTCGATCTGGCGGTTGGTGCGCAGCGTCAGATTGCGTCGGGGCGCAATCTCCAGCGCGTGGCGGTCGGCGACCCTGCGGTGGCCGACATCCTCATCATCAAGGGCGGCGGCGTGATGCTGATCGGCAAGAGCGCCGGCACCACCAACGTGATGCTCTGGGAGCGCGGCCGCAGCGAGCCGACGGTCTATACCGTGCATGTGACGAGCGGCGCCGCTCATGCCTTGCTCAACGATGCCACGCCGCGTGTCGACACCTATGGCGATACGACCGTGATCTCCGGCTCGGCGAATACGCTGGAAGCGCATCAGCGGGCTGTCGACGTGGCGAATGCGGCTGCCGCCGCGCGCGCCGCGGCGCAGCAGTCGAGCAGCGCGGGCGGCGGGCAGGGCAAGGGCCAGGCGGTCGGCAGCGGCGGAGGTAACGGAGGTGGCGGTGGCGGCGACAGCGCTGGTCCGAACGTGGTCGACGCCTCGACGATCAGCGGTCGAAACGTGGTGCAGGTGGACGTGCGAGTGGTCGAGTTCAGCCGTTCCGCGATCAAGCAGGCGGGCCTGAACCTGTTCAAGTCGAACAATGGATTTTCGTTCGGTTCGTTCGCTCCCAGCTCGCTGCAGTCGTCGAGCTACAACCCGTCGGCGGGCCTGACCGTGACGGCGGTGTCGCCCATCACGTCCGCCTTCAATCTGGTGGTCGGTTCGACTTCGCGAGGCATCGCCGGGAACCTGTCGGTGCTCGAGCAGAACAATCTTGCCCGGATCCTGGCGCAGCCGACGCTGGTCGCGCTGTCGGGGCAAAGCGCGAGTTTTCTGGCCGGCGGGGAAATCCCGGTGCCGGTGCCGCAGTCGTTGGGCACGATTTCGATCGAATACAAGCCCTATGGCATCGGCCTGACGGTCACGCCGACGGTGCTCGGGCCGAATCGCATCGCCTTGAAGGTGGCGCCGGAGGCGAGCCAGCTCGACTTCCTCAATGCCATCACGATCAACAGCATCACGGTGCCGGCGCTGACCACGCGTCGCGCGGACACCACGGTCGAGCTCGGCGACGGCGAAAGCTACGTGATCGGCGGCCTGGTGGATCGCGAGACCACCTCGAACGTGAGCAAGGTGCCTTTCCTTGGAGACCTGCCGATCATCGGCGCATTCTTCAAGAGTCTGAACTATCAGCAGAACGACAAGGAGCTGGTGTTTGTCGTGACGCCTCACCTGGTATCGCCGATTGCGGCGGGCGCGAGCCTGCCGTCGACGCCGGGCGAGCAATCGGAACAGCGCGACGGTCCGGTATGGCGTTCGTTCCTGGGTGGCATTCTGGTGCCGGACGCGGCTCCGGGGTTCTCGAAATGAGCGCGCCGGAGCGGGGAAACATGAGCGGCCGGACGCGGCGCACGGGTATGCGTCGCATTACGGGGAGTGTTCAACATGAACGCGAGAACTCAATCGTTGGCTGAGCCTGCCGTCACTGATCATTTCATCTGCGCCTCCACGCGTGTCGAGCACGTGCGCTGGCTGGCGCAGACGCTCGTCTCGACGGGCGCGGTCGAGTCGTCGCCGCTCGAGGCGGCCGCGCTCACGCAGCGCATCGGTGGCCTGAACCCGGCCCTGGTCTTCATCGATTTCGCCGGCGACCAGGCCGCCGCCAGCACGGCCGTGGCGGCCGTGCGGACGGCCTATCCGGGCCTGCCGGTGGTGGCGCTGGGCACCCTGGTCGAGCCGGAGAGCGCCTTGTCCGCGCTGCGCGCGGGCGTGCGCGATTTCGTCGACCTCTCGGCGCCGGCCGAGGAGGCGCTGCGCATCACGCGCGGCCTGCTCGACAACCTCGGCGAACCGACCAGCCGCCACGGCAAGGTGCTGTCGCTGCTCGGGGCGCGCCCGGGGATGGGCGTCAGCACGCTGGCGGCGAACCTCGCGGTGCTGCTGCAGCGCAAGGCGGCCGCGCAAAGCCGCCGCACGGCACTGATCGATCTTGGCCTGCCCGCCGGCGACGGCGCGCTGTTCCTCAATACGCGCTGCGAACTCCACTTCGTCGAGGCGGTGCGCAACCTGCGCCGATTCGACCGGACCTTCGTCAATACCGCCTTCGCCCATCACGCGAGCGGTGTCGCGCTGACCACCCTGCCGCCCAACCTGGCCGACCTGCGCGAAGTGTCCGCGGCGGCCTGCACGGGGCTGTTCAACCGGCTGCGGGCCTTCGTCGACCAGCAGGTGGTCGATCTCGGCGGTTTCACCAACCGCGATTTCATCTCGCAGATCGTCTCCCTGAGCGACGAGGTCTGGCTGGTCTGCGACCAGGGCGTGGCCTCGGTCGTGTCGGCCGTCGAGCTGCTCGGCGACCTGCGCGAGAAGGGCATCAACCTGGAGCGCGTCAAGCTGGTGGTGAACCAGTACGACGCGGCGATCGGTCTGCTGCCGGCGCAGATCGCCGAGCGGCTGGATGTCCCGCTGCTCTCGACGCTGCCGTCGCGGCGCGTGTCGATCGGACATGCGGCCAACCAGGGGCGGCTGATCGTCGAGGCCGCCGAGCGCGACCCTTACGTGAAGGCGCTCGATGCGCTGAGCGAGCGGCTCACGGCCGGCGTGCCGAGCCTGCCCGGCGCGCTGCCGCCAGCCCAGGCACCGGCCGGCGGCCTGTCGGCGCTGAAACGATTCATCCACTCCACCACGAAGCGGTCGTAAGCGATGGCACACGACGACATCCAATTTGCCGACGGCGCCGCGCCGTTCTCCCAGACGCAGCAGTTCCACGACATCAAGAACGCCGCGCACGAGCACCTGCTGACCCGCATCGAGGAGCTCGGTTCGGAGTTCGGCCGCTGGTCGCGCCAGGCGATCAACCAGTTCGTCGATCTCGAGATCGACAGCTTCGTGCGGTTGCGCCGGATCCCGCTCAACGAGAGCGAGGTGCGCGAGATCGCCGAGGCGCTGACCAAGGAGCTGGCCGGCTTCGGCCCGATCGAGGACCTGCTCGGCGACCCGCTGGTGGAGGACATCCTGATCAACGGCTACAACGACATCTACGTGTCGCGCCGCGGGATTCTCGCCAAGCTGCCGATCCGCTTCACCGACAACGCCCACCTGCTGCGCATCGTGCGCCGCATCCTCGCGCCGGTCGGCCGCCGGCTCGACGAATCGAACCCGATGGTCGACGCGCGGCTGCCCGATGGCGGGCGCGTCAACGTGGTGATCGAGCCGCTCTCGCTGGACGGCCCGGTGGTGTCGATCCGCAAGTTCCGCAAGGATCCGCTCAAGCCTTCGGACCTGCTCGAGAACGGCACCTACAACGACGAGATCTCGGTGCTGCTGGAGGCCGCCGTGCAGGCGCGCTGCAACATCCTGGTATCGGGCGGCACCAGCTCGGGCAAGACCTCGCTGCTCAATGCGCTGGCCTTCCACGTGCCCGAGATCGAGCGCGTGGTCACCATCGAGGACACCGCCGAGCTGTCGCTGAACCATCCGCACGTGGTGCGCCTGGAAAGCCGTCCAGGTGGCTTCGATGGTACCGGCGTGGTGAGCATCCGCGACCTGTTGCGCAATACCTTGCGGATGCGTCCGGATCGCATCATCGTCGGCGAAGTCCGCGGCGGCGAGGTGCTGGAGATGCTGCAGGCGATGAATACCGGCCACGACGGCTCGATGGGCACGATCCACGCGAGCTCGCCGCGCGAATGCCTTTACCGCCTCGAGATGCTGGCAGGCTTCGCCGGTTTCCAGGGCACCGAATCGAGCCTGCGCCGCCAGATCGCCAATGCGATCGACTTCATCGTGCAGATCGGCCGGCTCTCGAACGGCCGCCGTCGGATCCTCTCGATCACCGAGGTGACGGGCATGTCCGACAACATCGTGGCGACCCAGGAGCTCTATCGCTACGACGCGCGCGTCACGCCCGAGGGCGAGGAAATCGACAACTGGGAAGCGCTCGGCATCCATCCGCATTCGCCGAAGCTCGCTCGCTTCCGCAACGTGCTGATCGGCAACATGGGCGCGGCCGGCGGCTTCGGGCGCAGCGGAGGCTTCAATGTCTAGCGGCGTGCTCTGGGCCCTGTCGTTCGCGCTGATTCTCGCTGCTGCCGGCGTCTGGCTCTGGCGCGGCAGTCAGATGCGCGAGGAGAGCGCCCATACGCGGCGTTTCTTCGACAGCCGGCTCGAGCAGGGCCAGCGAGCCGCCGCCGCGCCCGCCATGAGCGGCGCGCCGGTCGGGCGTCAGCAGGCCGCGGCGGCGCCCGCGCGGCCTCAGCCGGCGCCGGAGGGCGTTGCCGCCTGGCGCGCGAAGGCGGATGTCCTGCTGCGGGGGCTGAGCGATCGCGCCGGCCTCGACGAGGTCCGGCCGGTGCTGCTGATGCTGATCGGCGCGGTGGTGCTGGTGGTGCTGTTCGCGGGGATTCGCGGCGGATGGGTGGCGGCGTTCGCCGCCCTGATCGGCGGCGCGACGCTGGTCGGGCTTTGGGTGCTGCGCCGAATCTCCGCGCGGCGCCTGAAGATCGTCCGTCAGTTGCCGTCCTTCCTCGACGGCGTGGTGCGCCTGGTCACGCTCGGCAACAGCGTGCCGGCCGCGTTCCAGGGCGCGCTCGGCACCACCGAGATGCCGCTGCGCCTCTGCCTCGACCAGGTATCGAGGATGTTGCGCACCGGCGTCGAGATCGATCGGGCGATGCTGCATATCGCCAAGGAGTATCGGATCCGCGAATTTGAGCTGGTCGGATCGGTGCTGCGACTGTCGGTCAAGTACGGCGGCCGGGCCGATGTGATGCTCGAACGCATGTCGACCTTCATGCGCGATCTCGAACAGGCCGAACGCGAGCTGCGCGCGATGTCGGCGGAAACGCGCCTGTCGGCATGGGTGCTGGGGCTGTTGCCGATCGCTGTGGGCAGCTTCGTGGTGTCGACCAACCCGAAATATTTCATGGCGATGTGGATGAACGAATCCGGGCGCGTCGTGCTGTATGTGGCCTTCATCCTGCAGGCGATCGGCGGCTTCATGCTGTATCGCATGGCGCGACTGAGGTAAGGGAGCGGGCATGGATGCGAATCGTTTGGGGGCGGTCGCTTTGGTGCTTGGCGCCTTGGGGGTGCTGCTGCTCGCCGGCATGGCGATCTTGCGCAGCCTGCTGGTGCAGCGCAGCGAACGCACCTTGCTGAAGGCGCTCGATCAGCGCGTCGAGGCCGGACGCGCGGCGGCATCACGCGCCGGGCAGCAGGCGCAAGCCAAGCCCCGGGAGACGCCCGCCTCGGGCCTGGCGGCATGGCGCACGCGCGCGGAACAGATCGGGATGCGCTGGCTCGACAGCGGCCTGGGCAAGCAACTGGTCGCGGACGAGGATCGTCAATTCCTCGAGCAGTGCGGCTACGTCGAGGCCCGGGCTCGCGGCCTGTTCCTGTTCTCGCGCGTGGTCTGCGCGAGCGTGTTGCCGCTGGCGGTCCTGATGATCTCGCTGGTCCGCGGATCGGGCGGCAAATCGCTGATCTATATCGCTTTCGCGATCGCCATCGGGTTCATGCTCCCGAAGCTCTACATTCGCCGCAAGGCGGCCGCTCGGCGGGAGAGCGTGGCCGAGGAAATGCCGCTGTTCGTCGACATGCTGCGACTGCTGCAGGGCGTCGGCCTGTCGCTCGACCAGAGCATGCAGGTGATCTCGCATGATTTCACCACCATGCTGCCGGTTCTCTCATGGGAGCTGGGTGTTGCCCAGCGCCAGTTCGCTGCGGGACGCACGCGAGAGCAGTCGCTCGCGCGCCTGACCAGCAGTTTCGACAACGAGGACCTGCGCTCGATCGTGCGCCTGCTGATCCAGGTGGACAAGCACGGCGGCGCGGTCCAGGAGCCGCTGCGGATGTTCGGCGATCGTCTGCGCGACGGGCGCCGGGCCTTGCTGCGGGAACGGATCGGCCGTCTGACGGTGAAGATGACGGGCGTGATGATCGTGACCTTGCTGCCGGCCCTGCTGATCGTGACGGCCGGCCCGGGCATCATGACGGTCGTCAGTGCGCTGTCGCAGATCAAGCGTTGAAGCCGAGGCAAACAAGGAGCGGATCGAGATGAAACGATCGACATGGCGCATCGCGATCACGGGCCTGCTGGTGAGCGTGCTCACCAGCGGCTGTTCGCTGTTCAAGGAGTCGAACTACGGCCTGGGGGCGCAAGCCGAGCGAGCCGCGATGATGCAGGCGGCCAACAAGGACGATCCGCCCGATACGCCGGGGATGTATCTCAGCCTGATCGACCGGATGCAGCAGCAGGGGCTGTTCTACGCGTCGCTGGCGCACATCGACGCCTACGAGAAGCAATACGGTGCGTCGCCCGATACACATCTGCTGCGCGCCGATGCGTTGCGGGCGACCTCGCAGCTCGATGCCAGCGAGCAGTTCTACACGCAATTGCTGAACACGCCGCTGGCCGCGCGCGGCTATCGGGGCATCGGCCTGATCGCCGGTACGCGCGGCGACTTCGCGCGTGCCGCGAAGATGCTCGATCAAGCCACCTTGCTGGCGCCGACCGACGCTTCCACGCTGTCTGATCTCGCCTATGCGCGGATGCGCACCGGCGACCTGGCCGCCGCGCGCGTGCCGCTGATGAAGGCTGCCGAGCTCGACCAGAAGAATGCCCGCATCATCAGCAACGTCGCCCTGTTCCTGGTGGCCAGCGGCCATCAGGACGATGCGCAGGGGCTGATGGACCAACAGCATATGGCGCCCCAGGTGCGCAGCGACATCCTCAACGACGCGGCGCGGGTGGTGGCTGCGCAGCGCACGCGGCAACTGGCGGCCGTGCCGCTCTCGGTGCCGGCGGGCGCGGGCCGGGTACGCCCGGGCGGACAGCCGATCGCCAGCAACGACGGGTTCGACCTGGCCGCGCCGCTGTTGCAGCGATTCTCACAAAAATGAAGACGGATACGGAGCCGACCATGCCTCATTTTCATTTCCAGCGCCGTCGCCAGGACATCTTGCGCGTCGCGATCGCGCTGACGGTCGTGGGTGGCGCATTCAGCGCGTCGAATGCGTTTGCCCAGGTGCCGGATCCGGCGCTGGTGCAACTGCAGCAGCAACTGCAGCCGATGCAGGGCTCGTCGCTGCTGGCGCCTGCCGACGCACAGCCGCAACCGGCACCGGCCGTGCAGCAGGTGCAGGCGGCGCCGCAGCCGCTGCCGGTGGTGGCGCCTCAAGCGCAGTCGGTTCCGCCGTCCCAGGCCGTCCAGGCGCAAGCCGAGGCGCCGGTGTTGAGCGCGGCGCCCCCACCCGAGCCGTCGCAGCCCGCGCAGGTGGCGGTGCGGCCCGCGCCTGCGGCGGACGTGCCGCGCCCGCTGCTGCAGCGGCCCTCCGACGTCGGCCCCTCGACCGAAGCATGGCTCGCTCTGCAACGCAGTAATCGCGCCGCCTCGAACAACGAGCACCCCTTCGAGGGTGCCGCCGCCACGTATGCCTACGAGCGTTACCTGCAGTCGTTCAGGAGGCCGATTCCGACCTGGTTCAACTCGGTTCAGCGAGTACAGGGCGGCGGCTCGTCCGGCGGCGGCGATTCGCAGTCGCAATAAATCGTCGGGGGCATCATGAAATCCGCACAATCACGTTCCGCCGGCGCGTCGACAGGCAAGCCCAGCATCGGCCGCCGTCGTCGGGAGCGTGGTTCGTTCGCCGTCATGGCTGCTGTCTTCCTGGTAGTGATCGCGGCGATCTTCGGCGTGCTCGATGTCGGCAATACCTACCTTCAGCGCCGCGACCTGCAGCAGATTGCCGACATGGCGGCCGCCGCCGGCGTGCAGCGGGTCGACAATCTGTGCACCCAGGCGCCGACCAGCGCCACCAACAGCGCCACCGTCAACGGCCTGAACACGAGCCAGGGAGACACCATCGCGGTGACCTGCGGCCGTTGGGATCCCACCGTCAATCCCGCGCCGAGCTATTACCTCGCCAACACGAATACCAGCGGCGACCCGAACCGCCTCCAGCTCAATGCGGTGCAGGTCAATGTCACGCGTCAGGTCCGGCATATGTTCGTCGGGCCGTTGCAGACCGTGCATGCCACCTCGACCGCGCGCGCCACCGCGATCGACGTGTTTTCCGTCGGCGCGACGCTGGCGCAGCTCGGCGGCACCAGCTGCTCGGGCACGCCGGCCTCGTCCTCGGCGAACCCGGGCTTGGTCAACGGCCTGCTCGGCGCGCTGCTCGGCTCGAAGTCGGGGCTCAACCTGAGCCTGGTGTCCTACCAGGCGCTGGCCTGCACCAACGTGCGGCTCGCCGATATCGCGGCCGCGGCTGGAGCCGGCACGATCGACCAGTTGCTCGCGCTGAATCTCTCGCTGTCGCAATTCCTCAAGCTGATCGCCAATGCGCTGCAGCAGACCAGCGTGGTCAACGCCAACCTGCAGGCCAGCCTCGGCGCGCTGCAGGCGATGATCTCGGCCAACGTGAACGGCGGCAATCTCAATCTCGGTGGTCCGAACGGGCTGCTGAACATCGCCCTGGCCAATACCCAGTCGGCCGCCACCGCCACCGTCAGCCTGCTCGACCTGATCATGGTGGGCGCCGAGGTGGCGAACTCGAACAACGCGGTGGCTGTCAACATCCCTTCGGTGTCGCTCGGCGGGCTGACCGGTACCCAGCTGCAGGTGCAGATCATCAGCCCGCCGTCGATCGGGATCGGCGAAGGCGGCATCAATCCGGCCACCGGGCAGTGGCGCACCCAGGCCTCGACGGCGGCCGTCGGGCTGTACCTGTTGGTCGATCTCGGCCTCAAGCAGGTGCCGATCGTGGGGCCTCTGCTGCAACTGGTCGGCGTCAATGTCGACGTGACGCTGCCGCTCTATCTGCAGGTCGGTACCGGCAAGGCCGTGCTCAACTCGACCCAGTGCGCGCAGACGGCCGCCGCGAGTACCGCCACCATCACGGCCACGCCGGGCGTCGCGAACCTCTGCATCGGCACGCCCCCGCTCAATTCGAAAGGCATGATCAGCCTGTCGTCGACCTACAGCTGCAAGTCGCCAGCGCAGATCATCAACGCGCAGATCGCGCCGTTTGGCATTCTCAATCTGCTGCAATTGACCGTTTCAGTCTCGAATATTTCGGTACAGGTCCAGGGCGCGGCGCAGACCCATACCTTCAGCGGTGTAGCCGGCCTCGATTCCGACTATTGGACGGTCAACTCGAACGCGCTCGGCTCCGCGCTCGCCAGTGCGCTGGCCCAGCTCGCGACCGCGCAGATTTCGCCGAATCTGGGCCTGCTTGGGAACCTGATCTCGGTTGCCCTGCCTTCCAACTTCGTCGGGACCATCCTCGGCATCCTGCAGCCGGTCCTGGGCCCGCTGCTGTCCGCCCTCGACGCGGTTATCGTTCCGCTCCTGAACCTGCTCGGCGTGCAGGTCGGCGCGGCCACCGTGCACCAGATCTCGCTGACCTGCGGGGTCGCGCAGACGGTCTATTGAACGCATTGACTGGTATTGGCATCCGATGAGAAACACACCTGCAATCGAAGGGCTCGACCTCTATGTCTGGGAAGGCAAGGCGGACATCGTCGACCGTGTCGCCCGCTGCATGGCCAGCTTCGACGTGGAGGTGATCCGGGCCGACAACGTGGTGCTGTCGGCCGAGCGCGCGGCCGCGCGAGCGTCGCTGGCGATCATCAGCGTCAGCATGATCGAGAGTGGCGCGGCCTTCCTCAGCGAATGGCAAGCCAATATCGGCATGCCGGTGGTCTGGGTGGGCGCCGCGCGAGGCGGTGGCGACGCCGCCAGCTATCCGCCCGAGTACTCGCACATCCTTCCGCTCGACTTCACCTGCGCCGAGCTGCGCGGGCTGGTTTCGAAGCTGGTCGCGCAACTGCGCGCGCACGCCGCGCAGACCTCCGAGCCGGCCATGCTGGTGGCGCATTCCGAGCCGATGCAGGCCCTGCTGCTGGAGGTCGACACCTTCGCCGACTGCGATACCAACGTGCTGCTGCACGGCGAGACAGGCGTCGGCAAGGAGCGCATCGCGCAACTGCTGCACGAGAAGCACTCGCGCTACCGGCACGGCGAATTCGTGCCGGTCAACTGCGGCGCGATTCCCGACGGCCTGTTCGAATCGTTGTTCTTCGGCCATGCCAAGGGATCGTTCACCGGCGCGGTGGTGGCGCACAAGGGCTATTTCGAGCAGGCCGCGGGCGGCACGCTGTTCCTCGACGAAGTCGGCGACTTGCCGCTCTACCAGCAGGTCAAGCTGCTGCGCGTGCTGGAGGACGGCACGGTGCTGCGGGTCGGCGCCTCCGCGCCCCTGAAGGTCGATTTCCGGCTGGTGGCGGCGAGCAACAAGAAGCTGCCGCAGCTCGTCAAGGAGGGGGCGTTCCGCGCCGACCTCTACTACCGGCTGGCCGTGATCGAGCTGGGCATTCCCTCGCTCGAGGAACGCGGCGCGGTCGACAAGATCGCGCTGTTCAAGTCCTTCGTGGCGCAGGTGGTGGGCGAGGAGCGGCTGGCGGCCTTGCCGGACCTGCCTTACTGGCTGGCCGACGCGGTGGCGGACACCTATTTCCCCGGCAACGTGCGCGAGTTGCGCAACCTGGCCGAGCGCGTCGGCGTGACGGTGCGCCAGACCGGCGCCTGGGATGCGGCGCGGCTGCAGCGCCTGGTGGCCCATGCGCGCGCCGCACAGCCGGTGCCGGCGGAAAGCGTGGCCGAGGTCTATGTGGATCGCAGCAAGTGGGACATGGGCGAGCGCAATCGCGTGATCGCGGCCCTTGACGCCAACGGCTGGCGCCGCCAGGATACCGCGCAGCACCTGGGCATCAGCCGCAAGGTGTTGTGGGAAAAGATGCGCAAATACCAGATTTTCGACGAAGAGCCCGAAGCGCGTGAAAGTGAGGGATAATGCGAGGATTGCGGTCAGAATTACAACTAATCTGTGCAGGAATCTCTACATGAGCCATAAACGGGTTTTGGGGCGGACATTTATTGCAGGATTGGTGGTGGCGGGCGGGTTTCAGGTGGCACAGGCTCAAGGCCTTGCGGGTAGCGACAATGCGGCGCCCGCGGTTTCTCCTGCTGCGCAGTCCTCGGGCGGCGTGGTGAATTCGGCGCCGGCCGCGCCGAGCGCCTTGCCGCAGGCCGCCCAGCCGACGGCGGGCGATGGCGCGGGTACCACGCAGAGCACCATCGACGAACTCCAGCAGCAGATCCAGTCCCACGCGCTGACCGAAATGCGGACCGCGTACAACGGCAGCTATGGCGCGAGCCTGCTGTTCAACATCAAGGACGGTACCTATTACGTCGCGCTGTTCCAGCAGAAGGCGTTCTGGCGCGTGATCAAGACCAGCAACGAGGCGCGCGCCGAGGCGGTATTCCGCGATTTCTCGAAGCAGGCCGAATCGCTGGCCGCCTCGGAACTGCAGGCGGCACGCCTGGAAGCGCAGAAGGCACAGACCGACAAGCAGATCGCGGTGGTCCAGGATCGCGCCAACCGGCTGCAGGCCGATCTGCAGATCGCACGCGAGCAGCAGGCGGCGGTCAACAACCGCCAGAAGGCCACGCGTAGCGAGACGGCTTCGCTGCAGGCCCAGCGCGATGCGCTGCAGGCCCAGCTGCGGCAGTTGCAGATGCAGGTTCGTTCGCTGCAGCGCCAGGCTGACGCCGGGTTGCCGGGCAACCAGTAAGCGCGGGCAGGGCGCTGCCGGGCGAGATTTGCTGCTTGGCGCGCCGGATCGCTGGAAGGTTCGCGGCAATACGTGCCGGAAGGAAAAAGGGCAAGCCAGTTGGCTTGCCCTTTTTGCGTTTACTCGTTGCCGTTACCGTTGCCGCTGCTGCCGCCCGTCGGTCCGAGCGGCCGGCGGCGGCGCGTGACGATCACGGTGGGACTGCCGCTGCGCTCGGACGGCGTGGACACGCCTTCGTGCGATTCGCGGGGATAGTCGCGCGGCGCGCTGTATTCGCGCGGGGCGCCATATTCGCGCGGTTCGCGGGGTTCACGCGGCTCGCGCGGGGGATAACCGCCGCCTTCGCGGCCTTCGCCGCGCGATTCGCGCGAGCCGCCATGCGAGCCGTAGGGGCTGTGGCCGCCGCCTTCGCGGGGCGGCCGGCCGCCGCCGTGCCCGCCATGGCCGCCGCCACCGCCGGTGCGGGGGCCGCCGCGGCCGCCACCGCCGCCGGGGCGCGAACCGCCCATGTCGAGCTGGATCGTCGAGATCGCGCGTTTGTAGATGCCTTGCAAACCGACGGGCGTGCGCAGCATCACCAGGTACTGGTCGAACGACTCGATGCAGCCCGTCAGGCGGATACCGTTGACGAGGTAGATTTCCACGCGCTTGCGTTCCTTGCGCGCTGCGTTGATGAAGTCGTTTTGCGGATGGGATTCTGCAGGATTGGCCATTGAGAAGCGGCTTGAGCCGGCGTCAGATGAGGGTTTTGCTTGGATGCGCCGCGCTATCTGGCGGAGCGCTTGAGCGGGATTCTACCCTGTTCGATTGAGAAGCGTACGTGGACCTTTGTGTCGAACCGTTACCCACTATAGACGTTTTGGCGCGGGAAGTGCGAGCCGGCCGGACGGCCAGGCGGCTTTGCACTGGGACGGGGAGCGGCCTGAAGTTGACGCCGGAATCCCCGCCATGCGCTGCACCTTGGCGGTGCCGAACAGCGGAAATTGGGGTGGCGATGCGAAAAATCAAGGGCTGGGGCCAGCCGTTCGACGTGACGAACTGTCGCGGTGGTTCCCCCCGGCAGGAAGGCTGCCGGCACGGCCGGATGGCGGTGGCATGCCATCCGGCCGTGCGGATCGCTTCGATCAGTATCTGTAGTCGGGGTTCTTCGGATCGAAGGCGGAATCGTCGAAGCTGGTCGGCGTGATCTTCTGGAATACGATCCGCTCGAAGATCCGGCCGTCGTTGTCATAGGACTCGACGGTGCGGAAATACGGGTGGCGCAGGTCCAGGCCCAGCGTTTCCTTCTTGGCATAGAACTGCGGGCGGCCGGTCGGCGTCTCGTAGGTCAGGGCCACCACGCGCACGCCATCGATGGTCCTGGCTTCGACGCGGGTCGGCTTGCTCACGCCGGCGGCCTCGTATTTCCTGCCTTCGCTCAGATACAGCCCGGTCACGTACTCGGTGCCGAGATCGCGGATCGTGTGATTCGACTGCGCGCGCGCCAGCGTGCCGGTGATCGAGGTCCACAGCGGGATCTTGCCCAGCAGGCCGCCGAGATGGCCGTACATTTCGTCCTTGCGTTTGGTCTCGTCATAGATCGCTTCCTGGCCCGAATGCGCGCCGTCAGGCAGCCACTTCGCGTAGATGCGCAGCGGTTCGCGCGTGATCTTCACGCTCATGTGATCGGGCTTGTCGGCCCACTTGTCGCCGAGCCGCTCCTGGCGCGTCATGGTGAATTCGTAGGACGGGTAGCCGTTCGGGCCCGCCGCGATGTAGGCGGGCACCGTCATCGGGTCGAGCGCGCTGAACAGGGCGGTGAGCGTCGCGTCGTCGAGCTTCTCGAGCGTGCCGTCGCGCGCGGCCGTCTTGAGCCAGGCGGCCTGCTGCGCGACCGGCTGCTGGGTGACGCGCGCGAGCTCGGGCGGCAGCGCGGCGGCGGTACCGGCCGCGGCGGAGGCTGGCGTGGTGGCCGCCTCCTGCGCGATCGTCGGCGTGGCGGCGCATGCCGCCGCCGTTGCGAGCAGGCCGAGCAGGGCGGCGCGGCGCCAGCGCGGCGAGGGGGAAATCGAAACCATGCCTGTCTCCTGATGTTGTTCGGTAACCCGAATCATTGCGATGCGGCGGCCTTGAGCCGGGCGAGTTCCTCGTCGCGCAGCGCGCGGCGCAGGATCTTGCCCACATTGGTCTGCGGCAGCGCATCGCGGAATTCGACCGCCTTCGGCATCTTGTAGCCGGTGAGGTTCTTGCGGCAGTGCGCGAGCACCTCCTCGATCGTCAGCGCGGGGTCGCGCCGCACCACGAAGGCCTTGATGCGCTCGCCCTGCGCGGGATCGGGCACGCCGATCGCGGCTGCCTCGCTGATGCCCGGATGCATCACCAGCACTTCCTCGATCTCGTTCGGATAGACGTTGAAACCCGACACCAGGATCATGTCCTTCTTGCGGTCGATCAGGCGCACGAAACCGCGCTCGTCCATCACGCCGATATCGCCGGTCGCGAGCCAGCCCTCGCGGTCGAGCACCTTGGCGGTTTCGTCGGGGCGCTGCCAGTAGCCGCGCATCACCTGCGGGCCGCGCACGCACAGCTCGCCGGCCTCGCCGATGCCGGCCCAACTGCCATCCTCGCGGCGAAAGCGCACCAGGGTCGATGGCGCGGGGATGCCGATCGAGCCGTTGAAGTCGTGCATGTCGTTCAGGTCGACCGGGTTCATGGTGACGATCGGCGAGCATTCGGTCAGGCCGTAGCCTTCCACCACCGGGCAGCCGGTGACCTCCTTGAAGCGATCGGCCACCGCGCGCTGCATCGCCATGCCGCCCGCCATCGCGAGCTTGAGCTTGGAGAAATCGCGGGCGCGGAATTCCGCGTTGTCGAGGAAGGCGTTGTAGAGCGTGTTGATGCCGGTGATGCCGGTGAAGGTCTCGTTGCGCAGGATCTTCATCATCATCTTGGTGTCGCGCGGGTTGGCGATCAGGATGTTGCGCCCGCCCAGGCCCATGAAGATCAGCGCATTCACGGTCAGCGAATAGATGTGATAAAGCGGCAGCGGCGTGAGCACCGTCTCGATCTCGCCCGAGACCTGGTCGGCGATCCACGACTTCGCCTGCAGCAGGTTCGCGATCAGGTTGCCGTGGGTCAGCATCGCGCCCTTCGCCACGCCGGTGGTGCCGCCCGTGTATTGCAGGAAGGCCAGGTCCTCGCGCGTGAGCGCCACCGGCACGGCGCGCCGGCCGGCGCCCTGGGCCAGCGCCGCGCGCAACCTGACCGCCTGCGGCAGTCGGTAGGCGGGCACCAGCTTCTTGACGCGCTTGAGCACGAAGTTGATGAGGCGGCCCTTGGCGTTGAAGCCATCGGCGAGCAGGTCGCCGAGCGCGGTCACGATCACGTTGCGCACGCGCGTCTCCGGCAGCGCTTCCTCGAGCGTATGGGCGAAGTTCTCGAATACGACGATGGTTTCCGCGCCGCTGTCCTTCAACTGATGCGCGAGCTCGCGCGCCGTGTAGAGCGGGTTGACGTTGACCACCACCGCGCCGGCCTTGAGCGCGCCGAACAGCGTGATCGGATACTGGAACGAGTTCGGCAGCATGATCGCGACGCGATCGCCGGGCTTCACGCCGAGCTGGTGCTGCAGGTAGGACGCGAAGGCCTCGGCCTTGCGTCCGAGCGCGGCATAGCCCAGTTGCGAACCGGCGCTGAGATAGGCCACGCGATCGGCGTAGCGCGAGGTGCATTCGTCGAAATACTGGGCGAGCGAGTCGTACTGCGTGAGGTCGATCTCCTGCGGCACGCCGCGCGGATAGGCCGGGAACCAGATGCCGTCGGTATTCGGCGCCGGCGCGCCGACGGGGGCAACGGTGGCGTTCATCGCTGATGTCTCCAGGTTCATTGGAATCGTGATGGGCGGCAAGCGGGCGCCTCGCGCCGGCGAACGGGCGCGAGGGAGTCGACCGTGCGCGCCGCCGGGCGCCGCGCCTCAGGACGCGTGCCGCGCGTGCAGCCGGGTACCGGCCGAGGCGCTGAACGGCCCGGCCTGCAATTCACCGCCGCCGGCGACCAGCGGGCTGCCGCGCTGCGCGTCCTCGAGCACCGCGGCGAAGATCGACATCTGCGCCGCGTCGGGCATCGGCGCCTTCAGCGCGGCGACGATCAGCGAGGACAGGCGCGCGATCATCTGCACGTCGTTCATGCTGCGGCCCTGCGAGAAATCGTCGAGCAGGCTGTCGGTTTCCGCGCCCGCCAGGGCGCCGGACAGGGCGCCGATCGCGTAGTGCAGGCGCCAGCCGAGTTCGCTGCGCGGCAGTTGCGGCAGCGCGCGCTGGAACGCCTCGAAGAAGCGTCCCGCGACGCTCGCGTAATGCGCCGACAGGAAGCTGCGCACGAAGGTCGAGGGATCGGTGTAGGCGCGCCCGATCAGCCGCAGGAAGGCGCGGCCGCCGCGCTGGGGATCGCGCGAAGCCTGCAGCGCCGGGATGAACATCGCGCCGAGCACGTGCTCGCAGGTGATGGAGGCGCCGAGCTGCGCCTCGAAGCGATCGAGGATGCGCAGACGTTCGTCGTTGAGCTGGTCCAGGCGGCGCGAGAGCATCGCGTGGATCAGCGCCTCCTTGCTGCCGAAGTGGTAATTGACCGCCGCGAGATTGACCGCGGCACGCGATGTGATCTGGCGCATCGACATCGCCTCGAAGCCGTGTTCGACGAACAGGTCTTCGGCCGCGTCGAGTATGCGCGCCTTCGTGCCGCCGCTTTGCCGGCTGGCCTGACGAACCGCCATGTGCGCCTCCCTTTTGATCACCGTTTCGTTGCCGAACAGGCGATTCAAATCTGTAATTGAAACAAGCGTTTTTTATTAAGATAAGAAGCGTCGCGGGAGGGCGGCAAGCGTTGTCTGTGGGCGGAATCCTCTAGTGCTGGTGTGCGTTGCAGCATCATCGCGCGGGAATGCGCGCGGCGGCGCGCCTCGCGCGATGATGCGCTGCGGGTGAGGCTCAGTGGGTGGCGGCGGCTTGCGCGGCACTCTGCGTCATGTCGATGCCGCGTCGTTCGCGGCTGAACAGGATCAGCACCGCGATCACCACGGCCACCGTGCCGGCCACGATGGCCAGCGCGTGGCCGTAGTCGTTGCCGTTGTCCACGGCGAGCTGCGCCTGCATGGTGGCATTGCCCGAGGCGAGCAGGTTGCCGAGCTGATAGACGAAACCCGGGAAGGTCGCGCGGATCTCGTCGGGCGAGATCTCGTTGAGGTGGACCGGGATCACGCCCCAGGCGCCCTGCACCGAGATCTGCATCAGGAAGGCGCCGGCCGCCAGCGCGAGCGCGCCGCTCGAGAAGGCCCACAGCGGCAGCACCGGCAGCGCGATCAGCGCGGCGATGAAGATCGCGCGGCGCCGGCCGATCTTTTCGGAGATCGAACCGAAGGCGAGGCCGCCGACGATCGCGCCGATGTTCAGGACGATGGTGATCCACGACACCGTATGCGGGTCGAAGTGATGCTGCTCGCGCAGGAAGGTCGGGTAGAGATCCTGGGTGCCGTGCGAGAAGAAGTTGAAGGCCGTCATCAGCACCACCGCGTAGACCGACAGCTTCCAGTTCTGCTTGAGCGTGGCGACCAGGCTCGGGCGCGGACGCTTTTCCATCTGCTTCCAGGCCGGTGATTCGGGCACGTGCGAGCGCACGTAGAGTACCAGCAGCGCCGGCACCACCCCGATCATGAACATGCCGCGCCAGCCGATGTACTGGTAGAGCACGCCGAACACCACCGAGGCGAGCAGATAGCCGCTCGGATAACCGGCCTGCAGCAGCCCCGAGACGATGCCGCGCGAATGCGGCGGCACGGTTTCCATGGTCAGCGCGGAGCCCACGCCCCATTCGCCGCCCATCGCGATGCCGAACAGTGCACGCATCACGAGCAGGGCGCCGAGGCTGGGCGCGAAACCCGAGGCGAACTCCAGCACCGAATAGCAGGCGATGTTGACCATCAGGGTCGGCCGGCGGCCGAAACGGTCGGCGAGACGGCCGAAGATCAGGGCGCCGAGCGGACGCATGGCCAGGGTCAGGGTGACGGCAAAGGCCACCGCCGGGATTTTCGTATTGAATTCCGCGGCGATATCCTTCAGCACGAATACCATCAGGAAGAAATCGAAGGCGTCGAGGGTCCAGCCGAGATAGGCAGCGATCGTTACGTTTCTTTGTTCCCGGGTCCAGCTCATGGGGCAGGTCTCCTTGGTGGCGGCGCCGCGCGGCGGCAAGGCCCGCCCAGCGCGGCGCCGGGCGCGGACGGCCGGTTCAGTGTACGCCGAGCAATAAGGATCGCGTTCCGTTTGATTTCAGGCTCGGGATTAATCCCTAGTCGATTTTCGCGGGTAAATGGCAGAATGCGCAGGATTGAATTGAATATGAAAGGCATGTATTGCAATTGAATGCATGTCGTTTCAATTTTCGTAATCCGATTATTGATCGGAATCCTGCCCGGAGCGTTCATGACGGATGCCTGCCATCGACCCGGAAACGGGGTGCCGCCGTTGCGCACCGAGCGACTGATCCTGCGTGCGCGCACGCTCGACGATCTCGAGGCTTGCCTCGCGATGGACCGCGATCCCGAGGTCACTCGCCATATCCCGGGGCCGTGGCGCGATCCGCTCGCGCATCGGCGTTTCGTGTTCGATCGCATCACGCGCGGCTATCCGCCGGGGCATGGCTACTGGGTGCTGGCCGAGGCGCGCGAGCCGGCGCGTTTCCTCGGCTGGGTCCTGCTGCTGCCCGTCCAGGGCAGCGAGGCGCCCGAGATCGGCTGGCGCCTGGTACGCGATGCCTGGGGGCAGGGTTATGCGAGCGAGGCGGCGGCCTGCGTGGTCCGGCATGCCTTCGATGCCGTGCAGGTCCCGGCGCTGATCGCCGACATCGCCGTCGACAATGCCGCCTCGCTGAAGCTGGCGCGCAAGCTGGGCATGCGGGCGCTCGACGTCGTCGAGGACGAATACGGTTCGTGGCTGCGGCACCGGCTCGATGCGCCGGGCGCGGCCTGTTCGCCCTGAACCGCGAGGCGCGAGTTGGAGGTTCGCCCGAGGATGGTGCCGAACGGCACGAACGCGGCTCGCGAGGGTATCGTGGCGGATATTTCCCTGGGAGACCGACCATGGCACTGGGCCGCGACGTCCATCTGATTCCCGCCAGGCTGGCGGCGCTGAAACCCACGCAAATGACGATCGGCTTTCGCGAGGTCGAGGCCAAGCGCAAGCACTGGCAGTCGCTGGGCAAGAAGGCGCGTCGCGAGGCGATCGACCTGCATTGGTTTCCGGCTGTGCTCGGCCCCGGGCAGGCGCTGTTCATCGTCGATCACCATCATCTCGGCCGTGCCTTGATGGAAGAGGGCGTGACCGATGTGAAGGCGATGCTGCTGAAGGACCTGTCCTGGCTCGACGACACGATCTTCTGGCGGATGATGGAGCACAACCAGTGGGTGCACCCCTTCGGTCCCGATGGTTCGCGTCACGACTACGACCGCCTGCCGGGCGTGCTGACGGCGCTGCGCGACGATCCCTATCGCAGCCTGGCCGGCGAGTTGCGCACCGCCGGCGGTTACGCCAAGGACACCACGCCGTTCAGCGAATTCCTCTGGGCCGACTACCTGCGCGGCAAGATTCCGGTCGAGCGGATCCGCGAGCATTTCGCCAAGGCGCTCAAGGAGGCGCTGGCCCATGCGCACGCGCAGGATGCGCGCTACCTGCCGGGCTGGACCGGCGTATTCGAGCCGAGGCCCTGAGATGGCGGTGGGGCGCAAGCCGGCGGGAGCGATGCCCGCGCAGCCGGTGCCCGACGTGGCGCCGCGTGATCCCGCACACTTCGCGGCCATCGCCGCGCCGGCCATGCCGCGTGGCGAGCGCAACTGGCGCGATGCGCTGGCCGGCCTGTCGATCGCGGGCCTGTTGATCCCCGAGGCGGTGGCCTACGCGGGACTCGCGAACCTGCCGCCGCAGGCCGGCCTGATCGCCTTGCTGGTCGGCCTGGTGGTCTACGCGGTGCTCGGCAGCAGCCGTTTCGCGATCGTCTCGTCGACCTCGTCCTCGGCGGCCGTGCTGGCCGCCACCGTGTTGTCGGAAACGGGCGCCACGGCCGTCGCGCAACTGGCCCTGGCCGCTGCCCTGGTGGCCACCACCGGCGTGCTGTTCCTGATCGCCGGGGCCGCGCGGCTGGGCGGCATCTCGGACTTCATCGCCCGGCCGGTGCTGCGCGGATTCACCTTCGGCCTGGCCCTGACGATCGTGATCAGGCAGTTGCCGAAGATCCTCGTGGTGCCGGTCCATCACAGCGACACGCCGCATGTGTTCCTCGATCTGCTGCGTGGGCTGTCGCAGGCGAATCCGTCCAGCGTCGTGGTCGGGGCCGTCGCGCTGGCGATCCTGTTCCTGCTCGGCAATCGCTCGCGCGCTCCGGCGACGCTGATCGTGATCGTGCTTGGCATCGCCGCCGGTTACGGGATCGACTGGCGCGTGCACGGGGTGGCCGTGGTCGGCCGGATCGATCTGCAGCATGTGGCGCTCGGCCTGCCTTCGCTCGATCGCACGGCCTGGACCCAGACCATCGAGCTGGGCTTCGCGCTGATGCTGATCCTGTACGCGGAGTCCTATGGTTCGATCCGCAACTTCGCGTTGAAGCATGGCGACACGATCTCGCCGAATCGCGATCTGGTCGCGCTCGGCTGCGCCAATCTGGTTTCGGGGCTGCTGCATGGCATGCCGGTCGGCGCGGGTTATTCGGCCAGTTCGGCGAACGAGGCGGCCGGCGCGCAGAGCCGGCTCGCGGGCGCCTGCGCGGCGCTCGTGATCGCGCTGATCGTCTGGCTGCTGCTGCCGCAACTGGCGCGCACGCCGGAGCCGGTGCTGGCCGCGATCGTGATCTTCGCGGTCAGCCATTCGTTGCATCCGGCCGCGTTCGGGCCTTACTGGCGCTGGCATCGCGATCGCCTGCTGGTGGTCGCGGCGATCCTGGCGGTACTCGTGCTGGGCGTGCTCAACGGCTTGCTGGTGTCGATTGCGATGAGCCTGCTGTTTACCGTGCGCAAGCTGTCCGAGCCCAAGATCAGTGAGTTGGGGCGCTTGCGCGACAGCCGCGATTTCGTCGACGTGTCGATCCATGCCGACGCGGCGCCGGTGCCCGGCATGCTGATCGTGCGGCCGGAAGGGCAGTTGTTCTTCGCGAACGCCGAGCGTGTGCTGGCAAGCGTGCGACAGCTCGCGCATGCGGCCGGAGCCCTGACGACGATCGTCCTGAGCCTGGAGGAATCGCCCGATCTCGACGGAACGGCGATCGAGGCCTTGAAGACCTTTGCTGCCGAGTGCGAGGCGCGGGGCTGGCGTTTGCGGCTGGTGCGGCTGAAGCCCGAGGTGCTCGAGGTGCTGCGGCGAGCCAGTGACGACGGGCTGCGGGAGGAGGCGCTGTCGGAGCTGAGTGTGGATGACGCGGTGGCGCGCTGTGGGTGAGGGCGCTGGAAATGAACGCTTGACATGAAAAAAGGCCGGCATAAAGCCGACCTTTTTATAACTTGTGGTGCCCAGGAGAGGACTCGAACCTCCACGATGTTGCCACCGCTAGGACCTGAACCTAGTGCGTCTACCAATTCCGCCACCTGGGCACAAGCTGCATCTCAAGCAAGAATGCGATTATAGAGGAGCCGGATCCCTTGTCAACGGTTTTTCGGGACAAATCGAATTTTTTTCGTTGAGCACGTTCATCGCGGGAAATAGCGCTTCTTGCTTACGCTTGGCTTGAAATGAAAAAAGGCCGGCATAAAGCCGACCTTTTTAGAACTTGTGGTGCCCAGGAGAGGACTCGAACCTCCACGATGTTGCCACCGCTAGGACCTGAACCTAGTGCGTCTACCAATTCCGCCACCTGGGCACAAGCTGCATCTCAAGCAAGAATGTGATTATAGCGTGCCCAAGGGCGCTGTCAATACTTTTTGAAGCGCTTCGTCCATTTTCCCTCGGCATGCCCCATGATCGCGATAGCCATCGTGCCGCGAGCACGAAGCCTGTCTTGCCTCGCCATTCCTCCAACCAAGATCCCCCGAGGTTATCCGATGCCCACGTCAGCCCTGTTCCGCGACGATCCCTATCTGCGCCAATGCACCACCCGCGTCACGCATATCGACGAATCCGGTCTCACGCTGGAGCGCACCGTGTTCTACCCGCATGGCGGCGGTCAGCTCGGCGACACGGGTGTCATCACGCTGGGCGACGGCAGCCGCCTCGCGATCGCCGATGCGCGCAAGAACCAGCTCCCCGGCGCCACGCCGGATGACGTGCTCCACGTACCCGCGCCGGACCAGCTTGCCGTGCTGTCGAAGCTCGCCGTCGGCGATGAAGTCGCGATCGAGATCGACTGGGCACGGCGCAACCGGATGATGCGCCTGCACACCGCATCGCACCTGATGTGCGGCGCGCTGCCGTATCCCGTCGATGGTTGCAGCATCACCCCCGATTACGCGCGACTCGATTTCGTGACCAGCGAGCCGCTGGCGCGCGAGGAGATCGACGCGACCCTGGCGAAGTGGGTGGAGGCCGCGCGCGCCGTGACGATCGAGCAGATCAGCGACGAGGCGCTGCAGGCCAATCCCGACCTGGTGCGCACCATGAGCGTCAAGCCGCCGAGCGGTTTCGGCACGGTGCGCCTGGTGCGCATCGACGGCATCGACCTGCAGCCCTGCGGCGGCACGCATGTCGCCAACACGGCCGAGATCGGGCCGATCCACGTGACCAAGATGGAGAAGAAAACCGCGCGCACGCGCCGCGTCGTGCTCGGTTTCATCGAGTGAGGCCGGCGCGGGCAGGGCGAGCCGGCTCGCCGCGACGCCGCAGCCCGGGCGCCGCTCAGGCCTCGAACAGGTCCCGCGCTTCCTCGAAGCGCCGCGTCAGGTAGTCGACCACGGTTCGGATCGGCAGGTCCTTGCGGTCCTGTCGCCGGATCAGCAGCCAGATGTCACGCGAGGGCCGCACCGGGCTCAGCGCGCAGGCGCGCAACTCGGGCAACTGGCGCCCCACGTAATGCGGCAGCATCGCCAGCCCGACGCCCGCGCAGGCCGCGGTGGCCTGCGCGACGTGGTTGTTGGCGCGAAACGCGATCCGCGCCTGCGAATAGTGCTGGCCGAGCCAGCTCGCATCCGGCATATGACTGTTCGCTTCGTCGAAACCCACCAGGATCGGTGCGTCGCCGCCTTCCACGCGCTCGCAGACGGCCGGCGTGCCATAAAAACCGAAATCTATCGACCCGACCGGCTTGGCGATGAAGTCGCCGTCCTCGGGTTTGTCGATGCGCACCGCGATGTCGGCCTCGTGCCGCTCGAGACTGATCGAGCGCAGGTCTGTCGCCAGGTCGATGTCGAGCCCGGGGAACAGGATCGGCACCTCGGCCAGACGGCGCGTCAGGAAGGCCTGCGAGAGCGCGGGCGGCGCATTCACGCGCACGATGCCCTTCGGCGCATCGTCGGTACCGCCGCGTCCCAGCGTCTGCACCGCCGTCTCCATGTCGCTTGCCACGCTCAGGGCGCGCGTGCCGGCCGGCGTCAGCACATAACCTTCCGGCCGGCGTTCCGCCAGCTTCTCGCCGAGCGTGGCCTCCAGCGACTGGATCCGTCGCGAAATCGTCGCGTGGTTGACCCCCAGCGCGCGGGCGGCCGCCGACAGGCTCCCGTGGCGCCCCAGCGCCAGGAACACGCGAACATCCTGCCAATCGACCTCTGTGCGTTTTTTCTCAGCCATTGAGAGAGGATAGCGGATTTTGCGGAGGCGGCAATCGGCATACGCTTGCGTCCATGCCATGCAACACGGTGCTTCCGATGCCATCCGCAACCACCAAGCTCAGCGCGCTCGAGGGCGCCGTCGTCCGGATCGAGATCGATTCGATGCGGATGCTGGCGATTCCCGAATGGCGGGGCGGCCCGGCTGCGCTGCGGTACGCGGCGGCCGGTGCCGCCGGCATCGGCGAGCTCGATGCGCTGCTGCTCGGCGGCGGCGTGTGGAGCGGCGGACGCGAGGCAGGCTTGCCGGCCGCTCGACGCGTCTACGCGAGCAAGCCGGTGGCGGCATGCCTTGGCGGCGGCGCGGTCGGGCTCGCGGCGTACGAGACCAGCACGCTCTGCCGCGATGGCCTGACGCGCCTGCTGGTCACGGCCACGCCGGCCGGCAGCGCGGGCGACGCGGGGATCGGATTCGTGCTGGGTTCGGTGCGGCCGGGCGACCTGCTGTACCTGCCGGGCGTTGGGGTATCGCCCGAAGGCGTGACCGACGTCGCCGACCGCTTCGCGCCACGAGCGGTGCTGCTGGGTGCGACCTGGTTCGATCGTCGATGCGGGCCGGGCAGCCGTGACGACGACCTGGCGTGGGCGGTGGCGCGGGCGTTTCCGGATGCCGTGCTGCTGGTGGGCGATGGATGGCCCGAGGCAGGCCGATCGCCCTTGGCCGGACGTGCGCGCCCCGATCTGGCCGGGCGCTTGACATTCTTCAGGAAGGGCAGGCCGCTCACGATCACGTGACAGCCTGAAGCAGGACCCGCGATGGATGCCCGAACGGACATCCTGGTAGTTAGTCAACCTAATCAGTGGAGCAGAATCATGAGCAATCAACAGAAAGTCGCCATCGTGACGGGCGCATCGCAAGGCATCGGCGCCGGCATCGTCGAGGCCTATCGCAGGCAGGGTTACGCGGTGGTCGCGAATTCTCGCAACATCCGCCAGGGCGACGACGCGGGCGTGGTGGCGGTGCCGGGCAACATCAGCGATCGCGAGGTCGCGCAGCAGGTGGTGAAGACGGCGCTCGATCGCTTCGGCCGCATCGATACGCTGATCAACAATGCCGGCATCTTCATCGGCAAGCCGTTCACCGAATACACGCCCGAGGAGTTCACGCGGGTGCTGAGCGTGAACCTGGGCGGCTTCTTCCACGTCACCCAGCTGGCGCTCGAGCCGATGCTCGCGCAGCGTCACGGCCACGTCGTGCAGATCACCACCACGCTGGTGCGCCAGGCGATCAGCGGCGCGCCCTCGGGGCTCGCCACGCTGACCAAGGGCGGCCTCGACGCGGTCACGCGCGGCCTGGCGATCGAGTATGCGAAGAGCGGCGTGCGCGTGAACGCGGTGGCGCCGGGCATCATCAAGACGCCGATGCACCCGGCCGAAACCCATGCCTTCCTCGACAACCTGCACCCGATGGGCCGCATGGGCGAGGTGTCCGAGATCGTCGACGCGGTGATGTACCTCGAGCGCGCCGGTTTCGTGACGGGCGAGACGCTCAGTGTCGACGGCGGCCAGCACGCCGGCCGCTGGTAAGCACCGCGCGAGGGCCGGCGTTGTCACCGCCGGCCCTCGCCGTCCTGGACATCCGAACAAGGAGAAGCACCATGCCGTATATCAATATCAAGGTCACCCGCGAGGGCACCGCGCCCGGCGCCAGCGCCACCACGCCGGAGCAGAAGAAGGCGCTGATCAAGGGCGTCAGCGACCTGCTGTTCGAGGTGATGGGCAAGCCGCATCACACCACCTTCGTGGTGATCGACGAGGTCGAGCTCGACAGTTGGGGCGTGGGCGGCGTCACGACCCCCGAATGGCGCGAGCAGCAGCGCGCCGCCGCCAAGGCCGGCGGCGACGCTTGAGGCGCGAAGCGCCGGAACCACGAAGCGCGCGGGCTGCGGGCGGCAGATGGCGAGCCGGATGCCGAACGCGCGGCTGAGGTAGGATGGCGCGCGTCGACGACCGGCGCGTTTCGCGAAGCAGGCGGCGCGCGATGAGCGGCATCGCCGCAGGGAGAACGCAAGCATGGGTAACTGGCAAGACAATCGAATTCTCGACCTGTTCGGCATCGAACTGCCGATCATCCAGGCGCCGATGGCCGGCGCGACCACGCCCGAGATGGTGATCGCCACCAGCGAGGCGGGCGGGCTCGGCTCGCTGCCGGGCGCGATGCTGTCGGTCGAGCAGATGAAGGCGGCGCTCGACCGGATTCGCGGCGCCACCACCCGGCCGATCAACCTCAATTTCTTCGCGCATACCGACCCCGCGCCGGATCCGGCCGGCCAGCTCGCCTGGCGGGCGGTGCTGGCGCGCTACTACGTCGAGCTCGGGCTCGATCCGGCCGAGCCGGTGCCGTCGGCCGGGCGCGCGCCCTTCAATGCCGCCTATTGCGAGGTGGTGGAGGCCTATCGGCCAGAGGTCGTCAGCTTCCATTTCGGCCTGCCCGAAGCCGCCTTGCTGGCGCGTGTCAAGCGGGCCGGCGCGCGCGTGATCGCCTCGGCCACCACGGTCAGGGAGGCGCGCTGGCTGGTCGAGCGCGGCGTCGACGCGGTGATCGCGATGGGCTACGAGGCCGGCGGCCATCGCGGCAATTTCCTCTCGGACGACATGTCGACCCAGGTCGGCACGCTGGCCCTGGTGCCGCAGATCGTCGACGCGGTGCCGGTGCCGGTGATCGCCGCCGGCGGCATCGCCGATCCGCGCGGCGTGCGGGCCGCCTTCGCGCTCGGCGCCTCGGCCGTGCAGGTCGGCACGGCCTATCTGCTGACGCCCGAAGCCAAGGTGAGCGCCTTCCACCGCGACGCGCTGCGTACCGCCGGCGAGGACGAGACCGCGCTGACCAACCTGTTTACCGGGCGGCCCGCGCGCGGTATCGCGAATCGCCTGATGCGCGAGATCGGCCCGATGTCGAAGCTGGCGCCGGCGTTCCCGACCGCCGGCGGCGCGCTGGCGCCGCTGCGCGGGGTGACCGAGAAGGCGGGGCGTTCCGATTTCAGCAACATGTGGTCGGGGCAGGCGGCGCGGCTGGCGCGGGAGATGTCCTCGGCCGCGCTGACGCGTTACCTGGTCGAGGCCGATGCGTCCTGAGCGGTGCTTGCGGACTTGAGCGGGCCGCCGGCCCGCGGCGGGTTTCGTGTGAGATAGTGCGCAGTCGCGTGGCGCCGGGTCGAGATCCGGTGTCGCGCGCTGGTTTTTCCCGCAACGAAACCCGCGTCATTGCCCGATGAGCACGATCCCGAAGAAGGCCACGAAACCCCAGGCAGCCCGACCCGTCGAGGTCATCGTCGGCGAGGATGGACTCGCGCGCCCGCCTTGGGCCGCGGTCGATCCGCTGCTCAAGCACTATTACGACACCGAGTGGGGCATGCCGGTGCGCGACGAGCAGGGCCTGTTCGAGCGGCTTAGCCTGGAAGCTTTCCAGTCAGGCTTGTCCTGGCTGACCATCCTGCGCAAGCGCGAGGCCTTCCGCGACGCATTTCGCGGCTTCGTCCCGGAGCAGGTGGCTGCCTTCGGCGAGCGCGATGTCGAGCGGCTGCTGGCGGACGAGCGGATCATCCGCAACCGTTCGAAGATCCTCGCGGCGATCAACAACGCGGTGGCGACGATCCGTCTGCGCGAGGAGGGCGGCCTGGCCGAGTTCATCTGGTCGTTCCGGCCGGACAAGACGCCCGAGCCGCGCACGGTGGGCGAGATTCCGACCGCGTCGCCCGAATCGGAGGCGCTGAGCAAGGGGCTGCGCAAGCGCGGCTTCGTGTTCGTCGGGCCGACCACCATGTTCGCGCTGATGGAGGCGACGGGGATCGTGGATACGCATCTGATGGCAAGCCATCGGCGCGGATGTTCGGGAGTGTGGGGGCGGTAGGGTGCGAGGGCGAGCCGGAAATGAAAAAAGCCGGCACGAGGCCGGCTTTTCAAAACTTGTGGTGCCCAGGAGAGGACTCGAACCTCCACGGTGTTGCCACCGCTAGGACCTGAACCTAGTGCGTCTACCAATTCCGCCACCTGGGCACAAGCTGCATCAAGCAAGACCGCAATCTTAGCATGATGAATGGACGTGTCAACAAGTTTTTGCATCACCGCGCCGGACGGGCCGCTTGCGGCGGGCCGTCCGCGCTTCGCGGTTTTTGGCGCGGCCACGGGTGATAGAATGGCCCGCAACCTGGCGTCCGATCGTTCGAACCGGACAGGTAAGTCCACGCAACGAGAACAACCATCGACAAGCCCTTGAGCAAGTATCCGTATCCCATTCCGAGCCGCGAGGAAATTCTCGGCGTGCTGCGTACGAGCGACGCACCGCTGGCCGCGAACGACATCGCCGAGGCGCTGTCGATCAAGCGCCAGGAACGCGAGGGTTTCTTCCGGCGCGTCGCCGCCATGGAACGCGACGGCCAGATCCGGCTCGACAAGCGCGGGCATTATCAACTGACCCATCCTTCGAACTTCGTCGCGGGCCGCGTGCAGGGCCATCGCGACGGCTACGGCTTCCTGATCCGCGACGACGGCCAGGACGACCTGTTCCTGCCCAACGGCGAGATGCAGAAGGTCATGCACAACGATCGCGTGCTCGCGCGGATCGTCGGCTACGACCGTCGCGGCCGCCCGGAAGGGCATGTGGTCGAGGTCACCGATCGCGCCAACAAGCGCGTGATCGGCCGCCTGCTCAACGAGAACGGCGCGCTGATCGTGGCCCCCGAGGACAAGCGGATCGGCCACGACATCCTGATCTCGCAGAACGCCAAGAAGGCCAAGGTCGGCCAGGTGGTGGTGGTCGAGCTGACCGATTTCCCCAGCCGTCATTCGCAGCCGCTCGGCCGCGTGACCGAGGTGCTCGGCGATATCGACGATCCCGGCATGGAGATCGAGATCGCGGTGCGCAAGTACGGCGTGCCGCACGAGTTCAGCCCGGCGGCCCTGGCCGCCTCGGCCGCGCTGCCCGACAAGGTTCGCCCGATCGACCTGCGCTACCGCGTGGACCTGCGCGACGTGCCGCTGGTCACGATCGACGGCGAGGACGCGCGCGACTTCGACGATGCCGTCTACTGCGAGCCGATGAAGGTCGGCCGCGGCGATGGCTACCGCCTGATCGTCGCGATCGCCGACGTCTCGCACTACGTGAAGCCGGGCGAGGCGCTCGACGTCGACGCGCTGGAGCGCAGCACCTCGGTGTACTTCCCGCGTCGCGTGATCCCGATGCTGCCCGAGAAGCTGTCCAACGGCCTGTGCTCGCTGAACCCGGCGGTGGACCGCTGCACCCTGGTCTGCGACATGGTGGTGACCGCGCGCGGCGAGGTGAAGGGCTACCAGTTCTACCCGGCCGTGATCCACTCGGCCGCGCGGCTCACCTACACCGAAGTGGCGGCCGTGCTCGGCAACACCAAGGGCCCCGAGGCCGCGCGCCGCGCCGAGCTGCTGCCCTACCTGCAGAATCTCTACGGCGTGTTCAAGGCGCTGTTCGCGGCACGCCAGAAGCGCGGCGCGATCGACTTCGACACCACCGAGACCTACATCGTCTGCAACGCGCAGGGCAAGATCGAGCAGATCCTGCCGCGCCAGCGCAACGACGCGCACAAGCTGATCGAGGAATGCATGCTGGCCGCCAACGTCTGCGCGGCCGACTTCATGAAGCGTCACAAGCAGCCGGGCCTGTACCGCATCCACGCGGGCCCGACCGCCGAGAAGCTCGAGAACCTGCGTTCCTTCCTGCGCGGCATGGGGCTCACGCTGGGCGGCGGCGATACCCCGCACGCCAGCGACTATGCCGCGCTGATGGCGAAGATCCGCGACCGGCCCGATGCGCAGATGCTGCAGCCGATGCTGCTGCGCTCGATGCAGCAGGCCGTCTACAGCCCGGACAATATCGGCCACTTCGGTCTCGCCTACGATGCCTACGCGCATTTCACGAGCCCGATCCGCCGCTATCCCGACCTGCTCACGCACCGCGCGATCTACGCGATCCTGTCGGGCCAGAAGTACACGCCCAAGGCGCCCGAGGGCGTCGAGCTGAACACGGCGATCTCGCCGCGTGCCCGCGCGATGCAGAAGGAAGACGACGCCGCGCGCAATCGCACCCGCAGCAACAACGCGATCTGGGAAGAACTCGGCCTGCATTGCTCGGCCAACGAGCGCCGCGCCGACGAAGCCTCGCGCGACGTCGAGGCCTGGCTCAAGTGCTATTTCATGCGCGACAAGCTCGGCGAGGAATACGGCGGGATGGTCAACGGCGTGACGCCGTTCGGCATCTTCGTGCAGCTCGACACGCTGTTCATCGAAGGGCTGGTGCACGTCACCGAGCTCGGCTCCGACTACTTCCAGTACGACGAGATCAAGAACGAGCTGCGCGGCGAGCGCACCGGCATCCGCTACCGGCTCTCGGATCGCGTGCGCGTGCAGGTCAGCCGCGTCGATCTCGATGCACGCAAGATCGACTTCCGCCTGGTGCGCGACACACCCGTGAAGGCGCCGCGCGGGGCGGCGCCGACGCCGGCCGCGGCCGAGCGCGGCGGCGCGCGCGTGCGGGCGATGCCGGGCATCACCGCGAGCGAGGACGAGCTGCCGGCACGTCGCAAGAAGCCCGTCGCGAGCCCGAGCGTGCCGGCCGCCAAGGAAGCGCGTCCCGCGCATCCCGCCGCGAAGAAGAAGGGCGGTGGGCCGGCCTCGAAGTCGCCGGCCAAGAAGGCGCGACCGCGCAAGAAATATTGATGCCGCGGCCGGCGCCACGAGGTGCCGGCCCGTCGAGCCGAAGCCCAGAAGACGCCGCGTTGTCCGGCCCGCCGCCGGTCACGCGGCGCTTGCGTTTTACCATTGCGCGATGCGCGCCGAGCGCGCCGCGCCCAGATGAAGGTAGCTTCAGTCATGTCACGTTTGAAGGTTCTCTACGGTTTTCACGCGGTCACCGCGCGGCTGCGCCACGATGCGTCGACGGTCGCCGAGGTCTTGTACGACCAGACGCGGCGCGATCGCCGCATGATCGATTTCCTCGCCACCGCTAAGGAGGCCGGGGTCCGGCTGATCGCGGCCGACGAGACGCGCCTCTGGGGGCTCGCGCATACCGAGCGCCACCAGGGCGTGGTGGCGCGCGTCGAGGATCTGCCGCTCGCGCAGAACCTTGCCGAGCTGCTCGACGGTATCCAGGGCCCGGCGCTGCTGCTGGTGCTCGACGGCGTGACCGATCCGCATAATCTCGGCGCCTGCCTGCGGGTGGCGGACGCGGCCGGCGCGCATGCCATCATCGCGCCGCGCGACCGCGCGGTCGGCCTCAACGCGACGGCGGCCAAGGTCGCCAGCGGCGCCGCCGACACGGTGCCCTACATCACCGTCACCAACCTGGCGCGCGCGCTGCGCGAGCTCAAGGATGCCGGCGTGTGGGTGATCGGCACCGCCGACGACGCCGGCGCGAGCCTCTACGAGACCAAGCTGGACGGCCCGGTCGCGCTGGTGATGGGCGCCGAGGGCGAGGGCATGCGCCGCCTCACGCGCGACACCTGCGACGACGTGATGAACATCCCGATGGCCGGCAGCGTCGAGAGCCTGAACGTCTCGGTGGCCAGCGGCGTGTGCCTGTACGAGGCGGTGCGCCAGCGTCGCGCGGCGCTCGCGAAGTAGGCACGGCGGCGAGGAGCGCGCGCGATGATGAAATCGCTGGCCCCGATCGCCACGGCGGCGCGGCTCGCCCGCGTGGCCGGCGCGCGGGCCGCGTTCGCCTCGCGGGTGCTGGTGTTCGGCTGCGCGGCGGCCTTGCTCGCCGCCTGCGCCTCGCCGACGCTGGTCGATCGCGATGGTTACGTCGCCGATACGAGCCATCCGGCGCGCGGCACCGATTCGCGCGTGCGCTTCCTGGTGCTGCACTACACGGAGTCGGACGACCAGCGCGCGCTGTTCGTGCTGACCCACAACGAGGTCAGCGCGCACTACCTGGTGCCGAGCCATCCGCCGCGCCGCAACGGCGAGCCGGTGGTGCTGCAGCTGGTGCCCGAGAACCAGCGCGCCTGGCATGCCGGCGTCAGCGACTGGCAGGGCACCACCGAACTCAACGCGGCCTCGATCGGCATCGAGATCGTCAACGCCGGCCCGCTCGACGCACCGGCCAATCGTCATTGGCAGCCTTATGCGCCGGACCAGATCGAGGCCGTGGTGAAGCTGGCGAAGGATATCGTCACGCGCTACGGCATCCCGCCCACGCGCGTGGTTGCCCATAGCGACATCGCCCCGCAGCGCAAGATCGATCCGGGCCCGGCCTTCCCGTGGCAGGCGCTGGCGCGCGCCGGCATCGGCGCCTGGCCCGACGACGCGACCGTGGCGGCCAGGCTGGCCGGCCGTGCGCCGGGCGACCCGGTCGACGTGCGCGGCCTGCAGTTGAAGCTGGCGCGCTACGGCTACGAGGTGGCCACCGACGGCGTGCTCGACGCGCGCACGCGGCGCGTGTTCGCGGCCTTCCAGATGCATTTCCGTCCGGCCGACTATTCGGGCAACCCGGACGCGCAGACCGATGCGATCGCGCAGGCCCTGCTCGACAAGTATTTCCCCGGCGCGGCACCCTCGGCCGGCATCACGCCCCCCGCGTCGGCACCGGCATCCGCGCCGGCCGGCGTCGAACCCGAGGCGCCCTGATTCAAGGTGGCGCGAGCAGCGGGCCGCCGTGCCTGTCGCGCCGATGCCGCGCGGCGGACGAAAATCGACGCCGCGTCGGACGACTCCGGTAAACTCGCGTCTTTTCGCAATCAGCGCTTTACCTCCCCATGACTCAAGACGAACTCAAACGCCTGGTCGGCCAGGCCGCCGCCGATTACGTGCTGGCAAACGTGCCGGAAGGCTCGGTGATCGGCGTCGGCACCGGTTCCACCGCGAACTGCTTCATCGACGCGCTGGCCGCGATCAAGACACGCTACCGCGGCGCCGTGTCGAGCTCGATCGCCACCACGCAGCGGCTGGAATCGCACGGCATCCGCGTGTTCGACCTGAACGAGATCGAGGGCCTGCAGGTGTATGTCGACGGCGCCGACGAGATCGACGCGAGCGGCGCGATGATCAAGGGCGGCGGCGGGGCGCTGACGCGCGAGAAGATCGTTGCCTCGGTATCGGAAACCTTCGTGTGCATCGCCGACGCCAGCAAGCGGGTGGCCACGCTCGGCGCCTTCCCGCTGCCGGTCGAGGTGGTGCCGATGGCGCGCACCGCGATCGGCCGCCGCCTGGCGGCGCTCGGCGGCGTGCCGGTGCTGCGCGTGACGAAGGACGGCGCGCCGTTCCTGACCGACAACGGCAACGAGATCCTCGACGTGAAGGGCCTCGCGATCAGCGAGCCCCGCGCGCTGGAGGCGAGCATCAACGGTTGGCCCGGCGTGGTGACGGTGGGCCTGTTCGCCGAGCGCGGCGCCGACCTCTGCCTGCTCGGCGGCGAAACCGGCGTGGAAACGATCGATTACCGCTCGCGTTAAACAGGGATTTAAAAACCTCGGGGCGCGGCGCGATTCCACAAAACAACGAATCGCCGGCGCCCTGAAACCCGCAAACGTTTTGCGATCCTGATAAATCGCCCGACGGCCTTTTCCAGGCCTGTCGGGCTTTTTTTTGCTATAGGATGTCTAATCGAAATCGTAAGAGGGATTACCCTGTCAGGTGTTTACCAGATAGCGTTGTGATCGCGAACTCAGCAACGTATCGAACATAAGAACAATCGGATTCGCGAGCAGTTTCTGATCGAGAGAGTAAATGGGGCCGGGCCGGACTGCGGGGGCAGCACGCCAACACAGATACGTCGTAACGGGGAGGTCTCGTATGGAACAGCCAAAAGACAAAGAAAGGTCGCTCGTCAGCAAGGTCATGGACGGGCTCGTGACAGGGATAGTGGAGGACAAGTACGGCGGGATCCTGCCGCCGCAGGACGTGCTGTCGAAGGATTTCGACGTCAGCCGGACGGTGATGCGGGAAGCGCTCTCGATGCTGCTCGCGCGCGACATGCTCGACGTGCGGCCCAAGGTCGGCACGCGGGTGCGGCCGATGCGCGACTGGCGCATGATCGACGAGGACGTGGTGGACTGGCGCTTTCGCGCCAAGCCCGATCCGCAGTTCATGCGCGACGTGCTCGAGTTCCGCATGCTGATCGAACCGCGCGCGGCCGGGCAGGCGGCCGAGCGTGCCAATGCGGCCGAGATCGCCGGCATTCGCGAGGCCTTCGAGGCCTTCCGTTCGCTGCAGGCGGGCGAGGCCGGCTACGACGAGGCCGACGAGCGGCTGCATGCCCGCATCGTCCACGCCAGCGGCAACCAGTTCTATCAGCAGATGAGCGCGATCATTGTCGGTGCCTTGCGGCTGGTGCGCCAGCAGGTGGCGGCCCATGAGGGCGCGCACGATCGCCTGCTGGAACTGCACGGGCGCATCGTCAGCGCGATCGAGCAGCGCGACGCGCGCGCGGCGGAAAGTGCCTCGCGCGAGCTGATCGACATGACCACCGAGGCGCCGGCCGGCGTCGCGCTCGAGGCGCGCGCGCACGGCTGAACCGGGACGGAAGGAAGGCGGGCTGCCGTGCAAGGTGGCGGCCCGTTATCATGACGGCTCGCCGCCGGCCCGGCCGGCGTGGCAGTTCCGCTTCCTTCCGATTCCCATGAGCCTTTCCTCTTCCCAATCGAACCCGGCGCTCCGCACGATTCGTTTCGGCATCGTCGGTGCCGGCGCGATCGCGCGTCGCTTCGCGCAATCGCTGCAGCACGTGGCGGGCGCCACGCTCACCCACGTCTGGGCGCGCCGCGCCGAAGCGGCCGCCGGCTTCTGCGCCGAGCTCGGCGGCTCGCCGGTGGCGAGTTTCGAGGCGCTCTGCGCATCCGATCTCGACGCGATCTACATCGCCACCCACAACGACAGCCATGCCGCCTATGCGCTGGCCGCGCTCGCGGCCGGCAAGGCCGTGCTCTGCGAGAAGCCGGCCACCGTCAACGCGCACGAGCTCGACGCGGTGCTGGCGGCCGCGAAGTCGGCCGGGCTGCTGTTCATGGAGGCGATGAAGCCGCCGTTTTATCCGCTGTACCGGCGCCTGCGCGAGCACCTGGCGCAGGATCCGGTCGGCCCGATCCGGCTGGTGCGGGCCGGCTGCTCGATCGCGACGGTGCCGGCCGATCATCCCAGCTTCAGCTTCGAGGGCGCGGGCGGCGCGCTGCTCGATATCGGCATCTACGAGATGTTCCTGGCGGTCGACTGGCTCGGCGAGCCGCTCGAGGTGCAGACGCTGGGCCGGCTCGGCGCGACCGGCGTCGACCTGTTCGCGAGCCTGAACAGCCGCCACGAGCAGGGCATCGCGCAATTGTTCTGCGGGCTGGACCTTGCGGGGCGCGGCGACGCGCTGCTGGCCGCCGAGGGCGGCACCGTGACGATCCACGAGAATTGGTGGAACCCGGCCAAGGCGACGATCCGCTATGTCGACGGTCGGGTGGTCGAGCTCGACGAGCCGTTTTCGGGCGGCGGCCTCAACTACGAGACCGAGCACTTCTGCGCGCTGCTGCGCGAGGGGCTGACCGAAAGCCCGGTGATGACGCACGCGCATTCGCGTCGCATGATCGCGATGACCGATGCCGCGCGCGCGGCGCTCGGCGTGCGTTTCGCGGCGGACCGGGATTCCGGCGCGGCTTGAGCGAGAGGGTGAACGAAGGGGCGAGCGAGCCCGGCTCGCTCGCGCGACTTCAGTGGCGAGTCGGCAGGGCGAGCCGGCGTTCCCACCAGCGCTGCACCCATTCGAGCACCTGGCAGAGCACCCAGTAGACGGCAGCCGCGGCCAGGTAGAGCGGCAGCGGCTGGTAGGTCGAGGCGATGATTTCCTGGGCGCTGCGCAGCAGCTCGGTGACGGTGATCACCGATACCAGCGAGGTGTCCTTGATCAGGCTGATCAGGCTGTTCGACAGGCTCGGCACGGCGATGCGCAGCGCCTGCGGGCCGATCACGTAGCGCAGCGTCTGCCCCCAGGACAGGCCCAGGCTGTAAGAAGCGAGCCACTGGCCGCTCTCGATGCCGAGGATCGCGCCGCGCATGCTTTCGGACATGTAGGCCGCGACGTTGGCCGACAGCGCGATCACGCCGGCCGGCGTCGGATCGAGCGAGATGCCCAGGCTCGGCAGGCCGTAGTAGATCACGAAGATCTGCACCAGCAGCGGCGTGCCGCGCATCAGGCTCACGTAGATGCGCGCGATCGCGTTCAGCACGCGGTTGCGGGCGATGCCCATCAGCGCCAGCACCACGGCGAGGGCGAGGCCGAACACCATCGACAGGACGGCGAACTTGACGGTCAGGACCGCGCCCTGCGCAAGCACGGGCAGCGAATCGACGAGCAGGGATGGGATCGACATGTGGGGCGGTTGGGGCGGGCGCGAAAAGCGCAATAATAAACCGAGCGGAAACAAAACGAAGGGCGGCATCGTCACCGATGCCGCCCTTCGTCGTCACGCGTGCCGCTTTACTTGAGCGGCTTCGAGACGTCGATGCCGAACCACTTGTCCGAGATCTTCGTGAAGGTGCCGTCGGCCTCGAGCTGGGTCATCGCGTCGTCGATCGCCTTGGCGAATTTCGGATTGCCCTTCTTGAACGGGATCGCCGAAGGCTGGCCGGCTTCCAGCGTCGCGCCGGTGCGCAGCGGCAGCTGCGAGTTCTTCAGCAGGTAGGCCAGCATCAGGCGGTCGTTGAGCGCCGCGTCCAGGCGGCCGGCGGCCAGGTCGCGCAGGTACTCGGGCGCGCCCGGGTAGGTCTTGACGTCGATGCCGGGCACCGACTTGGCCATGTCCATGTAGTTGGTGCCGAGGCCCACGCCGAGCTTCTTGCCCTTCAGATCGTCGAGCGACTTGAAGTTGCGCGTGTCGTCCTTGCGCTGGATCAGCTGCGCGGCCGAGTAGGTATAGGCCGGCGAGAAGTCGAGCACTTCCTTGCGCTTGTCGGTCACGCCCACCTGGTTCACGATCACGTCGAACTTGCCCGCCTGCAGGCCGGCGATGATGCCGCTCCATTCGGTGGTGACAAATTCCGGCTTGAGGCCGAGCTTGGCGGCCACGGCCCTGGCGATGTCGACGTCGTAGCCGACCAGCTCGCCCGACGGCGCCTTCGAGTTGAACGGCGGGAAGGTGCCCTCCAGGCCGATGCGCAGCGTGCCGCGCTGCTTGGCTTCGTCGAGCAGGTCGGCCGCGTGGGAGGTGGCGGCGACGAACGAGGCGCCGATCAGCGCGGCGGTCAGGAGCTTCTTCAGCGACACAATCTTCATTCTTTACCCTGTAATGCCCGCAGCGGGCGTTGACGACAGGCAGGCATCATAGCGACGAGGCAATCGATGTCTAACTATCGTTTGTCTATTTCTATATAACCGGTTTCAGCCGCGCGCGATCGCCTTCACGCAATCGGCCACCAGCGGCGGGCCGCGGTAGATGAAGCCCGTGTAGAGCTGCACCAGCGCGGCACCGGCGGCGAGTTTCGCACGCGCGTCCTCGCCCGAAAAGATGCCGCCAACCCCAATGATCGGCACCGCCGCGCCGAGTTCGGCGTGCAGCTTGCGGATCACCTCGTTGGACGCCTCGAACACCGGGCGGCCCGACAGGCCGCCGGTTTCCTCGGCATGCGGCAGGCCCTGCACGGCGCTGCGCGAGAGCGTGGTGTTGGTGGCGATCACCGCCTCGATCCGGTGGCGCAGCAGCAGCGCGGCGATTTCCTTGACCTGCTCGTCGTCGAGATCGGGGGCGATCTTCAGCGCGAGCGGCACCAGCTTGCCGTGCAGGTCGGCCAGGCGCGCCTGCTTGTCCTTGAGCGCGGCGAGCAGCGCGTCGAGCTCGTTGGTGCCTTGCAGTTGGCGCAGGTTCTTGGTGTTCGGCGAGGAGATGTTGATCGTCACGTAGCTCGCGAACGGATAGACGCGCTCGAGGCAGTAGAGATAGTCCTCGGCCGCGCGCTCGATCGGTGTATCGGCGTTCTTGCCGATGTTCAGGCCCAGCACGCCGCGGTAGCGGGCCGCCTGCACGTTCTTCACGAACTGGTCGACACCGTGGTTGTTGAAGCCCATCCGGTTGATCACCGCGCCCGCCTCGGGCAGGCGGAAGATGCGCGGGCGCGGATTGCCCGGCTGCGCGCGCGGCGTGACCGTGCCGACCTCGATGAAGCCGAAGCCGAGCGCGGCCAGGCCGTCGATGCAGGCGCCGTCCTTGTCGAGTCCCGCCGCGAGCCCGACCGGGTTGCGGAACGTGAGGCCCATCACGGTGCGCGGCACCTCCGGCACGCTGGGCGCGAGCAGGCTCGCGAGCCCGGTGCGGCCGGCGGCGCCGAGCATGCGCAGCGTCAGGTGGTGAGCATCTTCGGCGTCCATCTTGAACAGGGACGCGCGGGCGAGCGGATAAAGGGAGCTGAACACGACGAGGGGGCCGGGGCCTGAAAATGGATAACCCGGCATTTTAACCGAACGCGACCGGCGTTCGGCCAGCCCGTGCCTCAGCGCTGGCCGCCGATGCCGCCGGGCAAGGGCGCGCGGGCCAGCGCCGCGTCGACGGGGGGCAGGTTCACGGTGGCCGGGTCGAGCGGCCGCCAGCGCCCGTCGACCAGGCCCTCGAGCGGACGGAAGTTCGCCTTGTAGGCCATCTTCTGGCTCTCGCGGATCCAGTAGCCGAGATAGACGTAGGGCAAACGCAGGCTGCGTGCCTGCTCGATCTGCCAGAGGATGTTGTAGGTGCCGTAGCTGCGGCGCGGGTCTTCCGGCTCGAAGAAGGTGTAGACCGAGGACAGCCCGTCGCCGAGGATGTCGATCATGCTGATCATGCGCAGCGTGCCGGGCGCGTCGGCCGGCTGGCCGTCGCGGTCCGCCGTCTCGGCGGGGCTCGCGTCGCGGAATTCGACCAGCCGCGAATTGATCCGGCTCTGCAGCAGGAACTGCTCGTACTGGTCGCGACTGTCGCGATCCATGCCGCCGCCGGCGTGCCGCGCCGACTGGTAGCGCATGTAGAGCGCGTAGTGTTCCTCGTCGTAGTGCAGCGGCGAGACGGTCGCGACCAGGCCGCGATGCCGGCTCCACATCTTGCGCTGGGTGCGATTCGGCTCGAAGGCGTCGACCGGCACGCGCACAGGAATGCAGGCGCGGCAGCCATCGCAGTAGGGGCGATAGGTGAACACGCCCGAGCGGCGAAAGCCGGCCTTGACGAGTTCGGTGTAGATGTCGGAATTGATCAGGTGGCTGGGCGTGGCGACCTGCGAGCGGGCCACGCGGCCATCGAGATAACTGCAGGGGTAGGGCGCCGTTGCATAGAACTGCAGGGCCGAAAGCGGTGAAAGCGGCAACTCGGTGGGATGAGTCATGGGCAGCTCTCGAGGCGGAGGTTCGCGTCAGCGGGCCCGGCGCAGATCGCCGGACCGCAATGCACGCCGAGCCGGACCCGAACGGATCCCGCAGGCGGGCCCGGCGCGGCGGCTCACGACGCGCGAGGCGCGTGCGGCAACCGACGCGGGACGCGGCGCGAACGGGGGACGAATCGTCAGGGTGGGCATCGGATGTCTTGTCGGATGGTGCCGGCCTCGGCGAGCGCCGGCCGGTCGGATGACGACAAAGGTAACATGAAAAATACCGCCGTGAGGAGGGGGCGGCGCGGGCTTCGGCGGCATTGTCGCGAGCAGGCTTGCTGCGGGTTGCGGGCGGTGTCCGGCGCCTGTTGCGCGGTAGTGCGACGGCGCGAGGCGGGAACGTTAATAGATCGGGGCGGCGGCCGAACTCGCGCGTTGCGCGCGGCGGGTCAGTCCTGGGCGGCGGAGCCGGTCAGTCGCGTGAGCACCTGCTTGTCGAAGCGCCAGGGGATCGGCTCGCGGCCGACGTTGTCTCTCACATGCGCGACGAACTCGCGGCGATCGATCTCGCGGCCGCCGAGCGAAGCCAGGTGTGCGGTGTTCTGCTGGCAGTCGATCATCGTCACCTGGTGCGCGAGCAGGTGCGCGACCAGGCCGGCGAGCGCGATCTTCGAGGCGTCGCTGGCCTTCGCGAACATCGACTCGCCGAAGAACATGGTGCCGAAGGCCACGCCATAGAGTCCGCCGACGCGTTCGCCGTCGTGCCAGGTCTCGATGCTGTGGGCGTGCCCGTCGCGATGCAGCGCGCTGTAGGCCGCGACGATCTCGTCGGTGATCCAGGTGCCGCGCTGGCCTTCGCGCGGTGCCTGCGCGCAGGCACGCATCACGGCGGGGAAATCATGGTCGACGCGGATCTCCCAGCGCGTGTCGCGCAGCACGCGGCGCAGCGTCTTGCGAAACGTGACGGAGACGCGGAACTCGGCCGGCGCCAGGATCATGCGCGGATCGGGGCTCCACCACAGCACGGGCTGGCCGTCGGAATACCAGGGGAAGATGCCGCGATGATAGGCCTCGGCCACGCGCTCGGGCCGCAGCTCGGCGCTCGCGGCGAGCAGGCCCGGTGCGCCGCTGGCGGGGCCGAGCGCCTGTTCGACGCTCGGGAAGGGATCGTCGGCCGCGAGCCAGGGAACCATGCGGCGCCCGTCAGCCGTTGCGCAGCGAGCGGAAGATGTCGCCGGTGTGAACGCCGAAGCTGCCGGCGGCGCGGTCGGCGAAGAACAGGCGCAGGGTCTGGCTGACGGTCGGGAAGGCGATGTCGTCCCAGGGAATCTCGGCCTCGTCGAACAGGCGTACCTCCAGGCTTTCCTCGCCGGCCTCGTACTCGGGGCCGGTCAGGCGCGCCAGGTAGAACAGATGGACCTGGTGCACGTGCGGCACGTTCAGCAGCGTGAACAGGTTCTGCACCTCGACCTGCGCGCCCGCTTCCTCGAGCGTCTCGCGCGCGGCGGCCTCGGAGGTCGTCTCGCCCATCTCCATGAAGCCCGCCGGCAGCGTCCAGTAGCCGTGGCGCGGCTCGATCGCGCGCCGGCACAGCAGCACCTGATCACCCCAGACCGGCACCGTGCCGACCACGTTGCGCGGATTCTGGTAGTGGATCGTGCCGCATTGGTCGCAGACGAAGCGTTCGCGGTTGTCGCCGGAAGGGATGCGCGAGATGACTTCGTGGCCGCAGACTGAGCAGAATTTCATAGAGATGGGGAACGAAAAGGTGATGCGAGTGTATCACCGGGCGGGGGCATTCTCGAACGCTCGGACGGCGCCGCGAAGCGCGTCGGCGCGATGTCCTCGAGGTGGTTCGTGCCGGTCGGTCGCTGCGGCGGACGAACCGCCGAGGATAGCGGAAGGGACGCCGAAAAAGAAAATGGGCCACCAGCCTCAAGTGCCGTGACCCATCATCTTTCCAACTTGGTTGCGGGGGTAGGATTTGAACCTACGACCTTCGGGTTATGAGCCCGACGAGCTGCCAGACTGCTCCACCCCGCGTCCGTCAGAAGAATTAAATTATATGGACTTCTTGAAGATCGTGCAAGCGTTTTATCTGTCCCCGTCATCTCGCCGTTGGCGAGGGACGCTGGGCTAGAATCTCCCGGAGGTTTCCGATCCTTCCCATCACGTGGCGGGGCAGCGTGCGCCGATGCGCGCAGCTCACGATGCCTGCCCATCTCGACGCCTGCTTATGGACTTCGCACACGATCTGCAATCGATCCTGGTTCAGGAACACACCCTGGTCTTTCCCCGATTCGACACGGCCCGCGCCTGGACGCTCGGCACGCGCCTGCGCGAGATGGCGGTGGCGCGCGGCCACGCTGTGGCCATCGAGATCGCCGGCTTCGGCCTGCCGCTGTTCTTCGCGGCGCTCGAGGGCGCCACGCCCGACAACGTCGCCTGGGTCGCGCGCAAGCGCAACACGGTCGCGCACTTTCGGCGCAGCTCCTACGCGATCGGCCTGCGCATGAAGCAGGCCGGCACCACGCTGGCCGAGAAGCACGGCCTGCCCGAGACTGAATACGCCTCGCATGGCGGCGCGTTTCCGTTGACGGTGGCGGGCGCCGGCGTGATCGGCACGATCACCGTCTCGGGGCTGCCGCAGCGCGCCGATCACGAGTTCGTGGTCGAGGCCTTGTGCGCCGAGCTCGGCCATGACTATGCCGCGCTCGCGCTGGCAGGGGAGTAGCCGATCATGAAGCTGCCCGCCTATGCCTGGCTCGCCATCGCGATCGTCGCCGAGGTGATCGGGACCTCCGCCTTGCGCGCTTCCGAAGGGTTCACCCGACTGCTGCCGACCGTGATTGTGATCGCCGGTTACGGCGTCGCGTTCTATGGGCTGTCGCTCACGCTCAAGAGCATGCCGGTCGGCATCGTCTACGCGATCTGGTCCGGCGCCGGCATCGTGCTGATCACGCTGGTGGCGATCGTGCTGTATCGCCAGGTGCCCGACTTGCCGGCCGTGATCGGCCTCGCGTTGATCATCGCCGGCGTGGTGGTGCTGAACCTGTTCTCGAAGATGCAGGCGCACTGATCGGGAGGGTTCGGCGTTCCTGGGTCGTCGATACGCATCCGCTGCGTGATCGAGCCTTGTGATCAGGAGAGGGAAGAGAACGGTGCGGGAATAGAGCAGGGCGGCGCGGCCGGCATGATCATCTGGCCGCGCCGGGTCGAGCGAGCGGCGCGCCGCTCAGTCCTCGTAATCGTCGTCCGACATGAAGGCGCGCATGAACACCAGCGCTCCCCAGCCCCAGATCGCATTGGCCGCGAAGCCCACCGCCAGCGGCGAGAGCATGTTGCCGGCCGGCCAGATGCCGCGCAGCGGATCGATCGCGAACACGCGCGCCGCGGTCGGCACGATGCCGCCGAACACCAGCGCCTGGATCCACGGCGCGCGCCGCTCGGGCGCGACGCGCAGCAGCCAGGCCATCAGGATCGCCCAGCACGCGCTGATCAGCGCGTTGACGATGAACTCCGGCATGCCGAACGGCAGGAACGGCTCGACCGAGAAGCCGGCCGTGTCGATCAGCCCGGCCGCGTGCAGCAGGGCGAGCGTCGCTTCGCGGAAGAACAGGGCGGCGAGGAAGCCGGACAGGAACGGCAGGATGACTTTCTGCATCGGAGCGAGCTTGGGCGCGCGCGGCGCCGGGCCGGGTGCGCGGGTTGGTCGGATTCGGGTTCGCCATTATAGAGGGGTGAGTCGGGGTCCGACCGTCCACGCGCCGCGATATTCGCTGCAGCAGCGCGCAAATCACGAAAGCGGAAAACCTAAGCTCAAAAAAATCGTTCCTAAACGATGCCCCCCTCCCTAGACTGATTTCCCAGAGACGGTAAAGCCCGTCTTCCCGTGCACGGCCAGCTCGGCCGCCGCGCGCTTCGATCCGGTTTCGATCCGGCGAGACCCATTCCCGGCAGACGATCCTGTTCGGTGCCCAATTGGCGCCGAGGGTCTCGCTTTGCCCGAATTTTTTGCAAGAACAGTCAGGCAGGAGCAGCAGATGAATGTGTTCTGGTTTATTCCGACGCACGGCGACAGCCGCTACCTCGGTACCTCCGAAGGCGCGCGCGCGGCCGATTACGATTACTTCAGGCAGGTCGCCGTGGCGGCCGACACGCTCGGCTACGAAGGCGTGCTGCTGCCGACCGGCCGTTCCTGCGAGGACGCGTGGGTGGTCGCCTCGAGCCTGATCCCGGCCACCAAGCGCCTGAAGTTCCTGGTCGCGGTGCGGCCCGGGCTGTCCTCGCCGGGGCTGTCGGCGCGCATGGCCTCGACCTTCGACCGGCTCTCGGAAGGGCGCCTGCTGATCAACGTGGTGACCGGCGGCGACACCGCCGAGCTCGAGGGCGACGGCGTGTTCGTCGACCACGATACGCGCTACCAGATCACCGACGAATTCCTGCATATCTGGCGCGAGCTGCTGGCGAAATCGCACCAGGACGGCACGGTCGATTTCGACGGCAGGCACCTGCAGTCGAAGGGCGGCAAGCTGCTCTATCCGCCGGTCCAGGAGCCGCATCCGCCGCTGTGGTTCGGCGGTTCCTCGCCTGCGGCGCACCAGATCGCGGCCGACCATATCGATACCTACCTGACCTGGGGCGAGCCGCCCGAGGCGGTGGCGAGGAAGATCGCCGACATCCGGGCGCGCGCCGAGGCGCGCGGCCGCAAGATCAAGTTCGGGATCCGCCTGCACGTGATCGTGCGCGAGACCGAGGAAGAGGCCTGGGCCGATGCCGACAAGCTGATCAGCCGCCTCGACGACGCCACCATCGCGCGGGCTCAGCAGGCCTTCGCGAAGATGGATTCGGAAGGGCAGCGCCGGATGGCCGCGCTGCACGGCGGCAAGCGCGGTTCGCGCCAGGACCTGGAGGTCTATCCGAACCTGTGGGCCGGCGTCGGCCTGGTGCGCGGCGGCGCCGGCACGGCCCTGGTCGGCAGCGCCGAGCAGGTGGCCGAGCGCATGCGCGAGTACCAGGCGCTCGGCATCGAGACCTTCATCCTGTCGGGCTACCCGCATCTCGAGGAGTCTTATCGTTTTGCCGAGCTGGTGTTCCCGCTGATCAAGGGCGAGAGCGCCACGCGCCGCAGCGGGCCGTTGTCGGGGCCGTTCGGCGAGGTGGTCGGCAATCATTACGCGCCCAAGGCGAGCCAGAGCTGAGGGAGGCGCGCATGGCAACTCCTGCACTGCAGACTCAGGCCCGGTCCCGCTCGATCGGCCGCGGCGTGGCACGACGCGGCTGGCGCGCGATCGCCCCCTGGCTGGTACCGATCGGCCTGATCGTGGCCTGGGAACTGGCCGCGCGTACCGGCGCGCTGTCCACCCGCGTGCTGCCCGAACCGCTCGCGGTGGTGCGCGCGGCCTGGTCGCTGATCGAATCGGGCGACATGTGGGCCAACGTCAAGGTCAGCACCTGGCGCGCGCTGGTCGGCTTCGCGATCGGCGGCGGCGTGGGCCTCGTGCTCGGCCTCGCCACCGGGCTGTCGAAGGCCGCCGAGGTCGCGCTCGATTCGACCATCCAGATGATCCGCAACATTCCCGCGCTGGCGATGATCCCGCTGGTGATCCTGTGGTTCGGCATCGACGAGAAGGCCAAGCTGTTCCTGGTCTCGCTCGGCGTGTTCTTCCCGATCTACATCAACACCTACCACGGGATCCGCTCGGTCGACGCGAACCTGATCGAGATGGCCAAGAGCTACGGCGTGAAGGGCTTCGCGCTCTACCGCGACGTGATCCTGCCCGGCGCGTTGCCGTCGATCCTGGTCGGCGTGCGTTTCGCGCTCGGCCTGATGTGGGTGATGCTGATCGTGGCCGAGACGATCTCGGCGCAATCGGGCATCGGCTACATGACGATGAACGCGCGCGAATTCCTGCAAACCGATGTGGTGGTGGTCGGCATCCTGCTGTACGCGATCCTCGGCAAGCTCGCCGACGTGCTCGCCAAGTGGCTCGAACGCGCGACGCTGCGCTGGCACCCCGCGTATCAACCGGGAGCCAAGTCATGAATGCGAGCACCCTGAACCCCGGCCACGGCCCGATCGCCGGCGCCGATCTCGATACCGAACTCGCCCAGGCGCGCATTAGCGACGGCGACCGCCAGGCGGCGGCCGTGCTCGAACACGATGCCGGCGCGCACGTGGTGCCGCTCGCGCGGCGCCGCGAGGCGGCGGTGGCGGGCGCGAGCGCACGTAGCGCCGACCATTCGATCGAGCTGCGCCAGGTCGGCAAGCGCTATGGCGAGCGTGCGGTATTGAGCGACTTCAACCTGTCGATCGAGCGCGGCAGCTTCGTCGCCATCGTCGGGCGCAGCGGCTGCGGCAAGTCCACGCTGTTGCGCCTGATCGCCGAACTCGAGAAGCCGAGCGACGGGGCGCTGGTGAAGCGCAGCGAGACCGGCGAGGCGCTCGACACGCGGATCATGTTCCAGGACGCGCGCCTGCTGCCCTGGAAGACCGTGCTGCAGAACGTGATGCTCGGCCTCGGCCGCCGTTCGCGTGAGGACGCGCGCGCCGTGCTCGACGAGGTGGGCCTGCTCGAACGCGCCAACGACTGGCCGGCGCAATTGTCGGGCGGCCAGCGCCAGCGCGTGGCCCTGGCGCGCGCGCTGGTGCATCGTCCGCAGCTGCTGCTGCTCGACGAGCCGCTCGGCGCGCTCGACGCGCTCACCCGCATCGAGATGCATGCGCTGATCGAGCGTCTCTGGCGCGAGCATCGCTTCACCGCGCTGCTGGTCACGCATGACGTGCAGGAAGCTGTCGCGCTCGGCGACCGGATCCTGCTGATCGAGTCGGGAAAGATCGCGCTCGACCAGCCGGTGCCGCTCGAACGACCGCGCGCGCGGGCCTCGGCGGCCTTCGCCGCGCTCGAGGATCGCGTGCTGCGACGCGTGCTCGAGGGCGGCCCCGTGGTCGACGCGCCCGATGCCTTCGAGGTGCCGGCCCCCGCAACCCGTATCCGCTGGGCGGTCTGACGCCGCCCGGCCCCGTTTCACCGAACCTATCGGAGCCAATCAATGAGCATCATCGCCATCAACGTACGCAACCAGTTCAAGGGCAAGGTCAAGGAAATCATCCGTGGGCCGGTGGTATCCGAGGTCGACGTCGACACGCCCTTCGGCATCGTCACCTCGGTGATCACCACGCGCTCGGTGGACGAGCTCGAACTGAAAGTCGGTGCGGAAGTAGTCGCGCTGGTGAAGTCGACCGAGGTATCGATCGCGCGCCTTTGAGGCCGCGCGCGGGCGGCCAGCCCGCTGCCGGCGAGGGTCTGTCATGCGAAGAAGGGACGGGGCACGCGCTTTGCGGCCCCGTTTTTTCGTTTTATCAGTCGCGGTGCTTCATATTGAGGTGCTAGGATGAAATCTCCTTCACGGCGGAGATTTCGATGCTGCCCTCACTCAGTCCTGACGCGATCGACGCGTTGAAATGGATCGATCGGTTCGGCGCCGCGCGGCCCGTGCCGATCGAATATGTCCCCGTGATCGATGCGCTGCTCAACGACGGCTATGTGTACCAGGGCCGTCATGGGCATGCCGAACTGACCGACGACGGCCTGGCCGTGCTGTCGGAATCATCGGAATGACCGGTTTCGATCGAGGAGGCTCGGGAGAATGAAGATGGATATCACAGGGCGAGACCTCGGCGGCTATGTCGAGGCGTACAAGGGCTACCGGCTGGAAGTGAAGACCGAGCAGGTCTGGGTCGGCGAGAAGGCCCATTACCGCGTGCTGCTCGGCGAGGCCGAGGTGATCGGCTGGCGGCTGGTGCATGTCGACGGCGTGTGGCTCAGCGAGCGCAGCGTGGTCGACCAGGTGCTGGCGCTGGCGCGCGGGGCGGTGGATCGGGAGTTGTCGGGCGGGGCGCAGGCGGCCTGAACCAGCCCGGTGTGATCTGAAAACAAAAACGGCGCCAATCTTTCGATTGGCGCCGCCTTCAACTAGACCCACTTCTGAATTCTTTGGGGTGGCTGATGGGACTCGAACCCACGACGACAGGAATCACAATCCTGGACTCTACCAACTGAGCTACAGCCACCACTGTTTCGTTGCCGTTGTTTTGTTTCAGCAGCGAAGAACAAGATTATATGGACAGGTTTTCGCCTTGTCTAGTCCCCTTTTAAAAATTTTCTGCCGGGGCGGGTTCGAAGCGAGTTTCGAACGGCGCGCTCAGGTGCGCGCGCGCCTCGGCGAAGATCGCCGCGACGTCGCCGCGCGCCAGGCGCTTGCTGTCCGACAGCACCCGGCGCCAGCCGCGCGCGCCATGCACGCCGCGGTAGAGGCCGAGCGCGTGGCGCACGATTGCGCCCAGGTAGTTGCCGCGCGCGACTTCGTCGATGCAATAGGCGATCAGCCGATCCTCGATTTCCTCGCGCGTCGGCGCCGGGCCGGCGGCGCCGTAGAAACGCGCGTCGACCTCGGCCAGCACGAAGGGGTTGTGATAGGCCTCGCGGCCCAGCATCACGCCGTCGACGTGCTGCAGGTGCGTCTCGACTTCGTCCAGCGTGGTGATGCCGCCATTGATGAGGATCTCGAGATCGGGGAAATCCTGCTTGAGGCGGTAGGCATAGTCGTACTTGAGCGGCGGGATCTCGCGGTTTTCCTTCGGCGAGAGCCCCTTCAGGATCGCGTTGCGCGCGTGGACGATGAACACCTCGCAGCCTGCTTCGGCGACCGTACCGACGAAATCGCGCACGAACGCGTAATCCTCGACCGCGTCGACGCCGATCCGATGCTTGACCGTCACCGGGATCGACACGGCGTCGCGCATCGCCTTCACGCAATCGGCCACCAGCGCCGGTTCGTTCATCAGACAGGCGCCGAACGCGCCGCGCTGCACGCGCTCGGAAGGGCAGCCGCAGTTGAGGTTGATCTCGTCGTAGCCCCAGTTCTCGCCGAGCCGGGCCGATTTCGCCAGGTCCTCGGGTTCGCTGCCGCCCAATTGCAGGGCGACCGGCGCTTCCTCGGGCGTGAACGCGAGATGGCGCGCGACGTCGCCGTGCAGCAGGGCGCCGGTCGTCACCATTTCGGTATAGAGCCAGGTATGTCGCGAAATCGACCGATGCAGCGACCGGCAATGACGGTCGGTCCAATCCATCATCGGTGCAACCGACAGGCGCCGAGGTGTAGCTTTCATTGAATCTTCCTGCTTTCCAACTGAATCCAGTCGAGTGAATCGGGGCGGTGCGCGGCCGTGCATTGCTTTGCCGCCGGCCGGGGTTTCGCGGCGGCTTATCGCGCAATGAGGCGCGAAGGCGACATTATAAACGACGAGAAAACGACGTCCCGAGCCGTTTCCGGCTCGTCGCGATGTGCTCGAATGTCCCGATCGCTCGACTCGAAACCGCACATCCCCCGAACCCCTGCACGCCCAAGCGAACTTCCGCACCTCGAAATTGATTTCCCGCAAATTCTCGCGGAATAGGGCAAAGGATTTTGCGTGGCTTGCCGCTATCCTTCATCACGTAGCTGACTTGCCTCGGCTGCTTTGAGTTTGGCCCGCTTCGTCAAAACCGAAGCGGGCTTTTTTATGCGCGTCGTCAGGGACGCCAGCGTCGTCTCGTGCGCATGCCGGCGCCCGAAATGGTGAAAGCCCCGAACCGCGAAGCGGCCGGGGCTTTCTTTGCGATCGATCCTTTGGCACGAGGAGACGATGCTCAGACAGTATAGGTGACGTGCCAACGGCACTTTGCGTTTCGATTGTGCATATTTGTATCGATTGTTAATTCCTCGGATTTAATCCCGGCGCGGCGCCTGCCTGGCCAGCAGGGCAGCCCGATCGACATCCCGATCGCCCGCGCAATTCCGCTCAGTGCGTTTCGCCGACGGGCGCCGACTGCAGGCCCGGGCCCGGCAAGGGCTCGATTTCGCGCGGATCGAGCGGTTCCCCGCATTCCGAGCAGACCATCACCGGCTTGACCAGGTGGCCGCAACTGCGGTGCCGCAGCAGGACCGGCGGCCCCGCGCCTTCATCCTTCCAGCGATCGCCCCAGGCGGTCAGCGCCAGCAGCACCGGATACAGGTCGCGCCCCTTCTCGGAGAGCTTGTATTCATAGCGCGGCGGGCGTTCCTGGTAGCGCAGCTTGACGAAGATGCCCTCGTCGACGAGCCGCGCCAGCCGCTCGGCCAGCACATGCCTGGTAACGCCGAGCTGGGCCTGGAAGGCATCGAAGCGCCGCACGCCGAAGAAGGCGTTGCGCAGCACCAGCATGGTCCAGCGATCGCCCAGCACGGCCAGTGTGCGCGCCACCGAGCACGGAATCTCGCCCACCTCGTCCCATTTCATACCGGCTCCGATCGACTGCAAAAGTGAGTTCGATTATAGAACGGACACTCGAACCGATAATCCCCGCGTTGACACTGCCAAACCTGCAAAGAATAATGCGTTCTGTTTTGGAACTAACTACGGCATTGTTCCCGCCGGACCACGAGGAGAAACGCCATGAAACCGCTCGATTTTTCCGGTATCGACCTGCTGCGCGCCGCCCAGGCCGGGAATGTGCCCGCGCCGTCGATCACCGAGACGATGCCGATGCAGATCGATTCGGTCGAACTCGGTTATGTCCGGATGACCGCGCGCGCCGACGAGCGGCACCTGAATCCGCTGGGCGGCGTGCATGGCGGCTTCGCCGCCACGGTGCTCGATTCGGTGACGGGTTGCGCGGTGCATTCGATGCTCGACCAGGGCGTGGGTTACGGCACGGTCGACCTGCACGTGAAGATGCTGCGCCCGGTGCCGCGCGACGTCGAGCTGATCGCCGAGGGGCGCGTCACGCATCTGTCGCGCACGCTCGGCGTCGCCGAAGGCACGATCAAGACGCCCGACGACAAGATCATCGCGCAGGGCTCGGCGACCTGCTTCATCCGGCGTCCCGACTGAACCGGCGGGCATCACGGGCGCCTCGCGCGACTTCCGCTTGGCTATACTTCGGGCATCTCGCGGCGCGTCCCGGCAGCCGCGGCCTTGATGAGCGGAGCGACGATGCGTCTCGATGACGAAGCCGAAAGCCGGAATGTCGAGGACCGCCGGGGCGGCTTCGGCGGATCGGGGCGGGGCGCGACGATCGGCATCGGCACGATCGTGGTCGCGCTGGCCGCTTCCTACCTGTTCGGCATCGATCCGCGCGTCGTGCTGCAGGGCGCGGCAATACTGCAGGGCCAGCAGGTGGGCCAGGCGCCGGCGCCTTCCGCCAACCCGCAATCGAATGCCCGGCGCGACGACCCACGTGCCGTCTTTACCCGCAAGGTGCTCGGCAACATCGAACGCACCTGGTCGGGCATCTTCCCGAGCCAGCTCCATCGCGACTATTCCCCGCCCACGCTGGTGATGTTCGAGCACGCCACCTCGACCGCCTGCGGCACCGGCCAGACCGCGATGGGGCCGTTCTACTGCCCGGCGGATCGCAAGGTCTATATCGATCTCGGTTTCTACGACGAACTGCGCCAGAAATTCGGTGCGGGCGGCGATTTCGCGCAGGCCTACGTGATCGCGCACGAGGTCGGCCACCATGTCCAGAAGCTGCTCGGCATCTCGGATCGCGTCGACGCGGCGCGCCAGCGGCTGACCGAGGCGCAGGCGAACCGGCTGTCGGTGCGGCTCGAGCTGCAGGCCGACTGTTTCGCCGGCGTGTGGGCCTACAACGCGCAGCAGGCCAACCGGCAACTGATCGAGCCGGGCGAATTCGAGCAGGGCCTGAAGACGGCCGCCGCGATCGGCGACGACACGCTGCAGCGCCGCAGCCAGGGTTATGTGGTGCCCGATGCCTTCACGCACGGCACCAGCGAGCAGCGCGTGGCCTGGCTGCGCCGCGGCATGCAGCGCGGCGACGTGCGCGACTGCGATACCTTCGCCTCGCGCTGAGCCGCCGCGACGGCTGCCCTGGCCGGGCGGCCGGCGCCGCGGGCGCCGTCGACGCATCGCGATCGACATCGATCGCGTCGCAACGTCGCCGGAAGCGTGCCGCATGCGATAATCCGCGTTTCGCCGCGCATCCGGTGCAATCGGTGGCCGGCGCCGCCGGGCGCCTGGGCATCATCGCGCGCCGGGCCCCGGCAGGGCGGGCCGAGCGAGCCCGCCATCGACAACGAATCCGCACGCCGCGACGTACATGAACACGAACCGCTCTACCACCACCTCCCCGGCGCTTGGCTGGGTGACGTTCGCGCTGATCGCGATCGTCGGGCTCTTTTACGTGAAGTGGTCGCCGTATTACCACCGCGCCTTCGTCGCGGCCGAGCATCATTCGATCGGGCAATCGATCCTGATGGGCAGCGCCGCCAGCGCTCCCTCGCCCTCGTGGCAGGCCGCGCTCGACTATGCCTGGGCCTACGGCAAGGCGATCTGGCAGGCGATGGTGCTGGGCCTGCTGCTCGGCTCGGCGATCCAGGCGCTGCTGCCGGCCCGCGCAATCGCGCGCCTGCTGGGCCGTACCGGTTTCGGCAGCGTGTTGGCGGGCGGCCTGCTGTCCCTGCCGGGCATGATGTGCACCTGCTGCGCGGCGCCGGTGGTGGCCGGCCTGCGCGCGCGCCAGGCCTCGCCGGGCGGCGCGGTGGCGTTCTGGCTCGGCAACACGGTGCTGAACCCGGCCACGCTGGTGTTCATGGGTTTCTTGCTGGGCTGGCAATGGACGGCGCTGCGGATCGTGTTCGGCGTGGCGATGGTGTTCGGCATCGGCTACCTGCTGAACCGCCTGGCTGCCGGCGACGCGCGGCCGGTCGACGAGGCCACGCTGGCGCGGCTGGCCGCCGGGCAGCAGGCCGAGGGCAATGCCTTCGTCCGCTGGATCAAGCTGCTGGCGCGCATGACGCTGCGCCTGATCCCCGAGTACGTCGTGCTGGTGCTGCTGCTCGGTGCGGCGCGCGCCTGGCTGTTCCCGCACGTGGGCGCCGACGTCGGCAATGCGGTGCTGTGGATCGTCGCCTTCGCGCTGGCCGGGATGCTGTTCGTGATCCCGACCGCCGGCGAGGTGCCGATCGTGCAGGCGATGCTGGCGCTCGGCGTGGGCGTCGGCCCGGCCGCGGCGCTGCTGATGACGCTGCCGCCCGTCAGCGTGCCCTCGCTGGCGATGCTGTGGCGCTCGTTCCCGGCACGTACGTTGCTGCTGGTCGCGGCGCTGGTGGTCGCCTTCGGCATCGCGGGCGGATTCGCGGCCGTTGCGCTCGGTTTCTGACCGGCCGGCAGGTGACGATGGCGGTTTGCGCCATCGCGCCATCCAGCATGAACACGAAGATTCGACCGCCGTCGCGAGCTCGCGGCGGCATTCCCCGAAGCAATCAGGATTACGCATGAAGCAACAGAAGATTCACCCGAAACTCGAACAGGCATTGACGCGGGGCGACCTCGCGATCCGCCAGGCCAATTCCGCGCGCGCGACGGCCGTCCTGAACGCGCTCGGCAAGATGATCGTCGAGGCTTCCTCGACGATCGGCGTCGAGGCCAGTATCGACATCCCGCAGGGCGAGCGCATCTATGACCCGGCCAATGGCCTGTGGCCGCAGCGGATGCGCGTCTCGTTCGACGGTCCCGTCGAGGAAGCGGACGAGGAGGAACTGCGCTCGGTGTACCTGATGGCCGACGATCCGGGCACCATGTTCCGCGTCGAATGGCATCGCGCCGACGGCAAGCTCGGCCGCCACGAGGGTGGCCCGATCGCTACCGTGGCTTTCCTGACCGACGTCGAGATGCCCTGGGGCGACGACGACGCCTGAGCGCCGTTGCTGGTGGTGCCCGGCGTCGGCCGCCATGCCGCCGCGCCTGGCGGCGGGCAGGGCGTTCAGCGCATCATGCGCCGCCGGAACAGCCAGGCGGAAACCACGAAGCCGCCCAGCGCATAGGCGGCCAGCACGCTCGCATGCAGGGCGACGTCCTCGGCGGGCCGCCCCAGCATCGCGGGGCGGATCAGGTCGACGGCATTGGCCAGCGGCAGCGCGTGCGCGGCATGCCGGGCCAGCGAGGGCAGCTGCGAGACGGGGAAGAACACGCCCGAGAGCAGCAGCATCGGCGTGAGCGCCAGCGTCTGGTAGAACATGAAGAAGTCGTAGGACGGCGCGATCGCCGTCACCACCATCGCGATGCTCGCGAACGCGAGCCCCGCGAGCGCGATCACGGGTAGCGCGGCCAGCAGCGACGGAAACGCGGCGTAACCGAGCAGGCTCGCCACCAGCATGATCGCGGTGCCCGACAGCATCGCCTTGCTGGCGGCCCAGACGATTTCGCCGAGCACGATGTCGCCGAGCGCGAGCGGCGTATGCATGATCGCTTCCCAGGTGCGCTGCACGTGCATGCGCGAAAATCCCGAATACATCGCCTCGAAACTGGCCGACATCATCACGCTCGAGCCGACCGTGCCGGCCGCCAGGAAGGCGATGTAGGACACGCCGTCGACATGGCCGACCATCAGGCCGAGCCCCAGCCCCAGCCCGAACAGATAGATCATCGGATCGGCGAGATTGCCGATCATCGAGGCGAAGGCCAGCTTTTTCCAGACCAGGTAGTTGCGGCGCCAGACGGCCATCCAGTTGACGGCATTGGCGGGCAGGGCGATCGCGAAGCGCGAGCCCGGTTGCGGGTTCGCGTGGGTGCCGGGGGCGGCGTGGTGGCGGGTATCCATCGATCGTTCAATCCTGCATGTCGCGGCCGGTGAGCCGCAGGAACACATCCTCGAGATTGGCGGGCCGGTGCAGGTAGCGCAGCCCGGCGCGGCCGCGCAGGGCCTGGATCAGCGGCGCCGGGTCGTCGGCATAGCAGAACAGCGTCTCGCCGCTGATCTCGGCGCGCGAGGCGAGCGACGCCAGCTCCGCGCGCAAGGCTTGCGGATCGGGGCCGTAGATCTCCACCACGTCGCAGCCGATCTCGCTTTCGATCAGCGCCGGCGGCGCGCCCTCGGCGATCTTGCGCCCGGCCTCGATCACGCAGAGCCGGTCGCACAGCCGCTCGGCCTCTTCCATGAAATGGGTGGTCAGCAGGATGGTCTTGCCGCGCGCGAGCAGCGAGCGCAGGCGCTCCCACATCAGGTGCCGCGCCTGCGGATCGAGCCCGGTGGTCGGTTCGTCGAGCACCAGCACGTCGGGATCGTTGACCAGCGCGCGCGCCAGCGTGAGCCGACGCTTCATGCCGCCCGACAGCTCACCGACCTTCGCGTCGGCCTTGCTCTCGAGCTTGGCGAATTCGAGCAGCGAGGGCACCAGCGCGCGCGCCTCGCGCGCCGATTGCCCGAAATAACGGCTGAACACCAGCAGGTTCTCGCGCACGCTGAAGTCGGGATCGAGATTGTCGAACTGCGGCACCACGCCGACGCGTTGCCGCGCATGCCGCGCACGCGACGGCACCGGTTCGCCGCACAGCCGGATCGTGCCCGCGTCGGGGCAGGTGATGCCGAGCAGCATGCGCAAGGTGGTGGTCTTGCCGGCGCCGTTCGGCCCGAGCAGGCCGAAGCACTCGCCGCGCTGCACGTTGAACGACAGGCCGTCGACGACGAGCTTGTCGCCGAAATGTTTTTTGACCTGCTGGAATTCGATCGGGGCGACGGACATGGGCAGGGCGGCGTAAGAGTCGACACGAAGCGGCCATTCTAGTGCATCGAGTCCCGATTTCGGCTTCCGGGCGGCGCCCGGATCGTGCAAGCCTGCACCGCGATATGGCATCGACGAAAAAAATGGCCCGTGGGTGTTTTCCATCCCTTGCATCCTGAATTGCGGCGCACGATGATGAATCAACGACCCGACGTCGCGATGGAGGCGATCATGGCCAGTTACCAGAAAATCCTGCTGTGCTACGACGGCACGCTCGAGGGCCGCAAGGCCCTGCGCTGCGGCGCGGATCTCGCGCTCGAGCTGAAGGCCGAGACACACCTGTTGTCGGTGGTCGACATGCGCTCGACCATCGCGCAAAGCGCGGGCCTGCTGACCGACGTCGCCTGTGGCCGCTTCGAGGAGACGGCGCGCGAGATCCTGCAGGAAGGGGTGGACTGGCTGACCGAACGCGGCGTGCAGGCGCAAGGCCATTTCGCCTTCGGTTATCCGATCGAGGAGATCGCGAACCTCGCGAAGGCCTTGAATGTCGATCTGGTGGTGGTCGGCCACCGCTGCCGCAGCGGCCTGTCGCGCTGGTGGATGGGCGCGGGCAACACGCAACTGCTCGACCGCGTGTCCTGCAGCATCCTGGTGGCCTGCTCCTCGTCTGACGAGCAGCGCGAGGAGCGGGCCAGGGAGCGCGAAGCGGCTCTCGCCGGCAGCGGCGCGGCATAGATCAGGGTTTCGGTGGACGGGCGGCCGGCGCCGCCCGGAACGGCGCCTTGCCGGTTGAGGCAACCGGCATGAACGCCATGATTCACTTCCCCGTCTCGTCTCGTCGCGCCAGCCGGCGCGACATGCTCAGCGATGCAGATCGATCGCGCTGAGCTTCCATCCGAACAGCCCGCTGCGCCGGAAGATCGCCGCGTAGCGCGCGCCATCGACATCCTTCCGATACACGACGACGAATTCGTCGATCCCGTTATAGGCCGCGCTCGCCTGCGGCGCCGCGGGCTTGCCCGCGTTGCTACCGCTGGTGGGTGCCGGTGCTGCCGGGCTCGGCGCGGCCGGCGGCGCGCTGCCCTGGCCGGCAGGCGCGGCGGCCGTGGGCGCGGGCTGGTCGAGGGAGGGCGGATGCTCGCCCGGATCGGCCTTGGGCGGCAGACCGCTGAGCAGCGCGGCCACGCCTTCGGGCGTCGCATAGGCATCGACCAGTGGCCCGATCAGCGCCGAGCCGATCATCGCGCCCAGCATCGCCAGCGGATTATTGTGCCGCTGCAGGTCGATGCGCCGCATCAACTCCTCGGTCAACTGCTGCTTGAGGCTCACGCGCAGGGCCGGGTAGTCGACATGGCGGCTGATCGCCTCGGCGTCGCGCGTGTCGACGGCCTGTTTCAGCTCGCGCAGCGCGAGATAGGGCGAGGCATAGGCATAAACGATCGTCGCCAGCACCAGCAGCGCGAGGGCGACCAGGAGGAGCGGCTTGAACCGGCCGCCGCGGGAGGGGGAGAGGGGCACCAGGCCTCCATGGGATACGGACTCTAGCTAGAGACGTATCAGACGGCCGAACGTTCCTCGGCGATGCAGCGATCGATCATGCGGCACACCGCATCGATCGTGCCCACCATGATCAGGCGCGACGGCCCGTGGTAGACGCGCACCGGCGCGCGCCGTGCCGGTTCCGCATGATGCAGCCCCGCGTTGAGCGAGACGCGCGCGAAGGCCGGCAGGGCAGAGGGCAGCAGCGAGGCCTGCTCCGCCACCGCGGCGGCCGGCGCCGGCGCGACGGCGTCGGGCGCGGCGCTGCCGAGCGGTGCGCAGGGCATGCGCCCCCGCAGGTGACGCAGGCGGCCGAATTGACGGAAGGGCAGCAGGCGGGCGAGGCGTTCCATGGCGTTCTCCAGGTCGAGCGGAGGAAACAAGGCAAAGCACAGGACGATGCGCAACACAACGCGCAGGCAATACTCGGCCAGTGCGCGCGCGGCGCACCAGCAGGACGGATGGCGCCGCAGCGCCCGGTATCAGAATTCGCCGGAGCGGATCAGGCCGACGGCGATGCCTTCCAGCGCGAACTCGGCGCTGCCGGCCTTCACGAAGATGTTTTCGTAATCGGGGTTCTCGGCGATCAGTTCGATGCCGGAGGAGTGACGCTTGAGGCGCTTGACGGTGACGTCGTCGCCGAGCCGCGCGACGATGATCTGGCCGTCCTTGGCCTCGCTGCGCTTCTGCACGGCGAGCAGGTCGCCGTCGAGGATGCCGGCGTCGCGCATCGACAGCCCGCGCACCTTCAAGAGGTAATCGGGCTTGCTGGAGAACAGCGCGGGATCGCAGGTGTAGTTCTGGGAGATGTGCTCTTGCGCGAGGATCGGGCTACCTGCCGCGACGCGGCCGACCAGCGGCAGCGAGAGCTGCATCAGCGCCGCGTGCGGCAGCGTGAGCTGGTGCGGGGCGTCGTCGCCGAGCAGGCGGATGCCGCGCGAGGCGCCGGCGGCGAGCTCGATCACGCCCTTGCGGGCCAGCGCCCGCAGGTGTTCCTCGGCCGCGTTCGGCGAGCTGAAGCCCAGCTCGGCCGCGATTTCCGCGCGGGTGGGCGGGAAGCCCGAGCGCTCGATCGCGCGACGAATCAAGTCGAACACTTGCTGCTGGCGTGCGGTGAGTTTGGTCATGGTCAACTGTATGGATAGACAGTGATCTGTATTTTTATACAGTGGTTCGGGAATTTCAAGCGTTACTTGAAGTTCGTCGCTATGACGTCGGTTCCGACGCGATCGAGCGACGTCATAGCGGCGGTTTCGATGCCTCAACCGTCCGCCGGGCGGTCTTTACCACTTTTGCTTCTTAAAAAATGAAGAACGATTATTTTTAATGATGAAAGCCGTTCGCTAGACTGGCCCGACATTGCTAATAACGACCCACGAACCTTTGGAGATCATCGGATGGTCAAGCGCAACACGGGGCCGGCTGGCGGCGTCCGCCGTCTGGTCGCAACACTGGCATTCGGCGCGGTGGCGCTGGGCGCCGCCACGCACGCACTGGCGGACACCACGCTGCTGAACGTCTCCTACGATCCGACCCGCGAGCTGTACCAGGACGTCAACCAGGCCTTCGGCAAGGAATGGAAGGCCAAGACCGGCGAGACCGTCAACTTCAAGCAGTCGCACGGCGGCTCGGGCGCGCAGGCGCGCTCGGTGCTCGACGGGCTGCAGGCCGACGTGGTCACGCTCGCGCTGGCCTGGGACATCGACGCGCTGGCCAACAAGGGCCTGGTCGCCAAGGACTGGCAGAAGCGCCTGCCCGACAACGCCTCGCCCTATACCTCGACCATCGTGTTCCTGGTGCGCAAGGGCAATCCGAAGGGCATCAAGGACTGGGACGACCTGATCAAGCCGGGCGTGTCGATCGTCACGCCGAACCCGAAGACCTCGGGCGGCGCGCGCTGGAACTACCTGGCGGCCTGGGCCTATGCGCTGCACAAGCCGGGCGGCAACGAGCAGAGCGCCAAGGATTTCGTCTCCAAGCTCTACAAGAACGCCGGCGTGCTCGATTCGGGCGCGCGCGGCGCGACCACCAGCTTCGTGCAGCGTGACATCGGCGACGTGCTGATCGCCTGGGAGAACGAGGCCTTCCTGTCGCTGAAGGAATTCGGCCCGGACAAGTTCCAGATCGTGGTGCCCTCGGTCAGCATCCTGGCCGAGCCGCCGGTGGCGGTGGTCGACAAGGTGGTGGACAAGAAGGGCGACCGCAAGCTGGCCGAGGCCTACCTGAACTTCCTCTACAGCAAGGAAGGCCAGGAGATCGCCGCGCGCAACTACTACCGTCCGCGCTCGAAGGACGTGCCGGCCGAGCTGACCAGGCAGTTCCCGAAGCTCAAGCTCTACACGGTGGACGACACCTTCGGCGGCTGGACCAACGCGCAGAAGACGCACTTTGCCGACGGCGGTGTGTTCGATTCGATCTACAAGCCGCAGTAAGCGCTGCGCACGTGGCTTGAGCGGCGGGCGGCGTGCCGCTGAACGGTGAACCGCCCGGCCGCGGAAATCGGAAAGACGCAAAGGCAGGACGGCAATATCGAGGCCGCGCGGCCCGCAACCGGCACGCGCGGCCCGACATAACGACGATCGAACGCGCGGCCGGCCGGATTCTTCCGGCGGCCGCGCATCCCATGTCAACCAAGGAAGCGCATTTCGCATGACGACGTACACCTTCCGCAAGCCGAGCGCGCTGCCCGGCTTCGGCGTGACGCTCGGCATCACGGTGGCCTATCTGAGCCTCGTGGTGCTGATCCCGCTCGCCGCCACCTTCCTGAAGACGGCGACGCTGAGCTGGGACCAGTTCGTGGCCGCCACCACCTCGGCGCGCGTGCTGGCCTCCTACCGGCTGACCTTCCTGTCCGCGCTCGGCGGCGCCGTGATCAATGCCGTGTTCGGCTTCCTGGTCGCCTGGGTGCTGGTGCGCTACCGGTTTCCGCTCAAGCGCCTGGTCGACGCGATCGTCGACCTGCCGTTCGCGCTGCCGACCTCGGTGGCCGGCATCTCGCTGGCCGCCGTCTACGCGCAGAACGGCTGGCTCGGCCAGTATCTCGCGCCGCTCGGCATCAAGGTGGCGTTCACGCCGCTGGGCGTGCTGGTGGCGCTGACCTTCATCGGCCTGCCCTTCGTGGTGCGCACCGTGCAGCCCGTGCTCGAGGATTTCGAGCGCGAGCAGGAGGAGGCCGCCGCCTGCCTGGGCGCCTCGCGCTGGCTGACGTTCCGCCGCGTGGTGCTGCCGGCCGTGTTCCCGGCGCTGCTGACCGGCTTCGCGCTGGCCTTCGCGCGCGCGCTGGGCGAATACGGCTCGGTGATCTTCATCGCCGGCAACGTGCCGATGAAGTCCGAGATCACCTCGCTGCTGATCATCACCAAGCTCGAGCAGTACGACTACGCCGGCGCCACCGCGCTGGCGGTGGTGATGCTGGTGGTGTCCTTCCTGATGCTGCTGCTGATCAATACCCTGCAGTGGCTGCTGCAGCGCCGTACCAGCCGCGGCGCGAGCGGCCCGGCGCCGGCCGTCGCCGCCGCGGGTGCCGTGGCCGGAGGTGCGCAATGAGCCGCGAATCGAGCAGTTCCGCGCTGCCGGCCGCCGCCGCGCCGCGCGCCAGGGCCGCGCGTCGCCAGGATCCGGTGGCCGAATCGCGCCTCACGCGCTGGGTGCTGACCGGCATCGCGCTGCTGTTCCTGGCCGGCTTCCTGGTGGTGCCGCTCGCGGCCGTGTTCGCGCAGGCGCTGGCCAAGGGCATCGGCTTCTATTTCGAGTCGCTGGCCGATCCGGACGCCTGGTCGGCGATCGTGCTGACCGTCACGGTGGCCGCCATCGCGGTGCCGCTGAACCTGGTGTTCGGGGTCTGCGCCTCCTGGGCGATCGCCAAGTTCGAGTTCCGCGGCAAGGCGCTCCTGACCACCCTGATCGACCTGCCGTTCTCGGTCTCGCCGGTGATCTCGGGCCTGGTCTACGTGCTGCTGTTCGGCGCGCAGGGCTGGCTCGGCCCCTGGCTGGAAGCGCACGACGTGCAGATCATCTTCGCCGTGCCCGGCATCGTGCTGGCGACCATCTTCGTGACCTTCCCGTTCGTCGCGCGCGAGCTGATTCCGCTGATGCAGGCGCAGGGCAACGACGAGGAGGAGGCCGCGCGGGTGCTGGGCGCCTCGGGCTGGCAGATCTTCCGCCGCGTGACCCTGCCCAACGTGCGCTGGGGCCTGCTGTACGGCGTGATCCTCTGCAATGCGCGTGCGATGGGCGAGTTCGGCGCGGTATCGGTGGTGTCCGGCCATATCCGCGGCCAGACCGACACCATGCCGCTGCACGTCGAGATTCTCTACAACGAATACAACTTTTCGGCCGCCTTCGCGGTGGCATCGGTGCTGGCCCTGCTCGCGCTGGTGACGCTCGCGCTGAAGCTGCTCGCCGAACGCCGGATGTCGGCCGAACTCGCGGACGCGCGCGCCAGCGCCGCCTCGCATTCCTGAAGAGGCACACCAGATGGGTATCACCGTTCGCAATCTGCACAAGCAATTCGGCGACTTCACGGCGCTCGACGATGTTTCTCTCGATTTCCCGCCCGGCGAGCTGGTCGCGCTGCTGGGGCCTTCCGGCTGCGGCAAGACCACCCTGCTGCGCGTGATCGCCGGCCTGGAACACGCCGACGCGGGCCAGGTCGTGCTGCAGGGGCAGGACGTGGCCTACGTGGGCGCGCGCGAGCGCCAGGTCGGCTTCGTGTTCCAGCACTACGCGCTGTTCCGCCATATGACGGTGTTCGAGAACGTCGCCTTCGGCCTGCGCGTCAAGCCGCGCGGCGAGCGGCCCCCGGAAGCCGTGATCCGCGAGAAGGTGCACGAGCTGCTCAAGCTGGTCCAGCTCGACTGGCTCGCGCCGCGTTATCCGTCCGAGCTCTCGGGCGGCCAGCGCCAGCGCATCGCGCTGGCCCGCGCGCTGGCGGTCGAGCCCAAGGTGCTGCTGCTCGACGAGCCGTTCGGCGCGCTCGACGCCAAGGTGCGCAAGGAGCTGCGCAGCTGGCTGCGCCGCCTGCACGACGACCTGCACATCTCGACCATCTTCGTCACCCACGACCAGGAGGAAGCCCTGGAAGTGGCCGACCGCATCGTGGTGCTGAACCGGGGCCACGTGGAGCAGGTCGGCAGCCCGCAGGACGTGTACGACCATCCGCAAAGCGCCTTCGTCTACGAGTTCCTCGGCGCGGCCAACCGGCTCGACGGCGTGGTGCACGGCGATGGTTTCGTGGCCGACGGCGCGAGCGGGCCGATCGCGGTGGCCGCCGATTTCTCCGGCCGCGCGCACGCCTATGTGCGCCCGCACGACCTGCAGGTGGTGGCGCACACCGACGCGCGCTCGGACGGCATCGCCGTCGACGTGCGACGGGTGGTGCCGCTGGGCGGTTCGGTGCGCATCGAGCTCGCGCCGCGCGCCGGCGGCGCGCTGCTGGAAGCCGAGCTCGATCGCGAAACCTGGCGCGCGCTGGCGCTCGGCGTGGGCGACGGCGCCACCGCGGTGGCCCGCAGCGCGCGCGTGTTCCCGGCGCGCTGACGTGCCGTCGCATCCTTCCTCATCGATAACGACAACGCCCCTGAGAGGCTGACCCATGAATTTCCAGCAATTGCGCTTCGTCCGGGAAGCGGTACGCCAGAACATGAACCTGACGGAAGTCGCGAACGTGCTCTACACGTCGCAGTCGGGCGTCTCGAAGCAGATCAAGGATCTCGAGGACGAGCTGGGCGTCGACATCTTCATCCGTCGCGGCAAGCGCCTGACCGGCCTCACCGAGCCCGGCAAGGCGGTGCACCAGCTGATCGAGCGGATGCTGCTGGACGCCGAGAACCTGCGTCGCGTGGCGCGCCAGTACGCCGACCAGGACAGCGGCCACCTGGTGGTGGCGACCACCCACACGCAGGCGCGCTACGCGCTGCCCAAGGTGATCCGCCAGTTCACCGACGTGTTCCCCAAGGTGCACCTGGCGCTGCGCCAGGGCAGCCCGCAGCAGATCGCGCAGATGATCCTCAGCGGCGAGGCCGACATCGGCATCTCGACCGAGGCGCTGGACCGCTATCCCGACATCGTGACCTTCCCGTGCTATTCCTGGCACCACGTGGTGGTGGTGCCGAAGGACCACCCGCTGGTCGGCCGCGCCAACCTCACGCCCGAGGAGATCGCCGAGTACCCGATCATCACCTACGACCAGGACTTCACCGGCCGCTCGCATATCGACCAGGCCTTCGCCAAGGTGGGCGCGGTGCCCGACGTGGTGCTGACCGCGATCGACGCCGACGTGATCAAGACCTATGTCGAGCTCGGCATGGGCATCGGCGTGGTGGCGGCGATGGCCTACGACGCGCAGCGCGATTCGGGCCTGGTCGCGCTCGACACGCAGCACCTGTTCGAGGCCAGCACGACGCGGGTCGGCCTGCGCAAGGGCGCCTTCCTGCGCTCCTATGCCTACAGGCTGCTGGAGATGTTCGCGCCGCATCTGACCGAGGCCGAGATCGCCGCGCAACTGAAGGAAACCGCCGTCTGAGCGGCGAGGGCGGGGCGCCGGCGCCTCGCCCTCGGGTTCGCATCGCTCATCGCGCGAGCCGTTCCGGCTCGCCGCCCACCTGCCGTTCGCCAGGGCCACCTCGCGGCCGAATCCCTCGCGCGGGCCACGTCCTGTCTTGCGCTTGCCTTGCAAGATCCCCACAATCCCGGAATCGGTAAAAACCCCGTTGCGTAATCGGCACGATCGGTACAGCATTGGCGCTTCCCGGTACGAACAAAAACGGACGGGACGCGCGAGATGGGTGAAATCGACTGCCGGCAATCGCTTGCGCTTCCCGTTCACGCCGCTTCAGGGCGTATTTTTCCGAATTGACGGACGTACCACGGCAAACGTTTGCTCAACATGAAAACGACACCCGGGGCAACCGGGCACACACAGTGAGGAGATTTCGCATGGACTTCCAGATTCGCCGCCGTGTTCTCGCCGCCGCGCTCGCCGGCGCCGCCATTGCCATCGCGCCGCTCGGCGCCCATGCGCAAGCCGCCCACAAGCCCAAGGTCGCGCTGGTGATGAAATCGCTCGCCAACGAGTTCTTCCTGACCATGGAGAACGGCGCGAAGGAATACCAGCAGCACAATCCGGCGATGTTCGACCTGGTCACCAACGGCATCAAGGACGAGACCGACACCGCCAACCAGATCCGCATCGTCGAGCAGATGATCGTCTCCAAGGTCGACGCGATCGTGCTCGCGCCGGCCGATTCGAAGGCGCTGGTGCCGGTGGTCAAGAAGGCCGTCGACGCCGGCATCATCGTGATCAACATCGACAACCGGCTCGATCCGGACGTGCTGAAGTCGAAGAACCTCAACGTGCCCTTCGTCGGCCCCGACAACCGCAAGGGCGCCCGCAAGATCGGCGACTACCTCGCCAAGAAGCTGAAGGCCGGCGACGAGGTCGGCATCATCGAGGGCGTGTCGACCACCACCAACGCGCAGCAGCGCACCGCCGGCTTCCAGGACGCGATGAAGGCGGTGGGCGCCAAGGTGGTCTCGCTGCAGTCGGGCGAATGGGAGATCGACAAGGGCAACGCGGTGGCCTCGGCCATGCTCAACGAGTACCCGAACCTGAAGGCGCTGCTGTGCGGCAACGACAGCATGGCGATCGGCGCGGTCTCGGCGGTGCGCGCGGCCGGCAAGGCCGGCAAGGTCTACGTGGTCGGCTACGACAACATCAACGCGATCAAGCCGATGCTGCAGGACGGCCGCGTGCTCGCCACGGCCGACCAGTACGCGGCCAAGCAGGCGGTGTTCGGCATCGACACGGCGCTCAAGGCGATCGCCGAGCACAAGAAGCAGGCCGAGTTGTCGGGCACGGTCGAGACGCCGGTCGACCTGGTCGTCAAGAAGTAAGTGACCCGCATGGCGACGATTCCCAGCGGCGCGGCATCCCCGGCCGCGCCGGTGCTCGAGGTCGAGGGCGTCGGCAAGACCTACGCCGAGCCGGTGCTGGCCGGCGTCTCGCTCGCGCTGCACGCGGGCGAGGCGCTGGCCCTCACGGGCGAGAACGGCGCGGGCAAGAGCACCCTGTCGAAGATCATCGGCGGGCTGGTCACGCCCACCGGCGGCAGCTTGCGGCTGGCCGGCGGCGCCTATGCGCCGGTCAGCCGCAACGAGGCGGAAGCGCTCGGGATCCGCATGGTGATGCAGGAGCTGAACCTGCTGCCCACCCTGACGGTGGCCGAGAACCTGTTCCTCAACCGCCTGCCGCGCCGCTTCGGCGTGATCGACCGCGGCCGGCTGCGCGCCGACGCGCGCGAGGCGATGGCGCGCGTCGGGCTCGACGCGATCGATCCCGATACGCCGGTGGGCGCGCTCGGCATCGGCCACCAGCAGATGGTCGAGATCGCGCGCAACCTGATCGGCGACTGCCGCGTGCTGATCCTCGACGAACCCACCGCGATGCTGACCGCGCGCGAGGTCGAGCTGCTGTTCGCGCAGATCGACCACCTCAAGGCGCGCGGCGTGGCGCTGGTCTACATCTCGCACCGCCTCGAGGAGCTGGCGCGGGTGGCCGAGCGCGTGGCCGTGCTGCGCGACGGGCGGCTGGTCCATGTCGGGCCGATGGGCGAGGTCTCGACCGAGCGGCTGGTGGCCCTGATGGCCGGGCGCGAGGTGGGCGAGCACATTGATCTCGGCGAGCGCCGGATCGGCGCGCCTCGCCTGGCGGTGGCCGGGCTCACGCGCGGCAGCGTGGTGCGCGACGTCTCCTTCGAGGTGCGCGCCGGCGAGATCTTCGGCATTTCCGGCCTGATCGGCGCCGGCCGCACCGAGCTGCTGCGGCTGATCTACGGCGCCGACCGTGCCGAGCGCGGCACGGTGTCGATCGGCACGCCGCCGCGCCCGGTGAAGATCCAGTCGCCGTCCGACGCGGTGCGCCAGGGCATCGCGCTGATCACCGAGGACCGCAAGGGCGAGGGCCTGCTGCTGTCGCAGCCGATCGCCGCCAATGTCTCGCTCGGCCAGCTCGGCCGCATCTCGCGGGCCGGCGTGGTCGACACCGCGCGCGAGCACGCGCTCGCGCAGCGCCAGATCGACGCGATGCGGATCCGCACGCGCGGCCCGGCGCAGACGGTGGGCGAGCTCTCGGGCGGCAACCAGCAGAAGGTCGTGATCGGCCGCTGGCTGGCCCACGACATGGCCGTGCTGCTGTTCGACGAACCCACCCGCGGCATCGACGTCGGCGCCAAGTTCGACATCTATGCGCTGATGGGCGCGCTGGCTCGCGAGGGCCGCGCGCTGGTAGTGGTGTCCAGCGACCTGCGCGAGCTGATGCTGATCTGCGATCGCATCGGCGTGATGTCGGCGGGGCGCATGAGCGCCGTGTTCGAGCGCGGCGGCTGGACCCAGGACAGTCTGCTGGCCGCCGCCTTTGCCGGCTTCTCGCGCCGCGATGCCAGCGCCGGGCCCTTGCCGGCCGCAGGCCCGTCCTCCGGGGCGGGTGATTCGACCCCAGGAATTCCTTCATGAACGAACCCATCGTCCCCGGCCGCGAGACGGCCGATTCCACCCCGGCGGCCGCGCCCGACGCGGCCGCGCCGGCCGCCAAACGCCTGTCCGGCACGCGCCTGGGTCTGTCCAACTACCTGGGCCTGGCTGGCGCGCTGATCGCGATGATCGCGCTGTTCTCGGTGCTCAGCTCGCATTTCCTCACCTACGACACCTTCAGCACCATCGCCAACCAGATTCCCGACCTGGTGGTGATGTCGGTCGGCATGACCTTCGTGCTGATCATCGCCGGCATCGACCTGTCGGTGGGCTCGGTGCTGGCGCTGGCGGCCTCCTTCGTCAGCGTGGCCGCCCTGAAATGGCACTGGGGGCCGCTGCCCTCGGCGCTGCTCGGGATCGCCGCGGCGGCCGTGACCGGCATGCTGACCGGCGCGGTCACGGTGGGCTGGCGGATTCCGTCCTTCATCGTCTCGCTCGGCGTGCTGGAAGGCGCGCGCGGCCTGGCCTACCAGCTCACCAATTCGCGCACCGCCTATATCGGCGACGCCTTCGATTTCCTCTCCAATCCGTTCGCGTTCGGCATCTCGCCGGCCTTCGTGATCGCCGTGCTGGTGATGATCGTGGCCCAGTTCGTGCTGACCCGCACCGTGTTCGGACGCTATCTGGTTGGTATCGGTACCAACGAAGAGGCGGTAAGGCTTGCCGGAGTGAACCCCCGTCCGTATAAAATCATTGTGTTTGCGTTGATGGGCGCGCTCGCGGGGCTTGCGGCGCTGTTCCAGATCTCGCGTCTCGAAGCGGCCGATCCGAATGCCGGCGTCGGGCTCGAACTGCAGGTCATCGCCGCCGTCGTGATCGGCGGCACGAGCCTGATGGGCGGGCGCGGCTCGGTGATCAGCACCTTCTTCGGCGTGTTGATCATCTCGGTGCTGGCCGCGGGGCTGGCGCAGATCGGCGCGAACGAACCGACCAAGCGCATCATTACCGGGGCCGTGATCGTCGTTGCCGTCGTGCTCGACACCTATCGCAGCCGCCGCACGCGCACTTAAAGACAGACCAGAGGGATTCAGAATGGCGACGATCAAGGATGTGGCGGCCATGGCCGGCGTATCGTTCACGACGGTGTCGCACGTGGTGAACAATTCGCGGCCGGTGTCGGCCGACGTGAGGGCCAAGGTGGAGCGGGCGATCGTCCAGCTCAACTACGTCCCGTCGGCTGTGGCGCGATCCCTGAAGGCGCGCTCGACGGCCACCATCGGCCTGGTGGTGCCCAACAGCACCAACCCGTATTTCGCCGAACTGGCGCGCGGCATCGAGGACCAATGCGCGGCGCGCGGCTATTGCGTGTTCTTCTGCAATTCCGACGACGATCCCATCAAGCAGCGAAACTATCTGCGCGTGCTGCAGGAAAAGCGCATCGACGGGCTGATCATCGCCTCGGCCGGCGAGGACACGGTGCTGGCACAGACCCTGGCCGATTCGCGCGAGCCGCTGGTGATCGTCGACCGCAATATCGAGGGGCTGTCCGCCGACCTGGTGCAGATCGACCACGAACGCGGCGCCTACCTGGCCACGCGCCACCTGATCGAGCTCGGCCATTCGCGGATCGGCTGCATCACGGGCCCGGTCGACACGGCGGTGAGCGCGATGCGCGTGCACGGCTTCATCCGCGCGATGGCCGAACGCGGCATCGACATCATCCCGGGCGCGATCGCCGAAAGCGACTTCTCCTGCCTGGGCGGCTATCGCGCGGCGGCCGAGCTGATCGACGCGCTGCATCCGAGCGCGATCTTCGCCGGCAACGACCTGATGGGGATCGGCGCGCTGCGCGCGGCCGCCGAGCGCGGGCTGCGCGTGCCGACCGACTGCTCGATCATCGGCTTCGACGACATCGAGATGTCGAGCTACACCTATCCGGCACTCTCCACGGTCGGCCAGTCGGTGCGCGCGCTCGGCGAGATCGCCGCGCAGACCCTGATCGAGCGGATCTCGGCGGGTGCCTCGGCGCCGGCCAAGCGTCGCCGCGTGGTGTCGCCGCGCCTGGTGCTGCGCGAATCGACCGCGCCTTATGGCGGCGCGTCCGGCGCCGTGCCCGCGGCGGCCGGTGGAGGGCAGGCATGAGCGGTACGCCGATTTCGACCTCCGCGCGCGGAAACGTTGCCGTGGTCGGCAGCCTCAACATGGACCTGATCGTGCGCGCGCCGCGCCTGCCCAAGCCGGGCGAGACGCTGAGCGGGCACGGTTATGCGCAGGCGGCGGGCGGCAAGGGCGGCAACCAGGCCGTGGCGGCCGCCCGGCTCGGCGCGCGCGTGGCGATGCTCGGCTGCGTCGGCGACGACGCGAACGGCGCGGCCCTGCGCGGCGCGCTGGAGGCCGAGGGAATCGATTGCGCCGCGCTGGCGACCGCCCGCGAGGGCGTGGCCACCGGCGTGGCGCTGATCGTGGTGGACGACGCGAGCCAGAACGCGATCGTGATCGTGGCGGGCGGCAACGGCGAGGTGACGCCGGCCGGCATCGCCGGGCACGAGGCCATGATCGCGGCCGCCGACGTGCTGGTCTGTCAGCTCGAAACGCCGCTGCCGGCCGTGAAGGCCGCGCTCGAGGCGGGGCGGCGCCATGGCCGCGTGGTGGTGCTCAATCCGGCCCCCGTGCTCGGTCCCTTGCCGGACGGCTGGCTGCCGCTGGTCGACTGGCTGATCCCGAACGAGCTCGAGGCCGCCGCGCTGACGGGCATGACCATCGCGACGCCCGAGGATGCGCAGGCCGCGGCAGGGCAGCTGCGGGAAGCCGGCGCGCGCAACGTGATCGTCACGCTCGGCGCGCAAGGCGCGTTCGCCGCGCTGGCCGATGGCACGGCGCGCCACTATCCGGCCCCGAAGGTCGAGGCGGTCGATACCACGGCCGCCGGCGATACCTTCATCGGTGGCTTGTCGGCACGGCTGGCGGCGGGTGATGCACCCGACGCGGCGATCCGTTTCGCCCAGCGGGCCGCCGCTCTGTCGGTGACGCGCGCGGGCGCCCAGCCCTCGATTCCGAGCTTCGCGGAAGTGCAGGGCTAGCGCGGCCCGCATCGCTCGGCACAATGCCTGTTCCCGAATCCGGCCTCGTGCCGGATTTTTTCATGGTCGCCACGATATTTATCGGGGCAGATCGCCGACACGCATCCCGCGCCTTCGTTTTTCATGCATGCCCATTTCGGGTGCATCCGGCCATCTCCCGAATCCTCGTCATGAGGATGTCCCGCCTCGTTCGACAATCGCTCGCGACGGCAGCCGATCGTTCGCCGTGGCGTGCCAATGATTCCATCGCCGATGGAGGCAATCCGGAAACCCGGAATTCGGGAAAGCGGGACGACCACCGACCGGTCACCTACCCGAGCACGCCGTCATACGCGACGAGGACACAAGCTTTCGATGTCACCTTTGTTCACCTTCATGCCCGTGACGTGACGATGTGAAATGCAGTGCTCGAGACACATGCGCGAACGAGGGCAAGCGCGCATCGCACGACGGATTTTTCTCATCTCGCGAAGGTGGCGCGCGATGCGCGGCGCAGCATGACGATGTCGTCATCTGCGGATGGACCAGCGCATCGATCGCGCGATCACGCAGCGACGGGCCGAATCGCAAAAAATTGTAACGAAAGCGATCGTTCTGTCGTCCGAAATGCCGGCTCGGCCGTATAGGAAAACAGGGGGGAACGTGTCCGATGCAGGAGCGGATTCGTTGCAGCAGGAGAGGGCGCGTGTGCAACGTTGCGAAGATCGGGAGGAACATTGTATGGCAGTCAAAATGCCTCGTCCAAGCGGGGTTTTTCTGAGTGTCGAACAACAACGTTCCGACTGAAGTTTGTTCGTGAAAAAAAAAGCAATTGGGTTTAGGATGAAATTGAACGGTCCTGCTTCGGCGTGATCTCACGAAGGCAAGATCGTCTTCAGACACAGGCGAGGAGGTAGCATGGATATTTACAGCAGCTTCGCGAACCGCTTCGAGAAAACCCGGGAGGAGGAGTTCTCGCTCGAAGAGTATCTCGCGCTCTGCAAGAACGATCCATCGGCGTACGCCACCGCAGGCGAACGCATGTTGGCAGCCATCGGGGAACCGGAGCAGGTCGATACGCGAAACGACCCGCGTCTGTCGCGGATCTTCGCGAACAAGGTCATCAAGGTCTATCCCGCGTTTCGCGAGTTCTACGGGATGGAGGAGGTGATCGAGCAGGTGGTGGCGTACTTCCGCCACTCAGCGCAAGGTCTCGAGGAGAAGAAGCAGATCCTCTACCTGCTCGGGCCGGTGGGCGGCGGCAAGTCGTCGATCGCCGAGCGCCTGAAGCAACTGATGGAACGCGTGCCGTTCTATTCGCTCAAGGGTTCGCCCGTCAACGAATCGCCGCTCGGGCTGTTCGACTACGACGAGGACGGCCCGATCCTGGAAGAGCAGTACGGCATTCCGCGTCGTTACCTCAAGAGCATCCTGAGCCCCTGGGCCGTCAAGCGCCTGCACGAGTACAACGGCGATATCCGCCAGTTCCGCGTGGTGCGCCGTTATCCCTCCATCCTTCGCCAGATCGGCATCGCCAAGACCGAGCCGGGCGACGAGAACAACCAGGACATCTCCTCCCTGGTCGGCAAGGTCGACATCCGCAAGCTCGAACAGTTCGCGCAGGATGATGCCGATGCCTACAGCTACTCGGGCGGCCTGTGCCTGGCCAACCAGGGCCTGCTCGAATTCGTCGAAATGTTCAAGGCACCCATCAAGGTGCTGCATCCGCTGCTGACCGCCACCCAGGAAGGCAACTTCAAGGGCACCGAGGGTTTCGGCGCGATCCCGTTCGACGGTGTGATCCTCGCCCACTCGAACGAGTCGGAGTGGAAGGCCTTCCGCAACAACAAGAACAACGAAGCCCTGCTGGACCGGATCTTCGTCGTCAAGGTGCCGTACTGCCTGCGTGTGTCGGAAGAGATCAAGATCTACGAGAAGCTGATCCGCAACTCCTCGCTGGCCGAAGCCGTCTGCGCGCCCGGCACGCTGAAGATGATGGCGCAGTTCTCGGCGCTCACGCGGCTGCACGAGCCGGAAAACTCCAGCCTGTTCTCGAAGATGCAGGTGTATGACGGCGAGAACCTCAAGGACACCGATCCGAAGGCGAAGTCCTACCAGGAGTATCGCGACTACGGCGGCGTCGACGAAGGCATGAACGGCGTGTCCACGCGTTTCGCCTTCAAGATCCTCTCGCGCGTGTTCAACTTCGACACCTCGGAGGTGGCCGCCAATCCGGTGCACCTGATGTACGTGCTCGAACAGCAGATCGAGCGCGAGCAGTTCCCGCCGGAAACCGAGCAGAAGTACCTGTCCTTCGTGAAGGACCTGCTGGCCTCGCGTTACGCGGAGTTCATCGGCAAGGAGATCCAGACGGCCTACCTCGAGTCGTATTCCGAGTATGGCCAGAACATCTTCGATCGCTACGTGACCTATGCCGACTTCTGGATCCAGGACCAGGAGTTCCGCGATCACGATACCGGCGAGAGCTTCGACCGCGCGGCCTTGAACGCCGAGCTCGAGAAGATCGAGAAACCGGCCGGCATCAGCAATCCGAAGGACTACCGCAACGAGATCGTGAACTTCGTGTTGCGGGCGCGCGCGGCCAACGGCGGCAAGAACCCGGCCTGGGTCAGCTACGAGAAGCTGCGCGTGGTGATCGAGAAGAAGATGTTCTCGAACACCGAGGAGTTGCTGCCGGTGATCTCCTTCAACGCCAAGGGATCGGCGGAGGAGCAGCGCAAGCACGAGGACTTCGTGAACCGGATGGTCGCCAAGGGCTACACGCCGAAGCAGGTACGGCTCCTGTGCGACTGGTATCTGCGCGTGCGCAAGTCCTCATGACACGCACGATGCATCGCCCGCGCGCCGGCGGCGCGCGGGCACCCTGAGCGACGCGCCGCACGGCGGATCGTGCGGCACGTCCCGGCGTATCGACTTTCGAGCGGGAGACCGGGAGTGCTTCATCAAATCATCGACCGCAGGCTTGCCGGCAAGAACAAGAGCATTGCAAACCGCGAACGCTTTCTGCGTCGCGTCAAGAACTACATTCGCCGCGCGGTGTCCGACGCCGTGCGCGACCGTAGCATCAAGGACATCCAAAGCACCCAGAGCATCACCATTCCGCGCAAGGACATCGCGGAGCCGACCTTCCGTCACACGTCGGGCGGGCGGCGCGAATACGTGCATCCGGGCAATTCCGACTACATCCGCGGCGACAAGATCCCGCGCCCGCCCGGCGGTTCGGGCGGTGGCGGCAGCCAGGCCAGCAACGAGGGCGAAGGGCAGGACGATTTCGTCTTCGAGCTGAGCCGCGACGAGTTCATGCAGTATTTCTTCGACGATCTCGAACTGCCGCGGCTGGTCAAGACGCACCTGCTGACCGTGCCGAGCTGGAAGAGCGTGCGGGCCGGCTGGGCCGCGGAGGGCACGCCGAACAACATCGACGTGGTGCGTTCGCTGCGCAGCGCGCTGGGCCGGCGCATCGCGCTCGGCTCGCCGCTCGTCAACGAGCTGCGTGTGCTGGAGGCGCAGCTCGAGGAGCTGAAGGCAGATACCGCCGATCGCCGCGTCGAGATCGCCGAACTCGAGGCGCAGATCCATCATCTGCGCGGACGGATCTGGCGTATCCCCTTCATCGACCCGTTCGACCTGCGCTACGTGAATCGCGTGAAGCAGCCGCAACCCTCGAGCCAGGCCGTGATGTTCTGCCTGATGGACGTGTCGGGCTCGATGGACGAACAGCGCAAGGATCTCGCCAAGCGCTTCTTTATCCTGCTCTACCTGTTCCTGAAGCGGAACTACGAGCGCATCGAGGTGGTGTTCATCCGCCACCACACGCGCGCCGAGGAAGTCGACGAGGACACCTTCTTCCATTCGACCGAAAGCGGCGGCACGGTGGTGTCGAGCGCGCTGGAGCTGATGCGCAAGGTGATGGACGAGCGCTATTCGCCCAGCGAGTGGAACATCTACGGTGCGCAGGCCTCGGACGGTGACAACTGGACCGACGATTCGCCGAAGTGCCGCAAGATCCTCGAGAACGACATCCTGACCAAGACCCGCTACTTCGCCTATATCCAGGTCACGCCCGAGGAGCAGAACCTCTGGCTCGAATATGCCCAGCTCGCGCTGTCGCAGCCGCATATGGCGATGAAGAAGGTCGAGTCCGCCGCGGACATCTACCCGGTGTTCCGCGAACTGTTCGAAAAGCATGTGGAAACGTAACGCCGTATGACGACACGCCATTTGCACAACGAAGCGCGCGGTTACCAGGCGCGCCACACGGGCAACGATGCGCCCGAACGCCGGCCCGAGGAATCGGACGCGGCGGCCGAGGCATCGTCGCCGCTCCCGGTAATGCCCGAATCCGGGCAGAAGGAAGGGCGCATGAACGTCGCCGAACGCAAGCCGCTGCCGTGCCCGTCGGACTGGACCTTCGAGCTGATCGAGGAGTACGACACGCACATCGCGCAGGTCGCCGAGCAATACGAGCTCGACGTCTATCCGATCCAGCTCGAGCTGATCAGCGCCGAGCAGATGATGGACGCCTACGCGTCCGTCGGGATGCCCGTCAACTATCGCCACTGGTCTTTCGGCAAGCATTTCCTGTCGACCGAGAAGAGCTACCGGCGCGGCCAGATGGGCCTGGCCTACGAGATCGTGATCAACTCCAACCCCTGCATCGCGTATCTGATGGAAGAAAATACGCTGACCATGCAGGCGCTGGTGATCGCGCATGCCGCCTATGGCCACAATTCCTTCTTCAAGGGCAACTACCTGTTCCGGCTGTGGACCGATGCGCACGCCATCATCGACTACCTGGTCTACGCGAAGAACTACGTGGCCGAGTGCGAGGAGCGCTACGGGCTCGACCGGGTCGAGGAACTGCTCGACTCCTGCCACGCGCTGATGAACTACGGCGTCGATCGCTACAAGCGTCCGCAGAAGCCTTCGTTGTCCAAGGAGGCGGCGCTGCGGCGCGAGCGCGAGGCCTACCTGCAGTCGCAGGTCAACGAGCTGTGGCGCACCTTGCCGGGCCGCAAGCCCGAGCTGGCCGACGAGGAAGTGGAGGGCCGCTACCCGCCCGAGCCGCAGGAGAACCTGCTGTATTTCGCCGAGAAGAACGCGCCGCTGCTGGAGCCCTGGGAGCGCGAGGTGATCCGCATCGTGCGCAAGATCGGCCAGTATTTCTATCCGCAGCGGCAGACCCAGGTGATGAACGAGGGCTGGGCCACCTTCTGGCATTACACCCTGCTCAATACGCTCTACCAGCAGGGCAAGCTGGAGGACGGCTTCATGATGGAATTCCTCCATTCGCACAGCAACGTGATCTACCAGCCGCCCGTCACCAAGCCCTACTACAGCGGCATCAACCCGTATGCGCTGGGCTTCTCGATGATGAGCGACATCCGGCGCATCTGCGAGAACCCCACCGACGAGGACCGCCGGTGGTTCCCCGAGTTGGCGGGCAGCCCCTGGCTGCCGGCGCTGCACTACGCGATGCGCAACTTCAAGGACGAGAGCTTCATCGCGCAGTACCTGTCGCCCCACCTGATCCGCGAGATGCGCCTGTTCTCGGTGCTCGACGACGACATGCGCGACTCGCTCGAGGTGTCGGCGATCCACGACGACAGCGGCTACCAGTACGTGCGCCAGGCGCTGTCCCGGCAATACGACATCCACCATCGCGAGCCGAACATCCAGGTCTGGGCCGTCAACACGCGCGGCGACCGCAGCCTCACGCTGCGCCACTTCATGACCGACAACCGGCACCTGTCGAACGACAGCGACGAGGTGCTCAAGCACATGGCGCGGCTCTGGCAGTTCGACGTGTTCCTGGAAAGCGTCGACGAGTCGGGCACGGTGCGCAAGCGCTACGAGTGCCGCTACCGGCCGCCCGAGGTGCGCGTCTGAGTCGGCCGCCTCGACTCCCGCCAAGAAAAAGCCAGCCCGAGGGCTGGTTTTTTCTTGGCCGGTCATTATCGACGGCGGCGACGCAATCCGGCCCTGGAGGGCAATCGTTCGCCATTTGTCGCCCGATCGTCAGGCGGGCGCGAACCTCGGGACAGTCCTGAAGGTGCCGAAGCTTTCATTTCGATAGAATGGCGCCGCGCGACGCCGCGTCCTGCCCGCGGGCGCGGCAGGACGCGGCCGTCATCGGCACCACAGGCTAATCGAGGAAACAAACCTACATGACCGACCTCACCGATCAGGCCAGCATGGCCCCCCACGACACCCGGCGGCGCGTGCTCGCGATCGTCGGCGCCTCGTCGGGCAATCTCGTCGAGTGGTTCGACTTCTACGTCTATTCATTTTGTGCGCTGTATTTCGCGCATGCCTTCTTTCCCAGCGGCAATCCCACCACGCAGTTGCTGAACACCGCCGGCGTGTTCGCGGCCGGCTTCCTGATGCGCCCGATCGGCGGCTGGCTGTTCGGCCGGATCGCCGACCGGCGCGGCCGGCGCACCGCGATGATGATCTCGGTGCTGATGATGTGCGGCGGCTCGCTGGTGATCGCGGCGATGCCGACCTACGACCAGATCGGCGCGCTGGCGCCGGTGATGCTGCTGATCGCGCGCTTGTTCCAGGGCCTCTCGGTGGGCGGCGAATACGGCACCAGCGCGACCTACATGAGCGAGGTGGCGTTGAAGGGGCGGCGCGGCTTCTTCGCCTCGTTCCAGTACGTGACGCTGATCGGCGGCCAGCTCTGCGCGCTGCTGGTGCTGGTGATCCTGCAGCAGTTCCTGAGCACCGAGGAGCTGCGCGCCTGGGGCTGGCGGATCCCGTTCCTGGTCGGCGCGCTGGCCGCGCTGGTCTCGCTCTGGCTGCGCAAGTCGCTCGACGAGACCTCGACCACCGAGTCGCGCCGCGCGCGCGATGCCGGCACGATCCGCGGCGTGATGCAGCATCGCGGCGCGTTCTTCACCGTGGTCGGCTTCACGGCCGGCGGCTCGCTGATCTTCTACACCTTCACCACCTACATGCAGAAGTACCTGGTCAACACCAGCGGCATGCACGCGAAGACGGCCAGCAACGTGATGACGGCGGCGCTGCTGGTCTACATGCTGTTGCAGCCGCTGTTCGGCGCGCTGTCGGATCGCATCGGCCGGCGTACCTCGATGCTGTTCTTCGGCGGCCTGGCCGTGATCGGCACGGTGCCGCTGATGCATGCGATCGCCGGTACCACGAGCCCGGTGACGGCCTTCGTGCTGATCACGATCGCGCTGGCCATCGTCAGCTTCTACACCTCGATCAGCGGCCTGATCAAGGCCGAGATGTTCCCGCCCGAGGTGCGCGCGATGGGCGTGGGCCTGTCCTACGCGGTGGCCAACGCGCTGTTCGGCGGTACCGCCGAATACGTGGCGCTGTGGTTCAAGCAGGCCGGCAGCGAGTCGACCTTCTACTGGTACGTGACCGCGCTCTGCGCGATTTCCTTCATCGTCTCGTTCCGGATGCGTGAACCGGCCAAGGAAGGCTACCTGCGCCACGAGCCCTGAGCCCTGAATCCGGTCGGCATCGGCGACGCGCCGGCGGCACCATGTGCTTAGCGGCCGGCGCGCGATAAGGATATCGAAAATGCTTGGTTGTCCACGCCAGGCGGGCCGCTTACTCTGAGCCCGTAGTTCGTGTGACACCTCCTTGACTGGGATTGATGCCCGCCTTCACGGCGGGCTTTTTTTCGTCCCGCGAAGCTCGAACTGCGGCCCGTGACGGTTGCTCAGGTGAGGTTGAGGCCGCCGTCCGAGAGCAGGATCTCGCCGGTCAGGTAGTCGGAGGCGACCAGCATGGCCACCGCCTGGGCGATGTCCTCGGGGCTGGCGGCGCGCCGCATCGGCGCGCGCTCCTTCCAGAGCTGCCGGGCCTGGGTCCAGTCGGCCGTCAGCGGCGTGTCGACCAGGCCCGGCGCGACCGCGTTCACGCGAATCTCCGGTGCCAGCGACAGCGCGAGCAGGCGCGTGACATGGTTCAGGGCCGCCTTGCTCGCGGCATAGGGAATCGAGGCGCCCTTGGGGCGCACGCCGGCATGCGAGCTGACATTGACCACGCAGCCGGGCCTGCCGCGCGCGGCGGCTTCGCGCAGCGCCGCCTGCGCCTCGCTGACCAGCCGGAACGGCGCGACCACGTTGACCTCGTGCAGCTCCTGCCAGATCGCGGGCGTGGCCGCCGCCAGGTCCGCATGCGGGATCACGCGGCTGATCCCGGCATTGTTGACCAGCACGTCGAGGCGGCCCCAGGCGGCGATCGCCTCGCGCACCAGTCGCACGCGCGCGGCATCGTCGGCCAGGTCGGCCTGTAGGTAGACGGCCGAGCCGAGTTCGCGGGCCAGGGCCTGGCCTGCGGCGGCCGAACCGCGCGAGTGCAGGACGATCGCGTAACCATCCCGCGAGAGCCGGCGGGCGATTGCGGCGCCGATGCCGGAAGTGGAGCCGGTGACGAGGGCGACGGGCGGGGTGGAGGTCATGGCGAGGGGGATTCCGGATTGAGTCGGCCAGCTTGATCGTGGATCGGAGCTGGCGATTGTCGATCGGGAACTGCGCTTCCCACAAGCCTCACGACGCCGACGACACCTGCGGCGTCTGCAACAGCGTGCGCAGCGTCGGATCGAGCGTCGAGAGCCCGGCGCCGGCCGGCGCGGCATCGAGCATCGCGATGCCGACGTTCGGGCCGGCCGCCGCCGCGAACTGCGTGCGCACATCGACCAGGTCGCGCCGGAACGCGTCGAGCTGCATTGGCGAGAGCGTATTGCTCGCGTCGGCCAGCGCGACGATCGGATCGACCGGCGTATCGGCGATGCGCACCTCGAAGTGCAGGTGCGGGCCGGTGGCGGCGCCGGTCATGCCGACCGCGCCGACACGCTGGCCCTGCGCGAGCGTCATGCCGACCTTGAGCCCCGGCGCATAGGCGGACAGGTGCGCATAGAGCGTCGAATAGTGATCGGGATGGTCGATCACGACATAGCGGCCGTAGCCGTGCGGATCCACGCCGACGAAGGCGACCACGCCGTCGGCCGCCGCGTTGACGCGGGTGCCGCGCGGGGCCGCGAGATCGACGCCGGTATGCAGCGAACGCAGGTGCGAGATCGGGTGGATGCGCTCGCCGAACGGCGAGCTGATGCGCGTGGCCAGCACCGGCATGCTCAGCGCCGCCGCCTCCAGCGGTGCTCCGTCGAAGGTGTAGAAGGCGCCGTGCTCGGCGCCGGGCGGCCGGAACCACATCGCGCCGAAGCGCTTGCCGGCGGCGCGCACCTCGATCGCGGTCAGGCGCGGGCCTTCGTGGGTGGTCTCGTAGGCGATCCGGTAGCGGTCGCCGGTCTGCGCGGCCGCGTGGGTGCGCAACTGCGCGGCGACCAGGTCGCCGACCTGGATGCGAACCTCGGGCGGGATATCGAGCTGCTGCAGGGTCTGCGCGAAGGAATGCGTGATGACGCCGGTGCGCAGGCCGGTGGCGAGCGGCGGCTCGCCCATGCCGAACGCGGGCGCGGCGAGCGAGAACAGTTCGCTGCCGTCGCCGAGCAGGCTGCGCCCCGCGGCGAAGCGCGAGGCGAAGCGGCCGGGACGCATGTCGCGCGAGGCGATCGCGGCCTCCAGCTGATCGGTGACGAAGCGCTGCGCGCTCGGGAACGGCGTGGCGGCGAATACCTGCTGCGGGGTCCTGGCCGCGCCTAGCGTGGTCGGCGAGGGCGTGTTCGAGACCGCGGGCAGCGTCACCGCGAGACTGAACGCGGCGATCGCGCCAAGCGCCGCGGCGGCGGGAAGCAGGCGCATGAAGGGGCGCGCGGGAGGATTCGGTGTGGCGGGCCGGCGGGCGTGTCGGTCGCCGGCGACAAGCGAAACTTCGGGAATTGGGTTCAACGGACTCCACATCCTCAAAAAGGCAGGTTCAGGGCAAGGGGTGGGGAAAGGCTGGCTACGCGAAAACCGCGCGACACGGCACGGCCGGCAGCACTCTGGCGTACGACGGCGGGACACGCGCGGCGGCCCGATACGTTCCGTTCGGCCCAGGGACGCGGGGTAACACCGCTCCGAACGATGATCCATCGATGCGGGGTGGAACCCTGCGGTGAGAATCGACGCTGAGAAAGATGACAGCACCATGTCGCCAGCGTTCCGACAATTTTTGACTTTTATATGGGGATCGATTTCGGATCGCGGAGGATGCGAGTGGAATCGCCAAACTTGCGTGTCATGCACGGCGCTTGCCGCTTGCCCTCGCTTTGCCCTCGTATAGGACTTCGGATCGTGAAAAATCTCTCGATACGATTGAGAATGATTTGCGTTTGCATTAAATTCAACGCAGTCGATTTTCCCGAACCCACCACGATACGGAGATGCCTGATGTCGGAACCGACCCTCGCCGCATCCGCCCGCATGTCGCCGCGCCTGGCCGCCAGGCACGCGGCGCGCGGCCGCGGTGCGCTCGTCGAGACGCTGGTGTGTCATCGCGCGATGCTGGTCAAGGTCGCGCAGGGGGTGACCGGCTGCGCCAGCCGTGCCGAGGACGTGGTGCACGACGTGCTGCTGCGGCTGGTCGATTTCCCGAACCAGGAGGCGATCCGGCAGCCGCTCGCCTATGTCACGCGCATGGTGCGCAATGCCTCGATCGACGTCTGTCGCCGCCAGTCGCTCGAAACCCACTGGCATGCCGAGGCGGAGGCAGGGCTCGACGTGCCGTCGCCCGAGCCCACGCCCGAGGCGATCGCGCTGACGCGCGACGCCCTCGAACGGATGCGCGCGGTCCTGACCGAGGTTCCGGTGCGCAGCCGGACCGCCTTCGAGATGGTGCGCGTGCGCGAGGAGACGCTGGCGGCCGCGGCCGACGCGCTCGACGTGTCGCCGACGCTGGTGCATTTCATGGTGCGCGACGTGGTTCGTCATTGCGCCGAATGCCTCGCCGCCCTCGATCGCGGCGTGGCGCCGCCGGCCTTCGCGGCGGCCTCGCGCCGACGCTAGGGGCTGGCGCGCTGCTCCGGGCCGCGTTTCCGCGAGCGGCATTGCGTCGCGCCTGCCCATGCCCGGCCGGCACGACGACGCGGCAAAGCCTTGCTGCAAGGGGCCGTCCCGACAAGGGACGGGAATGGCAGGCCATTTGGTCGAATGGACGCAGCGCCGGATTCGCGTTGAAATAGTCCCACTTCGGGACTACCATGGATCCTCACTGCATCCTTATGCGTATCGTTGCCAAGCGAACCTTGCAGGCCTTCGTCATCCGTCATCCGCAGGCGCGCCAGTCGATGCTGGCGTGGTGCGCCGACGCCGACAAGTCGAGATGGACCACGCCGCAACAGATCCGCGCGGCCTATGCCTCGGCGAGCTTCGTCGGGCGCAATCGCGTGGTGTTCAAGCTGCATGGCAACGCCTATCGGCTGATCGTCGCGATTGCCTGGCAGGTCGGCGTCGTCTACGTGAAGTTCGTCGGCACGCACGCGGAATATGACAGGGTGGATGCGGCTACCGTGGAGATGAACTGATGGACATTACGATTCGCCCGATCCGTGGCGAGCAGGACTACGAGGCGGCGCTCGCCGAAGTCTCGGCCCTGGTCGATGCCGATCCCGCGCCCGGCACGCCCGAGGGCGACAAGCTCGAGATCCTGTCGTTCCTGGTCGAGCGCTACGAGGACGCGCGTTTTCGCCTGCACGCGCCCGATCCGATCGCCGCGATCAAGTTCCGCATGGAGCAGGGCGGCCTCACGGTCGCCGACCTCAAGCCCTATATCGGCAATACCAATCGTGTCTACGAAGTGCTGAACGGCAAGCGCCCGCTGAGCCTGGCGATGATCCGCCGGCTGCACCAGGGGCTGCGGATTCCCGCCGACGTGCTGATCGGCGTCGCCTGAGCGGGCGGCGGCCGGCTCCCGCCTTGGTGCGGGCACGTCGCGCCGGTTTCGGGCGCGACCTTGCGCGCCGCGTCGCGCCGGGTCCGGCGAGCGCGCCTAGCCGGCCGCGAGCGCGCTGGCCGGCGGCCATGCCCCGAGCAGCAGGTCGGCCAGCGCCCGCGGATTCGACGGCCAATAGGCATGCATGTAGGTCGCGACGATCGAGCCGTGCCGGTAGACGGCCTCGCCCGGCGTGCCGTCGTCGGGCCGCACGGCGACGGCCGAGGGCGCCAGCGGCGTCTGCAGCCTCGAATAATGGAAGGTATGGCCCGACATCGGCCCGGCCGGCGTGTCGAGCCGCTGCATGCCGAGCGAGGTGAAGCGGCGCTGCATGGTGGCGGCGCCGGGCAACAGGCCCAGCATCGGCGTGACGGTGCCGTCCGCCGTGCCCAGCGTCTCGCAGAGATAGAGCAGGCCGCCGCACTCGGCCAGCACCGGCCGCCCGGTGGCGACATGCGAGGCGATGCCGGCGGCGCTGCGCCGGTTGGCGGCGAGCCGTGCCGCATGCAGTTCCGGATAACCGCCCGGCAGGTACAGCGCGTCGCAATCGGGCAAGGCCTCGTCGGCCAGCGGCGAGAAAAAGCCCAGGCTGGCGCCGAGTGCTTCGAGCAGCGCCAGGTTGGCCGGGTAGAGGAAGGAGAAGGCCGCATCGCGCGCCACCGCCACTCGCAGGCCCTCCAGCCAGCGCGGCAAGGGCGCTGGCTGCGCGGGCGACGCGAATGCCACTTCCGGCGGCAACTCGGCCAGCGAGGTCCGCGCCATGGCATCGGCCGCGCGTTCGAGCCGCGCGTCGAGGTCGGCGATGTCCGCGGCCTGGTGCAGGCCGAGATGCCGTTCCGGCAGCGCGATGCCGGGGTCGGCCGGCAGATGGCCGAGCCAGCGGATGTCCTCGGGCATCGAGGCGCGCAGCAGCGCGGCATGCCGCTCGGAGCCGACCCGATTGGCCAGCACGCCATGGAAGGGCAGCCCCGGCCGGAAACGCGCGAGCCCGAAGGCCAGCGCGCCGAAAGTCTGCGCCACCGATTTCCCCGAGATCACCGCGGCCACCGGCACGCCGAAGCGGCAGGCGAGATCGGCGCTGCTCGGCGTGCCGTCGAACAGGCCCATCACGCCCTCGATCAGGATCAGGTCGGCTTCGGCGGCGGCCTGCGCCAGCAGCGCGCGGCAGCCGTCCTCGCCGACCATGCCGAGATCGAGCGAATGCACCTCGGCGCCGCTGGCGCGCGCGAGGATCATCGGATCGAGGAAGTCCGGGCCGGTCTTGAACACGCGCACGCGCCGGCCGAGCCGCCGATGCAGCCGCGCCAGCCCCGCGGTGACCGAGGTCTTGCCCTGGCCGGAGCCGCTCGCGCCGACCAGCAGCGCCGGGCAACGCAGCACGCCTGCCGACACGCTCAGAACTCCACGCCGCGCTGGGCCTTCACGCCCTGCTCGCGATACGGGTGCTTGACCAGCCGCATCTCGGTCACCAGGTCGGCTGCCTCCACCAGCGCGTCGGGCGCGTGACGCCCCGTCACCACCACGTGCAGCGCCGCCGGGCGCGCGGCCAGCACGGCCAGCACTTCGTCGAGCGGCAGGTAGTCGTACTTCAGCACCGTGTTCAGCTCGTCGAGGATCACCATCTGGTACTCGCCGCTCTCGATCATCCGGCGCGCCTCGTCCCAGCCCTTGCGCGCGGTCGCGATATCGGCCTCGCGATCCTGCGTGTTCCAGGTGTAGCCGTCGCCCATCGTCACGAAATCGCAGTCCGCGAAGGCGTTGAGCAGGTCGCGCTCGGCCGTGTGCAGCGCACCCTTGATGAACTGCACCACGCCCAGCTTCATGCCGTGGCCGAGCACGCGTACCGCCATGCCGAAGGCGGCCGTGCTCTTGCCCTTGCCGTTGCCGGTGTTGACGATCAGCAGGCCCTTCTCGACGGTCGCCGCGGCCTGTTTCTTTTCATGGCCGGCGCGTCGGCGTTCGGTCATGCGCTGATGCGATTCGGGATCGGTTTTCATCGGGTCGGAAGTCCTCGGGATACGGGAAAGCGGGCAGGAAAATATCGGGGCATCGGGCAGGGCGGCGGCATGATCGCGCGTTCAGGCGGGCCCGGCGATCGCCACGGTCACGCCGTCGACGATCGTCTTCGGCACCAGCAACCGGCCGTGCGGCGCGGCAGCCAGCGCGCAGGGCTCGCACACGCCCTCGACGCCGAAGCGCGCGAAGGCGGCCGAGCTCGGGGCCGTGCCATCCCCCGGCGGCGCATCGGGGGCGATGGCTTCGCGCGCGATCGCCACCAGCGGCCAGCCATGGCGCGCGCAGCAGGCCACCAGGCCGGGTTCGGCGGCCTTGGCGTCGAGCGTCGCGACGCGGACGATATCGGCCAGCGCGAGGCCGGGCCGGCGCGCGAGCGCGGCGGCGATGGCGGCCTCGATCGCCTCGGGCGACTTGCCGGCGCGGCAGCCGACCCCGACGACGATGCGCGGCGCGGCGATGCGATCCGGAGCGATGCAGGTCATGCTGGGCGGACGAGTGGTGAACGAGCGAACAAACGTGCAAGCAAGCGGGCAAAAAAACGGCGAACCACGGTGTCGACGACGCTTCGTGCCTCGATGCGGATTTCGCATGGCGCCCGTCCCACGCGGGTGCCATGTCCGGCGAGCCGGGCTCGCCGTCTGCGTCGGCCGGTATCCGGGCTGGCCGCCTGTCATGCCGACGCCTTCCCGCCGCGATCGGCAGTGGCTCGAGTCGGCCTGCGCGTCGCGCTTGCGCGATCCGCCGGCGGCGTACCGTTGCGGGGACAGCACAGGCTGGCGGCGCGCCGCTCCCTGTTTCCCGTTTAACCGCCGTCGCGAATGCGACTGCGGGCACCGAACGCGCGCATACGATAGCACAGCGGACGGGGCCGGAAGGGCGCTCGCCGGGGCTTGCCGGGCAGGCGCGTCGGTGGTGCGGGCACACAAAAAGAGCCGCGGCGCCGAGCGCGCGCCGCGGCCGGCCGCGCCGCCTTGACGCGTCTGGACGCCGCGCCTACACTCGCACGCGTTTTGGTGCTCGCGTGCGGATTCTCTTGGCACGCAGTTGAACGGGAAACAGGGAAGCTCACCGCGCCGCGGACGACCTCAACCTGTGCTGCCCCCGCAACGGTAAGCGCATGCATCGCGCAAGCGATGCGAGCCCCGCTTCACCGCGCCCCGAGTCGCTCGGGCGCGCGGCCCGGCCACTGGACGCGAGACGCGTCCGGGAAGGCGAAGCGGCGCTGTCGCCAGCCCGGATACCGGCCAGAACCACGGAAGCGCCAGTCGTGCGCGAGCCCCGGGCCAGGCCCTGCGGCGCGCGGCGGCGAATCCGCAGGGAAGCGTCGCGGGTGGCGGCGCGGGTTCCCGTGCAGCCTCGCGGCCGCGCCCTGGGCGCGTCGGCCGGCCAGTCCATCGTCGATGATCGTCGTCCCCGGGCGGCCGGCATGACGACCGGCAGGCCGCCCGCGCGTCGTGCCGACGCCGCGATGGCATCATCCACCGACTCACCGACAGGCGAATTCCATGCAAATGCGCAAAATCCCCGTGACCGTCGTCACGGGCTTCCTCGGCAGCGGCAAGACCACCTTGCTGCGCCACATCCTCGAAAATGCCTCGGGCCGTCGGATCGCGGTGATCGTCAACGAATTCGGCGAGCTCGGCATCGACGGCGAGATCCTGAAGGGTTGCGGCATCGGCTGCGAGGAAGGCGCGCAAGCGGCCGGCCAGCTCTACGAACTGGCCAACGGCTGCCTGTGCTGCACGGTGCAGGAGGAGTTCTACCCGGTGATGGAGGCGCTGGTGGAGCGCCGCGAGCAGATCGACCACGTGCTGATCGAGACCTCCGGCCTGGCGCTGCCCAAGCCGCTGGTGCAGGCCTTCAACTGGCCGTCGATCAAGAACAGCTTCACCTGCGATGCCGTGATCACGGTGGTCGACGGCCCGGCCGCCGCGGCCGGCCAGTTCGCCGAGGACGTGCAGGCGGTGGACGCGCAGCGCCGCGCCGATCCGAATCTCGACCACGAATCGCCGCTGCACGAACTGTTCGCCGACCAGCTTTCCTCGGCCGACCTGGTGATCGTCAACAAGACCGACCTGCTGGACGCGGCGCAGTTCGCCGCGGTGGAGACGACGATCCGCGAGGAGATCCCGGCGCACGTGAAGATCGTGCGCGCGCAGCGCGGCGAGCTCGACCTGGCCACCCTGATCGGCCTGAACGCGGCCTCCGAGGAAACCATCCACCTGCGTCACGATCATCACGGCTCGGCCGAGGATGCCGACCATCACCACGACGAATTCGATTCGGTGGTGGTCGAGGCGCGCGTGAGCTCGCGCGAGGCGACCATCGCCGCGCTGCGCGCGCTGGTCGACGCGCACACGATCTACCGCGTGAAGGGTTTCGCGGCGCTGCCGGCCACGCCGATGCGGCTGGTGATCCAGGGCGTGGGCGGGCGTTTCGACAGCTACTTCGACCGGCGCCTCACCGAGGCGGACGGCGCCACCAGCCGTTTCGTGCTGATCGGCGAGGACCTCGACGCGGCCGCGCTGCAGGCGGCCTTCCTCGCCGCGCTCGGCGACGCCGTGCAAGCGGCCTGAGGCGCGAAGGCTCCCGATGCATCTGCTGCGCACCACGCCGGGCGGTTTCGTCGACGACACGCAGGGCGTGATCCGCATCGACCAGCGTCCCGCCGAGATCGTGATCCTCAGCTCGGCGGACACCACGCTGTCCCTGCTCGCCAGCGCGGTACCGCTGCTCGGCGAGGGTTTCCCGAGCCTGCGGCTGGCCAACGTCAGCTTCCTGCGCCAGCCCGCCTCGGTCGACTTCTATATCGACGACGTGCTGCAGCACGCCAGCGTGGTGGTGATCGACCATCTCGGCGGCGAGGCCTACTGGCCTTACGGGATCGAGCAGGCGGTCGCGCTGGCCGAACGGCGCGGCCAGCAGTTGGCGATGTTCTCCGGCGACCTGCAGGAAGATCCGAACCTGGTCGCCAGGAGCACCGTCGACCCGGCGCTGTGTCGGCAGTGGTGGCGCTACCTGCGCGAGGGCGGCGCCTGGAACGCGCAGGCGCTGTTGCGCAGCATCGCCTTCCATGCGCTCGGCGTCGGCGAGGCGCCGTCGCCGCCGCGTCCGCTGCCGGCCGCCGCGCTCTATCACCCGATGCGCGAGCCGGCCGTGGTGGAAGACTGGCACGCACGCTGGACCAGCGGCGCGCCGGTGGTCGCGATCCTGTTCTACAAGGCGCACTGGCAGGCCGCCAACACGGCCGTGTTCGACGCGCTGATCGAGGCGCTCGAGCGCGAGGGGCTCAATCCGCTGCCGATCGCCGTCACCTCGCTGAAGGACGCCGCGAGCCGCGAGGTGATCGCGCGGCTGGTCGCCTCGGAGCGCGTCGCGCTGGTGCTCAACACCACCGCCTTCGCGGCCGGCGCGATCGACGCGCCCTCGGCCGTCGAGCTGGCCGGCGACGCGCCGGTGCTGCAGGTGATCCTCTCGGGCGGCAACCGCGAGGCCTGGCTGGCCGATCCCCAGGGCCTGCACGCGCGCGACATCGCCATGCACGTGGCGCTGCCCGAGGTGGACGGGCGCATCGTCACGCGCGCGATCAGCTTCAAGGGGCTGGCCTATCGCTGCCCGCACACCGAGGTCGACGTGGTGCGCTACCAGCCCGACGCGGAGCGCATCGCCTTCGTCGCCGAGCTGAGCCGCCGCTGGTGCCGGCTGCGCACCGAGCCGAACGCGGGCAAGCGGCTCGCGCTGGTGCTGGCCAACTACCCGACCAGCGAGGGGCGTATCGGCAACGGCGTGGGGCTCGACACGCCGGCCTCGGCGCTCGGCATCCTGGCCGCGCTGGGCGAGGCCGGCTACACGCTGGCCGGCGCGCTGCCCGAGACGGGCGACGCGCTGATCGCGCGACTCACCGAGGGCGTGACCAACGATCCGAGCTCGCAGGCGATCCGCCCGGCCTTCCAGAGTCTCGCGATGGACGCCTACCGGCGCCGTTACGCGCGGCTGCCGGCGGCCGCGCGCGAGGCGATCGAGGCGCGCTGGGGCGAGCCCGAGCAAGACCCGACGCTGCGCCACGGACGTTTCCCGATCGCCGGCTGGCGCGCGGGGCAGGTGTTCGTCGGGATCCAGCCGGCGCGCACGCGCGAGGCGAACGACTACGCGAGCTATCACGATGCCGAGATCGTGCCGCCGCACGCCTACCTCGCTTTCTACTTCTGGCTGCGCGACGCATTCGCGATCGACGCGATCGTGCACGTCGGCAAGCACGGCAATCTCGAATGGCTGCCGGGCAAGAGCGTGGCGCTGTCCGAGGCCTGCTGGCCCGACCTGATCCTCGGGCCGCTGCCGCATCTGTACCCGTTCATCGTCAACGATCCCGGCGAGGGCAGCCAGGCCAAGCGCCGCGCCCAGGCGGTGATCGTCGACCACTTGATGCCGCCGCTCACGCGCGCCGAGAACTACGGCCCGCTGCAGGACCTGGAGCGGCAGGTCGACGAATACTACGACGCGCTGATGGTCGATCCGCGCCGCGCCAAGCTGCTGCGCCGGAGTATCCTCGACACCATCGTCGAGCACCGGCTGCACGAGGAACTGAGCCTGGCCGAGCCCAGCGGCCGCGACGACGAGGACGCGCTGCTCACGCGCGTGGACGCCTGGCTCTGCGAACTGAAGGAAGCGCAGATCCGCGACGGCCTGCATGTCTTCGGCCGCTCGCCCGAGGCGCGCCAGCGCCGCGACACGCTGCTCGCGCTGGCGCGTTTCCCGGTCGGCGACGGGCTCGGCGCGAACGCCGGCCTGATCGCCGCGCTCGCGCGCGATCTCCAGCTCGGCGCCGGTTTCGATCCGCTCGCGGCCGACTGGGCCGCGCCCTGGCAGGGGCCGCGCCCGGCCGAGTTGAACGAGGTCGACGCGACGCCGTGGCGGCATGCCGGCGACACCCGCGAGCGGCTCGAACTGCTGGCGCAGCGGCTCGTCGCGGGGCTGGCCGGCGAGGGCGGCAAGGGCGAAGGCGAGGGCGGGAGCGAGGGCGACCGTGTAGCCGAAGGCTTGGCCCCCCGGCACGCGCCCGACGACGCGGCCGACGTGCTCGCGCTGCGTCGCCTGCGCGCCGACGCCGGGCGCTGGCCGGCCACGCTGGCCGTGCTCGAACGCGTCGCGCGCGATCTCGCGCCGCGCCTGGACGCTTGCGGCGCCGACGAGCTGCGTCACCTGCTGCGCGGCCTCGACGGCCGTTTCGTGCCGCCCGGGCCGAGCGGCTCGCCCTCCCGCGGCCGCCCCGACGTGCTGCCGACCGGCCGCAACTTCTACTCGGTCGACACGCGCGCCGTGCCGACCCAGGCAGCCTGGTCGCTCGGCATGAAGTCGGCGCACCAACTGGTCGAGCGGCATCTGCAGGAGCATGGCGACTATCCGCGCGCGGTCGGCCTGTCGGTATGGGGCACGGCCACCATGCGCACCGGCGGCGACGACATCGCCCAGGCCTTCGCGCTGATCGGCGTGCGCCCGAAGTGGGCGCACGGCAGCCACCGCGTGACCGACTTCGAGATCCTGCCGATCGAGATCTTCGATCGCCCGCGCATCGACGTGACGTTGCGCGTCTCGGGCTTCTTCCGCGACGCCTTCGCCAACCTGATGCACCTGTTCGACGCGGCCGTGCAGGCGGTCGCCGAGCTCGACGAGCCGGCCCACCTGAACCCGATCCGCGAGCGCGTGCGGCGCGACGCGGCGGCCCTGGTCGAGCGCGGCGCGAGCGCCGAGGAGGCGCGACGACGCGCCGGCTGGCGCGTGTTCGGCGCGCGGCCGGGCAGCTACGGCGCCGGCCTGCAGGAGCTGATCGACCAGCGCAACTGGCAGAGCGACGCCGACCTGGCCCGGGCCTACCAGTCCTGGGGCGGCTACGCCTACGCGCAGGGCAGCGCCGGCGAGGCCGCGCAGGACGCCTTCGGCGCGCGGCTGGCGAGCATCGACGCGGTGGTGCAGAACCAGGACAACCGCGAGCACGACCTGCTCGACTCCAACGACTACTACCAGTTCCAGGGCGGCATGGCGGCCGCGGTCCGCCATCTGTCGGGGCGCCAGCCGGCGCTCTACCACGGCGACCACAGCCGCCCCGACACGCCGCGCATGAACACGCTCGGCGAGGAGATCGCGCGCGTGATCCGCTCGCGCGTGGTCAACCCGAAGTGGATCGACGGCGTGAAGCGTCACGGCTACAAGGGCGCGGCCGAGCTGGCCGCCACCGTCGATTATCTCTACGGCTACGACGCCACCGCGCGCGTGGTGGCCGATCATCAATACGCGCTGGTCACCGACGCCTACGTCAACGACGCCGACACGCGCGACTTCCTCGAGCGGCACAACCCGCATGCGCTGCACGGCATCTGCGAGCGTCTGCTCGAAGCGATCCAGCGCGGCCTCTGGCAACGACCCGGCGCCTATCGCGAGCAACTCGAGGCACGCCTGCTCGCCGTCGAACAGCATCTGGAAGGAACCCGGCGATGAACCCGCACGACCCGAGCGGCGGCCTGCCGCCGTTTCCGTTTTCCGCGCTGATCGGCCAGGCCGCGCTGCAGCAGGCGCTGCTGCTGGTGGCCGTCGATCCTTCGATCGGCGGCGTGCTGGTGAGCGGGCCGCGCGGCACCGCGAAATCGACGGCGGCGCGCGCGCTGGCCGAGCTGCTGCCGCGAGGCCGCTTCGTGACGCTGCCGCTGGGCGCCGCCGACGAGCACGTGACCGGCACGCTGGACCTGGCCGGCGCACTCGGCGAGAACGCCGTGCGTTTCTCGCCGGGGCTGCTGGCGCGCGCGCATCTGGGCGTCCTCTATGTCGACGAGATCAACCTGCTGCCCGACGGCCTGGTCGACGTGCTGCTCGACGCGGCCGCGAGCGGCGTCAACACGGTCGAGCGCGACGGCATTTCGCACACGCACGCGGCGCGCTTCGCGCTGGTCGGCACCATGAATCCGGAAGAGGGCGAGTTGCGTCCGCAGTTGCTGGATCGCTTCGGCTTGATGGTGGAACTCGAGAACTGTCGCGACATCGCTGAGCGGCAGCGCATCGTCAAGGCGCGGCTGGCCTTCGATCTCGATCCGGCGGGCTTCCGCGCCGGGCATGCCGGGGCACTGGCCGCGCTGGCCGAGCGGATCGGCCGCGCGCGCGAAGCGCTGGCGAGCGTGCAGGTCGACGACAGCGTGCACGAGCAGGTTGCCCGGCTCTGCATCGAGGCGGCCGTCGACGGGCTGCGCGCCGACCTGGTGATGCTGCGCGCCGCGCGGGCGCTGGCCGCCTTCGAGGGCGCGGCGGCGGTGAGCGCCGCGCAGGTCGAGCGCGTGGCCGCCGACGTGCTGCGCCATCGCCGCACGCAGGCGTCGGCCGCCGAGCCGTCGCCGCCCACGACGGCTCGGCAAACCGATCCGCCGGCTCACGGCACCACCCCGCCGCCGCGCGGCGGCGATGCCTCGTCGATCGCGCGAGACGAGGCGCCAGCCGGCGACGGCGGCGCGCGGGACGGCGACTGGGGCTACCTGCCGCCCGTACCGGCGGGCCTCACGGCCGTGAAGGGCGTGATCCCGCTGCCCTCAAAAAAACGCTGAGCCATCGAGCGACTGCCCCCGCCGCGCCAGGCAGCGGGGTTCGATGGCCGCATGGCAAGCTTCCCGCCCGGCAGGGCCTGCCCGGCGCGCGCATCGCGTGGCCGGCGACGCTGGCCGCCAAGCGCGGCGGCCCGCTCGAGGCCGCGCATCTGCGCTTTCGGCCGCGCTCGGGCGAGCCGCGCGCCTTCCATTGCTTCGTGCTCGACTGTTCGGCCTCGATGCTCGATGGCGCTCGCCTGGCGCTCGCCAAGGGCCTGCTGGTGGCGCTGTTCGACGCGGCGGCGCGCGAGCGCGCCGAGGTGGCGCTGATCGGCTTCGGCGGCCGCGGCGCCGAGCGGCGTTTCGGGCCGGCGGTGCCGCGCTGGTGGAACGCGCGCTGGCTCGAACCGGTGGCGGGCGGGGGCGGCACGCCCTTGTCGGCCGGCATCGCGATGGCGCAATCCCTGCTCGCGCGGATCGCGCGGCGCCGGCCCGGCGCGCCACGCACGCTCTGGTTGCTGAGCGACATGCGCACCGACGAGATGCCTTCGCGGCCTGCCCAGGCCGACGAGATCCACCTCGTCGACTTCGACGATGCCGCCGTGCGGCTGGGCAGGGCGCAGCGGCTGGCGCGCCGGTGGGAGGCTTCGTGCCGCCGGCCCGAGGATTTGATTTCCCGGATCGATCGCAACTAACGGTCTGCCCGGCCAGACCCTGACAATTCCACCTCATCCTTCTGCCACCGCCTTCCCGATTCAGGTTCGGCAAGGGCCGCGGCGATAACTGCCCAACTTCTCCACGCGCGCCCGCCATCTCCTCGGCATCGCGACATCCGCGAATTATCGCTTTCGATGTTAGTAAAACTACGTTTCTTGTCCTCGGGATGTAGCTGCCGACAAGCACTGGAGAAAATGATTAATTCCTTGAATGTTATGGAATAAAGCGAATTTAAAGCACTCTCGGGCGTAAACCCTAGATTGCCGGCCTGCCTCGCTAGCGCTAAATTTCGTCGCAACACTACAAGAAAAGCAGAGTTTTACTAACACCCTGCTGGACTGTCAGCAGGCTTTCGCTGTCCATGTCGATGTTGAGGAGACAACACACTATGGAAGACACCGGAGTCACCGACGTCGCTGAGGTCGGATCACGCAGACGGTTTCTCGCGGGGCTGGCCGCCACGGCCGGCACGCTCGCGCTGTCCTCGCTGCCGGGCGTGGCCCGCGCCCAGCAGAAGGTGTTCGTGCCGTTCAGCAACAAGAGCCTCGACTACTACTTCTTCGCCACCCAGCAGGAAGCCGTGAAGCGAGCGGTCCAGGCCAAGGGCTGGACCTTCCAGGCCGTCAACGCGAACTTCAGCACCACCACCCAGCTCCAGCAGTGGCAGAGCCTGCTGCTGAAGAATCCCTCGGCCATCATCGCCGACCCGATCGACAGCCAGGCGATCGTCAGCGTGATCAAGAAGTACAACTTCAAGAAGATCCCGGTCGGCATCATCGATACGCCGGCGCTCGGCGGCGAGGTGGCGATCACGGTCGATTTCGACAATCGCGCGGGCGGCGTGATGGCGGCCGAAACCATCGTGGCGGCCTTGAAGAAGCGCTACGGCAGCGCCAAGGGCACCGTGCTGAACTGCTACGGCGCGCTGCAGTCGGTGGCCTGGCGCCTGCGCAAGGAGGGCTTCGAGGCCACCATGAAGCAGTATCCCGACATCAAATTGATCAGTCGTCCTACCGAGGGGCTGCTCAAGAACATGCTGTCGGTCACGCTCGACACGCTGTCCGAATATCCCGCGCTCGACGCCGTGCACGCGCCCAGCGATTCGCCGGCGCGCGGCATCGTCACGGCGCTGCAGCAGAAGGGCAAGTGGAAGAAGGTGGGCGAGCCGGGGCACGTGATCTTCGTGAACATCGACGGCGAGCCGGCGGCGCTGCAGTGGATCGGCGACGGCTACATGGACGCGGTGGTCTCGCAGGATCCGATCGCCTACGCGCAGATCACCGTCGAGATGCTCGACCGTTATTCGCTCAAGGGCCAGCCGGTGCCGCTCGGGCCTTACGAGAACAAGCAGTACTTCTGGGAGAAGGCGCAGATCACCAAGTCCGATACCGGCGCGAGCCTGGTGATTCCACCCTTCGTGGTGGACGGCGGCTCGGTCAAGGACAAGCGCCAGTGGGGCAACATCGCCTACAACGAATGGGGCCTGCGCTACAGCTGAGCGGGCTGGGGTGGCACTCTCCGGCGCCGTCAAGGCGCCGCCGCCATCGTCTCCCGCCAGGCGCATTTCATCGGCAGCACCCGTCGATCGAGGTTTTTCGTGATGGACAGCAGCAGCGATTACATCCTGAGGACGCGCGACGTCGTCAAACGCTACAAGGCCCTGGTCGCGCTCGACCGGGTCTCGATCCACATCCGGCGCGGCACCATCCACGGCCTGCTCGGCGAGAACGGCGCCGGCAAGTCGACCCTGGTGCGGCTGATTTCCGGGCAGACCGCGCCCAGCGAGGGGCGCATCGTGTTCGACGGCGCCGAGGTGCAGGGCAGCGACGTGCGGCGCATGGAGTCGCTCGGCGTGTTCCTGGTCACGCAGGAGCCGATGATCGTCGATTCGATGTCGGTTGCCGACAACCTGATGCTCGGCCGCTGGCCGCTCAAGCGCGGCTGGACACGCCAGGTCGACCAGCGCGCGCTGCTCGGGAGCGTCGAGACCGCGCTGGCCGGCACCGGGCTCGACCCGCGCATGCCGGCGCGCTTCCTGTCCGCGGTGGCCAGGCGCAAGCTCAACATCCTGCGGGCCCTGCACAGCGGCGGCAAGCTGCTGATCCTCGACGAGCCGACCACCGCGCTGACGCTGGCCGATCGCGAGCAGATGTTCGCCTTCATGCGCGAGCTGCGTGCGCGCGGCGTGAGCTTCGTGTTCATCTCGCACTACAACGAGGAGATCCTCGACATCTGCGACGGCGTCTCGGTGCTGCGCAACGGTCGGCTGGCCGGCGAGCACGACGATCTGGGCGAGATCGATTCGGACGGCTTGTCGGAGCTCGTGATCGGCCGAGACGTGCCGCTGTTCCATCGCGATCGCGAAGCCGCCTCGGCGCGCGCCGCGCGCTCGGCCGATGCGGCGCCGGATACGGCGACCACCGCCGGCGGCACCAGCAAGGGCATCAACAAGGGCACCGGCGCGCCCACCGCCTGGCGCGTCGAGGACCTGGTCGCGCCCGGCATCGAGGTGCCGAGCTTCGAGATCGCGCCCGGCGAGATCGTCGGTTTCGCCGGCCTGCCGGGCTCGGGCGCCAAGGCCTTCGCGCTGGCGCTGTTCGGCCTGAATCGCGCGCGTCGCGGGCGCCTCTGGCACGACGGCGCGAGCCACGCGCTGCCCGACCATCCCGGCACCGCGTTCCGGCGCGGCATCGCCTACCTGTCCGACGACCGTCATCGCGACGGGCTGGTCGGCCTGCAGAGCATCGCGCACAACATCACGCTGTCGAGCCTGGCCGACATCTCGCGCGGCGGCGTGATCGACCGGCGCGCCGAACAGGGCCTGGTGCGCCGCTATTTCGAGCATTTCCGCGTCAAGGCCGCCACGCCCGAGGTGCTGCTCGGCACGCTCTCGGGCGGCAACCAGCAGAAGGTCTGCCTGGGCCGCGTGCTGGCCACCGCGCCGGGCCTGCTGATCCTCGACGAGCCCACGCGCGGCATCGACGTCGGCGTCAAGGAGGAGGTGCACCGTATCGTCGACGAACTGACCCGGGCCGGGCTGTCGGTGATCGTCATCACCAGCGACCTGGACGAGATGGTGCGGCTGGTGGATCGCGTCTGCGTGTTCGTCGGCGGACGCATCGAACAGGAATACCGGGGCGAGCGGATCGGCAAGGACGCGATCCTGCAATCGGCGTTCGGCGCCGCGCCCGTGATCTGAACGACAGGAGACAAGCTCATGCAATCGAGAAGCGAGATTCAGGCGGGCGCCGCGGCGCCCGGCGCGGCGGCACTGGCGCAGGGCGGCGGGGTCGGCGCGGGCGGCCAGGGCGGCGCCGCGGGCGCATCGGCCGCGCGGCCTTCGCGCAGCGGCCTGCAGTGGATGTTCCAGAACGTGGTCTGGCTGTGGCTGGCGGCGCTGGTGCTGGTGTTCGGCGTGCTCAACCCGTTCTTCTTCACCTTGTCGAACCTGCAGAACGTGCTGGTGCAGGCCACCGTGCTGGGCCTGCTCGCGCTGGCCGTGTCGCTGCCGCTGATGGTGGCCGAGATCGACCTGTCGATCGCCAGCAACATGGGGTTCTCGGCGGCGATCGGCGCGATCCTGTCGACGCGCCTGGGGCTGTCGCCGGCTATCGGCGTGCCGGCCGGCATCGCGGCGGCCACCGCGATCGGCTTCTTCAACGGGCTGTGCGTGACGCGGCTCAAGATGGTTTCGCTGATCCAGACGCTGGCGGTGATGATCGTGCTGCAGGGTTCGCTGCTCGCCGTCACGCAGGGCAACACCATCTCGGACATGCCCGACGCCTATATCTGGATCGGCCAGTTCACGCTCGGCAACTGGCCGGTGATGCCGCTGGTGTTCCTGGTCGCGCTGCTCGGCATGGGCTTCCTGCTGCGCCGCACCGTGCTCGGCCGCTGCCTCTACGCCACCGGCGGCAACGTGCTGGCGGCCAATGCGGCCGGGATCCGCGTGAACCGCATCAAGATCGTCGCCTTCACGCTCTCGGGGCTGCTCTCGGGCGTGGCCGGCTACCTGCTCGCGGCCTGGCAGATGGCGATCACCTCCGACCAGGGCGAGGGCTTTCTGCTCTACGCGATCGCCGCGCCGATCATCGGCGGAGTGAGCGTGTTCGGCGGACGCGGCGGCGCGCTCGGCATCCTCGGCGGCGTGCTGCTGCTGACGGTGATCCACGTCGGCCTGGCGATCACCGAGGTGCCCTCGTTCTACGTGCAGATGATCGGCGGCATCCTGATCTTCATCGCCGTGGCGGTCGACGCGATCCGCGTGAACTTCGTCTCGCAATGACGGCTGCCGCCGCCCGAGCCCATTCCCGACTTCCGGAACCCGTAACCCGATGAACCAACCGACACGCTGCGCACTGTATATCGACGGCCGCTTCACGCAGGCGGGCGTCGCGAACTGGATCGAGGTGCGCAATCCCGCCAGCGGCGAGGTGGTGGCGCAGGCGCCCGACGCCGGCCAGGACCTGATCGACGCGGCGGTGGACGCGGCCTCGCGCGCCCTGCGCGGCTGGCGCCGCAGCAATCCGTTCGAGCGTTCGCGCCTGCTGCATGCCATTGGCGAGGAGCTGGCCCGCGACGAGCAGGCCATCGCGCTGGCGATCACCATCGAGATGGGCAAGCCGCTGGCCGAGGCGCAGGGCGAGGCGCGCAAGCTCGCCAAGGCCTTCCACTACTACGCCGAGGAGGCGGTGCGGATCTTCGGCGAGACCGTGCCCAACGAGGAGGACGGCTACACCAGCTTCGTCGAGAAGGAGCCGGTGGGCGTGGTGGCCGCGATCGCGCCGTGGAACTACCCGGTCGAGCTGATCGGCTGGAAGCTGGCTGCCGCGCTGGCCGCCGGCTGCACCATCGTGGTCAAGCCTTCCGAGTACACGCCATCGAGCGCCGAGGCGGTGTTCCGCTGCGTCGATCGCGCCGGCCTGCCGGCGGGCGTCGCCAACCTGGTGATGGGCGCGCGCGAGGCGGGGCGGCGGCTGGTCGGCCATCCGGCGATCGACAAGGTCGCCTTCACGGGCTCGGGGCCGGCCGGCGAGGACATCTATCGCACGGTACGCGGCATCACGGGCCTGTCGCTCGAACTCGGCGGCAGTTGCCCGCTGATCGTGACCGCCCACGCCGACCTGGAGCGCGCGGTGTCCGGCACCCTGCGCCGTGCCTTCCGCAATGCCGGGCAGATCTGCATCTCGATCAACCGCGCCTACGTGGAGGCCAGTGTCCATGATCGCTTCGTCGAGAAGCTGGCCGAGGGCGCGCGCCGGCTGGTGGTGGCCGACGGCCTCGCCAACCCGCGCGCCGATGTCGGCCCGATGGCCACGCGCGCCGGGCTCGACAAGGTACGGCGGCACGTCGACGATGCGCGCGAGCGCGGCGCGCGGCTGCTGTGCGGCGGTGCTCGGCCGGATACGGCCGCGGCGCCCGAGGCCGGGGCGGCGGGGCTGTTCTATTCGCCCACCGTGCTGGTCGACTGCCGGCCCGAGATGCTGGTGATGCACGAGGAGACCTTCGGCCCGGTGATCGGCGTGAGCGCCTACGACTCGCTCGACCAGGCGATCGAGGCGGCCAACGGCACGCCGGCGGGGCTGGCGGCCTATGCCTACACCGAGCACGTCCACGAAACCTTCCGGCTCGCGCGCGAGCTCGATTTCGGCAATGTCGCGATCAACAACGTCGACGCCGGCATCATGAACGCCGCCTACGGCGGCCGCAAGCAAAGCGGCAGCGGCTACGAGCACGGCCGCGAGGGCATGGAAGGCTACCTGCACCTGAAGCACGTGCGGCTCAGGCACGGCGCCTGAACGGGGAGCGGCCATGGAACGCTATCTTCTGGGACTCGACATCGGCACCTCGGCCTGCAAGGCGATCGCCGTCGACGAAGCCGGGCGCGTCGCCGCGAAGGCGCTGGCCGCCTATCCGGTGATCTCGCTGCGCGCCGGCTGGGCCGAGCAGGAGCCCGAGCAGTGGTGGCAGGGCGCGCAGCGGGCGCTGGCCGAGGTGCTGGCGGCCCTGCCGGACCGATGCGCGGTCAGCGGCATCGGCCTGTCGGGCCAGATGCACGGGCTGACCGCGCTCGATGCACAGGACCGCGTGCTGCGTCCCGCGCTGCTCTGGTGCGACCAGCGCGCCGCGCCGCAATGCGAGACCATCACCGCGCTGGCCGGCGGCCTGGAGGGCCTGCTGGCCAAGGTGCAGAACCGCATGCTGCCGGGCTTCACGGCCGGCAAGCTGCTGTGGATGCGCGAGCACGAGCCCGAGCTGTACGCGCGCATGCGGCGCATGCTCAATCCCAAGGACTACCTGCGCCTGCGGCTCACCGGCGAACACCTGACCGATGTCTCGGATGCCTCGGGCACCGGCCTGTTCGACGTGCGCGCCCGGGCCTGGTCGCGCGAGATGCTGGGCCTGCTCGACCTGCCTGACGATCTGGTGCCCGAGGCGCTCGAATCCACCGCGCGCGCCGGCACGCTGCGCGCCGAGCTGGCCGAGGCCTGGGGCCTGCCGGCCGGCACGCCGGTGTATGGCGGGGGCGGCGATTCGGTGATCCAGACCACCTCGATGGGAGTGATCGACAGCGGCCCGCTCGGCATGACGATCGGCACCGCCGGCATCGTGGCCGGCGCGATGCGCGCCTGCCCGGCGCCCACCGGCCAGTTGCAGATCTCCTGCGGCAACGCGCCGGGGCGCTGGCACGTGATGGGCGTGACGCTGTCGGCCGGCGGCGCCTTCGAATGGCTGCGCGGCGCGCTGGCCGCGCTCGAACCCGAGCTGGACTTCGCGCGCATGATCGCGCTCGCCAAGGCGGCGCCGCCCGGCTCGGAAGGCCTGCTGTTCCTGCCTTACCTGCTCGGCGAGCGCTGTCCGCACGTGGCCGCCGACGGCCGGGCCGCCTGGATCGGCCTGACGCCGCGCCACGACGCGCGCCACCTGGTGCGCAGCGTGATGGAGGGCGTGCTGCTGAACCTGCGCGCGATCGCCACGCTCGGCACCGCCGCCGGCCTGCGCTGCGACGAGCTGCGCGTCTCGGGCGGGGCCACCGCCGAGCCGTTCTGGCTCAAGCTGCTGGCCGATGTACTGCAGCGCGAGGTGGCCACCGTCACCGGCGCGGCCGAGGGCGGCGCCTATGGCGCGGTACTGGCGGCCGGGGTCGGCGCGGGCTGGTGGGCCTCGCTCGACGAGGCGGCCGGCGCGCTGGCCGTGACCTCGCGCGTGGCGCCCGACAGCAGGCTCGGCGCGCTCTACGACGCCCGTTTCGACACGCTGCGCACGCTCTACGACACGCTGCGCCCCGTGTTCCAGCAGATCGCCGCGGAGCCCGCTCCGCCCGCATCCCTCGGCGGCCGCGACCCCGGCCGGCCCTCACCGGAGGCCACGCGCCCATGACCCGTTCCGCCAGCCGCCCGCTCGGGCAGCCGCCCGTCCAGCTCGACCCGCTCGACCGCCAGGCCGGTGTCGAGGCCGTGGTGTTCGACCTCGACGGCACGCTCGTCGACACGGCGCCCGACATCACCGCGGCGGTCAACCGCCTGCTCGCCACCCACGGCCTGCCGCCGCAGACGGTCCGCTTCGTCGAGCAGTTCATCGGCGAGGGCTCGTTCGGCCTGATCGACAAGCTCTACCGGGGCCTGGGCCTGCACTTCGAGCCGGCGCGCGTGGCGGCCGACGTCGAGACCTACCTGGCGATCTACCGGCGCCATCCGGTGGCGCATGCCACCGTCTACGCCGACGCGCTGGCGGCGATCCCGGCCCTGCACGCGGCCGGCCTGCGGCTGGGCATCTGTACCAACAAGGCGCAAGGCCTGGCGCTGGCCGTGCTCGAACACTTCGGAATCGCGCGATACTTCACAGCCGTGGTGGGCGGCGATACGCTCGCCGAGCGCAAGCCGCATCCGCGCCACCTGCTCGCCACCCTGGAGCAGCTCGAGGCCTCGCCCTCGCGCACGCTCTACGTGGGCGACACCCGCATCGACGCGCAATGCGCGGACGCGGCCGGCGTGCGCTGCCTGATCGTCAACTGGGGCACCGGCTCCGGTGTGCCGGTGGCGGCCGGCGCGCGCCTCGAATCCTTTACCGAACTTGTGACACGCTGCGCGGCGCTCAATGCCGCGCGCGTGCCGGGAGCCTGATGAAAAACGACCTGTTGCGCCGCATCGCGCTGGAACGTCCGTCGCTGACGGGCGCCACCATGCGCATCGCCGACGTGCTGCTGAACGCGCCGGAGGCGGCGCTCAAGATGAGCATGGCCGAGCTGTCCGAGGCCGCGCAGACCAGCGACCCGACCGTGGTGCGCTTCTTCCGCCGCTTCGACTGCGCCGACTACCAGGACTTCAAGGTCCGCTTCGGCCAGGGCCTGATTCCGCAGGCGCCGTTCGACTACGAGGCGATCACCGGCGAGGACACGCCGGCCGACGTCTGCGGCAAGATCGTCAACAACTCGCTGCACGCGATCCAGCGCTTCGCCTCGGACGTCGATTCGGCCGCCATCGAGCGCGCCGTCACGCACCTGATCGCCGCCAAGGGAATCTTCCTGTTCGGGCTCGGCATCTCCGAGACGATCGCCTTCGACGCCGAGCACAAGTTCTTCCGGCTCGGCCTGCATTGCCGCGTGGTGCTGGAGAGCCAGCGCCAGCTGCTGCTCGCGCCCACCCTGCGCGACGACGAGGTGGCGGTGTTCTTCTCGCATTCGGGCTCCACCAAGTCGCTGGTGATGGCCGCGGCGATGGCCAAGGGCAGGGGCGCGGTGACCATCGCGATCTGCGCGCCCGGCTCGCGCCTGGCGCAGACCTGCGACCTGACCATCGCGGTGCCGGCCTACGAGAACACCGAGCTGTACACGCCGCTGACCGCGCGCATCAACCACCTGCTGGTGGTCAACATGCTGGTGGCGATGCTGGGCTTGAGGCAAGGGCGCGAGCTGCCCGACAACCTGGCCGCGCTCGACCCCTGGTTCACCGACAAATTCATGGACTGAGCCCGGCGCCGCGCATGGCGCCGGCGAGATCCGCCGACCCTTCAGAACGGAGACGAGATTGAGCACGCACATCGAACCGGGTTATGCCCACCTGCAGCCCGCCACCAGGCAGGACGAGGCCAAGCTGGTCTCGGGCATCAAGGCCGTCGACCACTACCTGAGATCCGGCATGAAGGTCGGGCTCGGCTCGGGCACCACCTCGCACTGGTTCGTGCGCGCGCTCGCGCCGCGCGTGCGCGACGGCCTGGAGATCGTCGGCGTGCCGACCTCGAACGCCACCCGCGAGCTGGCGCTCGAGCTCGGCGTGCCGCTCACCGACCTCGGCCGGATCGACCGCCTCGACGTGACCATCGACGGCGCCGACGAGATCGACCGCGAGGGCAGCATGATCAAGGGCGGCGGCGCCTGCCTGCTGTGGGAGAAGATCGTCGCGGCGGCCTCGCGCAAGATGGTGGCGGTGGTCGACGACAAGAAGGTGTTCGACACGCTGGGGCGGTTCCCGCTGCCGATCGAGGTGATCCCGTTCGGCTGGCAGAGCACCGAACGGCTGCTGCGCGAACTGTTCGTGTCGGCCGGTTTCGCGCCCGGGGTGAGGATCGAGCGGCGCATGCGCGACGGGCAGCTGGTGGTGACCGACAGCGGCAACTGGATCCTCGACTGCCATCTTGACGCGATCGCCGAGCCGCGCGCGCTCGCGCCGCGCTTCAACGCGATTCCCGGCGTGGTCGAGAACGGCCTGTTCGTCGGCATCGCCAGCGAGATGATCGTCGGCTACGCCGACGGCCGCGCCGAGATCGTGCGCTTCGCCGGGAGCGCGTCGTGAGCGGGCCCGCGATGCTCGACAGCTTCCGGCTCGACGGCGACATCTGCGTGGTGACGGGCGGCGCCCAGGGGATCGGCCGCGCCATCGCGCGCGGCCTGGCCGAGGCCGGCGCGACGGTGGTGATCGCCGATCGCGACGCCGCGCTCGGCCAGCACGCGGCCGACGAGATCGGCGGTGGTTTCGTGCAGCTCGACGTGACCGACTCGGCCTCGGTCGATGCCGCCTTCGACGCGGTGGTGGCGCGCCACGGGCGCCTCGACGTGCTGGTCAACAACGCCGGCGTGGTGCGCAACGCGCCCGCGCTCGACACCGACGACGCGGCCTGGCGCGCGGTGCTGGCCGTCAATCTCGACGGGGTGTTCTATTGCGCGCGCAGCGCGGCGCGCCACATGCTGCCGCGCCGCTCGGGGCGCATCGTCAATATCGCCAGCATGAGCGGCTCGATCGTCAACAAGCCGCAGCCGCAGGCGTCCTACAACGCCTCCAAGGCCGGCGTGATCCACCTGACGCGCTCGCTGGCCGCCGAATGGGCCGCCGACGGCATTCGCGTCAACTCCATCTCGCCCGGCTACGTGGGCACCGAGCTGACCCAGCGCGGCTTCGACAACGAAGCCTGGCGCGAGCAATGGCTCGGCGGCACGCCCCTCGCTCGCATGGCGCGGCCCGAGGAGATCGCGCCGGGGGTGATCTTCCTGGCCTCGCGCGCGAGCGCCTTCGTGACCGGCACGGACCTGGTGATGGACGGCGGCTACACGGTCTGGTGAGGGCAGGGCAGCGCAGCCGGAAATCGTATCGACCCATCGACTCAATTGCGGAAAGAACCATCATGACCATCGAGGAAGGCGTCGCCGCGTTGCGCGACGCGCTCGGCGCGCAGATCGTCGCGCTGCCGGAGGAGTTCGGCGATCGCCGCGTGGAGGACTGGAGCGGCATCGGCGGGGCGCGGCCGCGCGCGCTGCTGCGTCCGCGCGGCACGGAGGAGGTATCGCGGGCCTTGGCGATCTGCTCGCGGCACGGCCTGCCGGTCGTCACCCAGGGCGGGCTGACGGGGCTGGTCGGCAGCGCCAACGCGCGCGGCGGCGAAGTGGCGCTGAGCCTGGAGCGGATGAACCGCATCGTCGAGATCGATGCCGTGTCGGGCACCATGACGGTGGAGGCCGGCGCGGTGCTGCAGACCGTGCAGGACGCCGCCGCCGCGGCCGGCTTCTATTTCCCGCTCGACCTCGGCGCGCGCGGTAGCTGCACGATCGGCGGCAATCTGGCCACCAACGCGGGCGGCAATCGCGTCATCAAGTACGGCATGATGCGCGACCAGGCGCTCGGCCTGGAGGCGGTGCTGGCCAGCGGCGAGGTGGTGGGCGGCCTCGACAAGATGATCAAGAACAACAGCGGCTACGACCTGCGCCACCTGCTGATCGGCAGCGAGGGCACGCTGGCGGTGATCACGCGCGCGGTACTGCGGCTGCGGCCCCGGCCCACCGCGGTGGCCACCGCCTGGTGCGGGCTGCCCGGTTTCGCGGCGGTCACCACGCTGCTGGCGCGCGCCCAGGCGGGGCTCGCCGCCGGCGTGTCGGCCTTCGAGGTGATGTGGGCCGGTTATCACGACGCGGTGCTCGCCAATCTGCCGAACCTGCGCGCGCCACTGGCGGGCGCGCATCCGTTCTACGTGCTGCTGGAAAGCGTCGGCACCGATCCGGCGCGGCACGAGGAGGGCTTCGTCGAGTTCCTCGGCGCGATGCTCGAGGAGGGGGTCGTGGCCGATGCGGCGATCGCCTCGTCCGAGGCGCATGCCCGCGATTTCTGGGCGATCCGCGATGCGCCGGGCGAGTACCCGCGTTTCATTCCCGATCACGCCGCCTACGACGTGAGTTTCTCGATCGCCCAGGTCGGCGAGGCCGCCCAGCGGCTCGAGGCGGGGCTGCGCGCGCGCTGGCCCGACGCGCTGGTGATGACCTACGGGCATCTCGGCGACGGCAACATCCATGTCGTGGTGGACGTGCCGGGCATGGCCAGGCATCGCCACGAGGAGATCGACGCGATCGTCTACGCCATCACCGGCGAGTTCGGCGGCTCGATCTCGGCCGAGCACGGCATCGGCACCAAGAAGCGCGAGTACCTGGGGCAGTGCCGGCGCGAGACCGATATCGCCGCGATGCGCGCCATCAAGCAGGCGCTCGACCCGCGCAACCTGCTCAATCCCGGCAAGATCTTCTAGCCGGCGAGCCTGATGGGATGAACGGGTTCGATCACGCGCGTCGCCACGCCGCCACCGACGCGAACGCGCAGGATGCCGATCTGTGGCGCTGGTTCTCCCTGCTGGTGGACGAGCGGCGGATCCGCTGGTGCCAGGCGGGCGGCCAGTGGCTGGTCAGCGTCGATCACCGGCACGTCGCCACCGAGGAGAGTTTCGATCGCGCGGTGCGCGAGGCGCGGCTGGCCGCGGGGCGCGAGCCCAGGCGGCGCCGGGCGGCCTAGGCGGGGCGGCGGGCGGGCTCGCTGGTGGCGGCCTTGACGGGCAGCTCGTCGTCACAGCCCGCGCGCCACGCGTTGCGCGAGCGTGGTCAGGTCGACCAGCAGCCGCGTCTCGCGCTGCGTCGTGAGCCGGTCGACCGGCACGCTGGTGCTGACGGCGATCCGCTTGCCCGCCGAGGACACGCCCACGAACACGGCCAGGCAGGCCAGCCCCGTGCAGGCTTCCTCGCGCTCGATCGCGTAGGCGCGCTCGCGCACCTCGGCCAGCGCGGCCAGCAGGTCGGCGCGGCGCGTGAGCGACTGCTCGGTCAGCGCGCGCAACCGCGTCGGCATGATCATCTGCACGGTTTCGTCGTCGAGGCTGGCGAGTAGCGCCTTGCCGAGCGCCGAGCAATGCGCCGGCAGCCGCGAGCCGATGTCGGAGACCAACCGCACCGCGCGCGACGGATCCTCTCGCGCCAGGTAGACCACCTCGGCACGATCCAGCACGGCCATCTGCACCGCCTCGTTGTGCTTCGCCACGAACCAGGCGGCCTCGCGGCGGAATGCGTCGAGCGTGAAGTCGGCCAGCAGGTAGGTGCTGCCGATCTCGAACAGGGCCACGCCGATCGCGTAGCCGTCGCCGATCTTGACCAGCCACTGGCGCCGCTCCAGCGCCTCCAGCGTCAGGTACAGCGTGCTGCGCGGCATGCCGGTCAGCGCCAGCAGGTCCTTCGCGGAAGTGGGGCGGCGGCTCGTCTTGAGCGCCTCGAGGATGTCGTGGACCCGCGCGATGGCGGGCACGTCGGTCGGTTTGTCGGGCATCGCGGCCTCGTCGTTGGCGGGCGCCGGCTGGCGACGCCGGTCGATGTGTCCAGTGGGCTGGATTATACGCCGGCCCCTTGGACAGCCTGGCAGGGCGCCCGTAGCATCGTGCGCATCCCAAACTGGAGACATCGATGAACGCCCCGATCCCCTCGACCCAAGCCCACACGATCGACGCCCTGCTGCCCGCCGATCTCGACGACGCGCTGCTGGTCGGCCGTGTCTGGCGCAAGACCGCGGCCTTCGAGGGCCCCAGCGTGGTGGTGGTGCGCGGCGGTGAGCTGTTCGACATCACGGCGGCGGCGCCGACCACGGCCGACCTGTTCGACCAGGCGGACCCGGCCGGTTACGCCCGGCAGGCCGAGGGCGAGTCGCTCGGTTCGGCGCGCGAGCTGCTGGCCGCGCATCTGGATGGCGGGGCGTCGCCCGCGCTGCGTCTGCTCGCGCCTTGCGACGTGCAGGCCATCAAGGCCTGCGGCGTGACCTTCGCGGTCAGCCTGGTCGAGCGCGTGATCGAGGAGCAGGCGGCCGGCGACGCGAGCCGCGCCGAGGAAGTGCGCGCCACCATCCAGCATGCGATCGGCACCGATCTCTCGCAGGTCGTGCCCGGTTCCGAGGCGGCCATGAAGCTCAAGCGCGAACTGCAGGCGCGGGGCGTCTGGTCGCAATACCTGGAGGTCGGCATCGGCCCCGACGCCGAGGTGTTCACCAAGTCGCAGCCGATGTCGGCGGTCGGCTTCGCGAGCGAGGTCGGGCTGCTGCCGATTTCGACCTGGAACAACCCCGAGCCCGAGGTGGTGCTGGCCGTCAATGCGCGCGGCGCGGCGGTGGGCGCCACGCTCGGCAACGACGTCAACCTGCGCGACGTCGAGGGCCGCTCGGCGCTGCTGCTGGGCAAGTGCAAGGACAACAACGCCTCCTGCGCGATCGGCCCCTTCGTGCGCCTGTTCGACACGCGCTTCACGATCGACACGGTACGCCAGGCCTCGGTCGCGCTGCGCATCGAGGGCGAGGACGGCTTCGTGCTCGACGGCGTGAGCCACATGTCCGAGATCAGCCGCGATCCGCTCGACCTGGTCGCGCAGACCTGCGGCACGCACCATCAATACCCGGACGGCTTCATGCTGTTCCTCGGCACCATGTTCTCGCCGATCCAGGATCGCGACCAGGCCGGTGCCGGCTTCACGCACCACCTGGGCGACAGCGTGCGGATCTCGACGGCCTCGCTGGGCGCGCTGGTCAATCGCGTCTCGCTGTGCACCGAGGTCGCGCCCTGGGAATTCGGCACGCGCGCCTTGTTCCGCAATCTCGCCGCGCGCGGCCTGGTGCGCTGAGCCGGCTTTTCCCCGCTTCCTTGTTGGCTTCCCCTCTGGCGGCGGCGCGCGATGCATGCCGCCGCCTGCCCGGTTCGTCCACGCCGGCACGCCGCACCGGCGCGGTGCTAGCCGGCGCGGACCTCGAACCGAGCCATCCTGCTTCGTCGAAGCACATCGGTATCCGAAGCATCGCCGATGCCGCGACGATGAGCCGGGCAATCCGCTGACCATTCCCCTCGCTTTCCCTCGCTTCCCGCCGCGCCTTCCGTCTTCCCTGCTGTCGTCCTTTCCGTTTCGAACCGCTGTTCCGAATTCTGCCGATCGAGCGGAATAATCGCCGGCTCTCGCGTGTTCAGCATCAGGTACACGCAACAACACCAGCGCGCGACGCCCCCGCAAGGTCGGGCATGGCGCCCGCCGCTGAACGAAGAGACGGAGTCATGGAATGAAGGAAGTGGACAAGCCCCTGCCCGCGGGAGCCAGCCGCAGGATCGCGGTGGTCGGTGCGGGGCAGGCGGGCCTGCAGACCAGCCTGGCGCTGCTCGCGCGCGGGCACGCGGTCACGCTGGTGGCCGAGCGCGATGCGGACGACGTCGAGCGCGGCCGCGTGATGTCGAGCCAGTGCCTGTTCGGCAGCGCCTTGCGGCTCGAGCGCGAGGCCGGCATCGAGCATGGCCGCGACGCCTGTCCGCCGATCAACGCGATCGGCTTCGCGGTGGCCGATCCACACAGCCCGAACGGCAAGGCGATCGCCTGGCGCGGGGCGCTCACGCGCGGTGCGGCCGCGATCGACCAGCGCATCAAGTTCGCCGCCGCCTTGCGCAGCGTGCGCGCCAAGGGGGCCGAGGTGCGCATCGCCACCGCCGACGTGGCGATGCTGGAGGAGCTGGCCGCCTCGCACGAGCTGGTGCTGGTGGCCACCGGCAAGGGCGAGCTCGGCCAACTGTTCGAGCGCGACGCGGTGCGCTCGGTGTTCCGCGGGCCGCAGCGCTCGCTCGCACTGACCTTCCTGCATTGCGACGGCCGCGTCGGGCCCGCCGACGCGGTCAGTTTCAATGTCGTGCCGGGGGCCGGCGAGATTTTCGTGATGCCGGCGCTGACGCATTCCGGGCCCTGCCACGTGGCGGTGTTCGAGGCCGTGCCGGGCGGCCCGCTGGACCGCTGGCGCGACGTGCGCTCGGCCACCGCCCACCTGAGCCGTTCGCTCGAACTGCTGCGGCGCTTCACGCCCTGGGAGCTCGATGCCTGCCGTTATGTCGAGCTGACCGACGCGAACGGCACGCTGACCGGCTCGGTCACGCCCACCGTGCGTCATCCGATCGCCATCCTGCCTTCCGGGCGCGCCGTGCTCGGCATGGGCGACGCGGTGGTGCTGCACGATCCGATCACGGGGCAGGGCGCGAACAGCGCGGTCAAGTGCAGCGCGAGCTACGTGGCCTCGATCAGCGCGCGCGGCAGCCTGCCGTTCGGCCATGACTGGATGTTGTCGACGTTCGCCGCCTACTGGCGCGAGGCCGTCTACACGGTGCAGTGGAGCAATTCCCTGCTGATGGCGCCGGCGCCGCACGTGCTGGGCCTGTTCGGCGCGGCCCAGCGCAACCCCGCGCTGGCCGCGCGCATCGCCGACGGCTTCGACGACCCGTCCAGCCTGTTTCCGGCCTGGACCGATCCCGATGCCTGCGATGCCTTGCGTTATTCAGTGGGGGCCTGACGAGGGCGGGGGCGACGTCGAGCGTCGTGCTCACGCGGCCGCGTAGGCCTCGGTGATGGCCTGGCCCGCCGCGTCGAGATCGACGGGATGCCGCTGCTGTTCGAGCGCGCTGCCGTAGGCGACGATGCTCGCGTGCACGGCGTCCTCGGTCGCGCGCAGGCCGGTGTGGTTCAGGCGCAGCACGCGCGGGGCGATCTCGCCGACGCCGGGCGTGAGCTCGACACCGTGGCGGCGCGCATGCGAGATCAGCAGCGCGCCGTCGATGCCGGGCGGCACCGGCGCGGTGGTGACCAGCGCCGAGGCGGCCTCGTCGCGCGCGATCCAGGGCCTCACGCCGAGCGCGCGCAATGCGTCGCGGCAGGCGCGCGCGGCCCGTGCATGACGCGCGACGGTCTGCGCGATGCCTTCCGCCTCGATCCGGTCGAGCGCGGCTTCCAGTGCATGGAATTCGAGCGGCGCGGGCGTGCCCGGCAGCGCGCCGCGGCCGCGGTCGAGCCAGTCGCGGCGCAGCCCGGCCAGCGACAGGCTGGAAGGCGCCGCATCGGCGGGCGCGGCCAGCCGCTCCCAGGCGCGCGCGTTGAGCGCCACCGCCGAGATGCCGGCTGGCCCGGCCAGCGCCTTCTGCGGGCCGATCACGGCGATATCGACCCCCAGCGCGTCGAGTGCCAGCTCGTGGCCGCCGACCGAGGCCACCGCATCCACCACGCACAGCGCATCGCGCGAACGCGCCAGCGCGGCCAGCGCCGCGAGCGGGTTCAGCGCGCCCGTCGACGATTCGGCATGCACGGCGGCCAGCAGGTCGATGTGCCCGAGCGCCTCGGCGGCGGCCGCCACGGCCTCGATCTCGATCGCCTGTCCCGCTTCCGCCGCGACCTCGTGCACGCTGGCGCCGCCGCGCCGCAGCCACGCGCCGAACCAGGCGCCGTAGGGACTGGTGACGACATTGAGCGCCACCAGGCCGGGCCGCGCCAGGCTGGTCGCCACCGCCTCCAGCGCGAGCATCGCCTCGGCCTGGATGAACAGCAGGTCGCCGCGCGTGGCGAGCAGGTGCTTGAGACGATCGGCGAGCCGCGCGTAACCGTGGTCCGGATAGGGCGGCGGATCGAGCAGCAGATGGGAATCGAGGCGAATCATGGCGAGCGCGAGAGCGGGGCGCGGGCGGCCCGTGATGGACAGGTCCGGCGCGGCACACGCCGGGAATCGATCAGTCTGACACGCCGGGCGCCGCGCTCGAGGCGCGGCGCGCAGCCAGTAGCGTCGATGCGAAGTTGGGGCGTCCTGCGTCGGCGGCGAACTCGCAAGCTGGCAGCGAGATCGACCCTCAGGCGCCTGCGTCCATCCACGGTGGATTGTTGTCGTCCGGACAACGTCGGGTGGGCATTCGCGGTGCTACTGGCGTTCGCTCCCGCTGACTACTATCTGTCACGCGCGCTTTCGACAAGCAGGAAAACGAAGCGCGCGACACTCGTGGCCGTGCCGGCGAAGCGCATCGCGCGGTGCAGCGCGGCTCACCGTAACGACTCAACTGGACGATTGAAAATGAGCGAAACAATTCGCAATGTGCGGCCGGTCATCGCCAGGCTCGGCGGGCAAGAGGCAGGCGAGCTCGTGTCTTCCCGCTACGCCGTGCGCGTGGGCGAGCTCGACGTCGTGCTGATCAGCGACGGCGTCCTGCCGCTGCCCACCTCCACCATGTCGACCAACGTCGGCGAAGCCGAGCGCAACGCATGGTTCGACGGCCGTTTCCTGCAGCGTGACATGTTCGACTGGGCGCTGAATATCGCGCTGGTGCGCAGCGGCGACCGGCTGATCCTGATCGACTCCGGCGTGGGCGACGGTTTCGACTATTTCACGCGCGCCGGCCGGGCGGTGATGCGCCTGGAATCGGCCGGTATCGACCTGGCCGCGATTACCGACATCGTGATCACGCACATGCACATGGACCACGTCGGCGGCCTGAACGTTGCCGGCGTCAAGGCCAGGCTGCGCCCGGACGTTCGCATTCACGTGTCGGCCAGGGAAGTGGCGTTCTGGCAGGATCCGGACTTCAGCAAGACGGTGATGCCGGAGACCGTGCCTCCCGCCCTGCGCAAGGCGGCCGCGACCTTCGTGGAGATCTACGGCGAAAACATCGTCCAGTTCGATCAGGCGGTGGAAGTGGCCAAGGGTGTGTCGGCGCGCGTGACGGGCGGGCACACGCCGGGGCACTGCGTGGTGGACGTGGCATCCGGCGGCGAAAAACTGACGTTCGTCGGCGATGCGATCTTCCAGGTCAACTTCGACCATCCCGACTGGCAGAACGGCTTCGAGCACGATCCCGAAGAGGCGGCGCAGGTGCGTGTCGCGCTACTCGACGAAGCCGCCGAAACCGGCGCCCTGCTGGCCGCCGCGCACGTCGCGTTCCCCTCCATCGGTCACGTGGCCAGGCAGGGCCAGGGCTTCCATTTCGTGCCGGTGGTATGGGACTACTGACCGTGAGAGCGAAGACTTCCCTGTCCGTCATCGCATGCGCGTTCGTTGCGCTGGCGCTGACCCCCGCGGCAGCCCGCGCGGAGTCGTTCACGATCGAGGTCGACGGCCTGCGCGACGGGTACTTTTCGAATCAGCAGGTGTATGGAGGTTTCGGCTGTCACGGGGAGAACGTATCGCCACGCATTTCATGGGCTCACGTTCCGCGCGGCACGAAGAGCCTGGTCGTGACGATTTTCGACCCCGATGCGCCGACCGGAGGACTGGGCTGGACGCATTGGGCGGTCGTCAACATCCCGCCTTCCGAATCGTCGCTCGAAAGCGGTGCTTCCGGCAATCCGAAGCGTTTGCCGGCGGGCGCGGTCGAGACCTTGACGGATTTCGGCGAATCCGCATACGGTGGACCGTGCCCGCCCAAGGGGGAATCGCATCGATATGTCGTGACGGCGTCCGCGCTCGACGTGGCGCGAATCGATGTGGCTCCGGCGGCGAGTCCCGCTGTCGTCGCCTATCAGATGCATGGGAAAGTCATTGCCCAGGCGAAGTATGTGGCCAGGTACCGTCGCGCGCCGACCGGCGATTGAGGGCGCTCGACGCTAGCGAATCGCGGCGCTGGTGCGAGCCGGCTACCTCGGCAACACCAGCGCCGCGTCGAGCCCCGCGATCCGCCCGTCTTCGACGCGATTCTTCAGCGCCAGCGTGCCGCCATGCGCGGTGGCGATGCCGCGCGCGATGGTCAGCCCCAGCCCGGTACCTTCCGGCGCCGGCCGACCTTCGCGGCCGCCCGCCCGGAAGTAAGGCTCGAACACGCGCTCGAGCAGCGCCGGGTCCGGCAAGCCCGGCCCGCCATCCCGAATCACGATGCGCAGCGAGCCGCCGTGCTCGTCGACGTGGACCAGGTGCTGCATCGCGAGCAGGCCGCCAGCGACTACCTCGCCTTCTACCAGCAGCACCTGGCGCGCGTGCAGCAGGTGGTCGGCGCGATTCCCGAGGCGCAGCGGCCCAAGGTGTTCATCGACATGCTGGCGGGCGTGTGGGATGCAGGCTGCTGCCACACCGCCGGCAAGGGCAACTTCGGAGAATTCATCAGTGCCGCGGGCGGCCGCAATATCGCGGCGGACCTGCTGCCCGGCGTGCTCGGCGACCTGAGCATGGAGCAGATCATCGCCTCGCGGCCCGACGTCTATATCGCCACCGGCTCGCGCACCAAGCCGGGGCTGGCCTCGCTGCGCTTCGGCGCGCAGACCGGCGAGCAGGACGCGCGCGCCAGCCTCGCGCAACTGGTGGCGCGGCCCGGCTTCGACACCATCAAGGCGATCCACGAGGGCCGCGTGCACGGCATCGCCCACGACTACTACGACTCGCCCTACAACATCATCGCGATCGAGGCCTTCGCGAAGTGGTTCTACCCGGATCGCTTCAAGGCGCTCGACGTCAAGGCGACCCAGGCCGAGCTGTACCGGCGCTTCCTGGCGGTGCCGGTGACGGGCACCGAATGGGTCGACACGCCGCTGCCGGCCGCCGGCCAGCAGGCGGCGCGATGAGCGCGCCCGCGCCGGGCGCGGCGGCGGCGTCGGCCGCGGCCGGCTCGCAACATCTCGCCGCCGACGCGCCCGTGCCCGACCACGGCGAGGCGCGTCGCGCCTACGCGCGCCTGACGCGGCGCCGCGCGCTGTGCCTGGTGGCGGTGAGCCTGCTGATCGCCGGCTCGCTGCTGTTCGACCTCGGCTCGGGCCCCTCGGGCCTGCCGCTGGCCACGCTGCTGCGCACCGTGTTCGCGCCCGCGCAGGCCGATCCGGCCAACCTCGTGATCGTCTGGCAGATCCGCCTGCCCTACGCGGTGATGGCGCTGGTGGTGGGCGCCGCGCTCGGCCTGTCGGGCGCGGAGATGCAGACCATCCTCAACAATCCGCTGGCCAGCCCCTACACGCTCGGCGTGTCGGCGGCGGCCGCCTTCGGTGCCTCGCTGGCGATCGTGCTCGACTTGACGCTGCCGCACATCCCGCAGACCTGGCTGATCTCGGCCAACGCCTTCGTGTTCGCCTTCGGCTCGGCGATGCTGCTGGACCTGGTGGCGCGCTGGCGCGGCATGAGCACGGCCGGCGTGGTGCTGATGGGGATCGCGCTGGTGTTCTCGTTCCATGCGCTGGTCGAGCTGATGCAGTTCATCGCCTCGGCCGATGCGCTGCAGGGCCTGGTGTTCTGGACGCTGGGCTCGCTGGCGCGCGCCGACTGGCAGAAGATCGGCGTGCTCGCGGCGGCGCTGGCCGTGGCGCTGCCGCTGTCGATGCGCAATGCCTGGGCGCTCACCGCGCTGCGGCTGGGCGAGGAGCGCGCGGCCAGCTTCGGCATCGACGTGCGGCGCCTGCGGCTCGGTACCCTGCTGCGGGTGGCGGTGCTGTCGGCGCTGGCGGTGTCCTTCGTCGGCACCATCGGCTTCGTCGGCCTGATCGCGCCGCATATCGCGCGCACCGTGTTCGGCGAGGACCATCGCTTCTACCTGCCCGGCAGCCTGCTGTGCGGGGCGCTGATGCTGTCGCTGGCCTCGATCGCCTCCAAGCTGATCGTGCCGGGCGTGCTGATCCCCGTGGGCATCGTCACGGCGCTGGTGGGGATTCCGCTGTTCCTGGCGATCGTGGTGCGTTCGCAGGGAGCCGCGCAATGAAGGGACTTGCGATTCACGGCGTATCGGTGCGCTACGGCCGCCGCGAGGTACCGCGCGAGCTGTCGGCCGGGCCCTTGCCGCGCGGCATGATCACCGCGCTGCTGGGGCCCAACGGCAGCGGCAAGTCCACCTTGCTGCGCGTGCTGGCCGGGCTCACCACCCCCAGCGCCGGGCGGCTCACGCTGGACGGCGAGACGCTGGCGCTGTCGGCGCGCAGCGCGCGCTCGCACAGCGTGGTCTACCTGCCCCAGGCGCTGCCGGCCGGGGTGCGCCTGCAGGTGCTCGAATCGGTGCTGGTGGCGCGCCGCGCCACGCGCGACGCGGCCTTGCGCGGCCAGCCGCCGGCCGGCGACCTGGCGATCGCGCACGCGGTGCTGGCGCGGCTCGGGATCGGCGCGCTGGCGGCGCGTTCGCTCGACGAGCTGTCGGGCGGCCAGCGGCAACTGGTCGGCATCGCGCAGGCGCTGGTGCGCGATCCGCAGGTGCTGCTGCTCGACGAGCCGCTGTCGGCGCTCGACCTCAACCACCAGTTCCATGTGATGCAGGTGCTGCGCGAGCTCACGCGCGAACGCGGCATCGCCACCGTGGTGGTGCTGCACGACATCAACGCGGCGATGCGCGCCTGCGATCGCGCCATGCTGCTGCATCGCGGGCGCATCGAGCGCTTCGGCGAACCGGCCGAGGTGGTGACCTCGGAAAGCCTGGCCGAGGTGTTCGGCGTGAGGGCGCGGATCGAGCCCTGCTCGCAGGGGCATCGGCAGGTGATGATCGACGGGCTGGCGCCGGGCGCCTGAGGCGCGCCCCGAAGCCGTCGTGAAAAGCAACGGCCGGCTCCGCATCGCGCGGCGCCGGCCGTTTTTTCATGCCGATCGTTTCAGTCGTAGAAGCGCGGTGTGTAGATCCACTCGCGTTCGGCGCGGGCGAAGCGCCGCGTCTTCGAGGAGCCGACGATCACCATGGTGCGCATGTCGACGTCGGCCGCGCGCAGCTCGCCCAGCGTGAGGCTGCGCAGGCTCGCGCCGGGCCGGCCGACGTCGCGACCGAGCACCACCACCGTGTCGGCGGCGCGGATCTCGCGCAGGATCTCCAGGGCGCGATCGAGCTGCCAGGGCCGCGCCTTCGAGATCGGGTTGTAGAAGGCCATCACCAGGTCGGCGCGCGCGGCCAGCGCGAGTCGTTCCTCGATCACGCCCCAGGGCTTGAGGTTGTCCGACAGCGAGATCACGCAGAAGTCGTGGCCGAGCGGCGCGCCGGCCTCGGCCGCGGTGGCGAACGCGGCGGACACGCCGGGCACCACCTCCAGCGCGACCTCGTCCCAAGCCGGCTCGCCGGCGCCGTCGAGCGCTTCCAGCACCGCCGCCGCCATCGCGAACACGCCCGGGTCGCCCGAGGACACCATCGCCACGCGGCGCCCCTGCGCGGCCAGCTCGAAGGCATGGCGCGCGCGCTGCAGTTCCTCGCGATTGTCGGTTTCGTGCACGCGCTGGTCGGCGCGGAACGGACCGGCCATGCGCACGTAGGTGGCGTAGCCGAGGATGTCGGTGGCCTCGGCCAGCGCGAGGCGCGCGGCCGGCGCCAGCAGGTCGGCACGGCCGGGGCCGAGGCCGAGTACCGTCAGCGAGCCGCGCGCCTGGCCGAGCCGGTTGGCGTCGACGGGGGCTTCGGCGATCGCGATCGCGAGGGACGTCGAAGGCTTGCCGTCGTCGTCGCTGAGTGTGATTGCCGGGCTCGCGTCGATCGACCCGGCCGCGAGCGCGGCACCGAGCAGGGCGGCGGCGTCGGCCGTGGCGGCCTCGCTGGCGACGAAGCGCAGCGGCACGCCGAGCTCGCGCGCGGCTCGCGCCAGCGCTGCCTCGCGCATGCATTGGCGCGGCGCGACCAGCGCCGCCAGCGCGAGCGGCGAGAGATCCGCGGCCGCGAGCGCGTCGAGTATCCGGCGCGCCAGCGGATTGCTGCCGGCTTCGTGATCGGCGCGGGCCGGCGCGGCGAGCGATTCGGCCTGATGTGCGAACCCTTCGGCCAGCGCCACCACCACGCTGCGCGGATGGATCAGCAACTCGCCGGAGCCGGCGCCGCCGGCGCGTCGGGGCGTGACGCGGATCGCATGCGAGCCGGCCGCGTCGACCGGCAGCGCGACGCCCTCGAGCCAGGGCGCGGCGCCGTCCACGCGCGTGCTCGCGCCGGCCAGCAGATCGGAAACGAAGCGCTTGCCGGCACCGATATCGGCGAGCGCATACCCTTCGGGCGGATTGAGCACGCAGGCGCCGAAGCGCAGCTCGCCGCTGGTGGTGATGGCCGGCGCGATGCCGAGCGTCTCGGCGATCTCGCGCGCCAGCAGGTTCACGCCGGTCAGCCCGCCCAGCAGCGGCACCACCGCGCTGCCGTCCTCGGCCACCGCCAGCACCGGCGGCTCGACGCCCTTGTCGGCCAGGCAGGGCGCCACGCAGCGGATCACGATGCCGGCCGCGCACAGTGCCACCACCGGGTTGCCGCGCGCATAGAGCGCGCGCAGGTGGGCGCCGAGCTCGCTGAACGCCACGTCGCCCTCGGCGCGGCCCGCCAGCGCGTGGATCGTCGCGCCCTGGTAGCGCGCGCGGATCCGCTCGGCCACCGGCAGCGCGCCCGCGCCGAGCACCACGATCGCCGGCGCCACCGTCAGCCTTGCCATTTTTCCCCCGGCACCACCAGCAGCGAGAAGTAGGGCGAGGCCATCGGATCGACCTCGGCCAGCGGCACGATGCGCTGGCTGGCCATGGTGGCGCGCTCGACGTAGCGCGCGCGGCCGGCCAGGCCCAGCTCGTCGAGCACGCGCCGCACCTTGTCGAAATTGCGGCCCAGCTTCATCACCACCGCCGCGTCGGCCTTGGCCAGCCGCGCGCGCAGCTCGTCCTCGGGCAGCACGCCGGAGAGCACCGAGAGCGTCTGGTTGCGATAGACCAGCGGCACGCCGAGCACGGCCGCGCCGCCCAGCATCGAGCACACGCCGGGCACCACCTCGGTGTCGTAGCGATGCGCGAGCCGGTCGTGCAGGTACATGTAGGAGCCGTAGAAGAACGGGTCGCCCTCGCAGATCACGGCGACATCGCGCCCGGCATCGAGATGCGCGGCCACCACCTCGGCCGCCGTGTCGTAGAAGTCGGCGATCACGCGCTCGTAGCTGAGCGGCGGCTCGAGCGCCTCGGTGGTGACGGGGTAGACCAGCGGCAATTGCAGCTGCGCCTCGTGCAGATGCGCCTCGACGATGCCGTAGGCATTGCCCTTCTTGCCCTTGGCGACGAAGTAGGCCACCACCGGCGCGGCGCGCAGGTGCCTCACCGCCTTCAGGGTCAGCAGCTCCGGGTCGCCGGGGCCGACGCCGATGCCGAACAGGCGGCCGTGCGCGGCGCCCTGCCGGCTCGCTGCGGAGCGAGTCTCGCCGTGGCTCATTCGACCTCCGTCGCCAGGGCATTGACGGCGGCCGCCGCCATCGCGCTGCCGCCGCGGCGGCCGTTCACCACCACGTAGGGCACGCCGCGGCTGTCGGCGGCCAGCGCCGCCTTCGACTCGGCCGCGCCGATGAAGCCGACCGGGAAGCCGAGGATCAGGGCCGGCTTCGGCGCGCCGGCATCGAGCATGTCGAGCAGATGGAACAGCGCGGTGGGCGCATTGCCGATCACCACCACGCTGCCGGCCAGCCAGGGCCGCCACAATTCGAGCGCGGCCGCCGAGCGGGTGTTGCCGAGTTGCGCGGCCAGCGCCGGCACCTCGGCCTCGCCGAGCGTGCAGCGCACCGGGTTGGCGGCCGGCAGGCGCGCGCGCGTGATGCCCTCGGCCACCATGCGCGCATCGCAGAGGATCGGCGCGCCGGCGGCCAGCGCGTCCCGGCCGGCCTGGCCGGCACCGGCCGAGAAGCGCAGGTCGGCGACGATGTCGACCATGCCGCAGGCATGGATCACGCGCACGGCGAGTTTTTCGAGGTCGGCGGGGATCGCCGAGAGATCGGCTTCCGAGCGGATCGTCGCGAACGATTGCCGGTAGATTTCCTGGCCGTCGCGAAGGTAGTCGAGCATTCGGTTCAGTCCTGATGGCGCGGCGATGCGGCGAGCATCGCGGCGGCTTGGTCGATCGTCAGATGGCGCGCGGCGAGCCGGCCGAAGCCGCTGCCGCCGTCGCGCCGGTAAAGGTCGTAGCGGCCCGGGTCCACCGCGAGGAGGGTCGCGGCGGCGGGCCAGGGCTGCGCGCAGGCGCGCGGGCAGCCGCTCAGGTGGAGTTCCAGCGGCGCGGCGCCGTGTTCGGCCAGGCGCGCGGCCAGGGCCCGCGCGTCGGCCTTGGTGTCGGCCTGGGCGCGCGCGCAGCCGGTGCTGCCGGCGCAGGCCACCAGGTGCGCCAGCGGCGCGTCGGCGGTGCAGACCACGCCGAGCGCGGCCAGCGAGGCCAGCGCGGCTTCGGCTGCCGGCTCGCGCACGGCCGGCAGCAGCACGCCTTGCCAGGGCGTGAAGCGCAGCGTGCCGTCGCCGTCGCGCTCGGCGAGTGCCGCCAGCGCCTCGAGTGTCGCCGCATCGAGCCGGCCGAGCGGAACCTGGCCGCCGAGCTGGCGCGTGGCGGCATTCATTTCGTCGTGGATGCCGAAGCGACGAGCGAGATCGGCCGGCGCGCGGCGCCATTGCCTGAGCGCCGCGTCGTGCCGCGGGGCAGGCATCAGCCGCGCGGCGGCGTGCGCGAGCAACTGCTCGGCGCTCAGGCTCGCGAGCGCGTCGCGGATCCGCCTGGCGTCCTTCGGCGCCAGTTCGAGGAAGGCCAGCAGCAGCGCATGCGCGCAGTCCACCACCTGTTCGGGCGCGACCGAGGCCAGCGCCGGCGGGTCGTCGGCCGCCACCGGCGCATGGCCGGCCAGCCCGAAGGCGTAGCGCAGGGCGCCGCTCGCATCGCGATAGGCCGAGAACCACAGGTCGTGCGGATGCGCGAGTTCGGCCAGGGCTTCGCCGCCGTCGATCGACAGCGAGCATTTCGGCGACAGCGCGGCAAAACGCGGTTCGCCCTGCAGTCGGTCGAGCAGGGCGGCGCCGAGCGCGCGCGTGTCCGCCAGCGCGGCCGGATCGCGGCCGGCGGCAGGGCTCAGCATCACATTGCGGACGTCGTCGCGCAGCGCGGCGGCGGCGAGATCCGGCCGCTGGCCTGCACGGCTGCCGGGGTTCGTGGTGTCGTCCTCGCGCGGGCCCAGCCCCGCCTCGATCAGCGCGGCGGCCAGCGCCGTCTCGTGGCCGGCGCGCACGCCGCGGATCTGCAGGTTGGCGCGGTTGGTCGCGTCGAGCACGCCCGAGCCGTGTTCGCGCGCCGCTGCCGCCAGCGCCCGGGCCGCGGCCGCGTCGAGCCGGCCACCCGGCAGCCGCACGCGGCACAGGCCGCCGTCGCCGGTCGCGACAACCCGCACCAGGCCCGGGCAGGCGCTCGGACGCGGGCCGGCCGGCGCATCGACGGCGCGCGCGTGCCCGGCCGGCCGATCGGCAGGCAGTGGGGTGGGGGAAAGGGGCGGGCTCTGGGACGGCAAGGAACGGATAAAAAAGCGCACCGGATCAAATCGCGATGCCGGGCCGGCAAGGGCCGGGGCACTCGCGGCGCGTGCCGGCGGCAGCGCCGCGAGGCACGCCGCGCCTTGCCCGGGCAGCGTGTCGAAAACCGCCGGCGGGCAAGCCATCGGGCTCGTCAGGCTGCTTTCGGGCGGATTGGGTGCCGGCGAACGAGGCTGTATTATGCCTGCTTTCACCTGGCCGAGATACGCCGCGCGTGCCCGCGCGAGGCGGGCCGGGCGTATCGGGGACAGCGATCGGACGAGGGTGGGACAGGCATGGAGAGCAGGGCATGACGGCGTGGCTGACGGTGATCGGCATCGGCGACGACGGTTTCGAGGGACTCGGCAAGCGGGCCCGGCGCGCGCTGATCGACGCGGCGGTGGTGGTCGGCGGCGAGCGTCACCTGGCGATGCTGCCGGGCTGCCTGCGCGCGCGCCGCGAGCCCTGGCCGAGGCCGTTCGAGATCGCGGCGCTGCTGGCGCGGCGACCCGAGCCCACCTGCGTGCTGGCCAGCGGCGACCCGATGTTCTACGGCATCGGCGCGACGCTGGCGCGGCAACTGCCGGCCGAGGAACTGCGTGTGTTGCCGGCGCCGTCCTCGGTTTCGCTGGCGGCCGCGCGGCTGGGCTGGGCGCTGCAGGAGGTGGAGGTACTGTCCTGCGTGGGCCGGCCGCTGGCCACGCTCATGCGGCAACTGCATCACGGCCGGCGCCTGCTGGTGCTCAGCGCCGACGGCAACACGCCGGCCGCGCTCGCGCGGCTGCTCACCGAGGCCGGTTACGGCGCCACGCGGCTCAGCGTGTTCGAGCACCTGGGCGGCCCGGCCGAACGGCGCATCGACTCGCTTGCCCAGGGCTGGCGCGCCGGGACGGTGGCCGCGCTGAACCTGGTGGCGCTCGATTGCGTGCGCGCGGCCGACACGCCACCGCTGCCGCTCACGCCGGGCCTGCCCGACGAGGCCTATCGACACGACGGACAACTGACCAAGCGCGACATGCGCGCGATCACGCTGGCGCGGCTCGCGCCGACGCCGGGCGAGCTGCTGTGGGATGTCGGCGCCGGCTCGGGCTCGATCGGCATCGAATGGATGCGCGCGCATCCATCCTGCGCGGCGATCGCGATCGAGGCCGATGCCGAGCGCCGCGAGACCATCGCCTTCAATCGCGAGCGGCTCGGCGTGCCGGGCCTGGCGATCGTCGCGGGCCGCGCGCCCGAGGTGCTGGCCGGGCTGGCGGCGCCCGACGCGATCTTCATCGGCGGGGGTGGCAGCGAGGCGGGCGTGCTGGCCGCCTGCTGGGCCGCGCTGAAACCGGGCGGCAGGCTGGTGGCGAACGCGGTGACCCTGCAGGCCGAGACCGCGCTGCTGGCCTGGCGCGAGCAGCACGGCGGGGCGCTCACGCGTATCGCGCTGGCCAATGCGGCGCCGCTCGGTGGTTTCGATACCTGGCGGCAGGCCTTGCCGGTCACGCTGTACGAGGTCCGCAAGCCAATCGGGGAGGCTGCCTGATGCGCGTGCTGCTGCTGGGCGGCACCGGCGAGGCGCTCAAGCTCGCGCGCACGCTGGCCGCCACCGACGTCTACAGTCTCGCCGGGCTCGGCAAGGTGCCCGAGGACCTGGCCTGCGCGGTGCGCGTGGGCGGCTTCGGCGGCGCCGAGGGGCTGGCCGCCTGGCTGAGCGAGGCCGGCATCGGCCTGGTGGTCGACGCGACCCATCCCTATGCGGCGCGCATCAGCGCCAATGCGGCCGAGGCCTGCCGCGCCACCGGCACGCCGTTGTGGGCGCTGCGCCGCGAGGCCTGGCGGGCGCGCGAGGGCGACGACTGGCGCATGGTCAGCGGCTGGGACGCCTTGACGGCCGCGCTGGCGCCGTATCGGCGGCCCTTCTTCACGTTGGGCCGCGAGCCGCTCGCGCATCTCGACGAGATCCCCGCGCATCAGCATTGGGTGATTCGCTGCCTCGACGCGCATCCGGGCAATGCGCGCGCGCGGGTGATCGCGGCGCGCGGCCCGTTCAAGCTCGAGGACGAGCGCGCGCTGTTCGCCCTGCTCGGCGTCGACGTGCTGGTCAGCAAGATGAGCGGCGGCGCGGCCACCGAGGCCAAGCTCGAGGTGGCGCGCGAGCGGCGCCTGCCGGTGCTGATGATCGAGCGCCCCGCGCTGCCCGAGGCCGATCGCGCCTTCGACGATCCCGCCGCGCTGGCACAGGCGCTCGCCGCGCTGCGCCAGGCATGAAGCCAGGCCGGCGCGGCGCGACCGGCGCCGGCGCTGCGACAAGCGAAGGAACCCAAGGAGAAAACCACAGATGACGGTGTATTTCATCGGCGCCGGGCCGGGCGACCCCGAGCTGATCACGGTGAAGGGCCAGCGCCTGGTGCGCAGTTGCCCGGTGATCCTCTACGCGGGCTCACTGGTGCCCGAGGCCGTGCTCGACGGCCATCAGGCCCACACGGTGGTCAATACCGCCGAGCTCGATCTCGATGCGATCGTCGCGCTGCTGGGCGCGGCGCACGCGCGCGGCGAGCACGTGGCACGCGTGCATTCCGGCGACCCCTCGCTGTACGGCGCGATCGGCGAGCAGATCCGGCGCCTCAAGGCGCTCGGGATTCCCTACGAGATCGTGCCGGGGGTGACGGCCACGGCGGCTTGCGCTGCCACGCTCGGCGTCGAGCTGACCCTGCCCGAGGTGGCGCAGACGGTGATCCTGACGCGCTACGCGGGCAAGACCACCCTGCCCGAGGGCGAGGCGCTGGGCGGGCTGGCCGCGCATCGCGCGACGCTGGCGATCCATCTGGGCGTGCGCCATCTGGCGAGGATCGTCGAGGAAGTGCGCCCGCATTACGGCGACGATTGCCCGATCGCGGTGGTGTATCGCGCCAGTTGGCCGGACGAGACGCGCGTGACGGGCACGCTGGCCGATATCGTGGGAAAGATTGCCGGCACCGCGATCGAGCGGACCGCGCTGATCCTGATCGGGCGTGTGCTCGACACCGATCGCTTCGCCGATTCGACGCTCTACGCGAAGGCTTCGAAGCCATGATGGAGGGGCGGGCACCGGGCCCGCCCGAAGCGCCGGCCGCCGCCGCGAGCGCGACGGCCGGGCAGGGCGCGTGTCAGTCGCGCGCCGGGATGGTCAGGCCGCGCTGCACGGCCGGCCGTGCCACGAAGGCCTCCAGCGCGCGCGCCACGTTCGGGAAGTGCTCGAACTCCACCAGCTCGCGCGCCTCGTAGAAGCCGATCAGGTTGCGTACCCACGGGAAGGTGGCGATGTCGGCGATGGTGTATTCGTCGCCGGCGATCCAGGTGCTGGCGGCCAGCCGCGTCTCCAGCACGCCGAGCAGCCGCTTCGATTCACCGACGTAGCGCTCGCGCGGGCGCTTGTCCTCGTACTCGCGCCCGGCGAACTTGTGGAAGAAACCGAGCTGGCCGAACATCGGCCCGATCCCGCCCATCTGGAACATCAGCCACTGGATGGTCTGGTAGCGCGCGGCCGGATCGGCCGGCAGCAACTGGCCGGTCTTCTCGGCCAGGTAGAGCAGGATCGCGCCCGATTCGAACAGGCCGAGCGGCTTGCCGCCGGGGCCGTTCGGGTCGATCAGCGCGGGGATCTTGTTGTTCGGGTTCAGCGACAGGAACTCCGGCGAGAACTGGTCGTTGGTGTCGAAGCGCACCAGGTGCGGCTCGTAGGGCAGGCCCAGTTCCTCCAGCGCGATCGAGGCCTTGACGCCGTTGGGCGTGGGCAGCGAGTAGAGCTGGATGCGGTCGGGGTGCTGCGCCGGCCATTTTTTCGTGATCGGGAAGGCGGACAGGTCGCTCATGGGATGGCTCATGGGGTTTAGCGGTTTCGCGATGGTATACCGAAGCGCGGAGGGTTGCCGGGGAGGACGGGCACCGGCCGATCCCTGCCGCACCTGTCAAGTCCTGAAATAGGTTGACAGTGTTAGACGCTAGAACGCCCGATGCACCGCATCGGGCGTTTTGTATTTGAGGGCGCTATGTGGCCGCTCATGGTTGTAGATATGCACCGACTGTTCGACCATCTTCTTGGCTTGATCCAAGTCGGCGGGGCGATGCAATAAGAATTCACCTTTCAAGATGCCATTGACCCGCTCGGCCAGCGCGTTCTGATAGCAGTCGTAGCCATCCGTCATCGAGCAGCGCAGGCCGTGACGCCGGTGAATCTCCTGGTAATAGGTTGAGCAATATTGAATGCCGCGATCGGAATGGTGGATAAGCGAGGCGCGACTGCGACGCGTGCGCAGGGCCATCTGGAGCGCCTGGCCGACCTGTTCGGCCTGCAAGCTGTCATGGACGTGATAGCCGACGATCTTGCGTGAGAACGCATCCGTGACCAAGCTCAGATACACGAAGGGTCCAGCCGTGGGCAGATAGGTGATATCCGCGACCCAAACCTGCTCGGGCGCTTGGGGCACGACTTGCTCTGGCCCGGCTTTCAGCAAATTCGGGTGACGCCGAAAGCGGTGATGGCTGTGGGTGGTCTTGTGATAAGCCCGAGGCGGCACGACCAGCAGCCGAGCAGCGCGCAGGACATCGAACAGCCGGTCTCGGCCCAGCTTGATGCCACACTCGCCCAGAACCGGCGCGAGTAGATGATGAAGTTTGCGGGTGCCCAG